>NZ_PAQR01000017.1 GCF_002709775.1 Thalassospira sp.
ACCCGCCTCTATCAGCTCCGCTGCCTCCGGGAACCAGATCCCGGTATGCGGGGCGAGGAAGACTTGCTCGAGGAAGCGCTCGGCAATGCCCTGGCTGCGATAGAAGGTGATTTCCTTTTCCTGCTGGCCCTTGATGTCGTAAAGCGGCACGGGGTAGTCGAGATCGATCTTGTATTGATGGAAGCCCAGCCGTCCATCGGGGCCAAGATAGCGGTTGGCGCCACCGATAAAGGCGGTTGTGCAGGCGGAACTGCAATCGGCAAACACATAGGTGTCCAAGCCCCGGTCGCGGATCAGGAAGCCGACACCGCGCCCTTCATAGACATGCCCGCCATCACTGCTAAGGACGATGCTGGTCACACCCGGATTTTCGTCAAGCAGGGCGGCCAGCCGCTGCGCCATACCAAGGGCAAAGATGCCGGTGACGTGAATGCGGGTGTTGTCGGGGCTAAGCGTCAGCGCATACTGGCTGGCGCGGGCATCTTCAAGCTCGGTCAGGTTGACCGGTATAAACCGCTCCGGGGCGAGGGCCCGGAAAGAGGCCGCGATGCTAAGTACGGTAAAGGCCAGACACAGCCCGATCACCCCATAGGTCACAACGGTCCAGATGTTGGCAAGAATGCTCACCTGATGGCGGGTGGCGCGCAGCACACCAGCCACCTGCCAGACAAAAACAATGCCATGAAAAACAAGGATAAACGCGATCGTCGCGATCAGCGCCGGGATGCGATCAGGGATATAGGGCGGGAGCGTATAGCGATCGGCAAACAGGATCAGAGCCCGGATCAGGATCAGGTTGACGCACAGCGCGAACAATAGCGCGTGTTTTCCCTGCCAATGGTCCCGGAGATATACCAATTGGTTTTTCCCTAAACGGTTGATGTCCTAGCTTAAGGGTGAAAATTTGTTGGTTGCTCTATAAACCAGCACATACCTGAGTGTGATAAGCTGTGTAAGCGCGGCACGTAACATCACCGTATCAGTAATTCAGCTTTGGGTCCTACATTTGCGAGCTCGATTTTACCGTTAGGTAAGCTCCAGTACATTAATCGCAAGGCTTCGTGCCCTTTGGTCAAATGGTATCTCCAAGCCTTTGCCCCATCTGACTGACGAGTAAGTTGCGCCGCCGTGGAAGCGCTTGCTTTTCTGAAAGCATTACAGTTCTCAAGAGCGATGCCTGCCACCAACCGAGCCGTAGAATTTAATGTTGTGTGAGAAAATCGGGCGCTTCTAGCGGCTTGGTTATCTAATAAAGAGTTTAAAAAATAGTCTCCTATTTTAAACGAAGAAACTTTAAGGTCTGGGTTCTGTTCTCCAGTTGCCTTCAGGATTTCATAAGCTTTAACATAAATTGCTAGTTCTAAGTCTTCAGGGGTTTCTGAGGTTTTCCAAACCTCCCAAGCGTTTATATAGTCTTCAATTCGGCATTCTAAATTTACATTTTTGATTGTGCCAGCAAATGAGAAAGGTGTGTTAATATCTGTCTCTAGGCATTCAATTGGTTCGATATCGTGTATTTGCCCATGAGCATTCACTTGGTAATTACTTGATGGCAAGCATGACAGAACCTCATGTTTTGTTCTCAACAACGAACATGCATGTAACGCTGATACCGTAACACAACGTTCTTCTGCCTCTTGTGCCGCGGGTGCTAAGTCTTGGAGAGGGCTTCCATCAATATTAATATTGCTGCATAATAGATCAGTGATTCCGATAGCATCGTAATCAATAGATCTTTCAATTATGGAAGTTAATCTTGATGAAAGATCATTCGCATTGACAATGTCGTTCTCATCGATGGACGCAAGAAGGTTCTCTAGTCGGTGAGCAAACGGAAAATTATCTGTTGAAGACAGGTAGTCGATGGTTTCTGGATTGATTAAGGTGCGTAAGTGATTTCCAAAATTAGAAAATCTCGACAATTGTAAATATAAAGACAGAAATTTCCTTTTAATGATAGGGTTGTCGCTTTCAAATGCTTCCGTAAAAAATGAGGGTCCAATAGAAATATTTATCGTCATTTTTTGCGGTTCTTAAGTTTTTTGATTGTTGCGGCTTTTATTATTTGTTCGGTTTCTTTGTCTGATTGGTCAAAGAAATCTTTTGGCCATTCAGAGACATTTCCAAAGGCATTTAGAGATATTGGTTTGTAAGACGATACACCGTTGTTGCGTTCGACAAAGTAGATTTTGCTAATGTCGGTTAGTGTCTCATCGGAGAATTCTGCCGTACGTCTTCTTAGCCGCTTAATTAGATACTCGCTATGTGACTCAATGATGCACTGTTTTCCTTGCAGGGAGATCGCAATGAAAAAGTCAGATAGCCTAGCTTGCACCAATGGATGAAGGTGCAGCTCAGGTTGTTCAAAAATTAGAATGGAGCCATCTTCCGATAAGAGTGACATTATAATAATCGGAAGGACTTGGCTTACTCCAACGCCAACATTTGTTAGGTCGTGGGTCTTATTGACCCCTTTTGTCTTGACCTGCATTTCATGCCCGAATTTTCCCTTGTCCGATGTGGAGACATCTTCTGCAACTCCTAGATAAGAAAGCCATCGTTGGGCTGCGTCGTGTAAGGTATCCGAATCTGTAAATTCGGGGATTTTGCCGTTTTCAATTGCTTCGGGGCGGATGTATTCAACCAATCTATCTCGATTCAGCTCTAGAACAGCAGCTGTGTGTTCTCCACGGTATCCAATATCAAGTGGGTTTACGAGAGCTTCAAGGGGATACAGGGGTTTGGGGTCATCTCTTAAGGGGCCAAGATACTTAATTGATCTGGCAAAGAAGCGGTTTGAGTAGGCGGCCGCTTCTCTCAAAACACTAGGCCGTTTGCTAATGTGCTCTAGCCTGTTGATGTTGTCCTCAGTTAGCATGTTTAATAGTGCTGGCGCTAAGTCTTGAAGTGCGCTTCGGAGCTTTCTATATGGGACGTTATTGTTGTTTAGTACGCTGCCAAATTGTGGCGCTGGCTGGAACCTTGCAAATCCTCTCGGAGCGTCCGGTAGGAATTGATCAAGTATGAGTTTTACCACCTCTCTGCTGGTAAATTTTCGTTGATCATCTATTTGCACGCGAAGCGGTGCATTTGGGCTGTTGAATAAATCGTCGAATGAAATTTGTTGAGACAAGTAATTTAATATGTCGGCAACAATTTTTCCGGGTATTTGTGCTTGTTGTGCTCTTGATCTTGACCTATGTGACGTTGATAGTGTGCAGATGTCATCCACAATAATATTAGCTTCGGTGATTGATGCGTTAAACTCTACGGTGAATTTACTTGGCATGAAGTGAACTGTATCGGCGCTTACAATTTTGGGAGATGCAAGGCCTTCAATAATATCTTGCTCCAGCTCGTTGCTTAGGTTTCCAACTGAATATTGGTGTCGTGAAGTAGCCGGGATGTCTGCAAAATTTATGTTGTCTTCGTCTGATCCATAGCTTTTCCCGCTGGCAGAGTGGATGGTTACACTCGTGTTTGCAGCCTGATGTTCTTTGAATACTTCCTCAAAGAAACCATCCTCGACTTCAATGATATCTGCGTATTGCTCTGCTTGAGGTTGGAGAGATACGCTGGAAAAGTTTAGCTTTGGTTGCAGTTGGGATAGCTCGGATAGCGGATCGTCCACAGAGAAGCCGGCTTCAAATGTAAGTTTGTCAAATGATTCTAGTTCTATTCCTGTGTTTCGCAAATTGTATGCGAGACTGTAGCTGGACTTAGTTTTAGGTTTTGGAGAGAGATCTAAACAATAACCAAATGTTATTTGGTTGTTGTTTAGGGTAGTGTGTAAAACGTCGTCAAACCGGCCCAGTTTCAGGATCGGTCCATTAAGTGTGAGTGGCCTATTCGTCGGTGCATACTGAACCGTTTGTTTTAATAGTAAAATACTCTGGAGAATGGTGCTCTTCCCACTACTATTTGCTCCCACAAATACCGTAAGAGGGGAGAGATCAATGTTTATCCTATCTCCGATTGACTTGAAGCCCTCGACCGACCAGCGTTTCAACAACTTACTTATATCCTATTCTGAAGCTACATCTTAAAGTTTAGTGGGTGTAGACTTCTAAAACAATTGAATTTTACTGAGATAAGGCGTCAACTGCCAAAAAAACACCCCCGGCCTAACGACCGGGGGTGTTCTCATTTTGAAGCCCTAAAGCTCCAAATCACATCAATCCATCAACCCTCACGCCAGATCAAAGCGATCGGCGTTCATGACTTTGGTCCAAGCGGCGACGAAGTCCTTGACGAACTTCTCGTGGTTGTCGTCCTGGGCGTAGACTTCGGCATAGGCGCGCAGGATCGAGTTGGAACCGAAGACCAGATCCACGCGGGTGGCGGTGAATTTGGTTTCGCCGGACTTGCGATCAACGATGTTATAGAGGTTGTCGCCCGCCGGTTTCCAGCTATAGGCCATGTCGGTCAGGTTGACGAAGAAGTCGTTCGAGAGAACGCCAACGCGGTCGGTGAAGACACCGTGTTTGGTGCCGCCATGGTTGGTGCCGAGCGCGCGCATGCCACCGATCAGGCAGGTCATTTCATGGGCGGTCAGGCCCATCAGCTGTGCCCGGTCGAGCAGCATTTCTTCCGGTGAGACGACATAGTCCTTTTTCGACCAGTTGCGGAAGCCGTCAGCAAGCGGTTCAAGCACGTCGAAGCTGTCGGCATCGGTCATCTCGTCGGTCGCGTCACCGCGGCCCGGTGCGAACGGGACGGTGATGTTGATGCCGGCATCCTTGGCGGCCTTTTCAACCGCAGCCGAACCTGCCAGAACGATGAGATCGGCAATCGAGACTTTCTTGGCAAGGCCTGCCTGGAAGTCCTCAAGGGTTTTGAGAGCCTTGGCAAGACGTGCGGGTTCGTTGCCTTCCCAATCCTTCTGCGGGGCAAGACGGATGCGTGCGCCATTTGCACCCCCACGGCGGTCAGAGCCACGGAAGGTACGGGCACTATCCCAAGCGGTGTTGATCAGATCGGTCGAGGACAGGCCAAGACCGAGCAGCTTGGATTTGAGATCGGCGATCTCGGAATCGCTCAGCGTGTAATCAACAGCCGGGATCGGGTCCTGCCAGATCAGGTCTTCTGCCGGCACATCCGGGCCGAGATAGCAGGCCTTCGGGCCCATATCACGGTGGGTCAGTTTGAACCAGGCACGCGCAAAGCAATCGGAGAAGTATTCAAAGTCGTTATTGAATTTCTCGATGATGGCGCGATAGGTCGGGTCCATCTTCATGGCCATGTCGGCATCGGTCATGATCGGCATGCGACGGATCGACGGGTCTTCAACGTCAACCGGCATGTGTTCTTCCTTGATGTTGACCGGTTCCCACTGGGTCGCGCCGGCAGGGCTTTTCTTGAGCTCCCACTCATAACCCAGCAGAAGTTCGCAATAGCCGTTATCCCACTTGGTCGGGTGGGCGGTCCAGGCACCTTCGATGCCAGACGTCACGGTATCGCGGCCAATGCCACGCTTGGTGTGGTTCATCCAGCCAAGGCCCTGCTCATAAACGTCGGCAGCTTCGGGTTCGGCTTCAAGAAGGGAGGCATCGCCATTGCCGTGGGTTTTACCAACGGTGTGGCCACCAACGGTCAGGGCTGCGGTTTCTTCGTCATTCATCGCCATACGGGCGAAGGTTTCACGGACCTGGGCTGCGGTCTTGAGCGGGTCGGAAACGCCGTTGACACCTTCCGGGTTCACATAGATCAGGCCCATCTGGACAGCGGCCAGCGGGTTTTCCATGGTTTCGGGCTTGGAGACATCGTCATAACGGTTGTCAGAAGGTGCCAGCCATTCTTTTTCAGCACCCCAATAGGTGTCCTTTTCCGGGTGCCAGATATCTTCGCGGCCACCACCGAAACCAAAGACCTTAAGACCCATGGATTCATAAGCCATGGTGCCGGCCAGAATGATCAGGTCAGCCCAGGAAAGCTTGTTGCCGTATTTCTTTTTGATCGGCCAGAGAAGACGACGGGCCTTATCAAGGTTGGCGTTATCGGGCCAGGAGTTCAGCGGGGCGAAACGCAGGTTGCCCTTGCCGCCACCACCACGGCCATCGGCCAGACGGTAGGAGCCGGCAGAGTGCCAAGCCATACGGATCATCAGGCCACCATAATGGCCCCAGTCGGCCGGCCACCATTCCTGGCTGTCGGTCATGAGGTTTTTGATGTCGGTCTTGACGGCTTCGAGGTCGAGCTTTTTGAATTCTTCAGCATAGTTGAAGTCTGCACCATAGGGGTTCACCTTGGTGTCATGCTGATGAAGGATGTCGAGATTAAGCGTTTTCGGCCACCAATCGCTTACTGATTTGCCGGTCTCGGTCATGCCGCCATGCATTACCGGACATTTCCCTGCGGTATGTTTTCCGTCCATTTTTTCTCTCTCCGTCGTGGCTGAGATGTTTTAAACAGCTCCTGGACCCGTATCGCGTTGATCGCGCGGTAGATGGGGCGCTTTGCTTGGTTGCGCCCGTTTCATTGTTTCTCCCTGAATTGATTTAACCAAAACCAGCGAGATGAAACCAGTGATTATGCGTTAAGGTTTCATGTTGTAGGTAATGCTCAACTCAAAGATGGCAATGCGACACAGGTCATTCAATCCGATGCGACGGGTTTCCCTCATCGCTGTATGAAGGCTAACAACAGCGGGCATAATAGGGGAAATAGTTATTTCATGTGTTTTCGATAGTTTTTATCGATTAATATGTGAGTGGGGCCATGCGCCTTGGTTTGCGGGCGCTGTTGGTTGGGGCCGTGACATTTGGTATCAGTCGGTTAGACTGTGTTCGAGTTCACATTGATTACGCCGGGTGTTCCTGATCCCGGATGTTGCGCGCCCACCACACTGCCTTGATGCAGCCCCACAGAAAGCGGAAATCCCGACATGTCTCATTCTTCAAAAGGTGCCATTTACATGGCAGCAGCGGCCAATCTGTTGATTGCTGTGGCGAAGTTTGGCGGGGCGGCGATTACCGGCTCTGCCGCGATGATGTCAGAAGGTATTCATTCGCTGGTCGATACCGGCAATCAGGGGCTTTTGCTTTTGGGGATCAGGCTTTCGACCCGGGAGCCGGATGAACGCCATCCGCTCGGCTATGGCAAGGAGACCTATTTCTGGTCGTTTCTGGTGGCGGTGATGATTTTCGGGCTCGGCGCCGGCGTTTCGATCTGGGAAGGGGTGGACAAGATTCTGCATCCGCATGCGCTTGATGTGCATGTAGTGGCCACCCTTGGCGGGTTTGATGTCCGGACCTATCACGTTGTGTTTTCGATCCTGGCGATTGCGATTGTGCTCGAGGGCGCGGCGTTTCGCACGGCCTACCTGACGTTTCGCGCCCAGCACCCCGATATGCCGTTGGTCAAGGCGGTGCGCAGCAGCAAGGACCCGACGGTGTTTGTCATCCTGTTTGAGGATTCAGCAGCGTTGCTGGGCCTTGTGGTTGCGTGTGTGGGGATTGCAGCGGCCTATTTGCTTGAGATGCCGGTACTTGACGGGCTGGCATCGGTGATGATCGGGCTTATTCTGGCGGTGACGGCCTTCATGCTTGCGGTTGAGTGCAAGGGGCTTCTGATTGGCGAAAGTGCCAACGCCCAAAGCCGCAAAATGATTGCCGACATGGTTGCGGCCATTCCGGGCATCCTTAAGGTGAATGAGATCATTACCCTGCATCACGGGCCGCAAAGCCTTATGGTCTGTGTCAGTGTCGATTTCGAGGACAGGGTGACCTCCCCGCAGGTGGAAGCGGTTGTCAGCCGCTTGGAAAGCGAAATCCGTGCGGCGATCCCGGAAGTCTCCAAGGTGTTTATCGAAGCGCAAAGCTGGACCGGGCATCAGGATCTGCTTGAGCAAGCCCGCGCGGCCGAGGAAGCGCAAGAAGAAGTACAAGGCGCAGAACATCCCGCCTAAGGTCCCATTGTTGCGAACGTCACCCGCGCGCATTGACCGCGGGTCCGCGCAATAGTATGAGGAATAAAACCAACACCAAAATTCGAGGGCAGGGTGAGCGCGCTAAATCAGGATTACGGAACGTCTCTGTCATGGATTGCGGTTGATTGGGGGACCTCCAATCTGCGGGTCTGGGCGATGGATGATAACGCTAACATCCTTGGTTCTGTCGAAAGCCCGCTTGGCATGAATGCGATTGCAGGCGACCCGAAGCTTTCATTTGAGGTCGTTCTGGTCGGGCTGATTGACGGTTGGCTTACCAAGGATATCGTCGGGCTGCCAGTCGTGATTTGCGGCATGGCCGGGGCGAAGCAAGGCTGGCTTGAAGCGCCCTATTGTGATGTGCCGGCCCGGCCTACGGATTTGGCAAAAGGGGCTGTGAAGCCGGATGTGAGGGACCCTCGCATTTCCGTCTTTATCCTGCCGGGCCTTTGTCAGCGGGGCGACTCTGATGTCATGCGGGGCGAGGAAACCCAGCTGGTGGGCTTCATGGCCGCCCATCCGGAGTTTGCCGGCTGGGTCTGTTTGCCGGGCACCCATTCGAAATGGGCGCGGATTGCCGATGGAAAGATCACGGCCTTTCGGACTTATATGAGTGGCGAGGTTTTTGCGCTGCTGTCACAACACTCCATCCTGCGTCACTCGGTTGATGATGGTTGGGATGATGCGGCGTTCGCGGATGCGGTGCGCGGGGCGTGCGCTCAGCCGACGGCCTTTTTGCATAGCTTGTTTGGTGTGCGGGCCGGGGCACTTGTCGCGCCAGCCGGGGCCTCTGTCGCACCCGGCGCGTCGGTGCTTTCGGGGACTGTCATCGGCACGGAAATCGCCGATGTGCTGGGGCTGTTGCAGCCGGGCGAAAACATTGCCCTGATTGGGGCGGGCAAGCTGGCATCGCTTTATCAGGCGGCCTTGGCTGTGCATGGTCACAAGGCCACGCCGCAGGACGGGGCGACAATCACACTTTCAGGGTTGGCGCGGGCACACGCGACCCTTGTTTCGACATCGAAGGAAAACTGAGCCATGACATCCTATGTTGTAGAACAGATTACGGATCCGGTGACGGGCAAAGGGCGCCGTCGCCTGATCGCGATCCTGCGGGGTGTAAAGCCGCATGAGGCCGCCGATATGGCACGTGCACTGGTCGATGCCGGGATCACCATGATCGAGGTGCCGCTAAACTCGCCAGAGCCGCTTAAAAGCATTGCCGCGATGAAAGACGCGGTCGGTGATGCCGCCATGATCGGGGCGGGCACGGTTCTGACCACCAAGGACGTTGCTGACGTCAAGGCCGCCAAGGGCGAGTTTGTTGTTTCGCCCAATTGCGATATCGATGTGATCGCGAAGACCAAGGAGCTCGGCATGGGCTCCTGGCCCGGGGTTCTGACCCCGACCGAATGCTTTGCCGCGATCAAGGCCGGCGCCGACGGGCTCAAGATTTTCCCGGCCAGCATCATCGGGGCCGCGGGCATCAAGGCCATGCGCGCCGTTTTGCCTCCAAGCACGCCGGTCTACGCCGTCGGCGGTGTCGGCCCGGATGATTTCGCCATCTACGCCAAGGCAGGCTGTGATGGCTTTGGCCTTGGATCTGGCATCTATAAGCCCGGCATGACGGCGGGTGACGTATCAAAGGCCGCGATCGCCTATGTCAGCGCGCATGATGCGGTGTTTGGCTGAAGGGCCCGTTCCGGAATATTCTGTTTTGAAATAATTCGAAATTGTGGAAGTGCGTTTGACCCTTTTGGGCGTGCGGGCTAAATTCCTGCCATTGTCTGAATTCCTGAACATGGGAGGATCCATTGGATCTTGGAATTAAGGGCCGCAAGGCCATTGTGTGTGCGTCGTCCAAGGGGCTTGGCCGTGGCTGTGCGATCAAACTGGCCGAAGCCGGTGTTGACCTTGTGCTGAATGCCCGCTCCGAAGGGCCGCTAGCTGAAACGGCGGAATATATCCGCGATACCTATGGCGTGAATGTCACAACGGTCGCGTGCGATATCACCACCGAAGAAGGCCGTAACAAGGTTCTGGCCGCTGTCGATGCGCCGGACATTCTGGTCAATAATGCCGGTGGTCCGCCCCCGGGTGTTTGGTCCGACTGGGGTCAGAAGGAATGGGAAGCAGCGGTTCAGTCGAACATGCTGACCCCGATCCTGCTAGCAACGGCGGTTCTGCCGGGCATGATTTCGCGCCAGTGGGGTCGGATTGTGAACATCACGTCGGGTTCTGTGAAATCGCCGATCCCGCATCTGGGTCTTTCGAACGGGGCACGTGCCGGTCTGACCGGTTTTGTTGCGGGAACCTCGCGCCAGGTGGCCAAGGATGGCGTGATCATGAACAACCTTCTGCCGGGCCAGCATGATACGGACCGTATCAATGCGCTGATGACCAACAAATCAAAGGCCGAAGGCATCTCGCTTGAGGAAGCACGCACTAAAACCCAGGCAGGTCTTCCGACCGGACGTTTTGGCGATCCGCTTGATTTCGGGGCAACCTGTGCCTTCATGTGCAGCGAGCATGCGAAATTCATGGTCGGGCAGAATGTTCTGCTTGATGGCGGTGCCTTCAACTCCACCCTCTAATTCGTCCCATGCTGGTCTGCAAACGGCTGGCTTCTGCGCTTCCGGTGCTCACGTACATTAAGTACGTTGCGCGCCGGTTCTCAAAGTCAGCCGTTTTCGCCACAGTATGAAACGAATTCGGTCGCGCAATCAAAGACCGGGTAATTCGCAGATGGCGTCATTCACCTTTGTTTATGTGCTGCGCGAGCTGGATTTTGTGCCGGGGCAGGGCAAGGTCAAACTGCCCCGAACCTATGTTGGTTGGTCGACCGATGTTGAGGCGAGGCTTGCCACGCACAATAGTGGCAAGGGTGCCAAGACGACGCGCGGGCGGCAGTGGGAGCTGGTTTATGTCGAACGCTTCCGCACCTTCGGGCAGGCAATGAGCCGGGAATGGCATCTGAAACGCGATCGCAAGCTGCGCAAGATGCTGGCTGGCGGCTAGGCCGGATGGGTTATGCCCAAATCAGCACTTGCATCATCGCGCCAAGTAACAGATATGTGCTTGCAAATCACACCTTCAAACTAAGGGCTCATCGATCATGGCATTCGTTCGCAAAAATCCGCTGAAACTCAACAAGCTGCAGCTGCGCACCCTTGTGCTGGCACAGGTGATTGCCAAGGACCCCAATTCCGGGAAGATCGATGAGGCAACCGGCGAAGCAACGCTTCTGCGCGTTCCGCATGCCCATGGCGACCATGTTCATGTCGGCAAGTTCACCGTGGCGGCTCGTGATGCCAGCGGTTTTGAAAACCCGGCCGTCTGGGTTGCGCTGACTCGCAAAGGTCTGGTCAAGGAAGGCTATCCGGCCGCTATCGTCCTGACCAAGGAAGGCATGGAATATGATACCGGCCTTGGCGATCCTTTCCTTGAGGAAAGCGATCACTAGGATCGATTTCGATCCGGGCATGCCCGCGATCAATCAAGACATGAAAAAGCCCTGCACAAGCAGGGCTTTTGTTTTTGGGATATGGCGAACCCGTCGGATCAGTTGACCCGGATGAACTTGCCGTCCCGAATGGCCACGAAATAGATCGCCCGGTTGCCATCGCCAAAGGCATCAAACACCAGTTCCTGATGCAGCCCCTGTTGCGGGGGCAGGTTTGTCAGGGCGTCGGCCAGGGATTGTTCCGGATGTTTGGCGCGCATGGCGGCAAACAGAACCGTGGCCGCATCATAGGTCAGAACAGCGGTATAGCCCGGCTGATGGGCAAACATCGCACTGTAATCCTTGATGAATTGCTGGAAACGCGGGTTGGTGTCATAGCGATCATAGGCCTGCACAAGTTCCATGCCTTCGACCGCCGTACCGCCCAGTTCGATCAGGGCCTGTGATCCTGCCCATTCGGCTGCTGCCAGCGGGACATCAGGCGACAATTTGCGGATTTCATGCGCCATGGAGGCACCATCTCCGCTGTTGGTGATCAGGACAATTGCGTCAGGATCATCGGCAAGGAGCTGGTCGGCTGCATCGGCATGGGTAACGTTGTTAACATTGATCCAGATTTTGGAAATGACCAACCCGTCCAGCGCATCAAATTCCAGAAGAAACTCGCGATACCAGCTGTCGGTAAAGGCCTGATTCTGACCATCAAGGGCAAGTGCAACGCGGGTAAGTCCAAGATCGATATAGCGCCTTGCATAGGCGCGTGCGTTTTCACGCGTCGTGGTATTCATGCGAAACAGGTTGTCACGAAAGCCGGCAAAGTCAGCCGCCGATATGGTTGGCGAGATGGTGACAACGCCAAGCTCGTTAATCACCGGCAGCATTGCCATACCGATCGAGCTAATGATCGGCCCGACGATGGCATCAACGCCAAGGCGCTTGAGTTCGCGGACATGGTTCTGGGCGGTTTCTGGGGTTTTCAGATCATCACGGGGAATGATTTCGACCATGCGGCCATTGATGCCGCCCTCGGTATTGACCTGCTGGGCGGCGAGTTTCAGGGCCTCAAGTGCATCGGTCCCTGCATCCGATCCGGGGCCGGACAATCCGGCGATAAAGCCTATCTTGATCGGGCCTGTTTCTTCACAGGCAGCCAGCAAAAAGCATCCGACAAAGACAGCACATAAAAACCTGATGGACCGCATGATATTCCTTGCAGCTTTCTCGTGTGGCCAGAAATCATGGCCCATCGACGTTTGTATTATTCTAACCTGTCCGTATGTACAGGATTTTTCGACGATTTCGATATGGCTGTTTTTTGTACGCGTTTCAAGCGGTTGATTTCGTGATCTTTGCACGATTAACCAAAGTCGCGTCTGGCCTGCAGCACCCGGCCTGCGGTGGTCAGCAGGCATAAAGCTCCGAAAATCGCAGCGATATTGTCAAACAAGGCCGGGAAAATGCAAATGAGACATAAGACCAGTATGGTCTCGCTGCCTTCGGTAATGCCGGTCAGGTAATAGAAGCTTTTCTTGCCTTGGGCGTCATTGTCACTGCGGCCCAGTTTGGCGGCAATAATGGCATAGGCCAGAAAACTCGACCCCGTGCCGACAAAACAGAAAATCAGAAATGCCGCCATAAGCGCATGTTCCGGTCGCCCGATAGCAAAGGCCAGAATGATGCCCGAATAAAACAGAAAGTCCGAGACGATATCGTAATAACCGCCCAGATCGCTCTCCTGACTTTTCGCACCCGGATGGCGTGATCGGGGCACGGCATGCCGCGCAACCGCCCCATCAAGCCCATCCATCAACCGTGACGCCAGGATCAGGGCAAGGGCCGCGTAATCTAGTTTGAGCACAAGGCAGGCAGCGGCGAGGAGACCAAGGAAAAAGCCGACACCCGTGATCATGTTGGGCGTAATGCCCGTGCCCGAAAGTGTTCGCGCAATCGCATTTAATGGCACATCAATCAGCGGGCGCAGGCGGGCATCAAACATTGGGCGGATCCATTTAACATGTTGAGATGGCGACTATAAGCCGAACCCCAATCAAATGAAAATCACCACTTTGTTTGTTGCCGACCTGCCCTTGATCAGCCGGTTATGACGAATGATCAGGGGCGCAGGTCTTCAAGGCGTTTGCGCTGCTGGCCTGCATCATCAAAGTTGTCCGGGGCGAGCCAGGCTTCAAACGCAGCACGGATGGCGGGCCATTCTTCAGATGTGATGGAAAACCATGCGGTGTCGCGGTTGCGTCCCTTATAGACCAAATGATTGCGAAACGTACCTTCATAGGTAAAGCCATAGCGGGCCGCAGCTGCGCGCGACGGGGCATTCTGATCGTCGCATTTCCATTCATAACGGCGATAACCCAGCTCATCAAAGGCCCGCTTCATCATCAGATACGTCGCCTCTGTCCCGCCAATGGTCTGCGATAGAGCCGGGGCATAGTTGATATTGCCGACTTCCACCACGCCATTTTTTTGATCAATCCGCATGAAGGCAGCAACGCCAACGGCTGTGTTGGTGGCCTTGTCGATGATAGCGTGAAGCATCGGGTCATCGCTGGCAGTCATGCTTTCAAGCCATGCCTTGTAAGCATCGAAATCCGTGAACGGCCCGGTCGGAAGATAGGTAAAGCGTGACCCGTCGGATGCCTTGCTGTTGGCGTCAAAAAGCTGCTGTGCATCGCGTGCAACATCAAGCGGGCGTACGATGACGTGGGAGCCGGTCATGTCGCTGCGCGGTGGGAAGGCACATCCGGTCCAATTTTCAACCGGGTGGCCGACGGGTTTGCCAAATTGGTCTTTGTGGGGCGTGGTCATGGGCGGGCTTCCTGTTAATACGATGTTTGGTCGACAGGGTGACCGGAATTGGTTCTGTATTCTAGAGCCAGTTTTGCAAATATAACCGGGCCAATTTAGTAATCCGAAGAAAGGTAAGGTTTGCTGTCTTTCGCGGTAAAGACAGGAGCTTTGAGGGCGTTTTGCCGGATCGTCAAGCCACGGGAAAAGAACCAATTCGTCCCGGATCGGACGTTCTGGTGGGGTGGGCTGCTGTTCTTGTTGCGGGCTTGCCGGTTCTATCTTATTGTATAGACAGGGAGAGATGGCCTAAATCAATGGTTTAGATCGTTTGTGATCGCTTGCTAGGAGCATGGCACAGCGTATGGCATTGCATTCAAAGTTTACTGTAATTCGGTCGAAGGATCTGGCCGAATTACAGGACGTTGTTTCCGATTTTTCCTCCCCGGTGCAACTCAGGATCAATCGAAAGGGTGACGAGATTGATGCCGATATGGCGCTTGCCATGATCGGGGATCAGCCATTTTTGCATGGCACCTTTGGGACCGCCCGTGTTGATTGGCAGTCCGCCGGGGAAAGCAATGACACGATGGTGCTGTTTGTCCCGACAGAAGGCTGGGGTGAAATCACCCATCTTGGCCGGACGTGGGAACTGACAACCGGGCAGGGGATGATGCGCGATCTGGGGATCGAGGCAACCGCCTATCAGGAACAGTTTTATTCCTATGTCCTGCCTTTTTCCAAAACGCGGATCCGCGAACATGCCAAAAGCCTTGGCGGCGATCATCTGGGGCTTTTCCCGGTCGAGTTTGATCCGGTCGCGGATTTTACGACCCCGGGCGGTCAGCTGATCGCGCAATATATGGACTTTCTGGCCAATTCGCTTAATCACGGATTGATGGATCAAAACAATACGCTGGTGAACTCGCAAGCCCGTGACCTGTTGCTGACCCAGATCCTGACCCAGTTGAAAAGCAACGTGCAGGACCTTCTGACGGGGCAGGGGGTTTCGCGTGTTGTCCCGCGTTATGTCAAACGTGCGCAGGAATACATCCATGCCAACCCGTCCGAGACCCTTGATATGGTTTCACTGTCGGAAACTGCGGGCTGTAGCTACCGGACCTTGCAGCGTGGGTTCGTTGATGCCTTTGGCCTGACGCCGCGACAATATATCCGCAAGGTTCGCCTGCAGCTTGTCCGTAATGACCTGATGTCGAGTGATGGCACGGTGCCTATTGCGACCATTGCCCGGCGATGGGGGTTTGCGCATATGGGGCGTTTCGCACAGGAATATGCACAAGAATTTGGCGAGCGCCCGACGGAAACTGCACGTCAGGGTTAGGTGGGAATATCCATCTTCGGACACCGCTATCCACTTCACGACAAAAAAGAAACGTCACGTAAATCGGCGATTGTCTGACGGGCGGTCATTACCTAAAGCACGTCATGGCAGGCGCTGAAAAATCTTTTAAATCGGTCTCTTATGAACCGTTCCCGAGCGGCTGCTATTGACGAACTGCAGTGGTAAGGAACGAGCAATGGCTTATCTGGTCTGGCAGTCGAAGCGATACACAGGTCTTTTCCTGGCCGGTATCTTCGCACTGCTATTCTTTTCGCATATCAATACGGCCCAGGCCCAAAACTATCAAACGCAACGCGGTGCAATCACCAGTAACGCGAAATGTGGCGCGGCTGATCTTTTCACCGGAAAGCTTCTGGAGCCTTGCGGGTTTGAAAAGGCAACAAAGATCGGTCAGGCCAAAGGTGAATGTCCGCCCGGCTCATTTTTCGATGTCGGACTTTGGGCCTGCTTCACTTGTCCGTCGGGCTTTAACCGTACGGCCAATGCGGTTGATTCCCATGTCGCTTGCTCCAAGGCAGTAAACCCGCCGCAGTTTCTTTCTGCAAGCCGTGTTTCATCCCACAATACCTGCCCTGCGGGCAGTGTTAACGATCCGCGCAATGGCGGCGAATGCTGGAAATGCCCGTCAGGCTACAGCCGTACCATGTCGTCGGTTGATGCCTGGGATGCGTGTGGCAAAGTATTCGCAACCGCGCGTTCTGCAGAATTTTTGGGGTCGGTTTGCCCAAGCGGCACCTTCGCCGATCCGAATGGCGGTTGCTATAGCTGCCCGGAAAACTCCATCCGTACCTGGGAAGCGGTTACCCATCCGAAAGCATGTGTTCGTAACGAACTTCTGACAGCTGCCAATAAGGAAGCCGCGCTGACCTGTAACCCGGGCGAGCATTTCGACTTCATTGATGGCGGGACTTGCTGGACCTGCCCGGAAGGTTCCGTGCGTACCGCAGGCCATGTCAAAGCAAACGATGCTTGCGAATTCTTGACCATGCGCTGGGAAGGTACACCACGTACGACCAATGGTCTGTTCGCAATCCCCGGCGGCATGGAGATCGCAGCAGATGTTCTGAGCACGCCGAATGCAGTTGAAAGCGTGATCCGTCGCTATATGGAAGCGCAGAAAATCACCGATGAATCCTACTTCACCGAAGCCATGCAGGTCATCCGCGAAACGCCCGAAGACTCGCCAGCCCTTCTTGTCGCGGTCTATGAACGGATTGTAAACATTATCACCAAGGGGCCCAAAACCAACTACGAACGCGATTTCCTTGGATATTTTGCGGTTTATATTCAGCAAACCCGCCAACTGACCGCAACGGAAATGAGCCGTTCGTGGGATAGCTGGAAGCGTGGTGTGGAGCTGCGCGCAGGTGCCAACAACATGCGCACAAACATGGCGCGTCTTTATGACGTAGGCTACAAGCCGCCATCGGTTGAAACACTCGTCAGTTCATCAATGCATTTGGCACCGAGCGCCGTGATCACTCTTGGCTATGCATCCTTGATAGGTGTGGAGTCCGTTTCTTCCGGCTTCAAGAGCGCAGCTGCAGGTCTTGCCAAACAGATATTGCCTTATGCCTTCAAAAAGGTAACCGGGTATGTTGGCATAATGTCCAAAAGCTTTGCGCTTCCCTTCATTGCCGTCACGGTCGCTGCGATTGTGACAAGTATTGCTGCCGAAAACACCGGTGAAATGATCAAGCAGGAAGCTCTTGTTCATGATGCGCAGGAAATCGCCAAACGCCCGGTCAATCTGGCTTTGATGTTGCAACGTCCAACTACCAAGAATGAGCTGGTTACGAACTGGGCGCTGATGACCCAGGAACAGATCAAGCCGAACCAGGTGCAGTGGGCGTCCCTGATGAAGGATGTTGCCAAGGCATCCCCGACTGTGATGGGGACGAAATGGGTCGACTACAACCAGACGGCGCGGGATATCGCAATTTCGTCGGATGGTTCGGTTTTCATTCTTTCTGACTTGTTGCTTAACCGTCATCAGACTGTAGATGGTGGCTTAATCACATTCCGTGATGTTGCAGAGGCAGATGAAGCTTCCCGGGTCATGATGTTCAACGACCAGACCGAAAAGTTCGAGCACATCTCTGGTCTGGCGGCCAAACGTATTGCCGTTGCCGGCAATGTTCTTTGGGGCATCAATGATGAGGGGCAGACCTTCTATGCCTATGGCAACAGTCCGCCCTATCGCATCAACGTCATCCAGAGCACAAATGCAGTCGACATCGCTGCTGCCGATGGCAACATCTGGATGCTTGATGATAAAGGGACGATTTATCGCCTTATCAGCAACCGCTGGATGCGCCAGTCCGGACAGGCGACCAGCCTTGATGTGGCAAGCGACAATCAGGTCTGGGCCGTCAATGCCAACAAGGAAATCTGGATGCTTGATGACAACAGATGGCAACGCATGAGCGGTGCCGCAACGGACGTTGCCGTCTTCCAGTCCGGTTTGAGCTACGTCGTTGGTACGGATGGCAAAGTCTATGCCTATCAGGCTGACACCAAAAACTGGGCGGCGAAGGGCAATAACGGCGATGCTGCCCGGGTTGCTGCGGGTGGAAACCAGCTTTGGCGTATCACGAAAGCAGGTAAAGCGTCGCATTGGCGCTAAACCCTGATCTGAAAAAGGGGGCACGTTTTGGCGTTGCCCCCTTTCTTCCTTGTTTCCTTTCTTTTCCCACGCGGAAAACCACTGTTTTGAAATGACGGGATGCATCGCTTTGTTTTGGCGATGATTGGTCCCCAAAGGCTTTACGGACATGATTTCAATTAAAAACCTTCGTCTCTCTGGTGCTGCCTTGCCGATCATGATGATGCTCACAGGCTGCCAAACGCTTGGGGAAACGGGATTTTCTGCCTCGAACCCGGTATCGGATGCGCAAGGGGAAACATTTGAAGTTTCGGCAATGCGCAACACCAGTGTCATTCATGAACTGGTCAACGCCACCATCGGGAAATTGAAATCAAACGAATTTGATGAAGCGTCGCGGCTTGTGAATGTGGCGCTCAAGATGGATATCACCAATTCGGATCTGCAGTTCCTCAATGGCTTTGTCTATCACGTGATGGGCAAGTCCGGAGATGCATCCAAATTCGAGCTGGCGGAACAGGGCTACAAACAGGCTCTTCAGTTTGATCCGGGTAATCTGGTTGCCCAGTATCAGCTCGGCCATCTTTATATGGATCAGCGCCGCTATGGGCTGGCACAGCTTGAATTCGCCGCTGTTGCCCAGCATTACGGCGATGACGCCCATGTGCTTTATAATCTGGCGGCAGCATCCTATTACGCCCATGATCCGGAAACCGCCGAAGGGGCGCTTAAGCGCCTGATCGACATTGCGCCGGAAAAGGCGACGGACCCCAACGTGGTCAAGGCGATGACGGTCAGTCTGGCGGCGATGAATGATGCGGCAGCGCGTGACTATCTTGATAGTTATCGGGCTTCTGTCGATGACCCCTACAAGGTCAGAATGCTTGAGCGGCGTGTCTCTGGCTGGGACAGTTTTTATGATACTGACGCCCAGGTTCTCCTGGCGCAGTTTCAGAGCTCCGATCCTTATGCGATCCAGTCCCAGTCCTCCCAGCCGTCTTACGGAAGTTCCGGTTCGGCCTATGGTGGGTCGGCTTACGGCGGATCAGCCTATGGTGGGGCGACATCACAGTTGCCGACGGTTGATGTTGGTGCGACTGGCGGATCGTTTAGCGACACATCCATGGTGGTGGTCGATGTAGTCCTGATCGGGACACAGGAAGACGTGCGTAATTCGCGCGGGGTCAATTTGCTGAATGGATTGCAACTGCAATTTGGTGATCCGCTTTCGGGGACGCCGGGCTATTCGATTGGGTCGAACCGGGTCAAGGACTATCTGGATAATGGTTATGAGCAGAGCACCCAAACCATCACGCGCTTGATTTCCATTCCGGCGGTGACCTATTCGCTGAATATCGCGAACTCTGCGGATGCCGACAATCAGGTGCTGGCAAAGCCAAGCCTTGTCGCGCAGACCGGTCAGACATCCGAATTCTTTTCGGGTACGGAAATTCTGGCTGCGGCGGTTTCCGGTGGCAATGGTGACAGTGTCTCGGTGCAAAAGGAAGTCGGCGTCAAACTGGCGATCACGCCCGAAATCTTGCCTGACGATATGCTGCGTTTGCATGTCGTGGCAGAGCGTACCTTTTTGACCGACCCGTCAAACTCGGTTGTCTTTGAATTCCGTCTCGACACCACCAAGACCAACGTCAATTCGACGGTGACCATGCGGTTTGACGAAACGCTTATTCTGGGGGGCCTAAGCGAACGTGAAACATCGAAGTCCGTCGATGGTGTGCCGTTGCTGATGGATATTCCCGGGCTTAACATGCTGTTTTCGCAGCGGACCGAACGTGAGTTCGAGCGATCTGTTCTGATCCTGCTAACACCGCGTCGCCCGCAATTTGCCCGCCAATCCGAAGAAAGCCGGGAAGCTGTGCTTGAGCAGCTTTCTCCGCTTGAACAGGATCTTGAACGCCTTCATCGCCGTCACAAGGACTGGTTTACTCCGCGTCCGGCCTTTAACGAGATCCTCGATAAAATCCAGGGTCAGGAATTCTTCGAAGAGTTCCGTTCTGGCGACGTCGATCTTGTGTCCTGGCACGAAGATGAAACCGTTCAAGACAACATCGCCATGGTTCAGTCCCGCATCTTGATGCAGTGAAACGGTCTTAGCTGGAAGGAACATTGCGTTTGAAAAAGCTGATGCTTGCCCTGATCGGGCTTGCCACGTTCGCGATCAATCTCGGCGTGACAGATACGCTGCCGCTTGCGGCTCAGGAAACATCAACGGCCCCGGCCGCCCCGTGGACGGCCCTTTCGGGATCGGTTGCTGATCTCGCCATGAATGCAGATGGTCAGGCCTATGCGGTCGGTCGTGATGGAACGGTCTGGCGGTGGGATCTTGTTGAAATTCGCTGGCGACCGATGTCGGGAAAAATGCAGCGCATCACTGCGGCCGAAGGCAATCGGCCATGGGCGGTTTCTGGCGGCGGGACTGTGTTTCGCTATAACGGTCTGTGGTGGGAAAACCGCGCAGAAGACGTTGTCGATGTCGCGGCCGATACCCTTGGCAATGTCTATATAGCCAAAAGTGATGGCACGATTTTCAAATGGTACGATCTGCGTAGTGAATGGCGACCGGTTTCGGGCAGGGCGGTGCGCCTTTCCCTTGATTATGACGGGATGCTTTGGGCCATTGCGCCTGATGGCACGGTACAATCCTTTGATGGTGAAAACTGGCAGGCATGGAGTGGCCGCGCGCGCGATATTGCCGCCGGTGGCACCGGGCAGGTCGGGATCGCCACCCCAGAAGGTGACATTCGTCTGCTAAATGACAGCCAGAAAGTCTGGAGCAAACTTGCCGGGATCAATGACGTGGTCAGCCTTGTGATCGCGCCGGACAGTGCCGTCTGGGCCGTTCAGGGTGATGGCGATCTTTATACCAACAAGCCTGTTTCATCGACAGGCGACCAAACCCAAACCCAAAACCAGCAGGCCAGATCGGCGAATGCCCGTTCGATCACGGCCGAGGGGATTGCGGTAGATACCCCATCCGCCCCGGTACAGTCCGCGCAATCAATTGTTGCTCCGACCGTTGCGCCGCAAACCGCGGTGGTTGAAGACAGCAGGCCGAGCGAAGACCGCGGGAGTGTGGTCGATCAGGCATCCATCACGGCCAATGATCCGGTCACGTTCTTTGACACCAACAAATCGGCTGACCGCATTGCGATTGGCAAGGATGGCAGCATCTTTGCCCTTGATGTAGATGGCAATGTGCTGCGTTGGTCCAATAGTCGCCGCGATTTCGAAAGTTTCCCGGGCTCGCTTGTGCGGATTGCAGTGAGTCCCGAAGGTGTGCCGTGGGGGATTTCCAATCTGGGCCGGGTGTTTTTCAATACCGGTGTCGAATGGGAACAGGTGCGTGATGCAACTGCCTCAAACATCGCGATCGGATCAGACGGGACCGTTGTGATTTCTGATGCGTCCGGGACGCTGTTTGAATTTGATGAAAGCAGCAAACGGTTTAACCGGATACAGGGTTCGGGGATTGATGTGGCCGTATCGCCCGATGGTGTTGTTTGGGTGATCAATGCTGACGGGTTTGTTCAGCGTTGCGATGACTTTCCCTGCAAGCTTTTGCCGCAAAAGGCGCGCGATATTTCCATCGGTCCCGATGGCCGGGTCTGGATTGTGTCCGAGCAGGGCCGTTTGATGCGTCTGGCAGAAGACGGGGCAACGTTCGAGGTGGTAACCACTCTGGGGCAGGAACCGCGTGATGTGGCCAGTGGCCCGAATGGTCTGCCGTGGTTTGTTGCGATCAACGGCAGCGTTTATGCGTCATCCTATTTCGAGCGGGATGAAAGTGCAGATCGCATGATCGCTGCGCGCAGCAGCGGCGATACGGTCGGTAGCGGCGCCAGCGAAAGTCCGGTTTCAGACAGCCCGTCTGCGATTACCTTTTCCAAGAATATGCGCTTTGACACGCTTGATAACGGCGATATTGCAACCGGCGAAGCCTGGATCGAGGCAGGCAATGACGAGCTTGTCTATGTCTATAGTCTTCAGGATCGAAAATTCACCACCTATGACGAGCGTCGCCGGACCTTTGTCTCAAAGTCGACCCAACTGGGGGCGAATTCCTATGAGATTGACGGGTTTGTCGTCGACTCAGAAGGGGGCATCTGGGCTGACGTCAATGAGACGGGGCAAACGACCGTGGTCGGGCTGTTTCGCGATTTCGATGGATCTTTGCGCGAATATGATGATCCGTGCAACACGATCGAGGATCTCGGCATTGCACCAGATGACACGCTATATGTCGTGTGCAGCTTTACCAGCGGCAATAACCGGCTTTATCGCAAGCCGTCCAATTCCCTGACCTTCCGCCAAATTCAGACGGATGTGAATATCAGCAAGGTTGCCGTTGGTCGCGCACAGGATATCTGGATCATTGATAGCAACGATAACGTGCGTCAGTGGGATGGCCGGAACTTTGTCCTGCGTCCGCGCAGCGGTCAGGAAGCGCAGGCGATTAGTGTCGGTGCCGATGGTTCGGTCTATATCCGCATCAATAACGATCTGGCGAAATGGAACAGCGCCAATCAGAGTTTTGACACCGTCAACAATATCGACATCAGCCACCTGACCGTCGATCACACCGGTCGACCGTGGATTACCTATGATACGACGCCGGAGGTCAAACGCGCACGCTAATAGGGGCAGCCTCAGCCAAACCGATTGAGTACCCCATTACATGCAATCGGCAAAGCTTCTCGCGTCCATGCCCCTACCCGGGGATTTCGCAGTCTTCGGGTAACAGAAAACCCGGCAGGTGATCCTGCCGGGTTTTCTTGAATGTCAGTTTGATGCCGGGTCAGATTTCCGGGAACCAGGTCCCCAGAACACCGAACTCTTCAAGCTTGGAGACGATGATCTCGGCGGCTTCTTCGGCACTCTGATCGGCGGTGCTGACCACGATCTCGGCATTTTCCGGCCGCTCATAGGGGCTGTCGATCCCGGTGAAGTTGGCGATCTCGCCGGCACGGGCCTTTTTATAAAGCCCCTTCACATCGCGCTGCTCGCAAACCTCAAGCGGGGTGTCGATGAAGACTTCGATGAATTCACCTTCCTCGACAAGGCTGCGCGCCAGTTGACGTTCGCTTTTGAACGGCGAGATGAAGGAGACCAGCGTGATTACGCCGGCATCAACAAACAGCTTGGCCGTTTCACCCACACGGCGGATGTTTTCCACACGGTCGGCATCGGTAAAGCCAAGATCCTTGTTCAGGCCATGACGCACATTGTCGCCATCAAGGGTGTAGGTGTGCTTGCCAAGGGCATGGAGCTTTTTCTCAACCAGGTTGGCAACGGTCGATTTGCCCGCACCCGACAGGCCGGTGAACCACAGAATGGCCGATTTCTGGCCTTTCTGATAGGCACGCGCCCCCTTGTTGATGTCCATTTCCTGCCATTTGATGTTGGTCGCACGGCGCAGGGAATGGTTGACCATGCCCGCCCCAACGGTTGCGTTGGTAAAGCGGTCAATGATGATGAAGCGGCCCGAATGACGGTTTTTGTCATAAGGATCGAATGCAAGCGCCTTGTCAGCCGAAATGTTGGCAATGCCGACTTCATTGAGTTCAAGCGTCTTGCCGGCCACATGTTCAAGCGTGTTGACATTGACCTTGTATTTTAGCGCGCTGATCTGCGCGTTGGCGATCTGTGCGCCCATCTTGATCAGATAGGGGCGACCGGGCAGAAGATGATCTTCATGCATCCAGATGATGCGGGCTTCGAACTGATCGGCGAAGTCCGGCTTTGCTTTTGCTTCGGCCAGAACGTCGCCACGCGAAATGTCGATTTCATCTTCAAGGGTCAGTGTGATCGCCTGACCGGCAATCGCTTCGTCAAGATTACCATCAAAGGTGACGATCTCCTTGACCTTGCTGGTCTGACCCGATGCGGTCACGACGATCTCGTCACCCGGTTTGATGCGGCCAGACGAAATCGTGCCGGAAAAGCCACGGAAATCAAGGTTCGGGCGGTTGACCCACTGCACCGGAAGACGGAACGGCTTTTCAATCGCGTCCTGTTCGACCTGCACATCTTCAAGATGGGCCAGAAGCGTCGGGCCGGAATACCAGGGCGTATTGGCACTCGGCTCAATCATGTTATCGCCACGAAGTGCCGAAAGCGGGATCGCGGTGATCGAGCTATAGTTCAGCTGCTTGGCGAATTCATTGTACTCGGCAACGATCTGATCGAATTTTGACTGGTCATAGTCGATCAGGTCCATCTTGTTGACCGCCAGCACCACATGCTTGATCCCCAGAAGCGACGTGATGAAGCTGTGACGGCGGGTCTGGGTCAAAATGCCCTTACGTGCGTCAATCAGGATGACGGCTACATCGGCGGTCGAGGCGCCGGTTGCCATGTTGCGCGTGTATTGTTCGTGACCTGGCGTGTCGGCGACGATGAATTTGCGCTTGTCGGTCGAGAAGAAGCGATAGGCAACATCAATGGTGATGCCCTGTTCGCGTTCAGCCTGCAGACCATCGAGCAGCAAGGCGAAATCAATCTCGCCGCCCTGGGTGCCGACTTTGCGGCTGTCTGATTCAAGGGCAGCCAGCTGATCTTCAAAGATCAGTTTGGAATCCCAAAGCAGACGGCCGATCAGGGTCGATTTACCATCATCCACGCTGCCACACGTAATGAAACGCAGAAGGCTTTTTTCTTCCTGGGCCTTGAGGTAGCCCAAGATATCATCAGCAATCAGGTCGGATTTATGTGACATCAGAAATAACCTTCCTGCTTCTTCTTCTCCATCGACCCGGCCTGGTCGTGGTCAATCATGCGGCCCTGACGTTCGCTTGAACGGGTCAGAAGCATTTCCTGGATAATGTCGGGAAGGGTGGCCGCCTCGGACTCAACAGCCCCGGTCAGCGGATAGCAGCCAAGGGTTCTGAACCGCACCGATTTCATTTCAGGTGTTTCACCCGGATTAAGCGGCATGCGGTCATCATCGACCATAATCAGCATGCCGTCACGTTCGACCACCGGACGTTTGGCGGAATAATAAAGCGGCACAATCGGGATCTGCTCAAGATAGATGTATTGCCAGATATCAAGCTCGGTCCAGTTGGAGATCGGGAAAGCACGGATGCTTTCACCCTTGTTGATCCGGGCGTTATAGATATCCCACAATTCCGGACGCTGGTTTTTCGGATCCCAGCGATGGGTCTCGGTCCGGAAGGAAAATACACGTTCCTTGGCACGCGCCTTTTCCTCGTCACGACGCGCACCGCCAAAGGCTGCATCGAACTTGTATTTGTTCAGCGCCTGTTTCAGCGATTCCGTCTTCATGACATCGGTATGCAAGCTTGAGCCATGGGTGAACGGACCAATGCCCTGCTCAACGCCGTCCTGATTGATATGAACAATCAGGTCAAAGCCGTATTCAGCGGCCATCCGGTCGCGAAACTCGATCATTTCGCGGAATTTCCAGGTGGTATCGACATGCATCAACGGGAAGGGCGGCGGGGCCGGATAAAAGGCCTTGCGCGCCAGATGCAGCAGAACCGATGAATCCTTGCCGATGGAATAAAGCATCACCGGCCGTTCAAAGGATGCCGCCACCTCGCGGATGATGTGGATACTCTCTGCCTCAAGCTGGCGGAGATGGGTCAGATTAGGCTGCATTCTCTTTCCTGACGGTAAATCAACACAAAATATTGTGTTTATAAAAGTATTTCACTTGGCTTTGATGGGTAATACGGAATGTCCCGCAACGCAAGTGTGATTTCAATTTTTACACAAAATTTTGTAGTCGAATAATTATCAACACTCTTTGCTGTGTTTAATTTGAAATGTGCGACAGGGCAAGCATATTTGCGCCCAAGGACTCTGTCCGCGCAGGGGGTATATGAAAGTCACTACCCAAAGTTGCGCGGCAGCCATGCAACATTGCGCCTTTTAGAGGCAGTGTAATCAACGCAGGGTGGCGTCAGACTTTTTGCACTGATTTCAAAAGGATGCTTCGCGGTGCGATTTGATATCCGAAAGCCTGCCAGTCTGTTCTTCACGTCCATGTTTGCCGCAAGGCTTGCCGATCAGTTTCTTTTGTTCGTCGTGCCGCTGGTGGTTTATCAAACCACCCAAAGTGTCTCGCTTTCCGGTTTGGCTTATGCGGCCGAAACACTGCCGCGTGTTCTGTTTTATCCCGTGTGCGGAGTTCTTTCAGATCGTTATTCGCCGCTTCGGTTAATGCAGCTTAGTCAGATCGGGCGTGCGGTTGTTTGCGTGCTCGGCCTGATCGGTTTTACATTGTTTGACGGGCTTGGCTGGGTTGTCGGTATTTCGGCGATTTGCGGTCTTTTGACCACGCAGGGCTTCATGGCGCGCGAAGTGTTGTTGCCGCAGATATTTGCCAATGCCCGGTTTGAGAAAATCCAGTCGGTTTCACAAAGCGTCAATCAGGCGAGTATCGTTCTCGGCCCGCTTTTGGCCGCGAGCCTGTTTGCGATCAGCAATTGGCAGACGGTTGTGGTTGTTGCGGCGATCCTGTTTGGCATTGCCGAGCTTTCCATGATGGTATGGCGTCACTTCAATCAGACACCAATCACGGCAACGGATGAAAACCCGTCCTGGGTTGCGCCGTTTAAAACAGCGTTTTCGCATCTGATCCATCTGCCGGGACTGAAACGTGTGATCGCGCTGACCGCCAGCGTGAACCTTGTGTTTGGCATCACGCTTGCGACGTCGGCCGCGATGGTCACCGGGCTTCATGGCCAAAGTGAGGAGCATTACGCCTTGCTGCAGACCGTCGGTGCGGCATTCACCATTGTGGTTCTGATGCTGGTCGGGGCGAGCCGCCTTTCGGTGGGGCGTATCGGTCTCATATCATTTGCCGGGGTTTTCCTTGGCGGTGTTTTGACGGCAATCGGCCCCGATTACTGGCTTTATATGGTCGGCTTTGCCGTGGTGCTGGGATTTGACGGGATGTTTAACATCTATATCCGTACCATCCGGCAAAAGATCATCCCGGCACGGGATTACGGCAAAACAACCGGTGTGATTATTCTCTTTAACAATATGACCCAGCCAATCGCGGGGCTTCTTGTCGGGCTCACTGGCAGTCTGGCGCAAACCAGCTGGCTTATTCTTGTGCTCAGCCTTGTCATGCTGGTTTCGGGCCTTGTTTTGTCATTGCCGCGCTTCAATGTGCGCGCCGCTGAGTAGCATAAACACCAGATCTTAAAAAAATTGCGTATCGCAACAGCGGTGGAAGCTTTTCTTCTGCCGCTGTTCTGCCATGCGCAAACATCAGTGGTTGCTACTTTTGGCTTTATTTCGCATTCCGGAATTATGCTTGATTGGCGAATTTTGGGTAATTTTATTTCAAATTTGATGTTGGTATTGAAAAGAACTTGATTTTAGGGGGCGGAGAGCCCCATTTAAAGGACATAAATGCTGACCTAATTGGAAGTTTGAAATGTCTGTATGCTGGAATGATCTGATTGCGCGCGATGCGCGGGTGCTGGTGGCCTCTGAAATTCGTGATCTGTTGAAAGTGGCCGAGCGCCCGGAAGTGATTTCCTTTGCCGGTGGTGTGCCCGATCCCGATCTGTTTCCGGTCGAGACTTTCAGCGAGATCTATGGTGCGATGATGCGGGACGGCGCACAGGCGCGTCGCAGTCTGCAATATTCCGTCAGCGAAGGTCTGCCGGCCCTGCGCCAGTGGATTATCGATGATTTGGCTGATCAGGGAGCAACCCGCACCATTGATAACGTCCTGATCACCAATGGCGCGCAGCAGGGGCTTGATATCCTGGCGCGCCTGTTGCTTGAAGAAGGGCGCGATCTGATCGTTGAAAAGCCAAGCTACCTTGGCGCGATGCAGGCCTTTTCGACTAGGCTACCGAATTACGTCGGTGTCGATGCCGAGGACGAAGGTCCGGTCTTAAGTCAGCTGGAAGATGCCTTTGCCAAGGGCGCGCGCGTGGCCTATGTCGCCCCGGATTTCCAGAACCCGACCGGTCGGTCCTGGTCCGTTGCGCGCCGTAAGGCCGTGCTGGAACTGGCACGCCGCTATGGTGCGGTTTTGCTCGAAGATGCAGCCTATAGCAAGCTTTCCTATGAGGCGGGCGAAAGCCTGCCATCATTGCTCAGCCTTGATGAGGAGGGCCGTGAGCCGGCGTCAGGCAATGTCATTCAGCTTGGCACGTTTTCCAAAACGCTGGCCCCAGCCCTTCGCATTGGTTGGGTCTGTGCGCCGCGTCCGGTGATCGACAAGCTGGTTTTGATGATGCAGGCCGGAAACCTGCATGTTTCCACGGTCAATCAGGAAGCAGCACTTCGTGCAGCCAAGCAGCTGTTCCCGGATCATCTTGAAAAACTGCGGACGTCCTATCGCGCCAAGCGCGACGTCATGTTGCAAACCTTGGCAGATACGATGCCGGATGATGTGTCCTGGACGAAGCCCGAAGGCGGCATGTTTGTCTGGCTGACCTTGCCGGAACATATCAATGCCCGTCAGTTGCTTGAAGAGGCGCTTGAGGACGTACATGTCGCGTTTGTGCCCGGTCAGGCTTTCTTTACCGATGGCAGTGGCAAGAACACTGCGCGGCTTAGCTTCTCGGCCGAGAAGGTCGACCGGATCAAGGACGGCATCACGGGTCTAGCCGATCTGATCAAGCGCAAGGACAATCAGTAAGCAAAAAAGAACCCGGCAGCGGGTGGGGATTGCTGCCGGGCGGAGGGCCTGCTGCTTCTGGGGATTAGCGCAGCAGGTCACGGGAGTTTGCGTGTGTCAGGTGGGGTATGTTGTCATGCCTGCCCCATCAGGGCGCGCAGCAACAAGGATGCTGCGCCAAGCACGACAACGCCGCCGACATAAAGGCCAACAAACCACAGCCATTTGCGGGGCCCCGATGATTTAGGGGGTGACTTGATATTGGCCATCAGTGATACCCCTCATCCCCGGTTTTGCCGCGAAACACCCAATAGGCATAGGCGGTGTAGGTCAGAATGATCGGCAGCAGAACCACGGCACCCACCAGCATGAAGGCAAGGCTGTTTTCCGGTGCGGCTGCATCGCGGAAGGTGATCATCGGCGGCACGATATTGGGATAAAGTGTGATCCCGAAGCCGAGATAGCAGAGGAGGAAAATGCCAAGCGTGATGCCAAACACGGTCTTTTCACGCTTCTTGACCGCATGCCACAGCCAATAGAGTAGACCAACCGTCACAATCGGGATCGGTGCAAGGTAAAGCATGTTTGGCAGTTCAAACCAGCGCTGGGCATAGGCCGGGTTGACGTAGGTCGTCATAAGCGACACCACGCCAAGATTGGCCGCCATCCAGATCACAGCCGGTTTGGCAAGACGACGCAGATTTCCCTGAAAATCGCCTTCCATCTTCATGATCAACCAGCCGGTGCCAAGCAGGCCATAGCCGACAACAACCGCGGTCGCACAGAAGATCGAAAACGGGCTTAGCCAATCAAACGCACCGCCAACGAAACGTCCGTTTTCAACGGCAATGCCTTCGATAAAGCCACCCAGCATCGCACCTTGCATGGCAGCGGCAATGATCGATCCGGCCGAAAAGGCAAAGTCCCAGTGTTTCTGATGGTTCTTGCTTTTAAACCGGAATTCGAATGCTACGCCACGGAACACAAGGGCGAGTAACATGGTAAAGACCGGAATATAAAACGCCGTCATCAGCAACGAATAGGCCAGCGGGAAGGCGGCATAAAGCCCACCCCCGCCAAGGATCAGCCAGGTTTCATTGCCATCCCACACAGGTGCCACGGTATTCATCATCCGCCCGCGTTTTGCCGGGTCCTTGATGAACGGGAACAGGATGCCAACGCCAAGGTCAAAGCCATCAAGCGTGACATAGGAAAAGACGGCAACCGCGATCAGGAGAACCCAGATCAGTTGATAGTCCATGATCATTCTCCTGCGACTGGGGGATGGGCAGCGGTGGATTGACGGCCACCCGCACGCATGATTTCACTGTCTTCCGGCACATGGGCCGCGCGCGGATCCTTGATCATGGCGCGCAGGATATAGGCTGTCCCGACCCCGAACACGATGGCATAGACCACGACAAAGGCAATCAGCGATCCGGCAATCGCGGTCGGAACGACGGGCGATCCGGCTTCTGACGTCCGCATCAGGCCATAGACCACCCAGGGCTGACGTCCGACTTCAGTGGTAAACCAGCCGGCCAGAATGGCAATAAAGCCACTTGGTCCCATCAGAAGGGCAAAGCGATGCAAATAGCCACAGCTATAAAGCTTCTTGCGCAGGCGTGCGATGACACTGGCAATGCCCAGAAGCGCCATCAAAACACCCAGCCCGACCATGATGCGGAAGGTCCAGAACACAATCGGCGCATTCGGGCGGTCTTCGGGGGCGAAGTCCTTGAGCCCCGTAATCTTGCCATCCCATTCATGAGTGAGGATCAGGGAGCCAAGCTTGGGAATTTCGACCGCGTATTTGGTTTCCTCTTCTTCCATGTCGGGCATGCCAAACAGGATCAGGGGCGCACCTTCGCGGGTTTCAAAATGCCCTTCCATCGCGGCTACTTTGGCCGGCTGATGTTCAAGGGTATTAAGCCCATGCAAGTCACCGGCAAAAATCTGGATCGGGCCAAGGATGGCCGCCATCCACATCGCCATGGAAAACATGATTTTCGCGGCACGGTTTTCGCGATCACGCATCAAATGCCATGCGCCAACCGCACCAACCACAAGGGCTGTGGTGAGGTAGGCTGCGAGCACCATATGCACCAGACGATAGGGGAAGCTCGGATTGAAGATCGCATCGATCCAGCTTGAAACAACCGCCCGGCCATTTTCAATGACATAGCCGTCCGGTGTCTGCATCCAGCTGTTGGCTGACAAAATCCAGAAGGCCGAGAAAAGCGTCCCGATCGCAACCATGGTGGTGGCGGTAAAGTGCAGCTTCGGCCCAACACGGTTCAGGCCAAACAGCATGATGCCAAGGAAACCTGCCTCAAGGAAGAAGGCGCTCAGCACCTCATAGGCCAGTAGCGGGCCGATCACGCCGCCGGTAAATTCGGAAAACGGTCCCCAGTTCGTGCCGAACTGATAGGACATCACAATCCCGGATACCACGCCCATGCCAAAGGCAAGGGCGAAGATTTTCATCCAGAATTTGTAAAGCGAAAGATAGGTCTCGTCCTTGGTGCGCAGCCACAGGGCTTCCAGCACAAACAGGAAACTGGCCAGTCCGATGGTGAAGGACGGGAAGATAATGTGGAACGAGACGGTAAAGGCAAACTGTATGCGCGCCAATAATTCTGCATCAAGCATTGGCAGGGTCCTCTAAGGTGGCAAAGCCTCGGGACAACTCTGCATCTTCCGCGATCGGAAGTGCCCTTTGACGGATGCATGTGTCGGTTTTGGGTGGCGCATGCACAGGTTGCCCTGTCAGAACGACCATTAGAACCGACCCAGAAATGCTGCATTGCGAATGCGCAATTTACATTTGGAATATTTTTAAATTCGATTGTAGCGATCTAATCCCGTGCGCCGGAAAGACAGAGTTTCTCAAGTGCGAGCGAACTCTGCGTTTGCTGGCGTTCCTTGTGGCGGAGCACCATGAATTTGCGTGGCGGGATCGGGAAGTTTGCGCGTGCGAGGCGGCCTTGGGCGATTAGTGAGCTGACCGCGAACTGTGAAACCGCGGTGGCGGCGATGCCGTTTTCAACTGCGGTTATGACCGCCTCGTTACTTGGCAGGATGAGGGCAGTGCGCAGGCGTGCGGGATCAACGCCCTGATCGCGAAGCGCGGTTTCAAATTCCGATCTGGTGCCCGATCCGGCTTCGCGCAGGATCCAGTTGGTTTGGGTGACAAGCGCCTGCGGAGTAAGGGCGCGACCATTAGCCCAGGGGTGTTTGGGGGAAACGACAATCACCAATGCGTCTTCGGCGACTTCGCGTTTGGCCAATGTCGGTTCATCAATGTCGCCTTCGATAAAACCGATATCAGCCGCCCCGCCGCGCACCGCGTCCGAGACGGTTTTGGTGTTGCCAATCGTCAGGCGGATTTCAATACCGGGATACTGGTCATGGAATTTCATCAGGAATGGCGGCAGCCAGTAGCTGGCAATCGTCTGACTGGCATAGACATTAAGTTCGCCGCGCTGCATGCCGCCGAGTTCGGCGAGCGTCAGTTCAGCGGCGCGGGCGCGGGCCAGCGTTGATTTGGCTTCGTCGAGGAATAGCCGTCCGGTCTGGGTCAGCTCAATCCGCCGGCCGACCCGGTTAAACAGTGCCACGCCATAAAAACCTTCAAGGTTCTTGATCGCGGAGCTGACGGCCGAGGGCGTAAGCCCAATCGCCTCGGCCGCGCGCGTCAGATGTTCGCGTTCGGCAACCGCGACAAAGATCTGAAGCTGTTCAAGTGTCATCATGGTGACGGCATATTCCAATCTGCTTTGACGTCTTTCCCGCGCAGGCGGGAAACTCTTGAATGTGCGGTTCCAGATTCCGGCTCGGCGCAATGCGCCGTCCGGAATGACGGAGGAGTGTCCTGATAAGCTACACATCAATCATTCAATTAAATCGAATAAAACATGAATTTTTATTCGATGGAAGTAAATGGTTTGGCGTGAGATTTTCCAATTGTGATCGAAACACAGGAAAATCATGTTTTTTACCACCCGCATCAAACCGATCCTGCCCGGGCTAGCTGTAACCCTTCTGGTCGCACTCGCCGCCAAGCTGGCCGAACATGCCGAGCGTGTTCTGTTCGGGCGTGGCTGGGTGGAAAGTCTGGTCTTTGCCATTCTGATCGGGGTGGTGGTGCGATCCGTGTTTGGATTGGCCCCGCGTTATTTTGCCGGGGTGCGGTTTTGTGCCAAGACGGTGCTTGAAATCGCCATTGTGTTGCTGGGCGCGTCGATCAGTGCGCAGGCCATCGGGTCGGCTGGCGGCGGGTTGGTGGCCTCGATCATTGTGGTCGTCTGTATCAGCCTGTTTGTCAGCTACCATATTGGTCGTGCACTTGGCCTTTCGAACCATCTTTCGATGCTGGTCGCGTGTGGTAATTCGATCTGTGGCAATTCGGCGATTGCGGCAACCGCACCGGTGATCGAGGCGCAATCGGATGATGTCGCGGCCTCGATCTCCTTCACCGCCGTTCTGGGTGTGCTGTTTGTCTTTGTCCTGCCGATGCTCCATGCAGGGCTTGGATTATCGGCAACCCAGTACGGGATCTTTTCGGGCCTTACCGTCTATGCCGTGCCGCAGGTTCTGGCGGCAACCGCGCCGGCCGGCACCCTTGCGGTTCAGGTTGGCACACTGGTCAAGCTGATCCGGGTTTTGATGCTGGGGCCGGTGATCTTTGCGCTGGCGGTGATTGGCGGGCGGGCGCGTGAAACCAAGCTTCCGATTGCGCAGGTCGTGCCATGGTTCATCATCGGCTTTATCGCCATGATGGGTGCCTGTTCGCTTGATCTGATCCCCGATATTGCCCGCGGACCGATCAAGACCACTTCGTCTTTCCTGACCATCCTTGCCATGGCGGCCCTTGGGTTGAGTGTTGATATCCGTAATGTCCTGCATGTCGGCGGACGGGTGGTGATTGCGGCCCTTTTGTCGCTGACCTTTCTGTGTGCGCTTTCGGGTGTTGTGCTTGTCGTTCTGGTTTGAGGATAAAAAAAAAGCCCGCTGCCAGAATGGGGGTGACAGCGGGCCAGGAGGAAGAAGCTTCGCATTTTTTGGGATGTGTCAGCCTCTTCTGGCGTTTCGTTTGGGGGGGATAAACACCGTGGGAGGCGGTGCAGGTAAACGAAACGCCGCAGGAAGGGAAAATTCCTGTCGACCTTTGGTTGTTGTTATCTTTCAGGCCTCTATCGGGTTTGTCTCCTCGAACGATTTCAAGGCCTTCCATTCATCGTCACTAAAGATGCGTGATCGGGTCAGGAAGCGTTTGCCCTCCGGCCCTTCAAGCGAAAACATGCCGCCGCGCCCATCGACCACATCAATGATCAACTGGGTGTGACGCCAATATTCGAACTGCGCGCGCCCGATATAGAACGGGCTGCCTTCGATCTCACCGAGCAGCACATCCTGATCACCGGTTTTGAATTCCCCATCGGGAAAGCACATCGGCGCGCTGCCATCGCAACAGCCCCCGGACTGATGAAACATCACCGGCCCGTGGATATCCTTGAGCTTCCTGATCAGTTCGATTGCGGCATCCGTCGCAATTATCCTGTCAGGAACGGTTTCTGATCCGGTCAATGTCACCTCCTTCTTTGCAAAAGGCGACCGGACGCAAGGCTGTGCCTCGCGTCCGGATGTGATGTGGGTCGGATCAGAAGAAGCCCATCGGTTTCGGATCGTAGGAAACCAGAAGGTTCTTGGTCTGCTGATAGTGGTTCAGCATCATCTTGTGGTTTTCACGGCCGATGCCCGACTGCTTGTAACCGCCAAAGGCCGCATGCGCCGGATAGAGGTGATAGCAGTTGGTCCACACACGACCGGCCTTGATGTCACGGCCAAAGCGGTACGAACGGTTCGCATCACGGGTCCAGACACCGGCACCAAGGCCATAAAGCGTGTCATTGGCGATATGAAGCGCTTCGGCCTCGTCCTTGAACGTGGTTGCCGAAACAACCGGGCCAAAGATTTCTTCCTGGAAGATCCGCATGCGGTTGTGACCCTTGAAGATGGTCGGCTGGATATAGAAACCACCAGAAAGATCACCACCCAGATCGGCCTTGTCACCACCACAGAGGACTTCAGCACCTTCCTGTTTGCCGATATCCAGATAGGACATGATTTTTTCCATCTGCTCGGTCGAGGCCTGCGCACCCATCATGGTGTCGGTATCAAGCGGGTTGCCCTGTTTGATGTTGGCAACACGCGACAGAACACCATCCATGAACTTGTCATAGATGCTTTCCTGAATGATAGCGCGCGACGGGCAGGTGCAAACTTCACCCTGGTTAAGGGCAAACATCGCCATGCCCTCTGCGGCTTTCTGACGGAAGTCGTCATCGGCTGCCATGATGTCTTCAAAGAAGATGTTTGGCGATTTGCCACCAAGCTCAAGCGTGACCGGAATGATGTTTTCCGATGCATACTGCATGATCAGACGGCCGGTGGTGGTTTCACCGGTAAAGGCGACCTTGGCGACACGGTTGCTTTGGGCCAGCGGCTTGCCGGCTTCAACGCCAAAGCCCTGAACAACGTTGACCACACCGGCCGGGATCAGATCGGAAATTAGTTCAAGAAGAACACAGATCGATGCCGGGGTCTGCTCAGCCGGTTTCAGGACAACGCAGTTGCCTGCGGCCAAAGCCGGGGCCAGTTTCCAGACCGCCATCAGGATCGGGAAGTTCCACGGAATGATCTGGCCGACCACGCCAAGCGGCTCGTGGAAGTGATAGGCAACAGTGTTGTCATCAATCTCGCCAAGGGATCCTTCCTGTGCGCGGATGGCACCGGCGAAATAACGGAAATGGTCAATGGCGAGTGGAATGTCAGCGGCAAGCGTTTCACGCACGGCCTTGCCGTTATCCCAGGTCTCGGCAACAGCGAGCATTTCAAGATTGGCTTCCATGCGGTCGGCAATCTTATTCAGCATATTGGCCCGCTCGGTGACCGATGTTTTGCCCCAGGCCGGGAAAGCGGCATGGGCGGCATCAAGGGCCTTTTCGATATCATCGCTGCTGGAACGTGCAACTTCGCAGAACGGCTTGCCGTTTACCGGCGAGACATTTTCAAAATACTGACCCTTGGCAGGGGCGACCCATTCACCGCCAATGAAGTTCTCATAACGGCCTTTGAAGCTGACCGGGCTGCCTGCGTCATTTGGATTCTTGTAGATCATTTGGGTTCCTCCGAGATAACGGACGATTTTCCGTCCGCGTTTTTGTTTGTGACGCCGCCTTACCCGCAAAGGTCATGCCACTTGCGAATTTTCATGCCAGTTTCGCAAAAAGAACCCGTTTTCCAGATAGTTGAACCTTTCCAATTCAAAGCGCCGTTTTGCGCCATTCGTGCCATTGGAACAGGGCGGGTGGCACAAATTGTTCCAAAAATGGAACAGTCATGGTTTTGCCCGATTTTGCGCGCGAAACTGTTTGCTATGAACGCATTTAAGTGTGTTACGATTAATGCTGTGATCGGCTGTGGCAAAAGCCACGCACCGGAAAAATCCGGGCCAAAACACCGACACAAGGGAGATAGCGTCTATGTCAGGAAACATTCCCGGCGGACGGATAGAAGCGGCACTGCAACTCAGCGGTGGTGCGCAAAATCGTGCGGTGCTTGAAAGCTGGCAACGGTGTGAAGAACGCTTTGGCCTGGCTCATGACACCTTGCGCCGTCCCGAAGTCATATCCGAAAGCCAGACCCGGCAATTGCGTGATCGCAACGGGCGGCTTTATCACCACGCCCATGATCTGGTGCGCACCCTTTATCGCAAGATCGATGCATCGGGCTATGCGGTCTTTCTGACCGATAATAGCGGTGTGATCCTTGATAGTGTTGCGGCCCATTCCCTTTTGCCGTCGTTTCGCACCAACGGCCTTTTGCCCGGTGCGGTCTGGAGCGAGGAGCGCGAAGGCACCAACGGCATTGGCACCTGCATCGTCGAGGGCCGTGCGATCACCATCCACAAGGATGAACATTTCCTCGCCCAGCATTCGGTTCTGACCTGTACTGCCGCGCCGGTGTTTGATCCCGATGGCAAGGTGTGCTCGGTCTTGGATGTGTCAGCCGTGCGTGAAGATATCAAACGCCCTGATTGCCTGCGCGTGCGCGGCATGGTGGCCGATTATGCCGATGCGCTTGAACGTATCCTGTTCTTTGATGAGCGCGCCGGCGATGTGATCTTGCATTTGCATCCCGATGCCCGCCATGTCGGATCAACCCGCGATGCGATGATTTCGATTGCACCCGATGGCACGATCAGCGGGGCGACCTCGACCGCGCGGCGCATTCTGGCTGCGGCCAATAATTCCACCGACATTTCGCAAATGTTTGAAATGGACGTCGAAAACCTTGTCGCCAAGCTCGCCAATCCGGATGGGCAAGGGGCATCGGCAACGCCACTTAATATCGCGGGCGGTGGGGTTCTGTTTGGCAGTGTCACCATCCCCGAACGCATGCGCCGTCGCTATGTCGGGCGATCAACACCCACTGCACGCAAGGCGCCGTCACTGCCCGCGCGTCCGGTTGCCGACATCCCGGACAAGGATGCGGCCTTGCGGCGGATTTTTGAAATTGGCACGCGCCTGCATGCCAAGGATATCAATGTCCTGATGTCTGGCGAAACCGGCAGCGGCAAGGAATATCTCGCACGCCACATTCACGTAGCCACCCTTGGCAAATCAAAACCCTTTGTTGCGATCAACTGTGCCGCCCTGCCGGAAGGTTTGATCGAAAACGAACTGTTTGGTCATGCCGGTGGCGCCTTTACCGGGGCGGCGCGCGATGGCTTTGGCGGCCGCATTCGCGAAGCCAATGGCGGCACGCTGTTTTTGGATGAAATTGGCGACATGCCGCTGGCGGCCCAGGGGCGGTTGCTGCGTGTCCTTGAAAGTCGCACCGTCGAACCGCTTGGCAGTACCAAGTCCGTACCGGTCGATTTCCGACTGATCTGTGCGAGTAATGTCGATCTGAACCGCGCGGTGGCCGAGGGGAAATTCCGCGAAGACCTTCTTTATCGGATCAAGGGTGCGCGCCTTGCGGTGCCGCCTTTGCGCGAACGATCCGATCTTGCCGATCTGATTGGGCGGCTTCTGGCGGTTTTGTCAGATGACTATGTTCAGTGCGAAGACGATGTGCTTGCGCTTCTGACCACTCATGGCTGGCCGGGCAATGTGCGCGAACTGATCAATGTCTTGCAATATGCCGCGGTATTTGCCGAAGACGGCGTGATTGAACGCCATCATCTGCCCGATGATTTTCATGCCATGCAAGCCGATGAAGAGGCGCCAACACCGCGTCAAACCATGGCGCGCGCCGAGGCCGATGCCCTGCGTCAGTTGCTTGAAGATCAGCAATGGCATATCAGCAACACCGCCAAGGCGCTTGGTATCGGGCGTAACACGCTTTATCGCCGCATGGCGCGGCTCGGGATCGAGCGGCGTTGAAAATCAGCAAATTCCGCTGATTTTGCGAATGTTTTCATTGTAGGGCACGCCGTTATTGTTTTAAGTAACGGCAGGGCTTTACAGGATATTTTCATGTGTGGAATTGCCGGTTTATGGCTGTCTGAACAGGCTGATGCTTCGGGCTTGGGTGATCGTGTATCGCGCATGAATGATGCGCTGTATCATCGCGGGCCGGATGGCGGTGACGTCTGGGTTGATGATGAAAATGGCCTTGGCCTTGGGCAGCGCCGCCTTGCCATCATTGATCTGTCCGATGCCGGCAAGCAGCCGATGCATTCCGCCAATGGCCGTTATGTCATGGTTTATAACGGCGAGATCTATAACGCGCCGGAACTGCGTGAAAAGCTGGCAGGTGCCAATATTTCCTGGCGCGGCCATTCCGATACCGAAGTCATCCTTGAATGCATCGCCCATTGGGGCTTGCGCGATACCATCAAACGCCTGATTGGCATGTTTGCCATCGCCCTTTGGGACCGGCAGAAGAAAAAGCTTTTCCTTGTCCGTGATCGTCTGGGCATCAAGCCGCTTTATTGGTCGCGCTATGACGGCCATATCGGTTTCGCGTCCGAGGTCAAAGGTTTGCTTGCCGGTGACGCCATCTCGCGCGAGGTCAATCAGACCGGCCTTGACGCTTATCTCCGCTTTGGCTACGTGCCGTCCGGGCTTTCTATCTATGCCCATGCCAAAATGCTCAAGCCCGGTCATATCCTTGAAATTTCATCGCACGATCAGGCGACCGAGACCGCTTTTTGGTCGGTCGAGGATGCTGTTCTGAATGGTCAGACCCATGCCTGGAGCGGCGATGATCAAAGCGCGATTGACGCGCTTGAAGACTTGCTGCGCGATGCGGTTCAACGCCGGATGGTGGCAGATGTGCCGCTCGGCGCGTTCCTGTCAGGCGGGATTGATTCCTCAACCGTCGTCGCCCTGATGCAGTCGGTTTCCGACCGGCGGGTGAAGACATTCTCTGTGGGCTTTGAGGACGAGGCCTTTAACGAGGCCGCCTTTGCCGGCGAAGTTGCCAAGCACCTCAAGACCGATCACACCGAACTTTATGTGACGCCCAAGGATGCGCTTGATCTGGTGCCGAAGCTTTCGGAAACCTATGACGAGCCCTTCTTTGATAGCTCCGCCATTCCGACCTATCTGATCTCTGCACTCACGCGCAAGCATGTCACGGTCGCCCTGTCAGGCGATGGCGGGGATGAGACATTTGGCGGCTATAACCGCTATTTGTGGGCCAAGCAGCTTAGTCGTGCGGCGGGTAGCATTCCCTTTGGCGGTGGTCTTGCCTCCCGCGCGCTGACCATGATCTCGCCCGAGAGCTGGGACAAGCTCATCAGACTGGTGCCGGGCAAGAAATCGACCAGTGCGATTGGCGATAAAATCCACAAGGCGGCACCGCTTCTGGCGATCGGTGATGATATCGACCGTTATCACGCGCTGATTTCGCTGTTTGATCCGGACAAGCTGCGCGACAATCGCGAAGCGGCCAAGAAATTCCGTGTGCCGGGCGAGAAGTTCTGTCGTAACCGTCACCTTGATTATGTGTCCTCCATGCAGGCCATGGATACGATGATGTATATGGTCGATGACGTCCTGACCAAGGTCGACCGGGCATCCATGGCCAATTCGCTCGAAGTCCGCGTGCCTTTCATTGATCACCGCGTGATCGAGTTTGGCTGGCGTCTGCCCGCACGGCTCAAGATGAATGGATCGGTGGGCAAATATGCCCTGCGCCAGATCCTTTATAAATATGTCCCGCGCGAAATGATCGACCGGCCCAAGACCGGCTTTGGCGTGCCGCTCGCACAATGGCTGCGCGGGCCGCTTAATGAATGGATGGGCGACCATCTCGCCAATGAAGCACTTTATACTGACTTCGGTCTGGATCGCGGCCAGATCGAGAAGCTTCGCAAAGAGCACATGTCGGGCAAGCGCAACTGGGGTCATCAGCTCTGGACCATTTCGATGCTCTCGGATTGGCAGAAGCGCTGGCTGGCCTGATCGCCCGTCGATATCGCCCGGACTTCCATCACATTTGATCTTTGATAACCCCGTCTGATGTTCAGGCGGGGTTTTTATTTTCGTTCATGAATGAATCGCTGCAATCCTGAATTTTCTCTGGAACTTCCGGCGGTATATTAGCTGTGTAGGTGCGTTTCCCGCATGGCTGTGTCGAATAAATGTCACAATTCGAAACTTGAAAATTTTCGAAAATGAACTATTTTCATCGTCAAAGAGTTTTCCTTCTGCGATGAGAGGCCCCTATGGCTGGCACTTCGAATTACGATCTGATCATTATCGGCGGCGGCATTAACGGTGCCGGGATCGCCCGCGATGCAGCGGGCCGGGGCCTGAAAGTTCTGCTGTGTGAAAAGGATGATCTGGCCAGTGCGACCTCGTCGGCCAGCACCAAGCTGATCCATGGTGGCTTGCGCTATCTCGAACATTACGAGTTCCGCCTGGTGCGCGAAGCCCTGACCGAACGTGAAGTGCTGCTTGATAACGCGCCGCATATCATCTGGCCGCTGCGGTTCGTGCTGCCGCATCGCCAGGACCTGCGCCCGGCTTGGATGATCCGCCTTGGCCTGTTCCTGTATGACCATCTTGGTGGCCGCAAAAAGCTTCCGGGGTCGGAGGGCATTTCATTCGCCAAGCATGTGGCCGGTGCGCCGCTTCGCGATGACATGACCAAGGGCTTTGTCTATTCCGATTGCTGGGTGGATGATGCGCGCCTTGTTGTTTTGAACGCCATGGATGCCAAGGCCAAAGGGGCGGAGATTTTGACGCGTACCGAATGCGTTGGTGCAAAACGCGCGGGCGACGTCTGGAACGTGACGCTGCGCGATCAGGAAACGGGTGAAAATCGCTCGGTTTCGGGCCGCATGCTGATTAACGCGGCGGGGCCGTGGTGTGCTGATCTGATCAATCCGGAAAACGATGTGGTCAAATCCGATACCAAGGCCAATATCCGCCTGGTCAAGGGTAGCCACATCGTCGTGCCCAAGCTGTTTGATCACGATTTCTGCTATATTTTCCAGAACGGTGATGGGCGTATTGTCTTTGCCATTCCCTATCAGGGCGACTTTACCCTGATCGGGACCACGGATGTTGATTTCAAAGGCGATCCGGCCAAGGTCAAGATTGATCAGGACGAGATCGATTACCTTTGCAAGCTTGCCAGCGGTTATTTCAAAAAGCCGATCGCATCCGATGATGTCGTCTGGACCTATTCCGGTGTGCGGCCGCTTTATGCTGGTGAAGGCGGCGAAGCAAACGCATCGAAGGTATCGCGTGATTACACCCTGAAACTCGAAGCCAACGGGCATAAGGCCCCGGCATTGCATGTGTTTGGCGGTAAAATCACCACCTATCGCAAGCTTGCCGAACACGCGCTTGAGATCATTTCAAAGCAACTGGGTGCCAAGGACACGCCCTGGACAGCCAACGCCGTGCTACCGGGAGGCGACTTCCCAAATGCATCCTATGAGGCGGCCTTTGCCGATTATGCCGCGCGCTATGACTGGATGGATGCGGTAATGCTCAAACGCCTGCTGCGCGCCTATGGCACGCGGATCGAACAGATCATTGGCGATGCCAAGGGCGTTGGCGATCTTGGCAAATGTTATGGCCATGACCTCTATGAAGCCGAAGTCCGCTATCTGATCGACAACGAATGGGTGCAGGGCATCAATGACCTGATCTGGCGTCGCTCCAAGCTTGGCTTGCGTCTGACTGGTGATCAGGTTGCCGATCTTGGCGAACGTCTGGCACAGGAAAAGCACGATCCCAAATCGGTCGCTGCTGAATAGGCGACTTCATACCTGCGAACTGTCAGGCTTGATCGCCAGATAGTTCGCGGCGCAGCGCATCAAGCAGGGCGCGAAGTTCCTGCTTGCGGGCTGGCGTGATATCACGCCAGTCACGATCATGGATCGCGCCTTCAAGCGCATAGAGGTAATTCAGGCTAATCTTCTTTTCGCTGCCAAAGCGAAACAGCAACCGGCGTGTGGTTTCTTCAAGACCGATTTCGCGCAATTGGTCGCGGTTTTCAATCCCGATTTCACTCAGTTCCCGCGAAGACGTCGGGCCGATATTGCGCATGCCGTTCCCTCCTTCCGCGCGATAAGTATTCGCCGTGCCGGTCTTGCTTCTATCCACTGACAGTCTGAATAAACTGCGCTATGGTCGGCCTGTTTTCAACTGATTACCTCGACCGGTTCATTGATGCCCGCATTCGTCAAACCTATCCTTGCCAGTGCCATTCTGCTTCTTCTGACCATTCCGGTCGCAAGGGCAGCAGAGGACGTTGCCCCCCTTGAAACCTGGTCGATGCTGGTTGGTCTGGTCGGTGGATTGGCCCTGTTTCTTTACGGGATGGATCATCTTGCCGGCGCGCTTAAAACCCTTGCCGGGGCAAGGTTGCGCCGCGTTTTATCGGGCATGACGCGCAATCGCGTCTGGGCGGCGGTTTCAGGTGCGGTCATTACCGGGTTGGTACAATCCTCAAGCGTTACGACCGTGCTGGTGGTTGGCTTTGTCTCTGCCGGGTTGATGCCCTTTGCCCAATCGATTGCGGTGATCATGGGGGCCAATATGGGCAGTACCCTGACGGCGCAGATCATTGCCTTTCGGGTTGATGCCATCGCACCGCTTTTCATCGCCGTCGGTTTTGCGATGACGATGCTGGCTGATCGCAAACGCTTTTCGCTGATCGGCAAGGCAGTGCTGGGTATGGGGATGCTGTTCTTTGGCATGGGCATGATGAGCGACGCGATGGAGCCGCTTCGGACCTACGCCCCGTTCATCGATCTGATGAGCCAGATGAGCAATCCGTTTTTGGCCCTGCTGGTCGCAGCCGCCTTTACCGCGTTGGTGCAATCAAGTGCGGCGACCATGGGGATTGTCATTGTTCTGGCCGGGCAGGGGCTGGTTCCGCTTGAAAGCGGGATCGCGCTTATTTTCGGGGCCAATATCGGCACCTGTGTCACAGCCCTTCTGGTGACGATTGGCAAGAACCGCGATGCGCTTCGCACCGCCCTTGGTCATATCCTGTTTAACGTGGTCGGGGTTGTGATCTGGTTGCCGTTTATTGATCAACTGGTACGCTTGGTTGAGGTGATCACGACTGGCCGCACGCCGGAAAGCACAGATGTCGCGCGCGAAATCGCCAATGCGCATACCATTTTCAACGTTGCCAATGTCATCCTGATGATCGGGTTTATCCCGTGGATCGCGCGCCTGATTGAAAAGCTTGTTCCGGCCGAGGTCGAACCCGAACCGCGCCTTAGTCCGGAGCCGAAATACGTTATGCACGAACTGACCGTCGCCCCGGCAGCAGCCCTTAGCTTGCTGCGTAATGAAGTGGTGCATATGGGCGATGTGGTGATTGATGTTGTTCGTCGCGGGCGTGAAAACCTGCGCAATCCGACGCGGGCCAAGCTTGAAAAACTTGGCGAACTCGATGACGGGGTCGATAGCCTGCAGGACGCGATTGCGCTGTTTGCCGCAAAGCTGCCGCGTGCGGAACTGCTGCCAAGTGACGTGAACCGCATGCAGAATGAGCTGGCGGTGAGTAACCATCTTGAGGCGGTCGGCGATCTGATCAGCGAGGAAATGGTCAAACTGGTGGGCGAATGGCTTGATATTCGCCACATGCCATCAGCCGAAAGCCGCCAGAAAATGGCGGAACTTTACGAGATCGCCGAGGATTGCCTGAAACAGTCCATGACCGCCTTCACGGCCGAGGATATCGAGGCCGCCAACCATGTGCTGGGTCGCAAGGCGGAATTTGCCACCAAGCTTGAAGCGACACTGCGTAAGGTCAGCGACGAAATTGGTCCGCGTGATATCGATATTCGCCGCTATCGGATCGAGGTCGCAATGGTCGAACGCGTCAATCGCCTGTATGAGCGCGCGCGCCGGATCGCTCATGCGACCATCGCAATTAAAAATCAGGAAGAACCCGCCCCTGACGAGCAGAACGCGGCATCGACCATCGCCGATGCCATGTAACGTTCCGGCGGATTAACGTTCGGCGGGTGGTGTTGCGATGTCCTTTTGCATGACCGTGACATCGCAGGCGCGATAGCCCAGATGGCGATAGAAGTCCTGTGTCGCGTGGTTATCGGCACGCACCATCAATTGCATGCGCCAGACACCCTGATCACGCAGCCAGTTTTCCCCGACTTCCATCAAACGGCGACCAAGTCCTGATTTCTGAAGGTTAGGTGCAACAGCCATGTAATAGATCCAGCCGCGATGTCCGTCATGGCCGGCCATGATCGAACCAACAATGTTATCGCTGTTATCTTCCCAGACGAAAAGGGTGGCCTCGTCGCTTTCAAGCGCAAAGCGCACATCCCATTCCGGCGGATTGTACGGGCGATAAAGCCCGGTTTCCTGCCAAAGCGTTGTCACGGCGGGGATATCAGAAAGTCTGGCGGTTCTGGGGGCGGATTTCGGGGCGGGTGTTGTCATGGTGCTTCTTTCATGGGGCAATATTCAGAAGCGCGTAACAATGCGTCGATTGCATCGGGCCGTCAAACCCAATTGCGTGACAAACTGATGAAGTTAAACGCCAAAACGCAAAACGCCCCCAAGGGGAGCCTTGGGGGCGCGGTGCGGGTCCGGGGTATCGGTTGGGATGGGGAAGCCCCGGACCGGGGTGGGGATGTTAAAAGTGCAAGATGATCAGCTGATCGGGCGGCCGGTCACGCTGCTCAGTTCCATTTCGCGGACAATATCGCCCGCCTGGTTGGTGATGGTGGCGCTATAGGTACCGCGCGGGGTTTCGGTGAGTTCACCCAGTTTGAGCTCGCCATTGCCAAACCGGATCACCATCGCATTGGCCAGAAGCGTCATCTGATCGGCAGTAAATTTGCGATCAAAGCGGGCATTCTGGCCCTTGTTCGGTTTACCCATCAGCTTGCGCAGGTCATGGCGGGCGCCACGGTCCATGCGGCCGGTCTTTTCATCAAATTTCAAAACCTCGACCACATCGCCATTGGCATTGGTCAGAAGAACATCAATCATGCCGGGTTCTTCAGCCATCATGGCGTCACCGGTTTTAAGGTCTGACTTGTTCATTTTCAGAAGCATGGCATCAACCAGCGTGCGGGCCTCATCAACGGTCAACGGAACGGCGCGCGGGCGGCCTTCGCCACGGAACATGCCATCTTTGCCATGCTTGCCGTGTTCGCCATATTCACCGCGTTCACCGCGCATATGTTCGCCGTCGCCATGGCCGCCAAACATCGACCATTCGCCGCCGTGATCACGTTCGCCCGGCGAGGCATAGGAAGCTGCAAACGGGGTTGCGATGATGGTGGTTGCGATCAGGGCCGCAGCAAGTTTCAGGGTGTTTTTGCGTTTCATGGTGAACCTCATCAGGTTTGTGGGGGATCAATGCGTTGAGGTCCGTTATCACCTATGATTGTCGCGAAATGATCCCGACAAACTGCCAAATTGGTCGCAAGATTTGCCAAACCGGCCCTTTGCGACAATCTGATACAAATTGCCATTTCAGCCGGGATGGCCAACGCGTTAAGTTACGTTGAACCAAGACTTTTGATTTCAGGACCGCAT
>NZ_PAQR01000018.1 GCF_002709775.1 Thalassospira sp.
CCTGTCCGGCTTACCCAGGGCCCTGAGAAGGGTCCTACGTCTCCCAGACGTGAAGCCTCCCTGATAAACTTGCCGGGCACATTGATGCCCGGCTTTTTTTTTGCTTTATCGCCTTCCCTTCCTGGCTCCATCCCGCCCTGCCGCACGCAGCTGTGATCAGCCGTCATCGCATCGCGACTTGGCAAGTGCCACCCATGGTTTCACTATGGGGACACCATATCGTGTCGATTAAAGACACCCCTTCGCATGACCGGGACATCGACCGCATGAAAAGCACACTTGGTGCCTTCCTGTTTGGCAAGAACGCCAACAGCCATCTGCCAGAACGTGTACAAAGCGCGATTGAAAAACAGCAATATGAAAGCGAAAAGCTGATCGGCTGGGTGCAGCTGTTGCTGGTGACGATCTTTGCCAGCCTCTATGCCATTTCCCCCAAGACCGCGATGTCCGATGGCATCCACCCTGTGCCATGGGCCTTGGGGCTTTATTACCTGTTCACACTCGAACGGCTTTATCTGACCTATCGTAAAAAGCTCTCGACCTGGTTTCTGACCCTGTCGGTGATTGCCGATATCGGCCTTCTGATGGTCCTGATCTGGAGCTTCCATATCCAGTACATGCAACCGGCCAGCTTCTATCTCAAAGCACCGACCGTACTTTATGTCTTTATCTTCATTGCGCTGCGCAGTCTGCGGTTTGATCCGCGTTATATCCTGATCGCTGGCGGCACGGCGGCGGCCGGCTGGATCATCCTGACCGGGTATGTCATCTGGTCGGAAGGCGGCAAAAGCATGATCACGCGCGATTATGTGACCTATCTGACTTCGAACTCGATTCTCATCGGGGCGGAAATCGACAAGATCATCGCCATCGTTCTGGTTACAGCCGTGCTGACGGTTGCCGTACTGCGCGCCAAACGGTCCTTTGTACGCGCCGTGACCGATGAAATCGCTGCCCGCGATCTTTCGCGTTTTGTCTCGCCCGAAATTGCCGATCGCATCACCCACGCCGAACAACAAATTCGCCCGGGCGATGGGGATGCGGTCAACGCGACCGTGATGTTTACCGACATCGAAGGCTTTTCGTCCGTCTCGGAAAAGCTGTCGCCCAAAGAACTCTCGACCATGCTCAATGAGTATTTTACCGAGACCAGCGCTGTGATCTCGCATTTTGGCGGGGTGATTACCCAGTTTGAAGGTGACGCGATGCTGATCACCTTTAACGCCGTCACCCCCGATAGCGACCATGCGCTCAATGCCGTGCGCACGGCCCTTGCCATTCAGGATCTCGCCAACCGGCGCATCTATTGCCATGGCGGACAGCTTAAAACCCGCTGCGGCATCAATACCGGCGAAATTGTTGTTGGTGCTGTCGGCTCCGAAAGCCGCCTGACCTTCACCGTACATGGCGATAACGTCAATATCGCCTCACGGCTCGAAGCCCTGAATAAGGAATTTGGCACCTATATCCTCGCGACCGAGGATACCGTCACCGTCTGCGGCAACCATGATGACATCCCGGCATGGACACCTTGCGGCGATGTCACCGTGCGCGGCCGGGAACAGCCAACCCGGATCTTTGCGCTTTCTCCGCTCAAGACCGCGGGCACAACACCGCTTAAAGACGTTGACAGCGATATCGCGGCACGCGGCTAAACAGGCCTGAAACCAGCCATCCAGACAAATTAAAAGCCCGGGGAGCTTTAAGCTCGCCCGGGCTTTGGGGACAGATGGTCTTGGGGAGACCTGTCAGATACGCTGCTGTTAACCGACACTTATTCTTAGAGTGAGGCGGGATAAGGTGGGATGATACGGGACCAAGTGGGATAAACCACGGTTTCCGGGGCATTGAGCTTGTAGGGATGCCTGCGCGAAACCGCTGAACCAGTTATTGGAGTGCATCCCTCTATTGGGGCATTCCGTCACTAGATGTTAGAGAGAGTTCTATTTGAGAACAAGTATTCGAACTCTCTCTGATTTTGCTCTGAGGCGGTTCTTAGTTATTCGATCGTAGCTGATATCAGCTGGCAACCTTTGTTAGTGATCTCGCCAGAAGCATAGCCAATGGTCATGCCGCCAAACCCGTTGCGCGCTCTGTATTTCATGATCACAGTGTGCATGCCATCTGCGGAGACTGGTGCAATCCGGGTTTCTATATGTTCATAGCTATCCGGATCTCTTAAGTTGTCTTCTACGTAACGTTCCAGTGCAGGCATGCTTCCATCCCAAGCGCTAAGGCAGTGAAAGCCCTTGCGATTGGTCTCAGCTTTCTCAGCAGCAATGCGTTCTTCCTCTGCCCGTTTGGCCTCTTCCTTTGCCGCCGCCTCTGCTCGCTCAGCTTGTTCCTTCGCTGCGGCTGCTTCAGCGGCAGCAGCATCCCGTTCTGCTTTTTCGGCGGCATGCATTTCTGTCACGCTAGCGTAGCCAAGTTCGTTGGCGCGGTTGATATCTTTAATTGCGCCGACGACAACGCCAATCAGAAGGCTAAGCAAGACAACGCCGGAAGCGCGCAATTTCGTCGTTATTTTAAGACTTTTGATCGGGCGGAAGAAGCCGATGCAACCTGCGAAAAACAAAACAACGGCAAGAAGCCCAAGAAAACCGGACATAATTTCCTCAACTATCGGTTCTAGATTGTGATGGAAAGCCCCCAGCTGGGGCTGAGCTTTTGGAATAAGTTTTGGTCACGGATGGATTTTTTTATTTTGTCAGAGGTAGTTGAGATCAAGGCCTCGAGCAAAAGCACGATAGTACGATAGTACGATACAGAGATTTTTTTTTCGAAATCCGGGCAGTTCTGTCCAAAGTTTACTTTTAGGAAAGTGCACTTTTCACAGTTTTTTTTTGAGTCGGGCAGAACGATTGAAAGCTCAAGGTTCTCAATGTTCACGGTCCCTCCGTAAACATTGATACCGGCCCCAACCTCAGTGGGATTACTCGTCTGTTCCTTGTTTCCGCGACCGTTGTCGTTGCGGGATCTCAAGGCGTTCATCAGGCGTGTTATTTCGTCCAGTTCTGCCATTTCGGGACTTTCCAAGCAAACTACTCATCACTGATTTTGGTTCAGTAAGACTCTGATCTTTCTCTTTCATTCTGGTTCGATAAAGTAAGTAAATCAACCTAGATTTGTCACTAGGCTCCATTGTTTCGCCTCTATCGTGCAAATCGGTCTCGACAGCCTGGATGGCGGCGAGGAGTACTTCTTCGTCTACAGCTTCATTCGCGCGGTCACTATCACTATGTGGCTCTGTGCCGAATGCGAGCCAATCCAGCGATACGTTGCACGCCAGAGCAACCTGAATGATTGCAGACCATGACGGATCGGTCGTGCCAGAAAACCACTTCTTTATTCCAGAAACCGAAAAGCCGATTTCCTCAGCTAGCGTTTCCTGAGTGAATTTCCCACGCATCGCTGTTTTCAGCCGACTGGCAAACGCTTTACGCTTCTGTTCCTGAACTGGAAAGTCCACTTTACGGTTCTTTTCCATGTTTACAGTTCCGCCAAGTCACTGAAATTGTTCAAAAAGTACCTCATAGGGTTCTCAGTTGGTAAAAAAGGAACCGTAAAAGGATTTTTTATGTTGAAAAGTTCCTTATAAGGGACCATAATTTCCTCGTTCACGGAATTTCTCATTCCAAGTCTATCGGCCTGGCAGGGCCGGGAAGTTCGAGGAGATGCCAATGGTGCGCAAGCACGACAAAAGCCCTCAGGAGATCCGGTTCGAATTGAACCAGAAGGGGCTTACCTTTGCTGATGTAGACCGTGCTTCCGGTTTTCGCGTCGGTACGACACGCGATGCAACCCGTCATCCCCATGCAGAGGGTGAGCAAGCGATCGCAGAAGCACTTGGTCTACAGGCAAAGGATATCTGGCCGTCGCGCTACGACGCCAAAGGCAAACGCCTCAAACCTCAACCTTCCCAGAACTATACGGATCGGCCACGGCTTCGTCACTGTCTAAAAGGAGAAGCCGCGTGAACAGTTCCCCGGATACGAACACGCAGAATTCTCTGTTGATCGGTTTGTTTGGTCGCTTCCGATCACAGGGAAAAGTGGCGGCGGCGTGAAACCCTCTCTCAACCCCCGCGCCGCCGCCACCTCTCAATTCATCTCTTACGGTTCTTATGAGGCTCTGAATGGCTGAAATGGTTGATATCGAGTTGATCACGATTGGTGAACGTCTGCGAGCCGTTGACCAAGACCATGTTGCAGTGATTGCAGACAGCATCCGTCAATGTGGACGTGTTCTGCAGCCAATTACGATCTCACGGAAATTTGCCACAAGGGACGCACTGCGCCCGGAGATGACCTTGCTTGCGGGTGCACACCGGTTGGCCGCTGCGAAACTGGCAGGTCTTGATGTGATCCCTGCTGAAATTGTCGACGATATCAAGCCGCTTCAAGCCAAACTAATAGAGATTGATGAGAACCTTCTGAGACACGAATTGAACCCTCTGGATCGGGCGGTTTTCCTTGCCGAACGCAAGCGCATTTACGAAGAGCTACACCCTGAAACAAAGGCCGGTGTTGCCGGTGCAAAAGCCAAACATGGGTCTGCAAGCGACACGATGTCGTTTGCAAAAGATGCAGCAGATCGTCTGGGCTTTAACCCACGCACGATTGAGCGATCAGTAAAGATCGCCACCAGCTTGTCACCGGAAGTTCGCAAGAACCTTGTCGGCACCGACCTTTCCAAAAACCAAAGTGAATTACTGCTTTTGGCCAAGCAGGAGCCGGACGCGCAGATCAAGATTGTTGAACTGATCCTTGATCAGAAGCACGGGGTTAAATCGGTTAAAGCCGCGCTTGAGCGAACCAGTGGCAAGCCGAAGGTAGTTGCGGATACGACTCAAGCCGAAATCAAAAAACTGATGGATGCCTGGCGTCATTCAGGTCTTACCGCACGACGGACGTTCGTCCGAGAGCTGTCAGCCGGAGATCGTCTTCTTCTCCAAGATTTGCTCGATATGGCAAATCCTGACACCGAGGAGGCTGCTTGATGGCACGGCAACGTTCAGATCGCAAGACACTGGACCTGCTGAGCTGGCATCCCTCCAGCCCGAAGGTCGAAAGGTTCGAAGAGCAGATGGTTCGAGCAGCGACCATCAGCGGCAAGATCGCACTGGCGGTGTCTCGCATTCTTGCAGATGTGAAGGTCCGCGAAAAGGAACCGCTGGAACGCGAGGACGTAGCACGCCGCATGGGAGAATTTCTTGGTGAAGAAGTCTCCAAAAACATGCTCGACGCCTATGCTAGCCAATCCCGAGAAGATCACAAAATCAGCGTGCCGCGTGCTGTTGCGCTCATGCACGCGACCGATGATTACAGGCTTTTGACCCTACTGGCCGAGGAGCTTGGCCTGACCGTAATTCCACGGAAATACGAAGGCACGGTTCGCGAAGCCATCCTTGCTGAAAAAATCGAAGAGCTTAACGGGGAGCTTCATTCTCTCCGGCGCGGGAGGAAGTCGTAATGCAAGAGTGGTTTTCACCCGCTGAAATCGCCGAACTGAGGTTGCCAAGCACACCGGGCACCAAGATGGGTGTCAATGCGTTGGCAGATCGCAACAACTGGCGTGATGCATCCACCCATAACAATGACCCGCTTGCAAGGAAACGCAAAGGGCGCGGCGGCGGTTGGGAATATCACTGGTCATTGCTGCCAATACCGGCCCAAACAGAGCTACAAAAGCGAGAGATCGCCCGCAAGAAAGCCGAAGCACCGCAATCAAATGGACGGGGTTCGACTGCTGCCCGCGTAGATTGGGAGTGGTTTGAGGCTCTGCCGGAAGCTCGGAAGAAAAAGGCACATGATCGGTTTGCTGTTCTTGATGCGATTTGCACTCTGCAACGTGGTGCGCTTTCAAAAGATCAAGCCGTATGCAGCGTTTCTGCACAACAGAACATCGGTGCATCCACGATCTACAACTGGTTCAAGCTGGTTGAAGGTTTGGATCGCAAAGATTGGTTGCCTGCCCTCTGTCCACGACATGCCGGCCGCACGAAGAAGGTGCCTTGTGACCCGCTCGCTTGGGAATGTCTGAAGGCTGATTTTCTTCGCCTTGAAAAGCCGCCATTTGCTGCCTGTTATCTTCGACTTGAGACAGCGGCGCAGGAGAATGGTTGGACGATACCAGCTGCACGCACACTGGAACGGCGGTTGGAAAGCGAAATACCGGCTCCGGTTCGTGTCTTGCTGCGCGAAGGTAGTGAAAAACTCAAGATGATGTATCCGCCCCAGGTGCGCGACAGATCAGAATTCCACGCTATGGAAGCGGTCAACGTTGATGGTCACAAATGGGACGTATGGGTTGAGTTCCCGGATGGCGAGATTTGCCGCCCAATCATGATTGCGATTCAGGATCTGTATTCCAACAAATGTGTCGCCTGGCGCGTAGATAAATCCGAGAACTCTGACCTCGTTCGACTGGCCTTTGGTGATTTGTTCCGTGAATACGGTATCCCGGATCATGCATGGCTTGATAACGGTCGCGGATTTGCTGCCAAGTGCATTTCGGGCGGCACGCCAAACCGTTTCCGGTTCAAGGTCAAGCCTGAAGAACCAAGCGGTATCCTCACCGCACTGGGCATCAATATCCACTGGACCACACCGTATTCCGGGCAATCCAAGCCAATCGAACGCATGTTCCGGGATTTCTGCAACCACATTGCGAAACATCCGAAATTCGCCGGTGCCTACACCGGCAACAAGCCGGATGCCAAGCCGGAAAACTACCGCAGTAAAGCGATCCCGCTTGATGAATTTTTGAAGGTCGTTGGCGAGGGCATTCGCGTCCACAACGCACGTCCGAAGCGCAATACGCGGGTGTGCGGTCGGGTTCGGTCTTTTGACCAAGCATTCGATGCCAGCTACGCGGATTCCGTCATCCGCAAGGCAGCACCCGAGCAATTGCGCATGTGCCTGCTTGCCGCCGAACAGATCCGCACGGATCAGCGCAGTGGCCGGATCGAGCTTATGGGGAACTTCTATTGGGATGAATGCCTGCATGATCACATGGGCAAGTCGATCATGGTGCGGTTTGACCCGGACTTCCTCCATGACAGCGTTTACGCCTATCGCCTTGATGGCAGTTTCATCGGTGAAGTCGGCCTTTGGGAGGCCAGTGGGTTCGCTGATCGCAACGCGGCTCGCGAACATGGCCGCAAGCGTCGAGCATTCATCAATCTGACCAAGAAAGCCGCCGAGATCGAGCGCACACTTTCACTTGAAGAATACATGGATCTGCTTCCGGACAGCGATGACGCCGACGCGGCACCGCAGCCCGCTGCTGTTCGCCTGGTTACAGGCAACCTTGCACGCCAAGCCGAGGCATTACCAACACCTGATGACGAAGAAGATTTTTCACGGAATTTCCGGGCTGGTCTGCAGATCCTGCAGGGCGGACGGGATGAGTGAGGGCGCGCCGCCGCCAAGCATTGCGCACCCTCTTTGATCAAGACGACCAATAAAGGATTTTAGCATGAACAATATCGTTGCGACAGACAGCACTTTTACAGACGAAGAGATTCAGGAAATCCGCAGCCGTGTCCAAGAGGTCATGGACGCAGAGGGCTACAGCCAAGCCGATGTGGCAAAGCTGACCGGTGTAAAATACGGCACGTTCACTGGCTGGTTCAAAGGCACTTATGCCGGCAACAATTCCCGCGTGGCGGGCGAGGTTCAAATCTGGCTGTCAGGTCTGGGCGAGAAAAAGCAGACGGCAAAGCGGGTGCCGCGCATCCCTGACTATGTTGAAACCCCGTCAACGATCGAGTTCATGAGCGCGTTGCAATATGCCCACGTGCTGCCGGAAATCGCCATTATCGCCGGTGGTGCCGGTATCAGTAAGACGACAGCGTGCGAACAATATGCCCGTACCAATCGCAATGTCTGGGTGGCGACCATGGAGCCGAGCACCAAGGGCACGCACGGCATGTTGCTTGAATTGGCAGAAGTGCTTGGCATTACCGAGAAGTCACCAACCAAGCTGTCAAAGGCAATCGTAAACCGCGTTGATGGCACCAACGGCTTGATCATCATCGACGAAGCCCAGCATTTGACAACTGAGGCGCTTGATCAGGCGCGGTCCATTTATGACAAGGCACGCGGAACTGTCGGGCTGGTGTTTGTTGGGAATGAAACGGTTTACGCCCGACTGGAAGGCAACGGACGCAAACCCGGTTTCGCGCAGCTTTTTTCACGGGTTGGCGTGCGCTGTACACAAAACCAACCGAAAGCAGCCGACATGTGTGCGTTGATCGCTGCCTGGGATATCACTGAAAAAGAAGAAATCCGATACCTCAAGGCGATTGCGCGTAAGCCAGGCGCTCTGCGTGGGATGACCAAATGCTTGCAGTTGGCAACCCTTCTGGCGAATGGCGCAGGCGTTCCCCGCACAATCGAGCACATCAAGATGGCGTGGGAAAAACATTCCTCGTCAGCAGTGTAAGGAGGCCCCAATGCTTAGTCAGAAACTCTCAAGCGTCACGGCCGCCCTTCGCAAGCAGGCCAACATCCATGACGGCAAACTTCAGCTCGATACGCACATGACCGATATCTTGCTGAGCAATCTGCAGGATCTGGCCGGTCAGGTCGGCAATTACGAAAATACCGAGGGACCGATCCTGATAGCCAATCCCTGCCTGGATGCGATCGAGCGTGCAGTTGCACGCGGTCAGGTGGTCAGTCTGGCTGATCGGCGCACGGCGGCGAACCTGCAGCGGGATTTGCCGCCAGATGATGGAGGGTCGGTGGCATGAAACGTCGTTGCTCATTCGGACAGTGGTGCCGGTGGATGCGTTTCATCTGGTTCCCGTCCGTCAGGGGGCAGTGATGGTTCGCTGCTACTGGCCTGAAAAAGTGATCGCAATCCCGAGAAATGAGGAAAACGCTATGTCGATGGCCGAAATCGAACAGAAAACTCAAGGCTATGCTGCCGCACGTATCGAACTGCAGGAAGCCGTTACAGCGCTGCAGGAAGATATCGACAAGGTCAAGGCGCGCTATATGGGCATGATCCGCAAGCAAGCCGAAACCGTGCGCGAGCATGAGGCCGCCTTGAAGAAGGCGGTCGAGGGGGCACCGGACCTTTTTGCCAAACCGAAGTCACGCACTTTCGCGGGCATCAAAGTGGGCTTTGGCAAACAGCCAGGTCGGCTTGAATGTCCGGATGATGCGCCACTGGTTGCTGCGATCCGGAAGCTTTATCCCGATCAATTTTCATCACTGGTGAAGGTCACGGAAACGCCGGTCAAAAAGGCGCTTGGCAACCTGCCGGGTAAAGACCTGAAACGCCTTGGTGTGTCGGTGGTGGATTCTACCGATACCGTCATTGTCAAGCCGCAAGACAGTGACGTGGACAAGATGGTTGCGGCGCTCATCGAGGAGGATTGAGAGATGGTATTCGTCGAAATCAGCCCACCAAAGAAGTATGCGAAGCCCACCATCCAGCCGGACGAAATTCAGCTGTCAACGCGCAAAATGCGCGGGTGTCGCATGATTGTCTTGCGGTTCGGAGAACAGGCACTCAAGCGGCTCAGGCTCAAGACAGGAAGTGAATATGCCGCCCGCTGGGGCATTGGTGATCATCAAGGAAAATTGCGCCTGAACGAAGTTACCAAAGGGTGGCCCTTGAAAATGCCAAAGCGCGGCAAGACTGCGCAAATCACCCTTTCACGCCTTCCCGAGCAGTATGAAGGGCGAGAATTCCAGGCCAAGAAAATCACCGGTGAACACATTGACGGTGTGCTGGGCCGCAGTGACCCGTTCGTTCAGCTCATCCTGCCATCTGACTTCTTTGCCGAGCCGGAGGATAGCGATGAGCAAGCGTAAGCCAACTGTCCTGTACTCGGTGCTGCTGACAGATCGCCGCAACGTCTATGTTCTGGCACGTCACGCCAAGGGAGCATTGAGCGTTGCCATATCGCATGGCTACACCCCGGATCGCAGCCCCGGTGTCAGGCCGCGCCGCGCCGTTGATGTGCTCAAGGATCGGGCGATCAACTTCAAGTCTGCTGAGGGGGAGGCAGCCTGATGTTTGCTTATTGCTACGAGGGTGGAGACATCCAGTTGGGCGAGCAGCTGCCTGTGAATGCGATCAAGCTCGCAAGCGGTCCTGAAGCCATTCTTCGCCGCCGTATCGGTTCAAACCGTCGCGTGCCTGGCATCCCGGCCGAGGACGCAATTGGTGACCGCCAGGCAATCGAACAATACCGACGATTTCTGATGGCACCACGCAGACGTGTGCGTGGTGGCTGATGAGCCAACCGGGGTCGACCCGAACCTGTTGCAAGTCCTTTGGTTCGGCCCCGGTACCGCTTCAGCAACGAGCAGTCCACGGACTGCTGATTGGTGCAGCGGCGAGCGGAGATGAGGGCGTTATTGCCAAAACCGTCAAGGCCGCAAGGCCGACCGGAATGGTCCGCTGCACCACCCTTTAACCGAGGAGCAGAACATGAAAAAGTTCAAAGGTCATCTTAACCACAGGCAAGTTCTGGCGGCATGTGCCAAAGCCGGGTTTGAGGTTGATACCTCTCGCTACGATGATGGTGGAGACTGGATCACCATCTGTGGAACGTTCGGAGACAAGAGCCTCCGTATCATCTACTCGATCTGGAACGGCAAGTTCATCGGGGAGCTGCCCGATGGCGCTGTTTTCAGCGAAGCCAGCGAACGTTTCGAAGGCTCCGACTGGTACGACGCCATCTTGGATTTTCTTTACATCGCAGCTGACGACAAGGCTGCATGAAATGTCTCATCACTCCGCACATAACCCGGATGCACGCGCTGCGCTTGCCGATTTGGCAATCGTCGCGGCCGGGTTTCTGCGCGGTCGCGGCCGCATGAAGGCCCGTGAACATCTGCGCAAGGCCATTCATGAAGCGAACGAAGCGTTGAGGGCCGGTGGATCGGTTGCAGATCATCCTGTGACGATCTCCGACCCTGAACAGTTGGTTCGCGCCTACATCGAGGCCGGTGGCAACTGGCAGGAACTGGTCGCGGCCGTCAGTCGCCATTCACTTGAGGGGGCAACGCGGCGTCATGATTAAGAAGTTCGCCAAAGAATTCTTGGAAGTCCGCCCGACTGGTGGTTTTCGCGTCATCCTGGCTGACCCGGCTTGGCCGTTTGCCAATTACTCGCCCAAGGGAGAGGGCAAAGGGCCAATGGCCCACTATGACTGCATGACAGTGGGTGAGATTGCGAAGATGCCGGTCGAGATTTTGGCGGCGGATGATTGCGCCTTGTTCATGTGGGCGACTTGGCCATTGATGCCCGAATGGAACCGCGTTCTGAAAGCGTGGGGTTTTGCGTTCAAAGGGCTTGCCTGGGAATGGCGAAAGTTCAATCCGGACACCGGCAAATATGCGTTCGGTACCGGCTACGGCACGCGAAAGAACCTGGAGCCGTGCCTGTTGGCGACACGCGGAAATCCGTCGCTTAGATCCGAGCTGCCTGATGATCTGTTTGGTGTCGGAAGCGTGCCTGAAGGGGTGCGCTCTGTCCGCGACTGGATGGAGTGGTGGCCTGATGACGAAATCCGCGCCAAAGCGCGCGGGCACTCCCGAAAACCTGACGAACAATATGACCGGATCGAAACGATGTTTTACGGTCCATATATCGAGCTGTTTGCGCGTCAGCGCCGAAAAGGCTGGTCGGCATGGGGTAACCAGGTCGACAAGTTTGGAGACGCGGCATGAACCATATCGCGTCAAACAGTACCAAGCCAAACGGATCGGTCTTTGCACGACCACCTCGCGGGCCGCGACGTGATCGACGGGCGATCAGGATTGAGACCCTAAAAAAGAGATCGTTTGATACGGCGCGGCTGTTTTGTGCTGGTGGCTGGATATTGGCCGGACCCAAGGATGTGATCCCGGTTGCCCCGCTTGAGGCGGTCCTTCTGATCACGCTTGCAGGGCATCGACTTGCAACGGACGAGATCCTGATGGAAGCGCTTTGGCCTCATCCGGACGATATGCCCGACTATTGGGCCGATCAAATCAAAGTCCGGGTGTGCAAGCTCAAGAAACAACTCAAACAGGTTGGCGCTACCGAACAGATTGTCAACGAATTCGGCCGTGGATACTGGCTTCGGAGGACTGCGATATGAGTGCGTCCTGGCTAGAAACCGCTCGCAATATCATAGCCGAGTTGGACCGAAGTCTACCCGCCGACTTGTCGCTGAAAGAACGACGGAAGGCTGTTCGTGAGGCTTACCCGTGGGGTGAGCGCAGCATGTGGCCATACAAGGCATGGTGCAAGGCGCAGCGCGAATATCTCTCCCGGTTCGTGACACCAGAAGAGAGGCTGCGCAACCTTCCTCTCACACCGCTTGAGCGTCTGGTTGCCAAGTCAAAACGCGGAGATCAATCATGAGTGCTGTTCGCAAACCCAAAAAGCAGATCGATCCGTTCCGTCGCAGCCTGTATGCGAAGATCGAGATCGCCAAGAAAGAGCTGGCACTCGATGACGACGCATACCGCGATATCATCGGACAGAAGTTCCCGGGCAAAAGTAGCCGGACCCAGCTAGGCGCAGCGCAACTGGGCGAGCTGATCGATCACTTCAAAACACTTGGTTTCAAGCCAAAGCGCAAAGCACCCAAACGTGCAGGTCGGGCACGGCTTGCGGACAGTGATACCGCGCGCAAAATCCGTGCGCTATGGATCTCTTTGTTTCATCTCGGCGTGATCTCAGACCCTTCTGAGAGCGCCTTGGGGGCATTCGTCAAACGGCAAGCCAAGGTCGATGACGCTGCTTTTCTGGTGCCGGAACAATCCTACAAAGTGATTGAAGCTCTCAAGAGTTGGGCTGAGCGCGAGGCCAAGGTTAACTGGTCGCCCTATCCGATCGGGTTCCGCGACAAAATCGAACGACCGCGTTGCCGCATTCTCGAAGCGCAATGGAAGATCCTGCATCCCGGAAAGTTTGACATCCTCGATCTCTGCCGGTGGGTTGAGCGGTTTGTGAAGAGCCCGCGCCAGATTTCGCATGTTCATCTGTCTGATGATCAGGCCGACCAGGCAATAGAGGCCCTTGGTGCGCGTGTGCGTGCGCTGAAAGGCGGTGCCAAGTGAACCTTGATGCACTGATCGCGCACCGCACCCATTGTTTTCTGCACGTGCTGAAACGGGCGCGCGCCAGACACATCGATCTTTCACCCGCCGCAATCGAGAGCCTGCAGGATGCGATTGAACGCCTTGAGCGTGCCTTTGTTCGCGATGGTCAGGCCAGATATCGTCTGACGGTTCGTCACGCTGGCCAGTGGCTGGTTGTGACCTATGACGCTCGTTTGCATTGCCTGGTCACTGTCTGGACTCATCCAAATAGGAGGCACCTATGACCAAGCGTGTTTGTCCTGCTTGTGAAGGTACAGGGTGGCTATGGATCTGGCCGTGTGATGTGTGTCGAGGGTCTGGGACGGTAGAGGCAGATCGCGCTAGTGAAGCGAATGCAGCTACGTCGAAAACTAAAGCAGTAGTGAAGGACAATGGGCATGCCTGATCTTCCGCTCCCGCACGGCTTAACTCAGATCGCTGAGGCATCAGATGCGGAAACCGCGTTGAAGATTGCGTTGGAACGCGGCGGCTCACGGTTGCGGATTCCTCAGAAAGCCGAGGGATCTCTATTAGAGCAAATTGTTGGGATTGACGCCGCCCGCAAGATCGTGAAGGATCTGGCCGACGAACGGATTGATATTCCGCTGGCCAAAAAGATCGTTGCCGGATGGCTTCATGATCAGGGCTGGAGCCAAGAGAAGATCGCCGTGCGGCTAAAGATCAGTCGTCGAACCGTGCAATACTGGCAGTCAGGCCAGACGCCGAGCCGCCAAGCCGACCTATTCAATTCCCTTTGATATCCTCATAGTGGCGCAACCGTTGCGCCCTCACACTCGTGAGGATAGTCGCGCATCTTGCTACCAACACAGTTGGAGCAAGTCATGTACTCCCCCGCGTTTAAAGCTGCCATTCAAACCGTCCTTTTGCATGAGGGCGGTTTTGCAAATAACCCTGCCGATCCGGGCGGGGCAACCAATTTCGGGATCAGCCTGCGTTTCCTTGTTCAGCAAGGCATGATCGATCTGGATGGCGATGGCTTCCATGATTTCGATTTTGACCGGGATGGTGACGTCGATATCGATGATATCCGGGCTGTGCCCAAGGACGCCGCTGTCGAGCTTTATCACCGAGAATGGTGGCAGAAATTCAAATATGACGTTCTGCCTGCCGAGGTTGCCGCTAAGACTTTTGATCTGGCGGTGAATATGGGTGCCTCGCAGGCGCATAAGCTGCTTCAGCGGGCCTGCCGATCGTGCGGTGAGAACATCCTTGATGATGGAGTGATCGGGCCTGTCACCCGCAGAACCCTTTTCGATCTTGATCAGTGGGGCGTGATTACAGCGTTCCGTTCGGAAGCAGCCGGTTTTTACCGGGGGCTTGTCATTGCCAAACCGTCGTTTGTCGAGTTCCGCGACGGGTGGCTTAACCGCGCTTACGCCTAGGAGAATTCAATGAATAGCGGCGTTGTAAAAACCAAAAACTGGTGGCAGTCCAAAACCATTATCGGCGCAGTGGTGTCGTTGGTTTCTACCCTGCTTGCCAGCTTCGGCGTGGCGATTGCACCGGAAATGCAGACTGAGATCGTGACTGTCTTGATCTCATTTGGTGGTGTGATTGGCACGTGCCTGTCAATCTACGGCCGTATCTCGGCAAAGCACACCATCGGCAAGATCAACAAAAGCGCAGTACGCTCAATCGCGATTGCCCTACTTGTCTTCGGTGGACTTGGTCTTGCCGGTCCCATCGCGTGTGCGTCCTATACCGCATACGAGGCAGAGGAGGCCACACCGGCGCAAACAGTTTTTGCCCTTCAGTCGGATTATAATGCGGCTCTGGCCACTGCAACGGAGTTTGTCCGAAGTCCGAACACGGACCCAGATGTTGCGGACACCATTCGCCGCTTGGAAATCGCCGCGCACGATGCGCTGATGACAGCGCAAAAGGCTGTGCGATCTGGTGACAGCCCGACAATCCCGGTTGCAATTTCCGCCGCCCGGTCAGCCATGACCGAGTTTGGTCGATACCTTGCTGAGAAAGGAGCTTTGCCGTGAGTGCAGCAAACCTGATCCTGATGGGCATTCAGATTGCCAACGCTATTGCGGCAGGTGTGCCCGGGGCCATCAAGGCCAAGGAAGCGATCGACAAAATGATTGCGGAAGATCGTGATCCGACAGAGGCCGAATGGGCCGAACTGAACACTGTGACCAATGCGCTACGTCTGCAGCTCCATGAAAGCAGCGATGATGCCTGACGTGATTGACGCAGCACAACGAACAGAAGAGCTCTTGCGAGACCAGGCGATGGCCCAGTCTCGCAAGAGCCTTGGTTCGCATGGTCAAACAGACTGTGTGGATTGTGGGGAACCGATCGCACCGAAACGGCTGGCGGCAAATCCACATGCATGCCGATGCCTTGATTGCCAAAACAGCCTTGAGCAAGGGGGATAGCGTCCGTGACGTTAGAATTACTGAGCAAGTACGGTTGGTTGCTCGCCTTGGTCTCTCAGCTGTTCCTGGGGTGGGTTGGCTGGTCGCTCAAGAAGCAGTTCGTGACCCGAGAGGATTACGGCAAAGATGCAAAGCGATTTGTCGATGAGCTCGAAGCATTGGAAAAGCGCCTGGATGACTTTCATCGCCGTATGGAACGGGCGGAAGGACGGCTCGATGACATGCCGTCCCAGACAGAGATCCACGAATTGAGTGTTGCGCTTGAAAAACTGTCTGGCGAACTCGGACGGGTCGTTGAACGCGTCGAAGCATCCAACGTCAATCAAAGCCGATTGGAACGGGTGATGGATCGCGTTGAAACCTATCTGCTTACGAACAACGGAGGCATCCAGCGATGAGCTATCGGGATTTTGTAAGCGAAAAACGCCGCCTGACCATCCTGCGTTACCTGACTGAAGAAAACGGCTATTCGGCCAATGACAGCGTCATGCATTCGGTCGTTGAGCATTTTGGGTTTAACTGCTCACGGGATGTAGTGCGGGGTGACTTCGCCTGGCTTCGTGACCTTGGTTTGGTCTCGGTCGAAGAAGTCTCAGATGATGTGCATCTCGCCAAGATCACGCAGCGCGGTATTGATGTGGCCAAAGGTAACGCGCGCGTTGCCGGTGTTGCCCGCCCTAGTCCGGGGAACTGACATGGCCCCGAAATCCAAGATCGAAACAGAACTATCGCAGGATGATCTGAAAGACTTTCGTCATTTGATGGCGACGGGGCGTTGTTCGATCGACGGTCTGGTAAGTTGGCTTGATAAGCGCGGTTACGAGATTTCTCGTTCTTCAGTCGGGCGTTATAGCCAGAGCTTTGAGAGGGTCGCGGCGCGTCTTCGTGAATCGCGCAAGATCACAGAGGCTGTTACGTCAGAGCTTGGTGAGGCAGCGGTTCAAGGCAAGCAAGGCCGATTGCTGGTCGAAATGACCCGATCGCTTGTCTTTGACCTTCTCATGAAGCTCCAGGAGCCTCAGGAAGATGAGGACGGTGACGGCGCCGGGATTTCGGCCAAGGACGTCATGATGCTTGGTAAAGGACTTGCAGATCTTGGGAAGGCCCTTCGCCAGGACCAGGACTTTGAGACGAAGGTCCGCGAACAGATCGCCGCAGAAGAACGCAAGAAGGCGGCAGATATCGTTGAGCAAGCTGCAGCCAAAGCTGGCAAGGGTTTGTCGCGTGCAGCTGTTGACTCGATCAAAGCCGAAATTCTGGGCGTAGGTTAAGCATCATGGAACTGGCTGAAATCAACTCGGCACCCTCCGATTTTGACCCGTCGCAGTTTGATGCGGACGAGGTCTTGCTGAAATACCAGCGCGACTGGATTGCAGATACGTCCGATATCAAGTTGGCCGAGAAGTCGCGACGCACGGGCCTTACCTGGGCGGAAGCCGCTGATGCAGTTCTGACCGCAGGCGCGTCAAAGTCTGCTGGTGGTGGCAATCACTTCTATGTCGGGTCTAACCGTGAGATGGCGGTTGAATTCATTGATGCCTGCGCGATGTGGGCAAAAGCATTCAATCAGGCGGCTGGCGAGATTGAGGAAGAGATCCTTCAGGATGGTGACAAGGATATCCTGACCTTCAATATCCGGTTCTCAAGCGGGTTTAAAATTCAAGCGCTGTCGTCACGTCCAAGCAACCTTCGCGGTCGCCAGGGCAACGTGACGATCGATGAGGCCGCGTTCCACGATCACCTTGATGAAGTGCTGAAGGCGGCAATGGCGCTTACCATGTGGGGGTCAAAGATCCGGATCATCTCAACCCACAACGGGGTTGAGCATCTTTTCAATGAGCTGATCGAAGATACCCGTGCAGGCAAGAAGCCCTATAGCATTCATCGGATCACACTTGATGATGCCTGCGAGCAAGGGCTTTACCAGCGCATCTGCCAGATCCGTGGGATCGATTGGAGTGCGCAAGCCGAAAAGGCTTGGAAGGAAAAGCTGCTGGCCGGTACCGCGTCAAAAGAGGACGCTCTCGAAGAATACTATTGTGTTCCGAAGTCTGGCGGTGGCGCATATCTATCCCGAACTCTTGTCGAAGCACGCATGTTCGAGGCTCCCGTCATTCGCTTTGAGTGTGATGAGGAGTTTCGTCAGTTATCCGATGAACAACGCAAAATCGAGATCAACGAGTTCTGCCGTACCAATTTCGCCCCGCTGTTGGATGAGCTTGATGAAAAGGACGACCACGTTTTTGGTGAAGACTTTGGGCGCAGCGCCGACCTTACGGTTATTGCTCCCATGGCGATCAAGCCATCTTTAAAACGGGTTGTTCCTTTCTTGGTCGAGCTTCGAAACGTGCCTTTCAGATCTCAGGAACAGGTTTTGTTTTACATCGTGGACAGATTGCCCCGATTGCGTGCCGGCAAACTGGACGCACGAGGTAATGGGCAGTACCTGGCCGAGCGGGCAGTAGATCGCTATGGAGCATCGAGAATTGAAGCGGTGATGATTAGTCAGTCCTGGTACCTCGATGTCATGCCCAAATTCAAAGCGCGCTTCGAAGACGATCTGATAGCGATCCCGCGTGACCGTGATGTGAGCGATGATTTGCGAGCAATTCAGGTGATCAAGGGTATTCCAAAGATACCAGACGACAAAACTGGCGAAGCGAAAGATCGGCATGGGGATGCAGCCATCGCGTTGGCAATGGCCGATAGTGCCAGCGATGCAGACGGTATCGAGATCGACTTCACCGTTGCGCCGAATGGTAGCAAGTTTCGTGGAGGCCGATCAGACATAGATGACGAGTTTGAAGACACCGGCATGTTGACCGGATTTGGTTCTTCTGGTGCCTGGTAAGGAGTGACTTTCGTGAACCTGAAATCAATCATCAAGCAAATTTGGGATGGCGATGGGAAAGCACTCGACGAAGAGCAGAGTGCTGGTGAAAGCCGGATCGGCCAACTCAAGAAAGAGTTTTCTCAGCATCCGTCCAAAGGACTGACACCCGAAAAACTTCACAAGATTATGGAAGAGGCCGAACAAGGAAACCTTCTGTCCCAGTCCGAACTCTTTGAGGACATGGAAGAGAAAGATCCGCAGATTGGGTCTGATCTGGCCAAGCGACGACAAATGGCCGCAGAACTGGAATGGCAGATTGCAGCCCCTGAAAACGCTACGCCGGCAGAGAAGAAAGCGACTGAGTTCTGCTCTGAGGTGCTTGGTGGACTTGATATCGAGGATCTGATTATCGATATGGGGGCCGGAATCGGGCACGGGTTTGCAATGCTTGAAGTGCCGTGGGACCGCGAGGGTGACAAGCGTGCAGTTAAACAACCGGAACTTAGGCCTCACAGCTGGTTTCGTCTGCATCCGGATGACCAGAACAAGTTGATGATCCGTGATGAGAGTGCCACGGGTGCAGAACCATGGGCGCTCGGTTGGGTTCAGCACAGACATCGTGCGCGCCCCGGATACATTGCTCGCACTGGTCTTCATCGCATGCTGGCATGGCCATATCTTTTTCAGAACTATGCGCTTGGAGATCTTGCGCAACTGCTTGAGATTTACGGATTGCCTGCACGCTTGGGATACTATCCACGAAATGCGTCGGAAAAAGAGAAAGCAGCTCTGCTCCGGGCCGTCGTTAGCCTGGGCAATTCGGCGGCAGGCATTGTTCCAGAAGGCATGAAAATTGACTTTCTGCAGGCGTCCCAGGGACGTGCTGATATGTACAAGGTCATGCTGGACTGGTGCGAGCAGGCAAAAGCAAAGGTGATTCTTGGTGGCACTTTGACCAGTGGTACAGGTGAAGGCACCAACACCAACGCCCTTGGTAATGTCCATGAGCGCGGTTTGGCCAGTTTGATTGGCTCGGACGTGAGGCAGTATGCAGCGACCATCCGACGGGATCTGCTTTGGCCGATGGCGGCATTGAACTTTGGCGTTGAGGATCTAAACCGAGCACCGAAGTTCTGGCTCGATACTGGTGAGGTAGAGGACTACAAAGTCTTGGCAGAAGCTCTGCCAACATTTGTGGGCATGGGGATGAAAATCCCGCAATGGTGGGTGCATGAGAAATCGGGCATCCCAAAAGCGACGGATGAGGATGATATCCTCGTCGCAGGCCCTACCGTTAGTCCTTCAGGTGAAAATGACTTCGGTGCATTGACCAGGAAAAGGCAAGCCGCACTTGCGGCGCTGCGCGCAAAACCCATTGTTGACGATGCTACGAGCGATCAACTCGGGATACTTGCGGGTGAAGATCCTACCGAAACATGGAGCAATCAGATACGAACTCTTGCTGAAACTGCAGACAGCCTCGAAGACTTGCGTGACAAGCTGGTTGAAATGATCCCTGATCTCGATGCAACGCAGTTGGCAGACTTAATGGCTGAGGCAATGTCTGCGGCGCATTTGGCCGGTCGCTATGACATTGTGGAAGGTCTGTAGATCCGATGCCTTCGTCTGTGAAATACGGCTCGCTTCCGTTCAAAAAGCAGATCGAGTTCTTTCAAAAGAAACTCGCAATGCCGACGAAAACCTGGACCGATATTTATGCCGGTGAGCACGACCACGCGTTCATGGTTGCGGGTGCCGCGAAGATGGCCATTGTCGAGGATTTCCAGCGCACCATCGGTGACATGATCGAAAATGGTAAGACAATTGCAGATTTCCGAAAGGAGTTTGATGCAATCGTCGAGCGCCACGGATGGGCATACAAGGGCGGTCGGAATTGGCGAACACGGGTAATCTACGAGACCAATTTGCGGCAAAGCTATCATGCCGGCCGAGAAGCTCAAATGGCAGATCCGGAACTTCGCAAGGCACGCCCATATGGTCTCTACCGTCACGGTGGTTCAGAAGATCCAAGGCCAGAGCATCTTGAGCTGGATGGTACCGTGCTTCCGCTTGATGACGAATTTTGGGACACCTGGTCACCACAGAATGGCTGGGGGTGCACGTGCAAGAAATATATGGTTTCTGACCAGGACATTGCCCGTCTGAAGTTGAAGGTCTCCGAACGCCCACCAGTCGTTGAGACAGAAACCAAGACCATTGGCATTCGCGGACCAAACCCAAGAACGGTTACCGTCCCAAAAGGTATTGATCCTGGGTTCGAACATCGGCCAGGTGCAAATCGCTTACGTGGCGTTACGCCTGCTCAGTTGGATGAGCCAATAAGATCTGAACCAGGCCGAACTTTCCCGGCTCGTCTGGCCGAGGATGCTTTGCCTGCAACCCGAGAATTGCCGACCAAGCTACTACCTGAAGGTCTTGACGATGAGACGTATCTCAAAGCGTTCTTAAAGGAGTTTGGCGCTGATATTGGTAAGCCGGTGGTGTTCAAAGATGCAGTTGGCGAGCGGATCTCTATTTCCGAGGCATTGTTTTTGAATAACAAAGGCGAGCTCAAGGTCACGAAGCGTGAGCGTGCGCCCTATTTGCCATTGTTAGCCGCAACCGTCCTGTCACCAGATGAGATATGGGTTGCGGCAGAATGGCATCGTTCGATCGGAAGAGCCGTTCTGCGTCGTCGATATATCGCCCGATACACTGTGGAAGGGTCGGCCACACCAGGCATTGCCGTTTTTGAGTGGGGGCGTGGCGGTTGGGCCGGTGTCACGACATTTAACAGCTCAGACGAATATGTAGAGCGGTTCCGCCAAGGCGTTAGACTGTATCGCAGAGAAGAATAAGGCCACGACACTGCACTGTCATGGCCCAAGCGTGCATGAGGAGTAGAGGTCGGTTGCAGCGACTGCTCATGCTGTTGATCTAATTATGGGATGATCTCATGGCGGGTTCAAGTATCGATTTCAGGGTTTCGTTTGATGAACGTCCAGCCTTGCAGAGTTTGTCGAACCTAGCAGCTTTGAGCTCGAACATGGGGCCAGTGCTTCGCGACATTGGCGAGTATCTCGATTTGTCTCACCGCCTAAGATGGGATCGAGAAGAGTCGCCTGGCGGGAAGTCGTGGGCACCTTTGAACCCGGCGACGTTAAGCAGAAAGGCGCGCAAGGGACGCAATCGTGGCATCCTGGTTGAACGCGGAAACCTTCGTGATTTACTGAGCTATCAAATATCTGGAGAAAGCCTGTATTACGGAACCAATCAGGTTTATGGCGCAGCTCAGCACTTTGGTCGACCAGAGATCAACCTTCCAGCCCGTCCATGGCTGGGCATTTCAGATGACGATGAGAGAGCAATTGAAGACATCTTGGTAAAGCATATTTCCGATATTACCGGACGCTAAACACTGAAAATCGGGTAAGCCGATTTCAGCCGGGTAGATTAAACGATGCTCTTAAAATGGCCCGTTGTACCTCTCAAGTGCCCAAACCCGCCTCTCAGGCCTCTTATTGGCTCTTAATTTTATAATCCGTGCCGTCGTCTCCACAGTTGCGCGACGAACCTGACTGGGGTAGCGTCAGATCGCTGGCACGCTCGCCTCTATTTCCCAATCCGAAGTCACCGTTTTGTATCCCTCTCGGGCAAGGGGCGCAACAATTGCGCCCTTATGAGTGTTTGCGCGATCGCAGAAGATCAGCGCATGAAAAACGCGAACCTCAAAACATCCCCCGATAACGGGCTTATTGCTGCTTGTGCTGTCGACCTGTCGGGTTCGACCGGAGACGCACGCAGAATTATTCCGGCTGGATCGTTTGACGCGCCCAACGGCTCGCTCAAAGGTCAGGGGCCGTGGGTGCTCGACCGCCAATCGGCAGAGCTGCTTATTGCACGAGGTCATCAGCGGAGCACGGATATCGTTGTTGATTACGAGCATCAGTCGTTGCTCTCCAATCAGAACGGTCAACCGGCACCGGCGTCGGGATGGTTGAAGCCTGACACCTTGGAGTTTCGTGATGACGGTCTCTACGGGGTGATCGAATGGACCGCAGCCGCCAAGAAAGCGATTGAAGCTAAAGAGTATCGCTATCTGTCTCCTGTTTTCACCTACGACCGCGAAACCAAACACCCGCTCGATCTGCTGCAGGTCGCACTGACCAATACGCCAGCGATCGATGGTGGTGGCGTGCAAGCTCTTGCCGCTGCGCGATCCGCCTTCAAACAGCCGGCAGACATCGCGCCGGGTTCTCAATCAAATTCCGAGGAGGATGATCCGATGGATCTCAAACAGATCGCCGAGGCACTCGGCCTGAAAAACGACGCCGACGAAAAAGCAGTGCTGGGTGCTGTCGCCGCATTGCGCAAGGCAGATGCTGACTTGGCAGCATTGCGCAAGGAACTTGAAGTTTCTGACGATGGCGACCCGAAAGAAGCGATCGCAGCTCTTAAAGCTGGCTCCGCTGATAGCGTCCCGCGCGAAGTTTATGACGAAATGGCAAGCAAGGTTGCTGCGCTCAAGGCCGGTAGTGATCAGGCGCAAAAGGACAAGCTGATCGAGGAAGGTCTCGCCGATGGTCGCATTCCGGGTGAAGCAACAGCGAAGTGGCTCAAGACCCAGGATCTTGCTGTTTTGACCAAGCACCTCGAAGACGCCAAACCGCTTGCTGCCCTGAAAGGTATGCAGACCGGCGGTAAGAAACCTGCTGCCGACAAAGACGGCGGCGAAGGTGATCTTTCAGAAGCTGACCTTGCGGTTTGCAAAGCAATGAACATCAAACCGGAAGACTATTCCAAAGCAAACGCTTGAGCCGTTGAAACGGCTCCAACCAAGAGGATGCTGAGATGACCGCAGCTACTAAGAACCGCAATACCCCGACCCGTGCAGGCCTTCGTCGCGCCGGGAAGGTCGCCGCCGCAGCCCATTGTTTTGCCGGGACCATCGCAGTCCAGAATGCCTCCGGCTACGTGGAACCTGCCAGCACAGCCACCACACTGATCGCATTGGGGGTGTTTACTGCAGAAGCAGACAACACAAACGGTGCAGATGGTGATGTTGTTGCTGAGTTCGATCGGGGCTGTTTCCGCCTGGCGAACTCGGCTGATGCTGACGCAATCACGTCGGCTGACATCGGCAAGGCTTGCTACCTGGTCGACGATCAGACTGTCGCCAAGACTGATGGCACGGCATCGCGCAGTAAGGCCGGGATTGTCGATGAGGTCGACGATCTTGGTGTCTGGGTTCGGATCGATCCGACCAGCGGTGTTCTTGTTTAACCCTATCGGATAAGGAATTTTCGTCATGGATTTGACGCCACAGAACCTTGAAGCCGTCTTCAAAGGATACAAAGCACAGTTCCAGCAGGGTATGGCCTCGCTGGGCGGTGACGCCGAACTTTGGAAGAAGTTCGCAATGGAAGTGCCAAGCACAACCGCTGTCGAAGTGTATCCGTTCCTCAAGACCCTTCCGCGCCTTCGCGAATGGATCGGCGACCGTGTAATCAGTTCTCTCGAAGCAGCTGATTTCTCGATCAAGAACCGCAAGTTCGAACTCACTGAAGGCGTCGAACGCGATCGGATCGAAGACGACAGCTTTGGCCTATACGGTCCTGTTGTTCAGGAATTTGGCCGCAGCTCGGGTGAGCACCCGAATGAGCTTTGCGTTGAAATGTTCGAGGCAAATCCGGATTGCTATGACGGTCAACCGCTGTTCGACACCGACCATGTTGTTCTTGATGCAGATGGTCAGGAACAGAGCGTATCAAACGACATGGGTGGTTCTGGCCCTGCCTGGTACGTGATGGACCTCTCACGCGCTATCAAGCCGGCCATTTTCCAGAAGCGTCGCGATTACAGTTTCCGCGCGATGAATGACTTGAGCAGTGAGCAGGTGTTCATGACAGACCGGTTCATGTTCGGTGTTGATGCGCGCGTCAATGCCGGTCCAGGCCTGTGGCAGCTGGTCGTTCGCAGCAAGCAGACCTTTAACGCGGCAAGCTATGCAGCCGCTCGCCAGGCGTTGACCGCGCTTAAAGGAGACCATGGTCGCCCGCTTGGCTTGCGTCACACTCATACGATGGTGCCGAATACACTTGAAGGGGCTGCACGCAAGGTCATCAGCAATTCGTTGGCGGCTGGTGGCGAGACCAACGAGTGGGCAGGAACTTCCGAGCTGATCCTTAACCCGTGGCTGGCGACCTCTTAATCGCCAGTCCATAACCCGGTCAGTGAGGAAAGTACAATGGCAACGCGCAGCAACCGCAAGTCCACCGCCGCAAAGAAGACGGTTCCACAGAAAGAAGGAACTGAAGGCACCACAGCAGTCAGTTCCGATACCAAACCGGCGTCGACTGAAGCGTCAGCATCGGCCGGGGAACCGGAACCGCAGGCAAGCCCGGAACAGCAAAGCCCTCAAGGCAAGGTCGCATCAGATAAGGGCGTTAAATCAGAGCGCGGTGCATCTGATGAGACGTCGTCTGAGTTGCCGTCGAAGGTGACAGTCTGCACGGTTCGCGGAAAAACCGAACATCGTCGCTCCGGGATCAAGTTTACGCGATCCGAACAGGTTGTGGATCTGTCGGAACTCGATCAACGGAAAGCCGACGCGATTGTCAATGATCCGAAATTGATCGTTGAAGCGGTCAACCAGGAAACCTGAACGTCAGATGCAAGGGTAGCGAACGGCTATGGCCTATCTCACCGAGCAAGATCTCACTCAGCGGATTGGCGCAGCAGAGTTGCTGCGCCTCTCCGATAGAGATGGAGACGGACAGGCCGATGCTGGTGTCATCACTGGCGCGATTTCCGAAGCAGAGAGCACGATTAACGGCTACCTGACTGGTCGTTACAGTCTGCCGATCACGCCGGTGCCTGCGTTGCTAACAGGCCTCGCTGCTGACATCGCACTATACAACCTCCATCCATGGGGGGCTCCTGAAGAAATGCGTCTGCGCTTTAAGGATGCGATGGCGACCTTGAAGCAAATTGCTGCCGGAGATCTTGTTCTCAGTGCTGAGAGGGTTCCCAGCGTGAGCATGCCTCAATGGGGCGACAGCGGGCCTGTCTTGTCTGAGCCAAGACGGAAGGGTTTCTGATGGCACTCGTTTTTGAGATTCCGGATCTGACCGCCGCTATCGAAGATCGCCTCAAGGCAATGGTGCCTGGATTGAAAACGGTCGAGGGCGTTACGTCCCTCTCCGATGTGATCGATCGAAAAATCCTCCCGAGCCATACACCTGCGGCTTGGGTGCTTGATCTTGGGGCAACGGGTGACAGACCGGACTTCACCACGGGCGAGTTTTCTCAACCCATCACCTCGACGGTCGGGATCGTCATCGCAGCTCGAGCGAATGATCGGTTGGCAAACCAGGCGGGTGGAAAGCTCAAGCCTCTTAGCATGGAGATCATGGCTGCACTGTCGGGCTGGTCTCCAGACATTGATCAGACCGAAAGAATGCAGTTCAGCCGCGATCGACTGATCGAAGTGAACAAAGGGGCGATCTGGCGTCAGGTCGACTTTACCGTCGAGTGGACTTTGCACGGTACCGAACCGGAACGTGCTGATCTTGATGATTTCAAAACTGGTGTCTCCGAGTGGGATCTCGCGGCACCTGACGGCACGACGGATGCCAAAGACACGATCACACTGGAGCAAGACCAATGACCAACAAAGTCAATGTTGTGCCTGGAAAGGACGGCTTGAAGGTGCGTACCGAAAATGGTGCCCGCCATATCCGCCCCAAAGGCGAGAGCGTTTCGCTCACTTCCTATTACCGTCGTCGGATCGCTGCAGGTGATCTCAAACAGGTAAAAGATTTGCCTGAAGAGACCCATGAACCCGACACGCCAGTGGCCGAAGAGGAGGTCACTCTCGGCTCGCTTCTCAAAACGCTTGATTATAGCGACCAGGCGCAAGCGACCGAGGATGGGAAACCGTCTCTCACCTATCTCTCAGACATTCTAAATCGCCGTGTGACGCGCAAGGAAGTTGACGCGGCCCTGAAGGAAATGGAGGCCTGAAATGTCGATCAGCTTCGATAGTATCCCGACGAATTTGCGAGTTCCGTTCGTGTATGCCGAGTTTGACAACACGAACGCGGTATCCGGTCCGGCATTGATGCCTTATCGCAATCTGGTTATTGGCCAGCGCATTGCGAGTGGTCAGCCCGTCGCCGCTCTCACACCAATCCGGGTCACCAGTGCTGCCCAGGCAAAGAACTATTTCGGTGCTGGTTCGATGCTTGCCCAGATGCTTGAACGCCAGTTGCAGAACAATAGCGTTACCGAGACCTGGGCAATTGCACTTGATGATGATGGTGCCGCTCAGGCCGCGACCGGGGCTTTGACCGTAGGTGGCACGGTTTCGGCCGGCGTCATTTATCTCTACATCGGTGGTCGTCGTGTAAAGGTTGGTGTGTCTGGCGATGATGCGCTGAGCGATATCGCCAGCAACATCGTCGATGCGATTGCTGCCAACACAGATCTGTCGGTCTCTGCAGCTATTGACGGCGTTACGGCCGAGAAGGTCAACCTGACGGCACGCAACAAGGGCGTTGCGGGGAACGATCTGGATATCCGCGTCAACTACTACGATGGTGAGACCCTGCCTGAAGGCTTGACGCTTACGATCACAGCCATGTCTGGTGGGCAGGCAAACCCGGATATAGACACCGTGTGGGCGGCGATCGGTGATGAGCATTACAACGTCATCACCAACCCTTACACCGATGCTGCTAACCTCACGGCGCTCGAGACCGAACTGGTCGATCGTTGGGGACCGCTGCGCATGATTGAGGCGATGGCTTTCAGCGCAGCCACGGGAACGCATTCGGAATTGGGCACACTGGGCGACAGCCGCAACAGCCCGCATGTCTCAATCATGAACGGTGCCGGCAGCCCGTCGCCTACTTGGGAAATTGCGGCCGCTGTTGCAGGCAAGGTTTCGTACTACGCCAACATCGACCCGGCCCGTCCGTTCCAGACGCTGACGCTGGATGGCATCCTGCCACCGAAGACGCAGGATCGGTTCACGCTGCAGGAGAACAACCTGCTGCTGTTCGATGGCATTTCGACCTTCATGGTTGATGACGGTGGGTTGGTTCGTATTCAGCGTCTCATTACGACCTACAAGACCAACCCGCAGGGTGCGGAAGATATCAGCTACCTCGATGTCAATACGCCGCTGACCCTTGGCTATCTGCGCTACGATTTCCGCAATTACATCCTGCGCAAATATCCCCGTCATAAACTTGGCAATGACAGCACGAACTACGGTGCCGGTCAGGCAATCATGACGCCGAAGCTCGGCAAGGCCGAGGCGATTGCACGTTTCCGCGTATGGGAAGAACAGGGTCTGGTCGAGAACATCGATCAGTTCAAAAACGATCTGATTTGCGAGCGCAATGAAAGCGATCCGAACCGGCTCGACTGGTATCTGCCACCGGACCTTATGAACCAGTTCCGTGTTGGCGGGGCCAAGATCGGCTTCATTCTCTAACCGCTTTCCGTGAGGAGACAAGGATATGTCTAATAACCCAAATCGCCGCGCCGGGCGGATCTACTTCAAGGTCGATGGCACTCAATACGATGCCAAGGGCAGTTTCAGTTACAACCTGGGCGCAGACAAGCGCGACGGCATTGTCGGGGCGGACGGTGTGCACGGTTACAAAGCCATGCCGCAGGTTCCGTTCATCGAAGGTGCTGTGACGGACCGTCCGGACATGGACCTAAAGTCCGTTCTGGAACTGGACGGTGTGACAGTCACCCTCGAGCTGGCCAACAGTAAAACCATCGTCCTTCGCAACGCCTGGTGGGCCGGTGAAGGAACCGGCAGCTCAGAAGAGGCCGAAATTCCGGTCCGTTTCGAAGGTATTAGCGCCGAGGAGATGAAGTAATGAAGCCCATCACTGCAAAACTTAAGACGCCGATCGAAGCACATGGCGAGAAAGTCAGCGAGCTCACGCTCAACGAGCCGGATCTCGGCGGCCTTGATGGCGTCGATCTCACGGTCAGCATGGAAGGTACGATCAAGATCAATCTTGGTGACCTTCACAAGATCATCGCGTCGATGGCCGGTATCCCGCCGTCAGCCGCAAAGCAGATCAAGATCTCGGACCTGAAGAACATTGCGCCAGCGGTGATGGATTTTTTGGGAGAGTTCCTCCCAACTGGCGCGAGTTGATGGAGGAAGTGGCTTACACCTTTCATTTCCAGCCATCCGAGCTGGAGCGCATGAAGGTAAGCCAACTTCTCAAATGGCACACCGGTGCCCGCAATATTCACAAGAAATTGCATGGATAGCGACCCGAGATGGCAAACCGCGAACTCACATTGAAGATGATCGTCCAGGCGATAGACCGGGTGACCAAACCGGCACGCCAGATGGGAAATGCGATGGGCGATATGGCCCGTCGCGCCCGTCTTGATCATCTGCAAGCCAAATTGCTGGCAGCGCGTGAGCGTTTGTCATCGATGGGCACTGCTGCGCGCGATTTGGGTAAGCGGTTTCAGGATTTCGGTACCGGCGCTCTGACGAAGGTTACAGCGCCGTTGGCGTTGGCAGGAGGGTTTGCCTTTAACGCTTATGGCAAGATCGAGCAACTGACCACATCCTTCAAGTCGATGCTTGGTGGCGGTGAAGCAGCACGCCAGATGATGGAAAAGCTGACAACATTCGCGGCCAGCACGCCGTTTCAGCTGGAAGGTATTGGTCAGGCTACAAAGCAGTTGCTTTCCTTTGGCGTTTTGCCGGCAAAGATCATCGAAAATTTGCGGATGCTGGGCGATATCGGTGCCGGCGCCAACGTGCCGCTTAATGAAATGGCGGCAATCTTCGGGAAGGTCAAAGCCAAGGGCAAGGCCATGACCGAAGAACTGTTGCAGCTTTCGGATCGCGGTATTCCGATCATTGATGTCCTGGCCAAGGGACTTGGCAAGTCCAAGGATCAGATTTTCGAGTTGGCGTCTCAGGGGCGGATCAGCTTCGATATCCTCAAACGTGCCATGCAGACCATGACGGCCGAGGGCGGTATCTTCTTCAAACAGATGGAAGAGCAGTCCAAAACGCTGTTTGGTAAACTGTCGACGCTGAAGGACAACGTGTTCTTGCTGTTTGCGGATATCGGAGTGACGATCGACGAGATGTTCGGTGTCAAAGCGGGAATCGATTTCCTTATTGCCCAAGTGCAGGGCCTTCGCACTTCCTTTAAGGCGTTTGCCAAAGACCATCCTGAATTGGCAACGTGGATTGCTACACTGGCGTTACTCGCCGCAGCAATTGGACCTGTGATCATCGGGCTTGGGCTCGCATCCAGTGCTATTGGTGTCCTTAGCAGTGGCTTTGCGCTTGCATTTGCACCGATCACAGGACTGATCGCTGTCGTAGGCAACTTGGTTACGGCGTTGCGTGCCGGATATGGCGTTATGGCGGCATTCAATCTGGTTCTTGCGGCCAACCCGATCGGATTGATTGTTACGGCCGTCGCGGCTTTGGCTGCCGCAGCTTATCTGATCTACCAAAACTGGGGTCCGATCAGCAATTTCTTCTCCGGCCTATGGGCAGAAATCAAATCAGCCTTTGATCAGGGCTTCATCCAAGGTGTGTTGAAGGTTCTTGAAGTCTTCAACCCGACGATCTGGATTGCCAAAGGCGTCAATGCACTGATCGCGTACCTGTTTGGCATCGATCTGGCCAAGGTTGGCAGCGAGTGGATTGGCGGCCTTTGGGACGGGATGCAAGCCAAGTGGGCGGAGCTGGTCGACTGGTTGAGCACGGCCATTACGTCATTGATGGACTGGATGCCCGATTGGGTTAAAGAACGTCTGGGATTGGACGCAGGTGGTCTTGGGCAAATGCCTGGGGGCGCGGTCGGCAATGTCGCATCGGCAGTTGCGCCTGCAATCGGTCCGCAGAACGGCCAAGGACAGGGTCGCTTTGCCGGTGAGGTCAAGGTTTCCTTTGATAACGCGCCGTCAAACATGCGGGTCAAGGAAGTCAAATCAGACAATCCTGATTTCGTGCCGTCGGTTTATGCCGGCTACGCGATGGGAGGGTCGTGATGTCCTGGAAAGACAAGTTGCGTCCAGCCAGCTACAAGGGTGCGCGGTTCCACATCGAAGGTCACGATTCCGATGTGGCTGGTCGTGAAGTCCAGGTGCATGAGTATCCCGGCCGCGATGTGCCGTATCCCGAAGACATGCGCCGCAAAACCAAGAATTTCAGCTTTGCCGCCTATGTGATTGGCGATGACTACATGACGGTCCGCGATCAGCTGATCAGCGCGTGTGACAGCGAAGGTGCGGGCACGCTGGTGCACCCATATCTGGGTTCGATCATCGCCATTTGTACTGGCTGTAAACTGTCAGAGCGGGCTGATGAAGGACGCATGGCACGCCTTCAGCTCACTTTCGTTGAAGGTGGCACAAACCAGTTTCCGACATCGAGCAAGGATCAATCCTTTGCGCTGACGCAGGCCGTCGAAGCCGCCCACGCATCAAACCGCGAGAGTTTTGCCAATGACTTCTCGGTCGCAGGCAAACCAGCGTTTCTGGCCTATGAGTCGGTTGATGTGATTTCGGAGGCAACCAACGAGATCGATGGCGCGGTCAGTGACCAGGGCGACGGCACCTTTGCCCGTGCGCTGAGCAAGATCGGAAACGAAGCGCTGACCTTTGTTCAGAACCCGTCGGGTCTGGCCAATCAATTGGGAGATCTGGTTGTTCAGGCTGGCGAAGCTGCCGGTGCTGGTCCGGACACCATGCAGGCGCTCCGTCCTATTGCTCAGTTTGGTACGCAACTGGCATCGGTACCGCTGACCACGGCAACCCGAAAAGTCCAGGCGCTCAATCAGAATGCTGTCGTTTCGCTTGTGACCAACTCGGCTGTTATCGAGATGGCCAGGAACGTGATCGACACCCAGTTCGTGACAACGAACGATGCTTTCGCAACGCGCGACGAGATTGGCGGATATCTGGATACCGCGATGGATCGCGCCAGCGAGGCTGAGGATGATCAACTGTTCGAGACGCTCCGCGTACTTCGCACGGCGACCACCGATTACATCAACGCCCAATCGCCCCGCACAGCTCAGCTAATCAATACGGTGGCTCCGGTGACCGAGCCGGCACTGGTCACGGCTTATCGCCTTTACCAAGACGCCGGCCGTGCCGACGAGATCGCCACGCGCAACGGTGTGGCGCATCCGGGTTTTGTGCCTGGCGGGGAAATGATCGAGGTGCTGAGCAATGTCTGATGTCACGCTTAGCCTCAGCGGTACCAATTACGGTGGTTGGAAGCGCGTGCGTATCACGCGCTCGATCGAGCATATGGCAGGCACCTTTGACCTGCAGCTCAGCGATCGTTATCCGGCCGAGGGAAGCATTCCCGTTATCTCCCGAGGATCTGCCTGCAAGGTGGCCATCGATAGCGAAACTGTCATCACGGGTTTTGTCTATGACGATAATCCGGGCTTTGATGCAAAGTCGCGGGAGATCCGCGCAGCCGGTCGTGATGTGACAGGTGACCTTGTCGACTGCTCGGCAATCAACCGGCCGGGTGAATGGTTGAATGCCAGCCTTGAGAAGGTTGCGACCGATATCGCGCGGCCGTTCGGCATTCCATTGCGGGTCGAGACTGCCACGGGTGCAAGGTTCACCAAGTTCCGGATCGAGGAAGGCGAGACCGCTTTCGAGGCCATTGATCGGGCTTGCCGCATGCGCTCGGTTCTGGCGATCAGTGATGGCAAGGGAAGTCTGGTTATTACCAAACCCGGTGTTTCGCGGGTCTCTGTCAGGCTGGAGGAAGGGGTCAACCTTCTGTCCGGATCTGCTGGCTATTCGGATAACGAACGTTTCTCGCGCTATATCGTCAAGGCACAACAGCCGGGATCGGACGACTTGTCTGTCGATCAGATTGCCCAAGTGGTTGCCGAACAAACCGATGCAGGCGTTTCGCGCTATCGTCCGATGGTCATCCTGGCGGAGGATTCCGCCGATCGGAACTCCGCGCGCAAGCGTGCGCAGTTTGAGGCCAATGTCCGTGCAGCCCGCAGCCAGCAGATCACTGTGCGCGTGCAGGGATGGCGGGAAACTGAAAACGGCACGCTATGGCAGCCCAACCGCCTGGTGCAAATCAAATCAGCAACACTCAAGGTCGATCAGGATCTTCTGATCTCCCAGGTCATCAATACCAAGGATCAGTCCGGTACCGTGACAGAGCTCACGCTGTTGCCACCGGCCGCGTTCGATATCGAACCACCCAAAGAGAAGAAACTCAAAGATCAGGGGGCGCTCAAATGGATCGAATAAGCCTGATCTTCAATCGTTTGATCCAGCCGTTGCGTCGTCGCGTGATGCTGATGGTGTCCCGTGCGGTGATCAAGGTCGTGAATGACGCCGGGGGCATCCAGAAGCTTCAGATCGTCGGCTATGACGGTGAGCTTCTTGAGGGGGTCGAGCGTTTCCAGGAATATGGACTGACATCCGTACCAAAGGGCAATGCTGAGGCTGTGGCAACGGCCGTCGGCGGCAATCGTTCTCATACCATCGTGATCGCCGTTGATGATCGCCGTTTTCGTCTGAAGAACCTCGCACCTGGTGAAGTGGCCCTGTACGACGATCTTGGCCAGAAAGTGTATTTGAAGCGCGACGGCATTCTGATTGAGACAGACCAACCATCCGGTGTGACGGTCAATGCGCCTGCTGCGACGGTGAATTCGGACACGGTTACAACCAACGCGACCGAAGTCACGGTGAACGCGGCCAGGGCCGTTATCAACAGTGATGAAATTCATCTCGGCGCTGAAGGTGGACAACCGATCGCACGTGTAGGCGATCTGGTTGATGTTGCTTCGGGCAGCTCTGCAGGCCAGTGGCCGATTGTTTCTGGCTCTGACAAAGTGAGGGCCGGTTGATGGACGTCCTGATCGCATTTGATGACAAGCTTCTGATCGGCGACATCAAAACTGTTGCCGGCGACCTTGAAACGGACCCTTCGCTCCGCACTGCGGTTGTCATCAGCATCTTTACCGACGCACTGGCCAACCCGGACGATGAATTGCCAGCCGGTGAAACGGATCGACGTGGCTGGTGGGGAGATTTGTTGCCCGAAGTCGAAGGCGACAAGATCGGATCACGCCGCTGGCTTTATGTCCGTGAGAAGCAATCACCAGAAACCGCTGAGAAGATCCGCGAAGCCGATCAGGAAGCCCTGCAGTGGCTGATCGATGACGGGATCGCAGCGTCCGTGTCTGTTACGACCGAATGGATAGAACGCGGTGTTCTGGCCGAAGAGATCAAAATCACCAAACCCGATGGCGACCAGGTGAATTGGCGTTTTAATCAGCTGTGGGAGAACCTGTAATGCCATTCTCGCGTCCGACATTGGCGGATCTGGTGAACCAGATTTCAAGTGATATCAAAAGCAATCTGACCGATGCGAATGCCTGGCTGCGTCGTACCGTTCTGGGTGTTCTGTCACGCGCATTCGCCGGTGCGTTGCATGGGCTTTACGGCTTTATTTCCTATGTTGCCAAGCAGGTCTTTCCCGATACGGCCGAGAAGGCATTTTTGCGCCGCTGGGCTTCGATCTGGGGTGTAAAACCAAAGCCGGCACAGGCTGCGACTGGCAATGTAACCTTCACCGGACTAATCGGATCTACCATCCCGGTTGATACGGTCCTTCAGCGCTCTGACGGGGTCGAGTACGTCACGCTCGCCGCCTTGGACCTTGCTGCAGAAACCGGAACTGTCGCGATCGAGGCGATTGCGGGCGGTGCCACCGGCAATCTGGATGCTGGCGCAACACTGGCACTTGTTGAGCCGATCGTAGGCGTTCAGACCAATGTAACGGTCGCGGCCGGTGGCCTGTCCAAGGGCAGTGACGCAGAACAGGATGAGTCGCTTCTTGCACGGTTGCTCAACCGTATCCAGCGCCCGCCGCACGGCGGCAACAAGGACGACTATGAGACTTGGGCAAAGGACAAAGAGGCACATGGCATCGATGTCACGCGGGCCTGGTCAAACCCGCTCGAGCTTGGCTTGGGTACGGTTGTCCTACGCTTCATGATGGATGACACCCACGGTGATGGTATTCCGCTGCCTGCCGATGTGGCGACTGTCGCAAGCTATATTGATGAGGTTCATCCTGTAACGGCCGAAGTTACGGTCGTAGCGCCGGTGGCTGTTGCTGTGGCGTTCCAGATCTCCGGTCTGACACCAGGCAATGCAGCGGTCCGTTCTGCCATCGAGGCCGAGCTTCGCGATCTGATCCGCCGTGAAGCAGAACCGGGTAGCACGCTGTTGATCAGCCATGTTCGCGAGGCGATCTCGATCGCGGCCGGCGAGACCGATCATGTCCTGGTTGCGCCCAATGAGAACCTGGTCGCGGACACGCATGAAATCTTCACCTTTGGCAACATTACCTGGAGCTGAAGGTTATGCGGGCAACGATCGATCAATATCTCAACAACCTTCGATCCCTGATGCCAAAGGGCAAAGCCTGGGCACGCGAAAATGAGGCGGCCCTGACACGGCTGCTACGCGCCTTTGCTACGCCTCTCATGCGGGTCCACAACCGCGCAGTTGATCTGATCGATGAGGTTGATCCCAGAACGTCGGTTGAACTCCTGCCCGATTGGGAACGTGTTTGCGGGTTGCCAGACCCGTGCAGTGGCCAACCTGAAAGTTTGGCTGAACGTCGCGACCAGGTTGTCGCCAAACTTGCCGCACGCGGGGGGCAATCAATCCCGTTCTTTATCGAGCTCGCCCGCAACCTTGGTTACGAAGTCACGATTACCGAGTTCCGCCCCTTCAGGTGCATTTCGAAATGCAAAGACCCGCTGACGCAGGGCGATTGGCGATTTGTCTGGCAGGTCAACGCGCCCGCCGAAACCATTCGCACCATGAAGGCCAATTCCGGCTGCTCTGAGCCATTGCGGACATGGGGCAACGCACCGCTTGAATGCAACTTCAATCGCCTGAAGCCGGCGCACACCAAAGTCATTTTTACCTACGGAGCCTGATATGAAACGCATCGATACTCAAACAAAGGCAACCGATAAATTCGGCCCGGGCAAACACGGCTTTACCAATGGCAACCCGACGATCCCGACGCCAGCGACCGAACTGGACGAAAGTTGGTTTGATCACGTCCAGGAAGAGATCGCCAATTTCATCGAAGAACAAGGCATTGTCCTTGACGCGAACAATCGCACGCAATTAGCAGCCGCTATCACGGCGAAGCTGGCCAACGGCAATTACTTGCGCGGGAATGTCAGTTCAACCCTCACGGCCGGTTTCTGGACCACGCCGGTTGCGGCCACGGTCAATGCCGGGGATGTCACCTTGCCGGTGGCATCGGGCAACCGTTTCACCCTCACCGCGACCGAGGCGCTAACGATCCTTGCGCCGGACCCGATGCCTGCCGGTGGATCGGCTCGGCTTGAACTGACCATTGATGCTGTCGGCAATCACGCGATTTCGTGGGGGGCGGGTTTCCGGGTCAATCACGGCCAAATCGACACCGATCCGAATGTCGTAAACCTGATCCACATGGAATTTACCGGCGCACTTATCGACGTGCATATCACACAGCGGGCGGAGGCTTGATTAATGTCCATTCTGTTTGACAATCCGCCGCCTGCAATTGGCTGTGGTGATCCGGGTGATCCGATTGAATTTGGCTGTCTGTTTGATGGTAGCGGCGAGCTTACCAAGACATTCGCGGAGGCTGGTAATCGTCAGGAAATGACTATCCTTGTTCGGCTCAAGCTCGCAGGTCTGCCTGCTACCCAGAGAGCTGTTCTTTCTGCAAACGCTGGGGCGAACCGAACTGGAATTTTAATCAGTAATTCGCGCTTGGAATTGCATGGAGATGGTGCCATCCGGTGCCGATCAGATGCGCTATCTCGCGATTACGCAGGGCACACAAGTATCGTGCTGCATTTGCAGTCAACGAATGCGGACGCGGATCAGCGAGCAGCTTTCTTTGTCGACCTGAAGAAAATCCCGGTGACTTTCCCGGATGCTATCCCCTTGGATTGGAATTCTGGATTTTTCTCCGCGACCCAACATGCCATTTCTGGCTTGTTGTCTCCCGGAGACAACCGCCTTTCAGGATATGTTTCGGAAATCATCGCGATTGAAGGTTCGCTGGTCGCACCAGAAGAGTTTGACTACGTGACATCATATGGGCACGTAAGGGCAAAGCGGTTTGCCGGAACGGGTGGTGGTACGGCTGTGTACGGTCCCAAAGGCTTTCACCTGGACTTTGCCGATCCGCTTGATCTTGGCAAAGATATCTCGGGTAATGGCAACCACTTCACATCAAGCGGTTTGACGGCCAATAATCAGGTCACGGATACGCCAACAAATACGAAGTCCACCTTTAACCCAACGTTCCCGCCAATTGCAGGGAATAATACGGGCGTGTTGTCGTTTGCGAGCGGCAACCGGCGCATTGAAAGCTCTACGCAATTCATTGGTATTGTCCCTCAGACATCTGTGATCCCGAACGAAAAGAAATGGGTGAGCCGGACAACGATAGAGTATGTTACAGGCGTGGCGGGTGTTTCTGCTGTCATTGAACAAGGTGCCACCGACTTCTCAGGCAACGTGGTGTATCTCGAAGCCAATGGCACCATTTACGTTGACAACGCAATCGTTCAATCCGGCCTCGGATCGATTGTCGCGGAAGACGTGGTGGATACGTTTGTCGACCCACAGACAAGGCAAGTGTTTTTCAACCTGAACGGCGCACCATTCGGGTCACCCGTATCCATTCCCGGGACCGGCAGGCTTCTTTTTGCTTATCCAGATGCGCGAAACACAGGCGGCAGTATACAGCAATTAACCGATATATCACCGATAGCCGACTACTACCCGTTGACATCGGCCTATATGCCGTGCCCGGATATCCTTAACCCGGATGACTACTTTACAATCCGCCAATCCACCGGGGGGGCAGATGTCACCGACCTGCCTTGGGATACGCGAAGCCATAAAACTCTCGTTATCTCCAAAAGGACTGATACTAATCAGCCTTGGCGCATTCATGACACATTGAGGGGCGCTGGGCTGCCTTGGTCACCAAACCCAGCGGACCCGGAAATCACAACCGAACTGGATGGGCTCACTGCCTTTACCGATACCGGTTACACAATTGGGGCTGACGCGCCATACCAAGGTTCTCGTATAGACTATGTTTTCCGAGCAAGCCCCAAGTCCGGCTTCGATATCCTGACACTTGATCACGTCAATGGCGCTGCCTCAACTGTTCCGCATTTGGCCGGTGGCGCGATTGAATATGCTTGGGTCATTCCGTTGGACGGCGGCGACCGGCGCGTTTTTCACTCGAAATTGCCATCGGGCGACTACCTGAAGCTCAACGAAAATGACGTTGGCACGGATGTGGGGTGGTTTTCATCCGCGGCAAACACGGTGACGCTTGGGGCTTCGATGCCATCTGGGCGATACATCCTTTATGTTTGGAGGGCAGTGCCCCAGTTCTCGGCATTTGAAGTCCATGCCGGTACAGGCGATTCCGATGGCGCGATGGTACCAGTCGATTTCCAGCCCCGTGTGTGGCTTTGCAAGCGGGACGGAATTGGTCAACACACCGCAATTCAGGACACTGAGCGAAACCCGGAAAACCCTGCTACGCAAGTGATGTATCTGAGGCTGGATAACGCCAGTTCCGACACCGGGGAACCTGTAGATTTCGTTTCAAGCGGTGCGAAAACCAGATCCAATTCAATTGGGAACAACGCCAGCGGATCGCTTTACTACTCTGCCCTTTGGGCAGAATTTCCCGGCAAATTCGCGCGTGCGCGATAAACAGGAGACAGACTATGACAGCGCTTTATGCGATTTGTGACGATCAGTGGGTTTTGGCCCGCGTGGCCAACAGCCCGATGGGCCTTAAGGCGAAAACAGGTAAAACCTACAACAACGCGGCCTTGGCCACCGTCGAGGATTTGCGGGCGAACTTCGTGCTGGTGATTGATCAGGGGAGCAAGCCTGATCAGGAATGGCAGACGGTGATTGGCAACCCGCAAGTGGTGATTGACGGCGCTCCGAACGAGCCGGAAACCATGACGGCGACCTTGCAGTACATCACACAGCCGATCAGCCTTGAGGCGGCGAAGGACAAGCTGCGGAAACGTGCGACTCACTGCTGCAAGAAAGCCATGTTTAGCGGCTGGATCTGGGATCGCGCGGAGGGTGAAAGTTACGTCGTGCAAACCGATGAAATGAGCCGTGCGAATATCGCTGAGAAAGGTCGTCTTGCCGATCGGCGGGTCGCAGCGTCGGATGCCACGCTGATCCCGTTCCGGATGGCCGATAACTCGACGCCAAAAATCACCCCGGCAGAAATGACCTATATTGCCGACACGGTTGCCATCCTGCGTGACGATTGTATCGAAAACCTCGATGCGGTCTGGGCGTCGATCGAGGCGCTTCCGGATATTGAGGCCTGTATGGCGTTTGACTGCTCTACGGGCTTCCCGGCTGTGCCAGACCCGGAAGCGTCATAGCTATTGTGTGACACTGAAGAGTAAGACCAGGGCGAATATAATAGCCACCACTAGAACGATGAGCGAGATGGCGTCCAATAGAACAGGAAAGAACGACCAGCCTCTGCCAGGCCGAAAGCCGGGCTTGTCCTGGTGGACCGGCATAGCAAGGCTATGGAAGCGTTCAAGCGCCCCGAAACCCTCGATAATCATTCGGAAACCTTGAATGGCTAAGCCCAAAATGAATATCGCAGTAAGAATGGCGACATTGGTCTTCAGGGGGCCGGTAAAGAGCTGAGAGCCGACAAATGTGAGGGAAGCGAGCAAGCCGCCGCAAAGCCCTCTCAGGATGAAGCTTTGGAAGGTCTTCCACTTCAATCTGACTTCCTGATCGTACTCATCGATCGACTTATAGATCGCTTTCAGTTCTTCGGTGTGGTTTCCGATTTTCCGGGCGTTTGCATGGTCTCTTCGGAAATCCATCGCATTTCGGAACCATCCCCTGCGGACGTCAGATTTTTGCTTCTCGTTCTTGGTCATCATTTCCCCGTCATGAAACTAGGCGGGGGTCAGGGTGCGCCAACACCCTGAACCGGGAGGGCTTAGCTCCCACGATAAATCGCCCCGCCACCGTTGCAACGGCGGGTACAGATTAGAAAGACTTGTTTAGCTATGTCGACTCAAACAGTTACGCCTGTCCGCCCTGTCGCCCCGTATCTTGGTGGCAAACGCAATCTGGCCAAGCGATTGGTCGCCATGATCGATCAGATTGAGCACACCACCTATGCAGAGCCTTTTGTGGGTATGGGAGGCGTGTTTCTGCGCCGAATCCGTCAGCCCAAGGCCGAGGTCATCAACGATATCAACAAGGAGCTGGCGACCTTCTATCGCATCCTGCAGCGCCACTATGTGCCGTTCATGGATATGATGAAGTTTCAGATCACGACCAGGGCAGAGTTTGAGCGCCTGGTCAAAACAGATCCAACGACGCTGACGGATCTCGAGCGCGCTGCGCGGTTCCTCTATCTTCAGAGAACAGCTTTTGGCGGCAAGGTTTCCGGCCGAAATTTCGGGGTGTCGGTGGAGCGTGGTGGCCGCTTCGATATCACCAAGCTGGGGCCGATGCTAGACGATCTGCACACGAGGCTTTCAGGTGTGGTGATTGAATGCCTGCCATATGCTGATTTCATCAAACGCTATGACCGGCCGCAGACACTGTTCTACCTCGACCCGCCGTACTATGGCGGCGAGAATGACTATGGAAAGAACATTTTTGAGCGCGCCGATTTTGAGAAGCTCTCAGAGCATCTCAGAGGCCTCTCAGGGCGGTTTATCCTGTCTCTGAACGATACGCCAGAAGTGCGCCAGATCTTCGACGGGTTCTCAATGGACACGGCAGAGGTCAACTATTCGATCGCGAAGCAGTCTGAAAGCCGCCGTGCCTATGGCGAGTTGATCATTTCAAACATCTGATGGTGCGGGCGGCTTGAAACGGTCGCCCAAGCCTCTTAAATTCCCGATCGGGACAGGTGATGACCATAGTTGAGAGGCCATATGGACATTGCCAAGGACGGAATACCGCTAAGCGACACGGTCAGACACGACCTCGAAGCCGTTCACTTCTATTGCCGCACCTGCCATAGATCGATCTCAAAGACCCCGCAACAGCTGCTGACGCTTGCGTCGCCCGAAACTGGCCTTTGGGCGCTCACCCGTCGCCTACGCTGCAATTCATGCGGAGAGAGGGATTTCACGGTCCGGCTTGGCTACCCAAGAAATTGCGCCGGAATCGGTAAAGCAATACCGGACCTCCCAGCCAAGGATGATCCGGTATGACGAAAAGTGCTATGCTCCAACTTTAAATGGCGAGCACTCCAAAACCAAATGTCGCGCTACAGCTGCCTTGCCCGTGGGGTGCATGACACCTGGGGGGAGGAAAGGTGTCCGTTCCGGGCCTCGGTGCCGTGAGGGAGAGCACGACATCGATGTTTTCGTATCCGACAGTTAGGAATATGCCCTTGAATTGCGGCTCAAAATACGGGGGTTGGTGACCATTTTGGGGGTAAATTGGGGCAATTGCGGCAGCGCGGATATCCCCTTTATTTCGCAGCCCGACACCCGGACAAAAAAGTGGGGCGGGATAAAACCCGCCCCAATCTATTCGGGGTCATCATGGTCTTGGGGAGACCAGGTCAGCCGGGGTATTTCAGGTGGGGGAACAACCTGAAACCAATCGGGCCAGCTTCGTGAGGGGGGACAGAGACTGCTGACCGCGTCCTCGACTGACAGTTGAGAATATGCCTGCAGATCAAGGCGGGAAAACAGGTCACATTGGGCCATTTCGGGGCGAATTGTGTTCCAATCAAGGCATCCAAAACTCAACCCATTGATTTCATTGAGTCCGCCAAATTCCACCTCGGCCCAAAACCTATGAAATTCTTTTTTGGACAGGATTTCCGCGACCAACCAACGGCCCGATTCAGCCATATCGAAGGCCCATGGGAATATCCCTACTTTCAGTAATAGAATTGCCCTATCGCAAACAGTTAAACAATCAATTGGTGTAATTAAGAGCTATCACCCATACTCTCTTCAAGACAAAGAGAGCACATAAAGCCGCTTGGTTTGAAAGCGGCGAAAGGAGATAGATATGCAGATCGATATTGGCATCAATGAATCCAACCGTACCGCTATCGCCGACGGCCTTGGCCGCGTTCTGGCTGACAGCTACGCCCTGTATCTGAAAACGCACAATTTCCACTGGAACGTCACCGGCCCGATGTTCCAGACCCTGCACACCATGTTCGAAGAACAGTACACCGAACTGGCAACGGCAATTGACGAAGTTGCGGAACGCATCCGCTCGCTGGGCGCCTATGCCCCGGCCAGCTTCTCGGCCTACGCTGAACTGACCGCGATCAAGGAAGAAAAAGGTGTGCCGGCCGCCAAGGACATGATTGCCCAGCTGGTCGAAGGCCATGAAACCGTGATCAAGACCGCGCGTTCGCTCTATCCGATTTGCGATAGCTCCGATGATGACGCCACCGCAGACCTTCTGACCGCCCGCATTCAGGTCCATGAAAAAACCGCCTGGATGCTGCGTTCCCTGCTTGAAGGCTAAGAACCCGATTTATCGCGTCCCCAATGCAAAACGGCCCGGAAATTTCCGGGCCGTTTTTCTTTGTTTGTTTTACCTGATCAGCCAAACAGCGGATCAATCAAACGCACCGCTTCCAGCATCGCCTGATCATGTCCATGTGGCGCGCCGATCATAAGGGCGGCTGGTGCTGTTTCACCCGCCACCGGAACCGGTATAGAAAGCGCGCACGCATCTACAAGGTTGAGGTAACCGGTATTGCGCAACATCATCGCATTGAGGTTGTCAAAATCGGCCTCAACCGCCGCAATCTTGGGCGGCATCATCGGCAAGGTCGGCGCGATCATGACATCGACATCGGCCATCGCTGCCCCGAACATCGATACAAGATCGGTTCGCTTGGCATAGGCATCAATCACCTCATCACTCGACAGCGTATCGGCAAACTTCATCCGTGACAGAACCCTTGGATCACCAATGGTTTCAAGCTTGTCGAAATACTTGACATAGATCCGGTGCGCTTCAAACGCCACGAGCTTTTTGTTGAGGATCGCATTGCTGGCAATAAAGCCCAGATCAACCTCGACCAATTCATGCCCGGCATCTCTCAGCCGCTCGCAGATCATCGTAAAATCGGCCTGAACGCGCGCATCCAGCCCATCTACAAACGCATTCACCGGCACCCCGATGCGAAGCGACTTTGCACCCTCAGCAAGCGGTGCGACCATCATGCCCGTCAGGACCTCAAACGCCGCAATCGCGGTCGCAAGGTCGGCTGCCAACGGCCCCGGCGTATCAAAACTTTTGGCCAGCGGATGAACACCCGCACCCGGCACCGACAGGCGGCTTGGCTTGATGCCATAAAGCCCGTTAATCGCCGATGGAATACGGATCGATCCGCCGGTATCGGTGCCAAGCGCGATATCAACAAGCCCATGCGCCACAGTCAAACCGCCGCCCGATGTCGAGCCACCCGGAATGCCCTCAGCGTCAAAGATATTGCCCGGCGTACCGTAATGCGGATTAAGCCCGACACCGGAATAGGCAAACTCGCTCATGGTGGTGCGACCAAACGGAATGGCGCCTGCCGCCTTGATCCGGCGCACGCATTCGCAATCGACTTCCGCTGGCGCACGATCTTTCAGAAGTTGTGAGGCTGCAGACGTCACATGCCCCGCCTCGTCATAAAGATCCTTGACCGAGACCAGCATGCCGGCAAGCGGCGCACCAGGATTTTGCGCGCAATATTGCTCGGCCTCTGCGGCAGCTTGCAAAATTCGATCAGGATCGAACTCGGTAAAGATCTTGCCCTTCAGATCCCCCAGTTGATTGACCTTGTCGATTGCTTGTCTGGCCTTGTCAACCATCGCGCCCATAGCGGTGCCTCATCCTGTTATGGTGTTGTTCTGACGATGAAATTACTTACGCAACTTCTGGCAGTTCCCTAATTTCATAGGCGTGCGTGATCGTGCGATCAAGTACTGGATCATGCAACGCCATTTTGAAACGACGTGCCGGACGAACGCCGCCCTTTGCACCAAGTGTACCGCACAGCATGACAGACGCCTTACCGTTGGCAGCATTTCCAATCAACTGTGATCCCTCTATCAGATCACTTAACGGACGGATCGAAGCAATCGTTCCTTCCTGATAAGGTACCCAGCCTTCGCCATCATGGTCCTGAATCCAGGATCGCATTTCAATCTGCTCGATATGATCTTTGACCTCATCGAAGCGCCAAATTTCAGATGCAACAGGCTTCTCGCAAATCTGCTTGGACAGTGCGACTGAGTGAGTTTCAAGCTCTCGATCCGTATGATCAGATGCAAGACCAAGGTAAAGCTCGCCATCACAAGCAATCAGGAACGGTTCGACTTCGCCCGACGTTCCTTTTCCCACAACCTCGATACAGGATTGCTGGGTTACCATTCCTGATGCGGTCCGATAATAAAGCGGCACGCTTGACGGCGATTTGACACCAATCGCGGCAAGCTCGTCGATATGGTGCTGGATCGCTGCGGCATCCCTGCCGGTCCATCCCGCAACAGTGCAATGGTCGATATCAAAGGTGATTTCGGTCCCTGCCAGGGTAAAGTTCATCTGCATTTCTGGTTCCGATCTTTTTGGAATGATGTGTTGGACACTTGGTCTCAGACATAGAGGGGGCGCTTGGACCAGATGACACTGGTCCATTCGCCAATTGTGTTAAGGGAGGTTTTCTTACCTAATTGCACCTCAGAGATAATCAGGCAGGAAAAGTGCGATTTCCGGCAAGAAGATCAGACCGACGATCATCGCCAACATCACAAGAACATAGGGAACAGCGCCCAGCATGACCTCGGATAGCTGACCCGACTTTCTTGCACCTTGCACGACATATAGGTTCAATCCGACAGGCGGCGTGATCAAAGCCATTTCGATCAAGACGATCAAAAGAATTCCAAACCAGACCTTGTCAAAACCCATAGCAGTCATGATCGGCACAATGATCGGAATGGTCGCAACCATGAGGGACAAGGTTTCAATAAAGAAACCCAGCACAATGTAGAGCAAAATAACAACAAGCAATGTCCCCATCGGACTAAGATTAAGTCCGACAAGAAGCTCCTTGAGCTCCCGGCCCATGCCCGCTGCGGTCAGCGTAAAGTTCAGGAAATATGCCCCGATGATCACCAGCATGATCATCGCCGTGATACGAACCGTCCCAAGAAGGCACATTTTGATCATCTCGTTCGACACGCCTTTGTTAAAGGCGGCGATAATCATGGCGATGGCAACACCGACTGCCGCAGATTCCGTTGGCGTTGCCCATCCGGCATAGATTGAACCAATCACAACAAAGAACAGCAGGAAGATTGGCAGCAGATGCCTTAAGCCGCCAAACCGATCTGCCCAGCTAAACGAACGGCTTTGCCCACCAAGTCCCGGCTTCACTTTGCAAAGGGCAGCGGTCACAAGCATGAAGGCAACAGCCATCACCAACCCCGGCACCAGCCCGGCAAGGAACAAACGCGGGATCGATGTTTCAGTCAGAAACCCATAAACGATCAAATTAATGGATGGCGGGATCATGATCCCGAGCGTACCACCAGCCGCGATGGCACCCGAAAACAGCTTCGGATCATACCCCAGCTTGTCCGCTTGCGGCATTGCAACAGTCGCGACCGTTGCGGCGGTCGCAACAGACGAACCCGAAGTTGCCGAAAACATTGTCGCCGTTCCGATATTGGCATGGACCAGCCCACCGGGCAGCCATGAGAACCACTTATCAAGTGCTTCATAGGTCTTGGCAGCAATACCACCGCGTACAAGGACCTCACCAAGCAGGACGAAAAATGGTATCGCAATCAGGGTCGAGGAATTTGAAGATGACCAGACCACCTGCCCCAAGCCGCGTAACAGCGGAAAGGGTGTAAAAAACTGATCAACACCAATACCGAGAAGGAAAAGCACAATCCCCACCGGAATGGAAAAGGCCAGAAGCCCCAACAGCGAAACGGTAACTGCTGTAATCATGATTCAAGCTCCAGCTCGGATCGCGCACCAACCAATGAGTCTGCTTTTTCAAGATCGCGGCGCGTCAGCAAAACCAGGGTCAGGATCACCAACGCACAGGAACACAATGCAAACCACAACCAACCTGAAAACCAGACCAGCTGAGGTATCCAAAGCGGTGTTTCAAGCGGTGTATTCGCCGTCGATCCCCGTTCAATGGTTTTTGAAAGGACAGGCCAGCACTGGATGGCAACAATCGTTGCCACCGCAGCAAGAGTGACAATTGCCAACAAATCAAGGAATGCCTTTCCGCGTTCCTGCAAGCGGAGCCGAATAAGGTCAATTCTGACATGCGCCAGTTCTGTCAGCGCATATGAAAGCCCCCAACTGGCAACCCCCGCCATGACGTAGCCAGAGATTTCCTCGGCGCCGCCCAAAGAAATTCCGATTTCACGCAACAGAATTTCCGCGATAATCAGGATCACGCTGCCCATCAGAACAAGTCCGACGGACAACGCGATAATACGATTGGCGCGGCGGATGGCCGCGATCAAGTTTTCGGTCACTGTTCGGGCCTCCGCCAAGCACTGTCAATCAGTTGAGGGGTACGGTAACACCGACAGTCTTGCCAACGCTATCGTTCCAGCGTGCAACCCAGTCATTACCCGCACGTTCGGCCCACTCTGGCAGAACGGTGGAGGTCAGGATTTCCTTGGCTTCTGCAAGATCGCTGTCTGAAACCTCAACAAGGGTCATGCTGGCCGGATCACCAGCCGGGCACGTGCCGTTACCTGTCAGGCAAGCAACATCATTGCTCAATGCATCAGCTGCAGACGCCCATGCCGGGGCTTCGAACTTGGTTTTGACTTCATCCATGATGAAGGTTTGCATGTCGGAAGACAGGCTGGTCCATTTATCCATGTTCATGGCCGTGACGACAGGGTCCCAACCACCAAGCGGAATGGTCATCAGGTGATCGGAAACTTCCCACCAGCCTGCGCTATAGCCCGAACCAGCACCAGTCACAGCACAGTCAATCACGCCACGTTCCAAGGCACCCGGAACTTCGGAGAAAGCGACATTCACGCCAACCGCGCCAAGTGCTTCAAGGAATTTTGTTGTCATACGACCCGATCCACGGACTTTCTTGTCCTTCAGATCGGCAAGGGAGTTAACTTCGCCAGCACAGAAAACAACCTGCGGCGGGTACGGAGCAACAGCAAGAACCTTGGCATTAAAGCGCTCTGCAAAGATGTCATCAACCATAGGACGGGCTGCTTCGACCATCGCCTTGGCTTCGGCTGCGCTATTTGCCACGAGCGGCACATCAAGGCCTTCAAGTTCCGGGGCATCACCAACGGCATAATCGCCAACAGTCATCGCGACGTCGAAAACGCCATCATTTACCAAACGAAACACGTCGCCGACACCGATACCCATCTGGTCGTGCGTCGTCATCTGAACAGTGATCTCGCCATTTGAATCTGCCGGCAGAGTTTCGGTCCAGAACGGGCTTTCATACTGCTTGTAAAGCGGCAGGCTGCTCCAACTGCCGACGACGGAAAGTTCTTCGGCGAATGCCGGTGTGGCAGTAAGTCCAGCACCAAGTGCGGATACTGCCAAAAGGGAAGAAACCATCTTTTTCATGAGTTCAAAGTCCTCTCTGATATGTCGTTTATAGTTGCTTCGTTTCAGGCTTGGTCTATAGGGAGAATTCTGCGGCCTCAGCCAGTACATCTGTCACCAACATCAGACCGGGTTCGTGGGTAATGGCAAAATCCGGCATCACATTGCGGATTGCCATTTGTGGCGTGACTCCGCACGCCCAGAAAACCGGAATGTCCCCTTCTTCAATGACAGGTTCATTGCCGAAGTCCGGTTTCATGATATCCGCGATACCGATCTGAGCCGGATCACCGATATGCACCGGTGCACCATGGGCCAGTCTGTATCTGTCGGAAAAAAGGATCGCTCGAATGGCGTCGCCGGGCGCAAAGGATCGCATTGAAACGACCAAAGGACCGTGGAAACTTCCGGCTTTTGCCGTTTCAATGTTCGTTACATACATTGGCACATTGCGGCGCGCATCCATGTGGCGCAATCGAACGCCACCACGTGTGATCGCTGCCTCGAACGAGAACGAACAACCCAAGACAAACGTAACGAGATCATCACGCCAGATATCGGTCAGATCGGTAACGCTGGTGTACTCGTCGCTGCCGCGAAAGACGCGATAACCCGGCAAATCTGTACGGATGTCAATATCTTCGCCCAATTCCGGAATATGGGGGGATCCCGGTTCCGACATGCCTATCAACGGACATGATTTTGGGTTCTTCGCACAAAACTGCAAAAACTCATCCGCATAATCTACCGGCAAAATCGCCAGATTTCCCTGCAGATAGCCTGATGAGTAACCAGTCGTTGGTCCCGTATGTTCGCCACGTCGAATAGCTGTGCGCAACGCCAAAGGCGTCATCGCTGATGCAGTCTCGTACGCGGTGTCATCGGAACGGGTGGCGCTTTTTGACGCGTTCATTTTTCAGTCCCATTCGCTGCCTCTTTTCAAAGATTGAAAAATGGAACTGATCTTGTCAAGTAATCATTTTACTTATTTATTGATCGTTTTTATCGATCAATTTGATCAAAGAGCTTCGCTGCCTCGTGAATTGCCCCACCGATTTCACTGTTACGCTCAGGGAAATAAGCGATCACAAAATGTAACGCTGTCAGGGATGCTTCCCGACACACGGGAATCGACTTAATATGTTCATCCAGAATGGAATTTTTGACCATCAAGGTTGGTAAAACACCAATTCCAAACCCGCCCGCCACGAGATACTTTACCGTCGAAAGAGACGCTGAACCGTTCAATGCAGGTTGTGAAATATCAGGGGCAGAAAAGATGCTTTCGATTTCACGAAATGGGGGTGTTCCTTTTGGAAATGTCACGATGGCATGACTGGCCAGTTCGTTCAGTGACAGCGGACTCTTGTCCAGCTCCATACTCTCGGCACAATACCATCCAAGCTCAACCGGCTTCAATGGCGCTGCTACCGCACTTTGTGGAACGGATTCGCGCAACATTATCGCGACATCTACCTCGTCGTCATCAAGCGCCTTTCCAAGCTGACCGGAGGTATCTACTGAAAGCTCAAAACGCACTTTTGGGAAGTCGTCTTTCAGCTTGTTGAGCATGTCTGCAAGCAATGTGTGAACAATGGTTTCTGCAACACCGATCCTGATTGTACCACTCAGCTCGCCCGGATGCGTAAGCTCCTGCCAGATGCGGTCACGCGCGCGCGACAAACGCTGGGCTTCTTCTATGAACCTCAATCCTGCAGCGGTCAGACGAACCTGCCTGTTTGAGCGATCAAACAGCTTCATGCCAAGCTTCTTCTCCAGACCTGAAACACGCGCTGAAATCGCTGACTGAGACAGATTGTATTTTTGCGCTGCAGCCCTAAAACCGCCAGCCTTGATGATATCTTGCAGAATCTCGATATCCTTGAACTCAAACACGTCAGCCATCCCCTTCTGTAGTAATTTGTGATCACATTACCTGCTATCTGATCAGCCTGCACGATCAATTGATCGCCGTAATGATCAAATCAGATCGGGCTAACGTAGATCAGCTGTAAGCTCGCTTTAGACGAGCCCCCATTTCTCACCCGCCGATCACCGAGCCGTGACTTGCCCAAATCGGCTTTTGCACGGACATTAGGATCAGGATCAACGGAGGACGCCATGCTGATACGCCGCAAGAAGGGATGGGAAATCCCTGAAAAAGACGCCACACCGGAATCAATCTATAAAAACCGCCGCCAGTTCCTTAAGGGGATCGCGGCCGGTTCAATCGGCGCAACGGCATCAAGCCTCCCGCTTGGCAGCGCACTGGCGCAAGGGTCCGGCGCCACCGCCGATCTCTATCCGGTTGATCGCAACCCGGCCTATACAGTCGAACGCGAAATGACCGAAAAATCCAAGGCGCTGACCTATAACAACTTCTATGAATTCGGATCGCACAAGTCGATCTCGCAAGCAGCCCAAGCCATGCGCATCCGCCCCTGGACCGTGGTGATCGACGGGCTGGTTGAAAAACCGATCGAGATTGATTTCGAAGATCTGGTCCGCAAGATGCCACTTGAAGAGCGCGTCTATCGCTTCCGCTGCGTTGAAGCCTGGGCGATGACCGTGCCCTGGTCCGGTTTCCCGATGAAGGCGCTGGTTGATTTCGCAAAGCCCCTGTCGGGTGCCAAATATGTCGAAATGGAAACCGCCAGCCAAAAGGACACCATGCCGGGCCTGCGTCAGTTCTGGTATCCCTGGCCCTATATCGAAGGCCTTTCGATGGCAGAGGCCACCAACGAACTGACCATGATCGCGACGGGCATTTACGGCGAAGAACTGCCCAAGCAGAACGGCGCCCCCTTGCGTCTGGTTACGCCCTGGAAGTATGGCTTTAAAAACATCAAATCCATCGCCCGCTTTACCTTCACCGACAAGCGCCCGAAAAGCTTCTGGGAAGATATCAATGCTGACGAATATGGCTTCTGGGCCAACGTAAACCCCGAAGTTCCTCATCCGCGCTGGACGCAGGCCTATGAACGCCTGCTCAATAACGGCGAAAGCGTCCCCACCCGGATCTATAACGGTTACGGCGAATATGTCGCTGACATCTATAAGGGCATGGAGAACGAGCGGCTGTTTATGTAACCCGCAGCCCCGCCCGCCCAAACACAAAAGCCGGTGTCCTCAAACACCGGCTTTTTGCATGGCGGCCCCACATGACGCCCGCATGGGATTACGAATCCGTTTGGGCATAGCGGCCATAAATCTCTTCAAACGTGCCATCATGGCGCATCTCGATCAGATGCTGCTCAAGGATGGTAAAACTGCCATCAAGGAAAAAGTCGGATTGGCGCGATAACGCAATGAAGGATGGCTGGCCCTGTATCAACAGATCGGATTTCTTGATCCGGAACGGTCCGAATTCCCGGATATAGGCTGCAGCCAGAAGTTCCGGCGAGATCAAGGCATCAATCCGGTGCAGATCCAGCATCTTGAACAGCGTTTCGTAATCGGCCGCCTCGACAAAGCGGATATCGCGCGCGTCATTTAGCTTCCAGCCATAATTGGCCCCGCGCACAACCCCGACCAACTTGTGCCGAAGGTCCTTGACCTCAATCACATTGGCATCGACGTCGCCGGTATAGATCACCTTTGGCTCATTGGGCAGCGCCGCCCCAAAATAATACATGTATTTCACACGATCATCGGTGCGATTGGGACCGAGCATCAGGTCTGCTTCGCCGGTTTCCATCAGGAAAAGCGCACGTTTGAACGGAACCACGTCAAACACAAGATCAATGCCCGCGCGCCTAGCCGCTTCACGGATCACATCAACATAAATGCCGGTATAGACCGGCTCATCGGATGTTTCGGTGACAATGCGATAAGGCGGGGCATCATTGATCGCAACAACCAATGTCCGCGCAGCAACGTCATTGCCAAACCATCCTGCCCCAAGCAGGAACGCCATGGTGACCAGGCACCAGGCTGTCAGACGCCGCATCAAGTTTTCTCCATCGCGATCACACCGCACTTTGTAGTACTTCTGTTATATGTGATCGCGATGAATATTCTCAACAGCGAATACAACCGGAATTTGCAAAATATCCGGCCACTTATGCCCCCTTGCGGCGACGCCCCTTGTATTTCGGTTTATTCGCCGATTTCGATCCGGGTCCGGCAGTCCCAATCGTGCGCGCCATCGGTCCGGCCTCGGCCAGACCAAGCTCCTGATCCTCAAGCCGCTTGATCTCGTCACGCAGACGTGCCGCTTCCTCGAACTCAAGGTTCCCGGCCGCGTCCCGCATGCGTTTTTCCAGATCCTCGATATGCGCACGCAGGTTATGACCGACCATCGTATCACCCGAAACGCCGGTATCAACGGTGACGTAATCCTGCTCGGCAACACTTTCGAGAACATCATTGATCCGCGACCGCACGGTTTCGGGCGTGATGCCATGTTCCTCGTTATAGGCCATCTGCTTTTCACGCCGGCGGTTGGTCTCGCCAATCGCGTATTCGAGGCTGTCGGTCATCTTGTCGGCATAAAGCAGCACGCGACCATCAACGTTACGCGCAGCCCTGCCAATCGTCTGAACCAGTGATGTTTTCGAACGCAGGAAGCCTTCCTTGTCCGCATCCAAAATCGCCACCAGCGCACATTCCGGGATATCAAGCCCTTCTCGCAGAAGGTTAATCCCCACCAGCACGTCAAACACGCCAAGGCGCAAATCACGGATGATCTCGATCCGCTCCAGCGTATCAATATCGGAATGCAGATAACGCACTCGAATGCCATGCTCATGCAGGTATTCGGTCAGGTCTTCCGCCATGCGCTTGGTCAATGTCGTGACCAGAACACGCTGACCCTTGGCCGCACATTTCTTGGCCTCGCCCAGCAAATCATCCACCTGGGTTTCGACAGGGCGCACGATACAGACCGGGTCAATCAGGCCCGTCGGGCGAATGACCTGCTCGGCAAACACACCCCCGGTGCGCTCCATTTCCCAGTTGCCCGGTGTTGCGGAAACAAACACGCTTTGCGGGCGCATTGCTTCCCATTCCTCGAACTTCAGCGGCCGGTTATCAACGCAACTCGGCAGACGGAAGCCATGCTCGGCCAATGTCGCTTTGCGATTATAGTCCCCTCGGAACATGCCACCGATCTGCGGCACGGCCACGTGGCTTTCATCAACAAACAAAAGCGCGTTTTCCGGCAGATACTCAAACAGGGTCGGTGGCGGCTCCCCCGGATTACGGCCCGAAAGCCAGCGGGAATAGTTTTCAATCCCCTTGCAGTGCCCGACCGTTTCCATCATTTCCAGATCAAAGGTCGTGCGCTGCTCGATCCGTTCAGCCGCCAGCAACTTGCCTTCGGCCTGGAACTGCGCCAGTCGATCTTTAAGCTCCTGCTTGATGCCGGCCATGGCCTGCACCAGTGTCGGGCGCGGGGTGACGTGGTGCGAATTGGCATAAACGGTGACCGAGTCCATCGTTGCAAACTTGTGCCCGGTCAGCGGGTCGAACTCTGCCAGTTCCTCGATCTCGTCACCAAACATCGACACACGCCAGGCGCGGTCTTCGGCGTGGGCCGGGAAAATCTCAAGCACATCGCCGCGCACCCGGAATGTACCGCGCGAAAAGGCCGCGTCATTACGCGTGTACTGCAATTCCACCAGACGCTTCATGATGTCGTTGCGATCAACCTCGTCGCCCACCGAAATGCGCTGGGTCATCTCAAGATAGGTTTCCACCGCCCCGATACCGTAAATGCACGACACCGATGCCACGATGATACAGTCATTGCGCTCCAAAATCGCACGCGTGGCGGCGTGGCGCATCCGGTCGATCTGTTCGTTGATCGAACTGTCTTTCTCGATATAGGTGTCCGAACGCGGGATATAGGCTTCCGGCTGGTAATAGTCGTAATAGGAAACGAAATACTCGACCGCATTGTCCGGGAAGAAATGCTTCATTTCGGCATAAAGCTGGGCGGCCAAAGTCTTGTTCGGCGCAAGAACCAGCGCCGGTCGCTGGGTATTGGCAATGATATTGGCCATGGTGAACGTCTTGCCCGACCCCGTCACACCCAGCAGAACCTGATCACGCTCATCATCATTGATGCCAGCCATCAGCTCGGCAATCGCCTGCGGCTGGTCGCCAGCAGGCTCATATTCCGTCACCAGTTTGAATTCCCGTGATCCTTCAACAGGCGGGCGACGTTTGGTCAGAAATTCCGGCAGCGCATTCATCGGGCAGGTCCCTTTTTATTCCAACCCTAGTTATAGGTCAGATACACCCAATCGCAAGCCCTGCCCCTGACAGTTCCTGTCAGTAAATGTCAGGAGACGTCAGTACGGAAATTCCGGAACAACCGATGTTTTAACGCGTTTGCAGATCAGTTCTTTCCGCTCGGACTTCGTAAAGGGCACAAAATTGGATAAAATCATCCCAAAGAACCCGCAAAAGCCGCTAAACAGCCTTGAATTGGAATAAAGGCAGGCGTAGGGTCCGAACCGAAAGAACGAGATTCTTTTCACTCTCATAAATTCCAGGGAAACAGACCAATGGCGTTCATTGCCGACCGTTTGAGCCGTATCAAACCCTCCCCCACCATTGCTGTCACCACCAAGGCTGCCGAGCTTAAGGCTGCTGGCGTTGATGTGATCGGGCTTGGCGCAGGTGAGCCGGATTTCGATACCCCCGACAACATCAAAGAAGCCGCCAAGGCTGCGCTCGATGCTGGCAAGACCAAATACACTCCGGTCGCCGGTACTCCTGAGCTGCGCAAGGCGATTGTCGAAAAGTTCAAGCGTGAAAACGATCTGGAATACACCATCGACGAAATCACCGTCGGTTGCGGTGGCAAGCAGACCCTGTTCAACGCGTTCTTCGCGACCCTGAACCCGGGCGACGAAGTCGTCATCCCGGCACCGTACTGGGTATCCTATCCGGACATGGCGCTGATGGCCGAAGGCACCCCGGTCATTGTCGAATGCCAGGAAGAAAACGACTTCAAAATCACCGCTGCCGAACTTGAAGCCGCAATCACGCCGAAAACCAAATGGGTTGTTCTGAACTCACCGTCGAACCCGACCGGTGCGGCTTACTCGCGCGAAGAACTGCGTGCGATTGCTGACGTTCTTCTGAAACACGAAAACGTCTATGTCATGTCTGACGACATGTATGAGCACCTCGTCTATGACGGGTTCGAGTTCACCACCATCGCCCAGGTCGAGCCGAAGCTCAAAGAGCGTACGCTCACCTGTAACGGTGTGTCGAAATCCTATGCCATGACCGGCTGGCGCCTTGGTTATGCCGCAGGTCCGAAAGACCTGATCAAGGCGATCAACAAGGTACAGTCGCAGTCAAGCACGCATACCTCCTCAATCAGCCAGGCTGCTTCAATCGAAGCACTCAACGGCCCGCAGGACTTCCTGGCCGAGCGCGCTGAAGTCTTCAAAAAGCGTCGTGACCTTGTCGTCGCAGCACTCAACGAATGCGAAGGCCTGTCCTGCAAGACGCCTGAAGGTGCGTTCTATGTCTATCCGTCCTGCGCGGGCGCGATTGGCAAAACCACCCCGGATGGCAAGAAAATCGAAACCGATACCGACTTCGTCACCTACCTGCTCGAAGCAGAAGGCGTTGCTGCGGTTCAGGGTTCGGCATTCGGTCTGGCTCCGTATTTCCGCATTTCCTATGCGACTTCGGACGATGCCCTGATCGAAGCTTGCAAACGCATCAAACGGGCTTGCGCAGCCCTGAAATAAGGTCTGCATTCCCGAACTTCGGGATTAAAACGCATCAAACAGGGTCCGGCACTTGCCGGGCCCTGTTTTTTTGTCCATGATTGAAATTAAATAATTACGCACCGAAATACCGATAAATAATCCGGTCAAAGCCCGAACAAAGATTGCCCCTGATATGAAGCCTGAAAATTTCTATGCCACCGTCAATGGCATCAGCCTGTCCTGCCAGCGGATCATTCCCGAAGGTGTCCGCGCCGATGCGCCGACCATCCTGATGCTGCACGAGGCACTTGGCACCATCCGCATGTGGCGCGATTTTCCTGAAAAGCTGGCGAATGCAACTGGCCATCCGGTGATTGTCTATGAACGGCGCGGCCACGGCAGGTCCGATCCGCATGCCGAGGGCGACATTCCGCGGGCGATTGATTTCCACAACACCGAAAGTGATGTCTATCTGCATGGTCTGATCAACGAGCTTGGCCTGACCAAACCGATCCTGTTTGGCCACAGCGACGGGGCGACCATCGCGCTCAAATATGCTGCGCGCTTCCCGGATAATGTAACAGCCGTCATTTCCGAAGCCGCCCACGTCTTTGTCGAGGATGTCACCGTTTCTGGCATTACCGAGGCGGCAAAAATCTATGCCGACACCGACTGGAAAACCAAACTGCAACGTCATCACTTCGCCCAGACCGATGATGTCTTCCGCGCCTGGGTCGATACCTGGCGGCAGCCGGACTTCCTGAACTGGAATATGGTCGATGAACTCGCCAACATCACCTGCCCGCTTCTGGTTATTCAGGGCGATGATGATCAGTTTGGCAGTGATGAGCAGGTCCACACCATCTGTGCCAATACCGGCGGCCCTGCTACCAAGATGCTGATCGAGGATTGCGGCCATATCCCGCATTTTGATCAACCCGATCAGGTGATCACGGCAACGCTCAAACATCTCGGCATCACCGAACCCGCAGCTGCCTGATCACATCTACGCAAAACAAAAGCCCCGGCACCGTCAGGTAACCGGGGCTTTCTTTTGGGCAATTGCCCGAATTTTGTGACGCGGCTTAGTCAGCCAGTGCGTCTTCAGCGTCAATCACGACGGCAACCGCATGAATGACCGATGCGATGCGGATGGCGTTCTGGATGGTTTCCTTTTTAACGCCAGCGTTTTTCAGCACCTTGTCATGGCTATCGATGCACATGCCGCAACCATTGATCGCCGAAACAGCAATCGAAAACAGTTCGAAATCGGCCTTGTCGATGCCCGGCTTGCCGATGATGTTCATGCGCAGGCGTGCCGGCATGGTGCTGTATTCTTCATCCGATACCAAGTGGTTGAACCGGTAATAGATGTTGTTCATGCCCATGATGGCCGCCGCACCCTTGGCAGCTTCAATAGCTTCCGGGGTCAGTTTTTCTTTTGCTTCGGCGGCAACAGCCTTGGTCAGTTTGGCGTTGCGCGATGCAAATGCACAGGCAAGTGCGGTACCGTAAACCTGCTGGTCGGTCATGCCCGGATTGTTGGCCATGCTCGAAAGGTTCAGCTTAAGGTCCTTGGCATAGGCCGGCATGGAGTCCTTGATTTCAACGATCGACGTCATGGGGAAAATCCTCTGAAACTGTCTGAAGCGATAAACGCGTAATTCAAAAACGAATTGAAAATCAGCCGTGTCGGTGTCGCACCCGGTGGGCGCGGACAATGCAAAAGGCAGCAATATTCACAGGCTGGGAAAGCGGGACCGGGCAACTGCCCGATCCCAAAGTCACATCCGGACCGGACTTAGAGGGTTTCGTCACCCTGGTTCCAGTTGCACGGGCAAAGTTCGTCGGTCTGCAGGGCGTCGAGAATACGAAGCGCTTCCTGCGGGTTACGACCAACGTTCAGGTCGTTGACCTGTACGTGGCGGATGATGTTGTCCGGGTCGACGATGAAGGTCGCACGAAGGGCAACACCGGCGTCTTTGGCCAGAACACCAAGGGCGGTCGAGAGTTCTTTTTTCTCGTCAGCCAGCCATACGAACGGGCTGTCACCCAGGTCTTCGTGGTGGGTACGCCATGCAGCGTGCACGAAGTCGGTGTCGGTCGAGCAACCCAGAAGAACCGCGTCACGGTCTTCGAAGTCACCGTTCAGTTCGCCGTAACCAACGATCTCGGTCGGGCAAACAAAGGTGAAGTCTTTCGGCCAGAAGAACAGGATCTTCCATTTGCCTTCATAGGACTTGTCGGTAACCGGAGCGAAGCTGTCCGGGCCTTTGCCCGAAACGCCGGTCAGATTGAATTCAGGAAGCGTATCACCAACGGTAAGCATTATGGTTTCTCCTAACCCAGTTTTAAAAACACAGAACGGCCCCCGACAGGCCGTAGAAACTTTTGTGAGCAGGTGCAAAAAATGCACTGCTTGCTAGCGATTTGTAGAGAAATGCATTACCTAAGACAAATAGATAAAACTTCGAGTTTTGATAGGAAAAATTTATGGCTGCCCAACCCAGCATCAAGCAGCTCAAATACCTAGTTGCCTTGTCCGAAACCGGACATTTTGGCCGCGCAGCAGAGGCTTGCTTCATTACGCAGCCAAGTTTGTCGGCTGCGATCAGCGAGCTTGAGAACCTTTTGGGTGCGCAGCTGGTCGAACGCAACAAGCGTCAGGTCCTGATGACCCCGCTGGGTGAAGAGGTCGTTTCGCGGGCGCGAAATATCCTGCAAGAAGTCGATGAATTGACCACCATGGCGCAGGCCGCCGCCGACCCGCTTTCAGGCCCGATCCATATCGGCGTCATACCGACCATCGGCCCCTATCTTTTGCCGGATGTCATGGCGTCGCTTAAATCCGGCTTCCCGAAGCTTCAGCCGCTTCTGCGCGAAGACCAGACAGCCAAGCTGATCGAACTTCTGATGGCCGGCAAGCTCGACCTTGCCCTGATTGCCCTGCCGATTGATGAAAACTGGCTCGAAGAGTTTGAGCTGTTTGAAGACCGCTTTGTCTTTGCCTGCGCGCCGAACAATCCGCTGACGCATAAAAAGCATCTCGAGATTGGCGACATCAAGGATGAAAAGCTTTTGCTGCTCGAAGACGGGCACTGCCTGCGCGATCAGGCGCTTGAAGTCTGCCAGAAAGCAGGCTGGAGCAAGTCAGCCGATTTCCAGGCCAATAGTCTTTCTACCCTGGTTCAGATGGTCGGTGCGGGCATCGGTGCCACACTGTTGCCTGAAATGTCGCTAGAAGTCGAAGCACGTCGGCCGGATTTGCTCAAGATCATCCCGTTTGAGAATCCGGTTCCGATCCGGCGCATCGGCATGGTCTGGCGGCGCAGCTCGGCACGTAAACGCGAATATCGCCAACTGGCGGCCTATTTGCGCGATCGCCTTGCCCCGCGCGACGAGGCCGTGGTTGCCTGATCGGGGGCCGTTGGCCCGCCGTAGGAATTAGGGCGACGTTTAAGACACAGACAACGGGCATAGCCAATGCTGCCGATCAAGGACAACAACCCGACCACGATCACGCCATGGGTCACCTACGCGATCATTGCGATCAATGTCGTGGTGTTTCTGGGCACCGTCACCCTTGATCCGCGCGCCGCTGTTCTGATGAACCTGCAATATGGTGCGATCCCGGCCGTGCTGTTTGGTCATGCCGAACTGCCACCGGGCTTTTCACCCTTCCCGGATGGCTTCGGCTTCCTGTCGATCTTTTCGGCCATGTTCATGCATGGCGGCTGGATGCATCTCGGCGGCAATATGCTGTACCTCTGGATCTTCGGGAATAATGTCGAAGACTCGATGGGGCATTTCCGCTTTCTGATCTTCTACCTCGCCTGCGGAGTTGTAGCCGCCCTTGGCCATGGCCTGCTTGATACCCAGTCAGAAATTCCGATGATTGGTGCATCCGGCGCGCTGGCCGGTGTGCTGGGCGCCTATTTCCTGCTTTATCCCAAGGCGCGCGTGCTGGTGTGGTTCTTCTGGGTGTTTATCTTCTATGTCCCGGCCGTGGTCGTTCTTGGCTTCTGGTTTGTCAGCCAGGTGATCAATTTCGGCAGTGGTGCCGGCGGCGGCATTGCATGGGTTGCCCATATCGCGGGCTTCCTGGCCGGCCTTGCCCTGATCCCGCTATTCAAGCATCGAAATGTGCCGCTTTGGCATGACGGATCACCCGCCCCGGCCTTTGGCATCTATCGCCCCGGTCGCAAGACGCGCGGTGCGACGTCAAACATCCCGCCCTGGGCCGCGGCCTATGAGGCGGAGCGCGCCGCCAAGCATGCCAATATGCGCCGTGATCAACGGGGTCCCTGGGGCAAAGAGGGTAAGGACGGCGAAGAACGCGACACATCCCCCTGGGGTCGCTATCAGCCAGATGCTTCGCCAAAACCGAAGCCAAAACCAAAATCCAAGCCTTCGGTTGGCGTTCCGAAAGTTGTTCGCTTGCATCCGGACCGCGACAAGGATGATACTTAGGCCAAAGTAAAAAGATCGTCCTTGGAGGAGTTCCGAAAATGCGCGCCGCCTACTTCACCGAATATCAAGGCCCCATCGAGGTCCAGAAACTCCCCGACCCGACCCCGGAAAACGGTGGCGTGGTCATCAAGGTTGGCGCGACCGGCCTGTGTCGAAGTGACTGGCATGGCTGGATGGGCCACGATTCCGATGTGCAACTGCCGCACGTTCCCGGCCATGAATTTGCCGGCACTGTCGTTGCCGTCGGCAAGGACATCAAACGCTGGCAGGAAGGCGACCGCGTAACCGTGCCCTTCGTATCGGGCTGCGGCCATTGCCCGGAATGTCATAGCGGCAATCATCAGGTCTGTGATCAGCAATTCCAGCCGGGCTTTACCCATTGGGGCAGCTTTGCCGAATATGTCGCGATTGATTACGCCGACACCAATCTGGTCCGCCTGCCCGATGAAATGGATTTCGCCACGGCCGCAAGCCTCGGCTGTCGCTTTGCCACAAGCTTCCGCGGCGTGATTGATCAGGGCAAGGTATCAGCCGGTCAAATCATTGCCGTCCATGGCGCGGGTGGTGTTGGCCTGTCCGCCATCATGATTTCCGCCGCTGCCGGTGCCTATGTCATCGCGGTTGATATTGATGACGCCAAGCTTGAGTACGCCAAGGAACTCGGTGCCAACGCGGTGCTCAATGCCGCCACCATTGATGACATCCCGGCGGCCATCAAGGACATCACACGGGGTGGCGCGCATGTGTCAGTTGATGCCTTGGGCAGCGCTGTGACCTGCTTTAACTCGGTCGCGTGCCTGCGGAAACGCGGCAAACACATCCAAATCGGCCTCATGACCGGTGATCATGCCCATGCAAGGGTGCCGATGGACCGCGTGGTCGCCCATGAACTTGAAATCCTTGGCAGCCACGGCATGCAGGCGTTTCGCTATGACGCGATGCTCGACATGATCCAGTCGGGCAAACTGGCACCGCAAAAGCTGATCGGTGATCGTGTGACACTGGCCGAAGGTGCCACGGCACTGATGAGCATGGACAGCTTTGCTGCCACCGGCGTTACCGTGATTGATCGGTTCTGATCCATGCTGGCAGGTATTGCATTTCACCCCAAAGACCCGATTGACGATCTTCTCGCCGCGATTGCCGAGGGAATGCTGGCCAACGGCAAATCGGTTGCCGGTTACGTGCAAAAGCGCCGCAAGGATGCCGATTGCGGGACGCTGGTTCATGTCCGGAACTTGCGCAGCGGCGATGAAATGCCGATCACCAAGAATCGCGGCAAAATGGCCAAGGGCTGCAAGCTTGATGGCGATGCGCTTTCGACCCTGGCATCCCAGCTGTCGCGTGATGTCGAAGCCGGAAGCGATGTGCTGATCATCGCACGCTTTGGCCGGAGCGAGGCCGAAGGCCGTGGCCTGCGTGATGTGATTTCACGCGCGATGGATCTGGAAATCCCGGTACTGGTCGGGGTGCGCGATGAATATCGCGATGCGTGGGATGAATTCCATGGCGGCTATGCCAACGCGCTCGCCTTTGACGAAACCGCTATCGAAGACTGGCTCGCACAAGCACCGGCAAACATGGTCTCGGCTTAGGGGAAACGAAGCAATTAGCGCTTAGCTGCTTTGTCCGACATCGCTTGGCATGCGGTTCTTGACCAGAACCTTCTCGGCGAAGCGTTCGAACCACGCGCCAAATGCCGCATCATATTTCGCCCGTCCCGCGCGCTGGGTATCGGGGCATTGGCCGTTCGGGCGATCGGTCTTGTCACCGGCATTGGAAAGCCAGCGCTCATGGCTTTCATCATCGACTTCCGGATGGAACTGAAGACCCCAGATACGTTCGTCAACGTGATAGGCCTGATGGGGGAATGTCGGGCCGGTCGCAACCAGCTCCGCCCCGTCGGGAATGCCAAATCCTTCGCTGTGCCAGTGATAGACCATCATTTCATCGGGAAACAGATGCTCTCCGGCCGGGGTCGGCTGCACCGGGTAATAGCCGATTTCGGTCATGCCTTCGGGATGGGGTTCGACTTGCGCACCAAGGCATCTCGCCATCATCTGCGCGCCCAGGCAAATGCCCAGATACATCGCATCACTCGACACCACATTGGGCAACCAGTTCATGATCGCGCTGACATTATCAAGATGATCATCATTGGCACTCATCGGCCCGCCAAACACGACAACCAGATGATATTTGCAAAGATCGGTCGGCAGTTCGTCGCCTTCACCAGGACGGCGAATATCGAACTCGAACCCGTAGCGGCGCATGACTGTTCCCAACCGTCCCGGCTGTCCGGTGGCGGAGTTGAAAACAAGCAAAATGCGGTTTTTCGGGCTCAGGTCGTTCATGCGTTCCTCTTTGCTGCAATAGCGAAGGTAGACTGCGTTTCACCTTTTTGACAAGCCCTGCGTCGGGAAAACGACACACCCAAAAGCCAAAGGCCACCGCGCATTGCACGGTGGCCTTTAGAATCATTACGAAAAAGCCGGGGCTTAGACGTTGAATTTGAAGTGGAAGATATCGCCATCCTTGACGATGTAGGTCTTGCCTTCCTGACGCAGCTTGCCGGCATCGCGTGCACCCGATTCACCATTGAATTCGATGAAATCGTCATAGGCAATGGTTTCGGCCTTAATAAAGCCGCGCTCGAAATCGGTGTGAATGACACCGGCTGCATTTGGCGCAGTCGCACCGGTAAAGACGGTCCATGCACGCGCTTCTTTCGGACCCACCGTAAAGAAGGTGAGCAGGTTCAGAAGCTTGTAGCCTTCGCGAATGATGCGGGCGAGGCCGGTTTCCGAAAGACCAAGACCTTCAAGGAATTCCTGCTTGTCTTCGGCACTTTCAAGCAGGGCCACTTCGGCCTCAATCGCTGCTGAAATCACCACCGAACGCGCACCCTGTGCTTCGGCCATGGCGGCAACCTTGGCGGAAAGTTCGTTGCCTTCAGCCGCGCTGTCTTCATCAACGTTGCAGACATAAAGGATCGGCTTGCTGGTCAGAAGCTGCAGCATACGAAACGCCTTGGCTTCGTCTTCGCCATCAATCTCGACAACACGGGCTGGCTTGCCTTCGCGCAGCACTTCAAGTGCGCGCTCGATCATGTCCATGGTCAGCTTGGCGTCCTTGTCATTCGAACGCGCCTTTTTCTGCAGACCCGGAATACGCTTTTCAAGGCTTTCCATGTCCGCAAGCATCAGCTCGGTCTCGATGGTTTCCGCATCACGGACCGGATCGACCGAGTTATCGACATGGGTGATGTCGTCATCTTCAAAGCAACGCAGCACATGAACGATGGCATCGGTTTCACGGATGTTGGCAAGGAACTGGTTACCCAGGCCTTCACCTTTGGACGCGCCACGAACCAGACCGGCAATATCCACAAATTCCAGCTGGGTCGGAATGATGTTGGCCGAACCTGCAATGGCAGCGATTTTATCAAGGCGCTCATCAGGAACACTGACACGACCGGTATTGGGCTCAATCGTACAGAACGGGAAGTTTGCTGCCTCGGCCGCTGCCGTCTGGGTCAGGGCGTTAAAAAGGGTCGATTTACCGACGTTGGGCAGACCGACAATACCGCATTTGAATCCCATCTTTCCGGGCTCCGTAACTTGAATTTCTGTTTATCAGGATCGGTTTGCGTGCGCGCAAACCAGACTATTTCTTTTTGCCAAATGCCTTGGCAAGGGCCTCGGCCATGGCCGAGGCTGCATTGCTGACCGGGGTATCGGCGCGCTCAAGCCGCACCTTTGCCGCCCCTGAAAGATCATCGATCCCCTCACCCGCCTGTGGCTGGTTATCGGCATCAATGGTCTTGTCACCTTTGGCTTTGTCCGCCGCCGGCTTGTCCTTTTTCGGCGCTTTTGGCTTGGGCGGTGAAACAATGGCCGAGACCTTGCTCATGAAGCCGCCGTCATCGCCCTTGATCAGGCGCCCGAATTCGGCTGCCACCGCATCCAGAAGCGTCATCAGCCAGCCATCCTGTTCGGCCTTGGAAAAATCTCCAAGCACATGGCCATGCACGCGGGATTTATCCCCGGGATGGCCAATACCCAAACGAATGCGGCGATATTCCTTGCCACAATGGGCATCAATGGACTTCAGACCGTTATGGCCGCCATGGCCGCCGCCGCGTTTGACGCGCAGCTTGCCCGGTGGCAGGTCCAGCTCATCATGCAGGACAATAACGTCTTCGACCGGAATCTTGTAAAAGCGCAGCACTTCGCCAACGCTTTGCCCCGACAGGTTCATGAAGGTTTCCGGTTTAAGAACCAGAACTTTCTGACCGTTCAATTCACCTTCGGAAATCTGGCCCTGAAACTTCTTGCGCCAGGGACCAAAAGAATAGCGGCGGACGAGTTCGTCCGCCGCCATGAAGCCAATGTTGTGACGATTGGCGGCATATCCCGATCCCGGGTTTCCCAATCCAACCACCAGTAACATCGTAAGACCTCGATCTTATTCTTCGGTCGATTCTGCTTCTGCTTCGCCTTCTTCGTCAGAAGATTCAGACTCTTCCGAACGCAGAGCAGACGGCGCAGCAACGGTCGCAACCGTGAAGTCACGGTCGGTGATGGTAAGCTCAACACCTTTCGGCAGTTTGATTGCCGAAATGTGGATCGAGTCACCAACTTCAACACCGGAAAGGTCGAAGACCAGCTCTTCCGGAATTGCGTTCGGTGCGCAGAGAACTTCAACGTCGTGACGAACGATGTTAAGCACGCCACCTTTTTTGAGGCCCGGGGATTTCTCTTCGTTTTCGAAGCGAACCGGAACTTCAACGTTGATGGTCTGGCCTTTGGAGAAGCGCAGAAGATCGACATGCATGATTTCGTCAGAAACCTTGTCGAACTGAACGTCGCGCGGCAGAACTTCGTATTTCTCTTTGCCAACCTGAACGGTCAGAACGTGGGAATAGAAGCCCGGCGCATGCAGAAGTTTCCAAAGCGGACGCGGGTCAACCTGGAACAGAACAGGATCCTGTTTTGCACCATAGATAACACCAGGGACCATACCGGCACGACGCACGGCACGGGCGGCCCCCTTTCCGGCCCGTTCACGGATTTCCGCATTGATAACAGTATTTGCCATCGGAAAATCTCCTTGAACTAAAAGTAATTTGCCCCCGCAGGTTGGTGAGATTCACCGCTGAAAGCCTGCGAAAACAAGTGCGGTGGCCTCCAGGGGTGCCACCGCAGCGAGGGCCTTATACCCTCAATCGAAAAGAACGGAAACAGATTTTTCTTCCGAAATGCGGCGGATGGCTTCAGCCATCAGCGGGGCAATCGGAAGCTGTCTGATTTTTCCGCAATCGCGTACCGCATCCGATGCCTTGATCGAATCACTGGTAACGACTTCGGTCATCGGCGAATTGGCAATACGCTCAACCGCCGGACCAGACAGAACACCATGCGAAACATAAGCCGCAACCGACGATGCACCACGATCTTTCAGCGCACCGGCCGCATTGCAAAGCGTCCCTGCGGAATCAACGATGTCGTCAACCAGGATGCAAGCTGCGTCCTTGACGTCACCAATGACGTTCATGACTTCGGAAACACCGGCCTGCGGACGACGTTTGTCGATGATCGCCAGTTCAGCGTCCAGACGTTTTGCAACGGAACGCGCACGCGCCACACCACCAACGTCCGGGCTTACGATAACCAGTTTCTGGCCTTCAAACTTGTTGCGGATGTCGCTGGTTAGAACCGGCGATGCAAACAGGTTATCAAGCGGAATATCGAAGAAGCCCTGAATCTGACCGGCATGAAGGTCCATGGTCAGAACGCGGTCTGCACCGGCAACCGTGATCAGGTTGGCAACCAGTTTCGCCGAAATCGGGGTACGAGGACCCGATTTACGGTCCTGACGGGCATAGCCGAAATACGGCATGACGGCCGTGATACGACGTGCCGAACCGCGGCGCAGCGCATCAAGCATCACCAGCAGTTCCATCAGGTTGTCGTTTGCAGGATAAGAGGTGCTCTGAATCACAAAAACGTCCTCACCGCGGACGTTTTCCTGAATTTCGCACCAGATTTCCTCATCAGAGAAACGCTTAACATCTGCACGGGTAAGCGGCAGATTAAGATGGTCAGCAATTGCCTCAGCCAACGGGCGGTTACTGTTACCAGCGAGGATCTTCATAGCGGGGCCTCGGTTAATGGGTGCCGGGAAAGCGAATAACTAAATCTTTTTGCGACTCCGACCCGAACAGATAGCCGCCTTCAGCCCTGTTTGCCCTTGTCGCCCAACAGCCCGGAAACTGGGAATTTCCGCAGCAATCAACGACACCTTCACGACACTCAAAGACCAAAACGCGGCAATTCTGCATGTCCGCAGATCGCGGCGGCTTTATAACCAGCCGTTAACAGTCTGTAAATGGGGCCAATGCCGAATAACGACAAGGCTGTCATGCACACCCTGCCCATCGGCCATTTCACGCTAGCGGTTTAACGCACCGATGCCGTTTTATTATCATCGCGCAGTTGAAGCTTCTTGCTGTTTGCGATCTGGCCCAGAACCCCTTCAAGGGTTTCGACCGCCGCCTGTGCTGCAAGGGATGCCACCGTGCCCCACCGCTCATCAAGCTGACCACGCGGCACGACATTGTTCTGGTTCATCTGCCCCAGTTCCGTGCCATCAACTTCCATGATGATCCATTCGATCGACACCCGATCAAGCGGGGTCGTGGTTTTTTCTTCAACCGGGCTGACATTAATGGTCGCAGACAGGATGACACTGTTTTCATTCATCTCGCGGTTATCAACCGTGATGCCGCGTGCCTGCAACAATGCCCCGGCGGACCGCGCAAGGGCTGTGTTGCCATCCCCCGGCGCACCGGCAAAATCAATGAGCGCCACCTTCATCACCGGGGCTGCCCGAAGCGACGACCGGTCGCCGGTAATCATAAAGGCAATCTCGTCTGCTGGCTGGGCGACCAACCCTTCATATGTTTTCGCCAACGGGTCATCCGCCTTGCCTCCAAGCTCGCGGACTTTCTCGACCAGTTCTTGCGGGATGGCGAGGTTGTTTTCCTCAGGCCCCGTCGGCTGATCGGCAAACCATTGATCGGCCGCCAACTCGCCAGTTGATCGGGTGGTATCAATCGCAAGCCCGTCCGGGCGCATCAGAACCCAGGTGATATCAAGTGCCGCCCCATTATCGGTCAGGCTGGCCTGCACATTCGGGCGCAGGATGTAATCACCGCCGGTATCGGTTTCGCTATAGGCCGGAATATCACGCAGGCGAAGGGCACGTGCCATCGCGCGCGCCAGATGGACGGATGCCCCGTCCGGCAAATCTTCGGTCGCCTCGACCCGAACGGTTCCGGTATCGCGCAGCTCAAGCAAACCCGGATCGCCGGCACGACCGGCCCCTTCGAACGGGCGCGGCAAATCACCACAGGCCGCAAGCAAACCGGCCATGGCAAACATCAAAACAACAGAACGCAGGAAAGACTTCATCAGGGATATTTTCGTGCTCACATCATCACACAACCGACCATGGTCGCGACGATCATAAAGAAGAACAGCATGATCAAATGCGGCATGACGTTACGCCTCTGTCAACATGATCGCCGAAAGCTGCCGGCCGTAATCGGGCTCCTTGCGCAGCGTCGTTCGACGGTAACTGTAAAAAAGCTGTTCTTCGGCCAGCGTATCACGCGCCACCAGCTCGACCGAAGCCACCCCGGTGGCAATCGTCCGGCGCCGCACATATTCCGGCAGATCAAACATGAAATGCCCATCGCGGACCGACCGGTCAAAAAGGTCGTCTTCGCCTTCAGGCCCGGCAAGGATGGTGTCACGAAATGTGCCGTCGACCTCATAGGATTTACGCGCAATACATGGCCCAACAGCGGCGTGAATGTTTTCGCGCCTGGCACCAAGCTTTTCCATCGCATCAACCGTGCTGGACGAAATGCCACCGTGCGATCCGCGCCAGCCGGAATGACATGCGCCAATCACGCCCGCAACCGGGTCATGAAACAGAACCGGCGTGCAATCAGCGGTCAGAATACCCAGCATGATGTTTGGCCGGTCTGTCACCATTGCATCGGCCTTGGGGGCCTCATCACGCGAAAGCGGCTTATCAAGGACGGCAACATCAATGCCATGCACCTGATAAACCGTGGTCAGGCGATCGGCACTGGTGTCAAACGCCGATGCGGCGCGTGCGCGGTTCTCGGCAACGCGGTCCTTGTCATCGTCAGACCCGAACCCGACATTAAGCCCGCCATGAATGCCGTCACTGACCCCACCCTTGCGGCTTAAGAACCCATGGCGCAACCCATCCGTCTCCGACAGGTTGCCTGCTTCAAACCAGGTCAGCCCGTTGGTGCTGCGTTCGATCCCGCTGCTGATCGGATGTGTCATGCTGGCCTGCTCCGTTCCCAAGGCGTTCCGGTCGAGATGAATTTAGCCCGCCACGCCACTGACGCAAGGCGGCGGGGTGGTATCGCGACCATATCCGATCAGAACTTTAAAAAGCGTTCCCATCTGATCGGCATCGATCAACCGCGACAGGGCCTGATCAATCGCGGTTTGCTGATCGTCATCGGCACTGGTTTTCAAAAGCTCGGCCCGCTGCTCGATCCCAAGCATGCGCAAGAACGTCCCTTGGGTCAGAACCGCACCGGTGCGCGCACCTGCTTCATTCATCGCCCGCCCGATGGCGGCAAAATCAACATGCGCGGTCAAATCCGCATCGCCCGGATTGCTCAGAACCGGGTGGTATTCATGCCCCATAAGCGCCTGGAACGTATCGCCAAACGCACTGCCGGGATGGCCATAATCAATAAACAGCGCCCCGCCACCCGTTTCATTCAAACGCCTTGCGATCTGATCGGCAATGGCGATGGCCGGCGCACAGCTTTCAAAGATATCGCCCTTCTTCGCGGCCCCACGCATGGTGGCCGGGATCAGCGCATCGGTGATCGGTGTTTCCGCGCCACGGACAAAGCCAAGCTCGCCGGTTTTGGCATCCACCCCCCCCAGCCGTTCGGCCCAACCTTTTTCGCCACGTTCGAACTGACGGATCGGCAGCGCATCGAAGAACTCGTTGCCAATAACGATTGCCGGGACATTGGCACGCGTGGGAATGTCATCAAACGTTTCATGCCAGGTCGCCGGAATGCCATAGGCCATGATCGCGGTTTGCTGATGGGTGCGCAAAACCGGGCTGGTTTCAACAAACCGCACGGTCAGGGCATCGCCAAAGCCCGGCACATTGCGCACAGCACGCAGCGCATCAGACATCAACGTTCCACGGCCCGGCCCCAGTTCAATCAGGTCGATCTTTGGCGGGCAGCCCATCTGCTGCCAGGTGACTGCGGCCCAAAGCCCGATCAGTTCGCCAAACATCTGGCTGACTTCCGGGGCAGTGATGAAATCACCCGCCCGACCAAACGGGTCCTGCTTGCGGTAATAGCCGTATTCCGGATGGGCCAGTGCCTCGGTCATGAAATCGGCAATGGTGATCGGCCCGGATACATTGATCCGGCGCTTGATATGGGCCAAAAGCGGGCTGTCGGTC
>NZ_PAQR01000019.1 GCF_002709775.1 Thalassospira sp.
TGATGGTCGGAGCGAGAGGATTCGAACCTCCGACCCCTGCCTCCCGAAGACAGTGCTCTACCAGGCTGAGCTACGCTCCGTCAGTGGGCGGAGGTTTAGCCCTTCTTTCGGCGCGGATCAAGCATAAACCGGACGTTCCGGCGGAAAAAATGTCAGTTCGGAGACATGTTGGAAGGTCAGTTGAACAAGCGATTGAAAACCTTGCGCCTGCGGGGAGGGGATGGGGAATAAATTGCGTCTGGAAACGCAAAAGGCCCTGAAACGAATAACCGTTTCAGGGCCTTTGAATGATGGTCGGAGCGAGAGGATTCGAACCTCCGACCCCTGCCTCCCGAAGACAGTGCTCTACCAGGCTGAGCTACGCTCCGTCATTCTGCGAAGCCGGGTGATAATGGTTTATCGCAGGCGACGCAAGATATTTTTGCGCCCTGTCGGTGTGACCCGGACATGCGCAACGGGAATATCGATTAATATGGGCGCGAAATGCAGAACTCGACGGCCTCAACCATCGCATCCTTGATCGCGCCATCATCAAAGCGTGACAGGGTGTCGATGGCCATCTGGCCGAACTCGCGTGCGCGATCCATCGATGCATCAAGCGCATCATATTTGCGGATCAGTTCCTGTGCACGATCAAGATCGCCGTCCTGGAAGTCCTGATCTTCCATGCAGCGGCGCCAGAAGGCTTTTTCGTCTTCGTCACCGTTTGCATAGGCTATGATTACCGGAAGCGTCACCTTGCCGTCGCGGAAGTCATCACCAACCGTTTTGCCAAGGGTCGCCTGATGGGCGGAATAATCCAGAACATCATCAATCAGCTGGAAGGCCGTACCAAGATAGATGCCATAAAGACGAAGCGCTTCTTCGTCCTCGGCCGAGCGTTCGGCAATTACCGCACCAATCTGCGATGCCGCGCCAAACAGGGCTGCGGTTTTGGCGGTGATCACTTCGAGATAGGCTTCCTCGGTGGTGCCCATGTCATTGGCGGTCGACAACTGCAGGACTTCGCCCTCGGCGATGACGGCAGATGCCTGTGCCAGAATATCAAGAACGCGCAGCGACCCGGTTTTGACCATGACGACAAAGGCACGCGCAAACAGGAAGTCGCCGACCAGAACGCTGGCTTCGTTGCCAAACAGGGCATTGGCCGATGCCTGACCACGGCGCAGCTGGCTTTCGTCAACTACGTCATCATGCAGAAGGGTCGCTGTGTGAATGAATTCAACGCAGGCTGCAAGATCAACGGCATGCGGGCCATCGCCGTAACCGCAAAGGCGGGCGGATGCCAATGTCAGCATCGGGCGCATGCGTTTGCCGCCAGCAGCGACAAGGTGCGTTGCCAATTGCGGAATCAGGGCGACTTCGCTGTGCATGTTGTCGATGATCACCTGATTGACGCGCTTCATGTCGCCGTCGACGAGGTTGACCAGTGAATCAAGGCTCGGCTGAGTCTTTGGCTGCGGTGCGGTATTGGTCACGCTGTATTCCGACTTCTCAAATGGCATCTTCGCTGCCTGCTTGGGCGAAGATTGCAAATAACAGCAGGCGGCCTCAACATAGATAGGCCAAGCTGTTGTGGTCAAGTGGACAAATGCGGTTCCAGTCCTGCTTTAACCGCAGATAATTCAGGGTTTCTTGCAAAGGATTTTGTAAACCACAACTGCAAACCCCTACATTATAGAGATATTATTGTTTTTTGGATTTCTTCAAAGTTCAAAACGTATGACAAGCCTGATCACAGTTTGAAGGAAAATGCCGATGATCGAACTATTTCGCAGTAACGATCCGATCGAACTGAGCTGGGCGCAGGCTGTCTTGGCTGATGAAGGCATCGACAGTCATATCTTTGACTATCATGCCAGCATCATCGAAGGATCCATCGGGGCGCTGCCAAGGCGATTGATGGTCGATGGCGAAGAGGAAAGTCGCGCGAAATACGTTCTTGATGTTGCCAGACGGGAACTTGATGCGCATAACGCCAAAAGTGATGGTTCGGACGCGGTGGTGTCCGAATAACATTTCAATCAACCCGGAACGACAGATCAGGACCATTGATGGTGAGTGCAGCCACAGGCATTGAAGTGCCCGATTTCCCCGAAGAGCGGATCAGTCATGATTACCTTCTTGGCGGGTCGGTTGTGCTCAAGCAACCCGTCGACGGTTACCGGGCGGCGGTCGATGCCGTGTTGCTTGCCGCATCGGTTTCGATCAATTCCCATCGCGATGAAAAGATCCTGGATGTCGGGGCGGCTGTCGGCAGTGCCGGACTGTGTGTTGCCCGGCGCCTTGAAACCGCAAAGGTAACCGGTGTTGAGCTGCAAGATGATCTCTATGCGCTGTTTTGTCGCAATGTGATGGAAAATGAATTCGCCGGGCGGGTCACGCCGATCCACGGCGATATCAATGATGGTCGCTTGCCGTTGGTCGCTGAAAGCTTTGATCAAGTCATTTCCAACCCGCCCTATTATGCAGGGGGGACACGGCCAAGTAATGAAAGCCGTGCCAAGGCCCACCAAGAAGGCACCGCCGACCTTAAGGACTGGATCGCCTTTTGCCTTAAGATGGTGCGGCAAAAGGGGCGCATCACGCTGGTGCATCGTGCCGATCACCTTGACCGGATCATTGGCCTGTTGCATGGGCGGGCGGGCGACATGACGGTTTATCCGATCTGGAGCAAGGTCGACGCAGATGCGCCGTTGAGGGTGATTGTCTCGGCCCGTAAGGGCGTTGCATCGCCGCTGACCATGCGGCGCGGGATCGTTTTGCACGATGAAGACGGGGTCTATTTGCCGGAAACGGATCGCCTTTTACGCAATCCGACGGCATTGCCCGGTTTCTAAATCGGTCGAACTTGAATATAAGGACGACATGGTTGCGATGAATGTCGCAGATAAATCCGTGCTTTGGGACCTGACATGCTGAGTTTTTCGAAAATCCTATTCACCGCGCTTGTTGTCGTTGTCGTCTGGCAGGGCTTCAAGCTGTTTAATCGCGGCAAACAGGTTTCCAGCAAAGAGCAGCCCAAACAAACCAAACACGAAAAGAAAAGCCAGTCCAAGCCGGTTGCCCATGAGCTTGAAAAATGCCCGAATTGCGGTGTGTACCATGCCGAGGGCAACGCGCATCGCTGCGAAGACTAGGGCTTTTACCTGCCTTTCCGATCAGCCTCTGACCAAAGCTGCCTGATGGCATTCGACTTTGGGGCAAGGCATGTGAATTTGTCTTGGATTTTTCCCGATAATCACTGATCTATGTTGCTGCAATGCGGCATAATGGCGAAGGGCAGGATACAAGGGTTGCAAATTCGGCGTGTCTCAGGGCTTTTGCGTTCTTGACCGCGCCGGGGCAGGGCGGTAGCTTGCCGCCATAAATTTACAGAAACAGTAACAGAGAGTTCGCGCCATGGCGCTCGACGGGTCGCAACGTCCCCCTTCATTCCAGGAAATCATTCTTCGACTGCAAAGTTATTGGGCCGATCAGGGTTGTGTCATCCTGCAGCCTTATGACTTGGAAGTCGGTGCCGGTACCTTCCACACCGCGACGACCTTGCGCGCGCTGGGTCCGGAAACCTGGAATGCAGCCTATGTGCAGCCGTCCCGTCGCCCGACCGATGGTCGTTATGGCGAAAACCCCAACCGTCTGCAGCACTATTACCAGTTCCAGGTTCTGATGAAGCCGTCACCGGCCAATTCACAGGATCTGTATCTTGGCTCGCTCAAGCATCTGGGCATTGACCCGATGGCCCATGATATCCGCTTTGTCGAGGATGACTGGGAAAGCCCGACGCTGGGCGCCTGGGGGCTTGGCTGGGAAGTGTGGCTTGATGGTATGGAAGTCACCCAGTTCACCTATTTCCAGCAGGTTGGCGGTTTTGAATGTAACCCGGTTCCGGTCGAGCTGACCTATGGTCTGGAACGTCTGGCGATGTACATTCAGGGTGTCGAGAACGTTTACGACCTTGATTACAACGGCGCTGGCGTAAGTTACGGCGACGTGTTCCTGCAGAACGAACGCGAACAGTCGACCTATAACTTTGAAGTTGCGAACACCGACATGCTGTTCCAGCACTTCAAGGATGCGCAGGCCGAGTGTGCGGTGAATATCGAACGTGGTTTGGCGCTGCCGGCTTATGAACAGGCCATGAAGGCCTCCCATCTGTTTAACCTCCTTGATGCGCGCGGTGTGATTTCCGTGACCGAACGTGCGGCCTATATCGGCCGTGTTCGTGACATGTCGAAATCCTGCTGCGAAGCGTGGCTGCGGTCGCGTGGCCATCTGAACGAGGAGGCTTAAGTCATGGCCGAATTGCTGCTTGAACTGTTTTCCGAAGAAATCCCGGCCCGCATGCAGGCGCGTGCTGCCGAAGACCTGTCCAAACTGGTCACTGATGGCCTGAAGGCCGCCGACCTTGGCTTTGATAAGGTCGAAGCGCTGGTCACCCCGCGTCGTCTGACCTTGATTGTTGATGGTCTGCCGGAAAAACAGCCTGATCTGCGCGAAGAGCGCCGTGGTCCGCGTGCCGATGCCCCGGAAAAGGCGATCAATGGCTTCCTGACCGGCAACGGTGTGACCCTTGATCAATGCGAAAAGCGCGAAACGCCCAAGGGCGTCTTCCTGTTTGCGATTGTCGAGCAAAAAGGCCGCTCGGCATCCGATGTCATCAAGGACATCATCGAAGATGCGATGAACAAACTGCCCTGGCCGAAATCCATGCGCTGGGCTGATCAGAAAATCCGCTGGGTGCGTCAGCTTGACCGTATTCTGTGCCTGTTTGATGGCAAGGTTATTCCGGTCACCTATGGCCCGGTCGCCGCAGGCGATACCACCCGTGGACATCGTTTCCTTGCCCCGGCCGAATTCAGTGTCACGAATGCCGCCGATTACAAGGAAAAGCTGCTTGCAGCCAAGGTCATGCTGGATCGTGAACAGCGCAAACAGGTCATCCTTGACGGTGCCAAGAAACTTGCAGCATCCGAAGGCTTTGAGCTTCTCGAAGACAATGGTCTTCTTGAAGAAGTTTGTGGTCTGGTTGAATGGCCGGTGCCGGTCATGGGCAAGGTTGATGACCAGTTCATGGACATCCCGCGCGAGGTTCTTGAAACCTCGATGCGCGAACATCAGAAATATTTCGTGGTGGAAGACAAGGCCGGCAAGCTTGCCGCGCGCTTCATCACAGTTTCGAACATGATCACCGCAGACAACAACGCCAAGATCATCGCCGGGAACGAGCGGGTTCTGCGTGCGCGTCTGCATGATGCCAAGTTCTTCTGGGATCAGGACCGGAAAGTGACGCTGCAATCGCGTCTGCCGAAGCTTGATAACATCGTCTTCCACGCCAAGCTTGGCTCGCTGGCAGAGCGCGTTCTGCGCCTGCGCGGTCTGGCGCGTGAAGTCTCTGCCGATATTGATGGTTGTGAAACCAAACTTGCCGACCGCGCAGCAGAAATCGGCAAGGCCGATCTGGTGTCGCTGATGGTGTTTGAATTCACCGAACTTCAGGGGCTGATGGGTAAATATTACGCCGAGAATGACGGCGAAGCCCCGGAAGTCGCCAATGCAATTGCCGAGCATTATGCACCGGCCGGCCCGTCGGACATGTGCCCGACCGCCCCGGTTTCGGTTGCCCTCGCTCTGGCTGAGAAACTTGATACCCTTGCCGGGTTCTTTGCGATTGATGAAAAGCCGACCGGTTCAAAAGACCCGTTTGCTTTGCGTCGTGCGGCACTGGGTGTCATTCGTCTGGTTCTGGAAAACGGTTTGCGGTTGCCGCTACGGCGCATCTTTGCTTTCGCGGTTTCCCAGTACCCGGCAACCATTCGTCGTGACGAGGCGGTCGAAGACCTTCTGGCCTTCTTTGCAGACCGTCTCAAAGTCCATCTGCGTGAACAGGGTGTGCGCCATGATCTGGTGTCGGCCGTGTTTGCACTTGATGGCGAGGACGATCTTGTCCGCCTGTTGGCCCGTGTTGAAGCGCTTTCCGATTTTGTCTCCGGTGAAAGCGGCGTCAACCTTATGGCCGGATACAAGCGTGCGTCCAACATCCTGCGCATCGAAGAGAAAAAGGACGATATGTCCTATGACGCGGACGTTTCCGCGGATCTTCTGAGCCTGGAAGAAGAACGCAAACTGTATGAGGCGCTCATTGATGTCCGGCACAAGGCCTTGCCACTTCTGCGTGACGAGGATTATGCCGCGGCTATGACCGAATTTGCGCGGTTGCGTGAACCGGTCGATACATTCTTCGAAAAGGTTACGGTCAATAGCGACAATGCTGACGAACGTGCCAACCGCTTGAAGCTGTTGGCACAAATCCGGACGGCGTTGCACGATATTGCCGACTTCTCGAAGATCGAATCATAAAACAGGTCAGGGTTAAGGGGCTTTTCCCCATCCTGGGGAACGGCCCGCGGGCCGTGACCAGATGAGGAAAAGGCAAGATGACCAAATGGGTTTACGGTTTCGGTGGCGGTAGCGCCGAGGGCCGTTCGGATATGCGTGAACTTCTGGGTGGCAAGGGCGCAAACCTTGCCGAGATGTGCAATCTCGGACTTCCGGTCCCGCCCGGCTTTACCATTACAACCGAAGTCTGCACGGCATTTTACGACAATGACCGTGCCTACCCGGATGGTCTGAATGCCGAAGTCGAAACGGCGCTGGCGGCAGTTGAAAAGCTCGTCGGTCGTTCGTTTGGTGACGCCAAGGACCCGCTTCTTGTTTCCGTCCGATCCGGTGCCCGTGCCTCCATGCCCGGCATGATGGATACGGTCCTTAACCTTGGTCTCAATGACGAAACGGTCGAAGCGCTGGCAAGCGTGTCAGGTGACCGTCGTTTTGCCTATGACAGTTACCGCCGCTTCATTCAGATGTATGGCGACGTCGTTCTGGGCGTTGATCACTATCACTTCGAAGATATCCTTGAGACCGTCAAGGAAGACAAGGGCGTTACCCTTGATACCGACATGAGTGCCGATGACTGGGCCGAAGTCGTCGAAGCGTTCAAGAAAAAAGTCCAAAGCGAACTGGGGCAGCCTTTCCCGCAAGATCCGCGTGAACAGCTGTGGGGTGCCATTGGTGCTGTCTTTGGCAGCTGGATGAATGCACGTGCCAACACATACCGCCGTTTGCACAACATCCCGGCCAGCTGGGGGACTGCGGTCAACGTTCAGGCGATGGTCTTTGGCAATATGGGCGATGACTGTGCGACCGGTGTGTGCTTCTCGCGCAACCCGTCGACCGGCGAAGACCGTTTCTATGGCGAATATCTGATCAATGCGCAGGGCGAGGACGTTGTTGCCGGTATCCGCACGCCGGCCCCGCTGACCGAAATCGAAAAACAGGAATCCGGTTCGGACCTGATTTCGATGGAAGCCGCGATGCCCCGTGTCTTCAAGGAACTCTGTGACATTCGCGAAAAGCTTGAATCCCATTACCGCGACATGCAGGACATGGAATTCACCGTTGAGTCCGGCAAGCTTTACATGCTTCAGACCCGTGCGGGCAAACGCACCGCCAAGGCTGCATTGCGCATCGCGGTTGAAATGTGCCGTGATGGTGTGATCTCGCAGGAAGACGCGATCATGCGCGTCAATCCGGCACAGCTTGATCAACTGCTGCACCCGACCCTTGATCCAGAAGCAGACCGCAAGGTCGTTGGCATGGGCCTTCCGGCATCACCCGGTGCGGCGTCCGGCCAGATCGTTTTCTCGGCCGAGGTTGCCGAAGAATGGGCAGGCAAGGGTCGCAAGGTTATTCTGGTACGTATCGAAACAAGCCCCGAAGACATTGCCGGCATGCATGCAGCCCAAGGTATTCTGACCTCACGCGGTGGCATGACCAGTCACGCGGCTGTGGTTGCGCGCGGCATGGGCACACCTTGCGTTTGCGGTGCCGGTGCAGTCAAGATCGACTATGCCAACAAAACCATGATGTCGGGCGGTGTGACGCTTAAGGAAGGGGACGTCATCACCCTTGATGGCGCAACCGGCGAAGTCATGCTGGGCGAAGTTGCAACTCTGAAACCCGATCTGTCCGGTGATTTCTCGCAGTTGATGGAATGGGCGGATGTTTTGCGTCGTCTTAAAATCCGCACCAACGCCGAAACCCCGGAAGAAGCCGAAACCGCACGTGGTTTCGGGGCAGAGGGCATTGGCCTTTGCCGCACGGAACACATGTTCTTTGATCCGGAACGGATTATCTCCATGCGCGAGATGATTTTGGCCGAAACCGAGCAGGGCCGTCGTTCGGCACTGGCAAAACTTCTGCCCTATCAGCGTCAGGACTTCATCGACCTGTTCCGCATCATGAAGGGGCTGCCGGTCACCATTCGTTTGCTTGATCCGCCGCTGCATGAATTCCTGCCGCATGGCGATGCCGAAATTGCCGAGGTGGCCAAGGCTGCCGGTGTGTCCGAGGCCATCGTCAAGCGCCGTCTGCTTGATCTTGCCGAAGCCAACCCGATGCTGGGTCATCGTGGCTGCCGTCTGGGGATCAGCTATCCGGAAATCTACGAGATGCAGGCACGTGCCATCTTTGAAGCCGCGATCGAGGTGACCAAGGATGGTGGCGATCCGGTCATCCCGGAAATCATGATTCCACTGATCGTCGGCAAGAAGGAACTTGAACTCCTCAAGGCCGCGATCATCAAGGTCGCAGCCGAGGTCGAAGACGAAAAGGGTGCTAAGCTGAAATATCTGGTCGGCACCATGATCGAACTGCCGCGTGCAGCACTGCGTGCCGGTGAAATCGCCGAAGAAGCCGAGTTCTTCAGCTTTGGCACGAACGACCTCACTCAGACCACCTTTGGTCTGTCACGTGATGACGCGGCGCGCTTCCTTGATACCTATATCGCCAAGGACATCTTTGCCGGTGATCCGTTCGTATCCCTTGATCAGGAAGGTGTTGGCGAGTTGGTCAGTCTGGCGGCCGAACGTGGTCGTGCGACGCGCGGCGACATCAAGCTTGGCATCTGTGGCGAGCATGGCGGCGATCCGGCATCTATCGCCTTCTGCGAGGCACAGGGACTTGATTACGTTTCATGCTCCCCGTACCGCGTGCCGATTGCACGTCTTGCCGCAGCACAGGCTGCACTTGGTAAGTAATCACCGCACGTAAATTCGACGTGTGAAAAAGGTAAAACGGCAACGGGGAAGCTCGTTGCCGTTATTTTTTGTCTTATTGCGATGACGGGTCGTTGCGTTGGGTGCGGTGTTTCATCACCAGCATCCCGCCAACCACAAGGCCCAGAAGCAACAGGATGATGCCGCCGATCTTGAACAGCTTCTCGTAAAGAAGGCGGTTGTGATATTCCGCCTCGCGCAGTTCTGTCAGGTGTGTAATCACGGCATCAAGCTGCGCGCGATAGCGTTGCTCGGGCGGAAGGGTGCTTTCATAGTGCACGGCACGCAGCAACATATTCAGGCGTTCTACCGCATCAAGGTAGTTTTCCTCTGTCATGCGGGCCTGTTCGATGCTCGGCTTGAGTGCCGGTTTTTCATCCGGCCCCAGAAAATGACCCGGATAGGTCTCAAGGTCCGGCCAGTAATTGTCCAGACAGTCACGAACATTGGTGACAATCGCCCCGCAAGGAACGATTTTCTGCGGGTAAAATCGAAGCAAGGTACCAAGCGCCATCTGCTTGATCTGATGGCCCTTGCGGTTATAGGCCTCGGTGATTGTCGCCAGTTCCTTTTCGGCTTCAGCAATCGACATATCGGATACGGGCACGTCGCTTAAATCCGGTGCAGCTTGCTGAATTGCCGCCATGGCAGGTGTAATGGCAAGCGCGCAAAGCACGGCCATCAAGCCCCGGATATAAAGGACCCTGTTCCACAGTTTCATCGCAAATCCCGATTTTGCTTTTCTTTTAACATAGGGGCTGTTGGTGCATTGCAACAGGTTTTAACGAAAAACGGGCCCCGCAAGGCGGAGCCCGTTCGATACATCAGTATCGGTTTTTGGCGAACTCAGGCCGCATTTTCCGGCAACTGAACCCAATCAGGTACAGAAACCGTGACCTTTGCATCGCCCGCAAGCAGCTCTGCATCACCTTCAATCCGCTCAAGCCGGATCAAGGCCAGACCGAAATCACCATGGACAGACCGGATAATACCGGCCTCCTTGTCACCATTCATGATCGGCGTGCCCACACTTGGTGCTGGGCCGTCAATCTTGACCGGTAACAGGCGCTTGCGCACAAGGCCGCGATATTTGGTGCGTGCGGTAAGTTCCTGGCCCATATAGCAGCCCTTTTTGAAGTCCACACCGCCCAGCTCTTCAAAGCCGCTTTCTAGCAGGATGGATTTCTCGACTTCCATTTCTTCGCTGCCATTGGGAATGCCAAGTGAAACGCGCATCTGGTGATAGGTTTCAACATCGCTTTCCTGTGCGCCGATGGCACCCATTTCGGCCAACGCATTTTTCGGCAGAAGAACACGCGCACCCATTTCGGCAAGGCGGGGGTCTACAGCCTTGATGCCATCGGCCATATGGGCCGTCGAACCCGGTGTTGCCGCAAGCGACAGCGAACTCAGCGCATCCTTGCCAAACACAGCCATGACGTTGTAGCTGTCGCTGATGTCAGATAGCTCGGCCTTGGCGCGCAGTTTGTACATGCGAAGTTTTTTAAACAGTTCGGCCGCACGTTCACCATTTTCGCCACGCTCGCATTCGATCAGCAGGCTGTCTTCATCCTGATGATAGACAAAGAAATCAAACAGGAACTTGCCCTGTGGCGTCAGAAGCGCGCCATAGCCTGATTTCTCGGGCGAAATGGTTTCGATGTTGTTTGATACAAGCCCTTGCAGGAAGCTGACCCGGTCCGGGCCGCTTACGCGGATCACCGCACGATCCGGCAAAAGGGCATAGAAAGTCTCACTCATGATATTTATGGCTCCGGTAAATCGGAATTGTTTGGGCGAAATGTGGGGCAATCACGCAAATTTCGCAAGACCTGTCTGTGCGGACAAAGGCCGGATAAGCTATAAGAAAACCCTTCATAAAACGCCGTCGAACGGATAGAACCAAACTTATGAAAATCTTGATGCTTGATCAGTCTATCGGCTTTGATCCCAAGGATCGTGAAGCCCGTCCGCTCGGAACATGCCAGCGCGCTTTCATTGCCCTGGCAGAGTCCCTTGTTGCCCGCGGCCACAAGGTCGAAGCGCGCCGTAATGGCGGCATCGACAAGGACATGCACGGTGTTGCCTGGCGACAGCTTGAAGCCGAACTGCCGCCGTTCGGCGGTGATGCGGTCAATACCGTGATTGTCTGGCGCGATCCGGCATTGCTCAGCCATGCAAGCGTGCCCGATGGGGCAACCGTCGCACTTTGGTTTGATGGTGATCCGGCGCGGTTGAATGCCGATGATGTGCGGCTGGTTCTGCAGGAAAAGAAAGTTCAGGTCATCTTCACCGATGATGCGCAGGCAAAGGCCTTTGATGCCGATCTGGCCAAAAAACCGATTGTGGTCAGGCCCGGTGCAACCACATCTTTTGTCATGGCATCGAACATGCACTGGGCATTTGAATCGCGCGATGAGTTGGCAGTGACCGTTGCCAACAGCTCGACCGGGATTGCCCAGATCATTCGCATTTGGGAAACCTATGTCGCTCCCAAGGCGCCGAATGCGATCCTGGAAGTCTACGCCTACGACCTGTTTAGCGCCATGGCCGGCGAAAATGACAGCATGTCGGAAGACCTGCTCGATATGGTGCGCTCCGCCATTGACAGGGGGGTGCGCGTCCATCACCCCAAACCCGAAGCCGATATGGCTGAAACCGTTGCCAATGCGCGTGCGTTTCTCCATCACGGCAAATACGGCACGGATTATGTCGGGCAGTGGCTTGTCGATGCGCTGGGCGCTGCAACACCGGTTGTATCCTATGGCGGCATTGCCAAAAGCCGGGTCGAGGACGGAAAAACTGGCTATATCGTCCCGGACGAGGCGGCATTTGGCAACATCACATCCCAGCTGCTGACCGACCGGGCTTTCTTTGCCAGCCAGTCCGAAGCCGCACGCAATGATCGCCGCGAATGGATCCATGTCGCTGGCGAGCTGGAGAAACTGTAAATCGTGCGCCTGCTGTTCATTACGTCAAACCGTCTGGGCGATGCGGTGCTTTCGACATCGGTTCTGCGCCACTATGTCGAAACCTATCCCGGCATCCGCGTGACGGTCGCCTGCGGCCCGGTTGCAGCCCCGATTTTCGAAGGTGTACCGAACCTTGAACGCATCATCAAAATGCCAAAGCAAAAGCGCGGCGGCCATTGGTGGAAGCTCTGGAAGTCCGTCGTCCTGAACTGGTGGGAGATCATCGTTGATTTGCGCGGCAGTGCGACAGCCTATGTGTTGCCGGGGCGGAAACGGGTTGTGTTGCCGGGGAATGATGACGATCTGCACCGTGTTGAACAGCTTGGAAAGCTGATCGGTGTTGAACCGGCTCCCTTGCCAATGATCTGGACCTGTCCAGAGGATGAGGCGCGTGCGGAACAACTAATCCCCGATGATGGCAAGGCGTTGCTGGCTGTTGGGCCATCTGCGAATTGGGGCGGAAAAACTTGGCCTGCTGACCGTTTCGTTGATTTGATTGCTCGTATTCGTGCAAATGACGGCCTTTTACCTAATGCGCATCTACTTGTGGTGGGGGCTCCGAGCGAGCGCGATGCAGCTAAGCCTGTGATTGATTCCTTAAAAGCCGAAGATCGCACCGTGATTTTTGGAGACGAGCATTTGCTCACAGTTCAAGCCTGTCTGGAACGTAGTGACCTCTATGTCGGAAATGACAGCGGTTTGATGCATATGGCAGCCGCAGCTGGCATTCCGACCCTTGGTCTGTTCGGCCCAACGAGGGAAGATAATTATGGGCCTTGTGGCCCGATTACGGCACATGTGCGAACCGACAAATCTTTTGAAGAGATATGGAAAGCTGGCGAAATTTGGCGCTCTCATGAGAGTCAGATGGATAGCTTGCCTGTTGAAAAGGTTTTTGATGCCGCACGTGCGTTGCTTGCGCGCAAGAATGGAGCCATTCAATGATAAACGGGACGCAAAAACTATCAGTTGTGATTACTGCCCATAACGAGGAAGAACGTCTCCCTTCTTGTTTGTCGCACGTTGCCTTTGCCGACGAAATCATTGTTCTGTGCGATAAATGTACCGATGGTACGGAGAAAATAGCCAAGCAGGCAGGTGCAAAAACTCTAGTTGGTAGTTGGGAAATGGAAGGTGAGCGTCGAAATTACGCGCTTTCTCAAGTGAGTGGCGACTGGGTTCTTGAGGTTGATGCCGACGAGCATGTTTCTGAAGAACTGGCAAAGGAAATCCGTGAAGTAATCAGAACCAGTAAATTTGGTTTTCATCACCTGATAGTCCACAACTATGTTGGAGATCGTTTGGTGTTAAATGGTTGGGGGGCTTCATTTGGGAAGCCCGCTTATCCGGGATTGTTTCGTGCAGGTTGCAAACGCTGGGGACCAGAAAGAGTTCACCCATCTCTTGCCTTTCAAGGCGAGAGAGGGGCGAAGTTGACGCATCCGGTGCGGCACTACGTTGATCGCAATATCTCGGACATGATTAAGCGATTGGATAGTTATTCTACTGCGCGTGCAGCTGATTTGCGTGATAGTGGCAAAATAGGCAGTTTTTCGAATAATATCAGGCGGTTTTTCTCGCGCTTTATTCGCTGCTACATCGGCCGTAAAGGATACAAGGAAGGGGGTATCGGTTTCCTGATAGCTCTTTTTGCGGGCTTGTTTCCTGTCATTTCGTATCTAAAAGCCAAGCACGAGGAAAATTGATCTTATGGCGACAATCGTTCTGGCTGACGCTGGTATCAAATTTGACGGTTTTACGTTGGAGCAACGCCCTCTTGGCGGCGCTGAAACGGCATTTATCTCGTTGGCAGAGGGGCTGGCAGATCGCGGGCATGATGTTACGATCATCAATAAGTGTGATGAACCTCATGAAAACAATGGAGTTAAGTGGCGTCCTCTAACTGATGGTTTCCCGGAGATTGCCGATCTCTATATTGCCAATCGTGGGCATGAACTGTTGGGATGCATGCCAAGAGCAAAACGGACGATTTTTTGGATACACAACCCGGCCAAGTATTTGCTTAAATGGCGTTATTTCTGGCGCTTATGGAAAATTAGGCCAGCCATTGTTTTTTCGGGGCGTCACCATCTCCTGACTTACCCAAACTGGGCGCCTTGTGGCGATCGAGTTGTTATTCCTTATGGTATCGAGAACAGGTTTATTACCGCAAAGGTCAGCAACGAAATTCGACAAAAGCGGGCGATATTTACCTCAAATCCATTGCGTTCACTTGATTGGCTCGTGGATATCTGGAGTGAAAAAATCCATCCTCTGTCGCCGGACGCAGAACTTCATGTCTTTGCGGGGCCTCAAACCTATGGTTCTGCGGGAGACGAAAAAGCCCAGCGAATGAAGGTCATTCTAGATCACGCCGATACATTGCGTGACAAAGGAGTTATTTTACGTGGGCCTGTACCCAAAAACCAACTTCTCGATGAGATGCAGCACGCACGTGTTATGCCCTATCGGGGAGATGTTGGAGAAACCTTCTGCCTAGCGTTGGGGGAAGCCCAGGCTATGGGGGTTCCTTGCGTGGTGCAGGATGTTGGCTGCGTGGCCGAGCGCATTGTCGATGACCAAACCGGATTTGTTGCTAACGATGACGATTTATTTGCCAAACGCACTGCCCAACTTCTAAATGATGATCCCCTATGGGAAGAGCAGCACAAAGCAGCTCTCGAAAGTCAACGTGCGTGGGGCTGGGCTCAGGCTGCCGAGGCATTTGAACAACTGATGCCATAAGGCATCTCTAAGGTTGTTTAGGTTGATGTATGTAAGCCGCTTTAGGGTGGTGTGGTGGAATGCCTAATGTGCGGAATAGCCGGTTATATCGCCAAGGATAAGCAAACCCTTGATCCTGATGTGCTGGATCGGTTGCGTGATGCCTTGGCACACCGTGGACCTGATGGTGACGGGCGTTACGTCAAAGGCCCTGTCGGCGTTATCCAGACCCGTCTTGCGATTATTGATCTGAATACCGGTGATCAGCCGCTGTATCATGAAAATGGTAGTGCCCTGATCGCCAATGGCGAGATATACAACTATCTCGAACTCAGAAAAGAACTCGGCGAAGAGGGATTTAAAACCCATTCGGACAGTGAAACCGCCCTTCGTGTGTTTGCGCGCGACGGGATTGCCGGGTTTGATCAGCTGCGCGGCATGTATGCTTTTGCCATTCACGATGTGATCGACAATCAGGTGGTGCTGTGTCGCGATCCGTTTGGCATCAAGCAGGTCTATTACGTCGAGACCCCCGAGTATTTTGCTTTTGCGTCCGAGGCGCAGGCATTGGTGTCTGCGGGTCTTGTGGGACGGGAAGTGCGCGAGGACGCCAGATCCGAACTGCTGCAGGTTCAGTTCACGACGGGTTCCGACATGATCCTTGACGGGATCAAGCGACTGCAGCCCGGTGAAACCATTGTGCTGAAAAACGGACGTATCGTGGAGCGGCGCCGTCGTCAGGTTCTAAGTGACACGGGTGCCGTAGGAAATCATCTTGATCGCGCACTTTATGAGTGGGATCGGGTGTTTGAAGAAACGGTCCGTCTGCATCAAAGATCTGATGTCGATTACGCCATGTTCCTGTCTGGGGGCGTGGATAGCGCCTCCTTGCTTGGCATGATGCATCGCCTGAATGAGCGGCCGGTAACCGCGTATACGGCCGCCTTTGAAGCGACCAGCGTACATGACGAACGCGAACTGGCCCGTGAAGTCGCGAGGGCCTGCAATGCCAATCATGTCGAGGTGATGTTCTCGGAAAGTGATTTCTGGCAACTTCTGCCCGAGGTCGCAGCACGCATGGATGATCCGGCGGCAGATTACGCCATTCTTCCGACCTACAAACTTGCCAAGGAAGCCGCGCGAGATTTCAAGGTCGTGCTGTCCGGTGAAGGTGGGGATGAGTTGTTTGGCGGTTATGGACGATATCGTTCGGTGATGCGTCCCTTCTTGCTTGGTGGGCGCGTCATGCGTTCAAAGGGGACGTTTGACAAGATCGATGTCTTGCGTCCCGGCGTGCTCGAAGGATGGCGTGACGGTGTTGCCGCGTCCGAAAGCCGGGAAGCCCGTGGGAAACGTTCACGTCTTTCGATTGCGCAGGCGGTCGATTGTTCTGATTGGCTGCCCAATGATTTGCTTTTAAAGCTTGATCGCATGTTGATGGCTCATGGTCTTGAGGGACGAACACCCTTCCTGGATCCGGTGGTCGCCGAATTTGCCTATCAATTGCCCGACCGTCTCAAGGTTCGCAAAGGTGTTGGCAAGTTCCTGTTGCGCAGTTGGCTGGATCGCTGTCTGCCGATGGCGCAACCCTTTGCCAAAAAACGCGGCTTTACGGTGCCGGTTTCAGAGTGGATTTCTGGCAGGGGCAAACAACTTGGCCCGTTGGTCGCGGGGCAGGCTGGCATTGCCGAAATCGCAGATGCAGATCGGGTGGAAAAACTGTTTAATACCCCCGGAAAGTGCGAAGGTGCCGCTTGTTGGCATTTGCTGTTTTATGCGCTTTGGCATCAGGCCAATGTGCTTGGTCACGCGCCGGGTGCGGATGTGTTTGAAACATTGGAATGCGCTTAAGAAGTTAACGCTTTTTTACTTTTACGGGAACAAACCGGTCGCTGCGGCATTTCTTAATTGCGAATAACAATTAACAGAAATGCGGTTGGGACACGACATGCTGTATTTTGATAAATTGGCGATGCTTGCAGTTCTTGGCTTTGGTCTGGTGCTGGCCTGGATGACGGTGCCGCCTAGCGATTTGCAGGCAAAATCGATTGAGGCGATGCCGCTCAAAGGCAGTGCGACCTTGGGTGCTACCTATGAATTCAAGTTGCCAACAACTGTACGCATGGAATGTGCTGCGGGGTGCAATTCGCTGGGGCTGGTTGAAGAAAAGCAGGGCTACAAGGCCAAGGAGCGCGACAGATTTGAACGCGCCATCGAAGTTGCCTACTCTGCCTTTGTCACGCCGCTCCATCGTTAAGACGGATCAAATCCTGTGAAAAATGCATCGGTCTGGATGATCATCCCAAATCTTCTGCGTACCTTGTTGCGCAAGGACGTGGCGTTGAAATCCAAACTGTTACTGCTGGCCGGACTGATCTATTTGGTCAGTCCGGTTGATTTGTTGCCCGATATCCTGGTCGGCTTGGGTTGGCTGGATGATCTTGTGATTGTGCCACTTCTGGGATGGTTATCCTATCGCAGCTTGCCCGATACCGTGCAGCGCGAAGTCGTTCCCGAAGATGCTGAAAAGAGCACAACGTCACGTCGATTGTTCATCTATCTGGCCATTCTGGTGCTTGTCGTCATTGTCATTGCGATAACCGGTGGCACAGATAGTGCGTTCGAACCAGCGGCAACCCCAGCGAGCGATTGAGCCTTTTCCCCGACTAACACCGACGCACGGATTTGACGCAATGTGCGGCTCACCATACTCTTGATCAATCAACCGAACAGATCGGGAGGAACCCATGGGTGAAGTATTTCGTGCACTGGTGCTAAACCAGAAAGAAAAAAGCGTCACCGCAGAATTCAAGAACCTGACTACAGATGACCTGCCTGAAGGCGAGGTTTTGGTAAGGGTCAAATGGTCGACGCTGAATTACAAGGACGGTATGGTCCTGAACGGGCTCGGGCGACTAGTACGATCCTATCCTCATGTGCCCGGGATCGATTTTTCTGGCGAGGTCGTTTCATCAACCGATGACCGCTACAAGCCCGGTGACGAAGTTGTTCTGACCGGCTGGCGGGTTGGTGAGGCCCATTGGGGCGGCTATGGCCAGTTTGCTAGGGTAAAAGCCGATTGGCTGGTGCCATTGCCCGATGGGCTTGATGCATCACAGGCTATGGCAATCGGTACGGCCGGGTTTACCGCAATGCTGGCTGTCATGGCGCTTGAGGAGCAGGGCGTTTCAAAAGATCAGGATGGAGAAGTCCTTGTGACCGGGGCCGCAGGCGGTGTCGGCTCGGTTGCCGTTTCCATCCTTACGTCGCTTGGGTATCGGGTGGCAGCGTCGACCGGGCGCGCGGAAACACATCAGTATCTGCGTGATCTTGGCGCAAGCACCATCATTGATCGCAATGAGCTTACCGATACCAGCAAGCCGCTTCTGACCGAACGATGGGTTGGCGCGATTGACAGCGTCGGCAGTACGACCCTTGCGCATGTGCTTTCGGAGATGAAGTATCACGGTGTCGTGTCTGCCTGCGGGCTTGCCGGTGGTCCGGATTTGCCGGCAACGGTCATTCCCTTCCTGCTGCGCGGCGTGAAACTGATCGGGATTGATTCGGTGATGTGCCCATATGGAACGCGTGTGCGTGCATGGAAGCGCCTGGGTAAGGAGCTGTCCAAGGACCAGCTGGCTGCGGCAACCACCAAGGTTGCGCTTTCTGACATCCTGTCATGGGGGGAGAAGATCCTTAAAGGTCAGGTGAAGGGACGCCTGCTTGTTGATGTTCAGGATTGCTAGGATTGGTGAAACCATGCAGAATCAATGGGTTTTCGATCCCTGCTATGTGGGACGGAAATCCGTTTCTCTGATAGTTGGAAAAGACTGCAATGCCTGAACAACGGTTTCGAATTCTTCTTGTCGAAGATAATCCCGGGGATGCGTTTCTGGTGCGCACCCTTTTGGAGGAAACCGGGGAGCCATTTGACATTGAGCATTGCAGCGATCTTGCCTCTGCGATGGCGGTTCTGAATGGCGACGGGGCCGAGGCACTTTTTGATGTTGTCCTGCTGGATCTGACATTGCCGGATTCTTCGGGTGTCGACACCATCCGGCGCGTGCGCAGCTGTGCCAATGTTGCGCCTGTTGTTGTCCTGACCGGTCATAAGGATGAAGAACTGGCGTTTGAAGCCCTTCAACATGGTGCAGAAGATTACCTGACCAAGGAATTTCCCGATGGTCGCACCATTCGCCGCTCGATCCGCTATGCGATTGAGCGTTCACGTGCGGAGAGGGCACTAAAGGAAAGTGAAGAACGTTACCGCAAGCTGGTTGAACTGGCACCGGAGCTGATCTCTGTCCTGAGCGGTGAAGAGATCGTCTATATGAACCAGCAGGGGGTGACCATATTGGGTGCTGGCGACAGTGACAAACTGGTCGGGCGCTCCTTTATGGAGATGGTTCATCCCTCAAGCCGTGAAACACTCGAAGAATACATTTCCCGCTATCGCAACGGTTATCCGGGGCGCGCTGACTTCACCATCATTTGTCAGCGCCCGGAAGGCGAGAATGTCGAACTTGAAGTCTCGGCCATTGCTTTTACCCACGAAGGGGCGCCAGCAATGCTCATGCTGGCCGAGGATGTCACGGAAAAGCGCAAGGTCGAACGCCAGTTGGTGCAGACTTCCAAGCTGGCAACACTTGGCGAGATGGCTGCATCCGTGGCACATGAAATGAATCAGCCTTTGAATGTGATCCGCATGGCGGCGGATACCTGTGCCCTTCAGTATGATCTTGATGCGGTCAAACCGGCGTTTCAGCGCGAACGCCTGTCACTGATCAGTGCCCAAACAGAACGCATGTCCGAGATCATCAAGCACCTGCAGATTTACAGTCGTCCCGACGATGATGATTTTGCCCCCTTTGATGTGATGAAGGCGGTTGAGCGCGCGGTTGACATGGTTGAGCATGATTGCAGATTGTCGGGTATCGCCATTGATGTCGTTCCGCCACGGCAGCGCTGCTTTGTAAATGGTCGTCAGGTTCAGCTTGAACAGGTTCTGGTCAATATGCTGAGCAACGCGCGCGATGCCATCAACGAAAATGGCGATGACGCCGGAAGCATCGGCGGTCTGATCCGGGTCTGTGCCATGGTTGATGAGGCACGCAAGGCCCTGAAACTCTCGGTCAATGATAATGGCGGTGGCGTGCCGGAAGCTGCGATTGATCTTTTATTCCATCCGTTCTTTACCACCAAGGATGTCGGCAAAGGTACCGGGCTTGGCCTTTCGGTCAGCTTCGGCATTGTTGAGGCCATGGGTGGGCGGATTGATGTGCGCAACGAAGGTGACGGCGCATGCTTTGAAATCACCCTGCCGCTCGCCGATGTCGAAGTTACCGAGGCAGACAACTTGTCTGACGGAACGCTTGATGAAGGGGGGCTATCGCAGGTTCCAACGAACGCAGCCGTGCGGGGCAATATTCGCATCCTTGTGGTTGATGATGAACTCGACGCGATGGAGATCATTTCAGCCTATCTGGAGGCGCAGGGCTTTAACGTCTCGGCTGCGAGTAACGGCGAAGACGCACTGGCGATTGCCGGCATCGTTCAGCCCGATATCCTGATTACAGACATCCGGATGCCGCACATGGACGGCAACACCCTGGTCAAGGAACTACGGGAACGCAATCCTGCACTGCCGGTTATTGTGATGACGGGCCATCCCGGCGATGCGGAGAAGCCTGTTGAAGACGAAGATGGCACAGACGCACCGGTCATGGTGATGTCCAAGCCGCTTAACCTCAAGGAGCTTCTGGCAACACTTGATGAGCTTTGCGAAGTGTTTGCCGCCTAATGCGGGGGCGCTGCTTCACTAAGTGATGTCGGCAGCCCAAAGAAAAAGCCCGGCAAAATACCGGGCTTTGGTCTTTTGGCCTTGATTGGCTGCGATCAGGCTTCCCAACCCAACTGCATGGCAATCTTGACCGCTTGCGTACGGTTGGCTGCGCCAAGCTTCTTGAAAATACCGGTCAGGTGCACCTTTACGGTGATTTCACGGACGGTCAGTTGCTTGGCGATTTCCTTGTTCGACAAGCCCTTGGTCAGCAGGCCGAGAACTTCGCGCTCACGGTTGGTCAGCTGACGCAGGGGATTGTCGGGCGCCAGGCCATCAAGATCAATCTCGCCCGGGCGAATTTGCGAGCCATCGTCTTCAAGCAATGCGGACGGAATGTATTTCTCGCCCGACAGGATCAGGCGCAGGGCGTTGATCAGAGATTTGCCCGACAGCGTCTTTGGCAGATAGCCAGACGCGCCATGTTCCAGTGCGTTCAAAACGTCGCTGCGTTTGACAGAACCTGACAGAATAACCACCGGAATTTCCGGATGCTTCTGACGCATAACGGTCAGACCGGACAATCCGTTCATGCCGGGCATGTTCAGATCAAGGATGGTCAGGTCAACGCTGGTTTCCCCGTCAACGACGGCAAGTGCTTCTGCGAAGTCTTTCGCCTGCGCGACTTCAACTTCCGGCGCTGCGAGTTTAAGGAAGGAAGTGATCCCGTCTCTGACGAGATCGTGATCGTCTGCTAGCAGGATGTTCATTTTTATGCCGTACCTGTTCTTGTCCAAAGCTCACTACAAATGATGGGACGAGTGACCTCGGAAACGCGGGCCGTAACAACACGGTTTCGCGCGATTCTGATATTTTCAATCCAAGCGTCCCCCCCCCGGACGCGAGCGCAGCATTCAACAAAACCAAGCCCCTGTCAAACGGCAGGATAGTTTTTGATTAGGTGAACTATCCAGGTGAATAAGAGCATAGGTGTAAGGGTAAGTGTTTTGTCGCGCATTGAATAGTATAATTAGGGGGCAAGCAGATACGCGAAGGCGAATTTATACGGTGATCGAGACGCTTTGCGGCTCACCGTTTCGGTATGCTGCGGAATTTGGTGTGGATTCTTTGGTAGTATTTGTCGATTCACTACCATCAATGGTTGCTCTTTGCAGGCTGGCCTGACGGAAGGCTGCCATATCGGCACCCGACGGCGCATTCGGTGCAAGTGCTGCATTCTGCAGTGTGGCAAGTGCCCGGTCACGGTCATCTGCACTGCCCGACATCGAGACGCTTACGTCAACATGCCCGCCGATGGCATAGGCATTGCCATCCGGGCCAATCTGATAGGTGTATTGCGGGGCTGAACCATAAGGCCCGGCTGCGGCCGCATGAGCTTGTTCTTCCTGGCGGACAGCAGAGTCACGCGCGCGCAGCTGGTTAACGACGTCTTCCTCTGCCGGGTCAAGGTCGCCATCGGCGGAAACACCATTCTGGCTGTTGCCATTATCGGCATTGGTCTCACGCGCTTCACGGTATTCCGCACGGCTGACACCACCAGCAACTGCTTGTGCCTCTGTCAGAGTACGAGGGTCGACAATGCGGGTACGTGCCGCGTCCGATCCAGCGCCATTAATTGCATAGGGTGATACAGATGCGGTGTCACCACCCTGACGTTGGACTTCGATGGCTTCATATTCGGCCAAAACGCGCCCGTCAGCAGTTTGCGCGATTTCCCGAGCATTCAGGATAACGCCCAATCCGCCGCCATTAGGGTTGGCTATGGTTTGACCCGCTGAAATCATTTGTCTTTACGTCGCAATTCGCCTTGAAACGGACTCTGTAACCTTCGAACCATAGCAGAAATTTGTTCCCGAGTCTCGGTTTGATGCGTGCACCTGTTGATCGAGTGTTTCGCACATGCATTGCCATGGTTGATGGCTTGCACATCGCCACCCTTGCTGGTATCAGAAATTTCGAATTTCCAAGTGGCGTGATGAGCGCTTAAATCTGTATTTCAATCAGGAATTCCAACGCGCATGTCTGACTTCATTATCCCGGCCAATGAGAAGGTACTAGTCACGGGTGCCGCCGGTTTTATCGGTTCCCATCTTTGCCTGAAATTGCTGGAGCAGGGGTCGACGGTTGTCGGACTGGATAACGTTAACGACTATTATGACGTTAACCTCAAGGAAGCGCGTCTGGCACGTTTGGAAGGTAAACCCGGTTACAAGTTCGTCCGCATGGACCTCGAAAACCGGGAAGGCATTGCTGATCTGTTCGCGACTGAAAAGCCGACCTATGTGGTCAATCTGGCCGCCCAGGCTGGCGTGCGTTATTCAATCGAAAATCCCCATGCCTATATTGATGCCAACCTTGTTGGCTTTACCAACATTCTTGAAGGATGCCGCCACAACAATGTGAAGCATCTGGTCTATGCATCAAGCAGCTCGGTGTATGGCATGAATACGGAAATGCCGTTCTCCGTGCATCACAATGTCGACCACCCGATCAGTCTGTATGCGGCATCGAAAAAGGCTAACGAGCTGATGGCGCATACCTATAGCCATCTCTATCGCCTGCCGACGACCGGTCTGCGCTTCTTTACCGTCTATGGTCCTTGGGGGCGGCCTGATATGGCGTTGTTCCTGTTCACCAAGGCGATACTTGAAGGCAAGCCGATCAATGTCTTTAACGAAGGCAAGATGCGCCGCGATTTCACCTATATCGATGATATCGTCGAAGGCGTCTATCGCTGTATCTCGACGGTCGCCGAACCCAATCCAGACTGGAATTCGGGCAAGCCGGATCCTGCAACCAGCTCGGCACCCTATCGGGTTTTTAATATCGGCAATAACAGCCCGATCGAGCTGTTGCATCTGATCGAAACGATCGAAAAGGCACTTGGCAAGACGGCCGAGAAAAACATGCTGCCGATGCAGGATGGCGACGTTCCGGCAACCTTCGCTGATGTCGATGCGCTGACCGATGCGGTCGGCTTCAAACCGGCAACCTCGATTGAGACCGGCATTGGCAACTTTGTTGAATGGTATCGCGCCTTCTACGGCTAGAAAGCGCGTCTTGCCGCAACGGGCAATGCGCTAACAGCAAAACCAATGTCAGAGCATCTCGCATCTAACAAGGTGCGGGATCATGACCATTTATATGAAATGTATTTGTAAAATGGTGCTGCTGGGGAGATTTGAACTCCCGGCCTCTCCCTTACCAAGGGAGTGCTCTACCCCTGAGCTACAGCAGCCCGATAATCAGGCTGACCGGTGGGCAATGGTGCTGCTGGGGAGATTTGAACTCCCGGCCTCTCCCTTACCAAGGGAGTGCTCTACCCCTGAGCTACAGCAGCATGAGCCCTTGCGGTGCGGGCGGGTTATAGGCCACGTATCAGTAATTGGTCAAGCCTGAATTATGCGAAGTTTTTCGATTGTTCCCTTGGCAGGGCTTTTCGCCCTGTTTTCGTCAAGATCGGCTGTAATTTTTCGCGTGCTGTTTTATAACGGGCCAATCAAGCAACCCGAAAAATCTGATGGAACCGTGATCGCACCATGACTGCCAAAAAATCTGACATGCGCCCGGCTGTGAACGAGGAGCGCCTAAAACGCGAAGCCGAAGCGCTGCGTGCCAATCTGGCCAAGCGCAAGCAACAGCAGCGCACGCGTAAAAGCGACCAGAGCGGATCGGATAAGGGCGAAAAAAGCGACGACTGATCGCCGACGTTCTTTTTTCTGCGAGGCGTTGGTCGACTAGCGCATCGTTTGGTTGATCTTGGTGCCAACGGGCGGGTAAAACCGTGGGTGCTGAACGTGGTTGGGATTTTCGCAAAAACAGGGGTGGCACTATGTCGGTAAGACCGGATCACTGGATACGCCAGATGGCGCAGGAAAAAGGCATGATCGAGCCGTTCGTTGACGGGTTCAAACGCGACGGTGTGATTTCCTATGGTGTCAGCTCGTATGGCTATGACGCCCGCGTTGCCGACGAGTTCAAGATCTTTACCAATGTCGACTCGGCCATTGTTGACCCCAAGGAATTTTCCGATGACGGGTTCGTCAACCGCAAGACCGATGTCTGTGTGATCCCGCCCAACAGTTTTGCTCTGGCGCGCACGGTGGAATATTTCCGCATCCCGCGCGACACGCTGGTGATCTGTCTGGGGAAATCGACCTATGCCCGCTGCGGCATCATCGTCAATGTCACGCCCCTTGAACCGGAATGGGAAGGGCATGTGACCCTTGAATTCTCCAACACAACCCCGCTTCCCGCACGCATTTATGCCAACGAAGGCGCCTGTCAGTTCATTTTCCTCAAGGCGGAAAGTGAATGCGATACCTCCTATGCGGATCGCGCAGGGAAATATATGGGCCAAAAAGGTGTCACTTTGCCGCGCCTGTGATAAAGGGATGGCACAAATCTGGTGGTGACACGCCAAGACACGCGTTTGCTGTGCCGATACGCACAGCACAAAGAGGACTGAATGGACAAGATCAAGATTTCCGGTGGTCGCCGGCTGCAGGGCAAAATTGCAATCGGCGGTGCCAAAAACGCGGCTTTGCCCCTGATGGCAGCAGCCCTGCTGACAGATGAAACGCTGACCCTTTCAAACCTGCCGCATTTGGCAGATATCACATCGATGGCCAACCTGCTGGCCCAGCACGGTGTGGCGTTGCATCTGAACGGCCATGCGCCAAATGGCGGCCATACAGGTCGCGTTCTGGAAATGACCGCTAAGGAAATCACCTCGACCACGGCACCTTATGATCTGGTGCGCAAAATGCGCGCATCTGTCCTGGTGCTGGGTCCGATTGTTGCGCGCTGCGGTGTAGCGCGTGTGTCGTTGCCTGGTGGCTGCGCAATTGGCAACCGTCCGGTCGACCTGCATCTTAAGGCACTGGAAGCCATGGGTGCGGAGATCCACCTGACAGAGGGCTATATCGAAGCCCGCGCGCCCGAAGGCCTCAAGGGCGGCCATATCCTGTTCCCGCAGGTCTCTGTCGGTGCGACGGAAAACGCGCTGATGGCAGCTTCTCTTGCCGATGGTGTGGTCACGATCGGCAATGCAGCGCGTGAACCCGAAGTTTCCGATCTGGCCCATTGTCTGGTCGCGATGGGGGCCGAGATCGAAGGCATTGGTACCGATACCCTGAAAGTGACCGGCAAGCCGCGCCTGCATGGTGCGGAATATTCGGTTGTCCCGGATCGCATCGAAACCGGTACCTATGCGATTGCCGCCGCCATCACCGGTGGTGAGATCGAGCTGACGGGTACGCGACTTGAGCTGATCGACAGCCTTGTTGATGCAATGCGTGCCGCCGGTGTTGAGGTCGAAGAGACCGAAGACGGCATGAAGGTCCGCGGTAACCGCGCCACGCTTAAGGGCGTTGATGTGATGACCGAACCTTACCCGGGCTTCCCGACCGATATGCAGGCGCAGTTCATGGCGCTGATGTCGGTTGCCAACGGTGCCTCCATGATCACCGAGACGATTTTTGAAAACCGCTTCATGCACGTGCCGGAGCTCAGCCGTATGGGCGCTGATGTCAATGTGCATGGGCGCTCGGCGATTGTCCGTGGTTCCGCGAAGCTGTCGGGGGCAGAGGTCATGGCAACCGATCTCCGTGCCTCGGTTTCGATGGTGCTTGCAGGCTTGGCAGCCGAGGGCGAGACGGTTATTAACCGTGTTTACCATCTCGACCGTGGTTATGAGCGGCTTGAAGAGAAACTTGCGGCCTGCGGGGCGCAGATTGAACGTGTTCGGGTTCCGGCCTGATTTCAAGGCCACCGGATAACTGAAAAACGCGTAAGGCGACTAATTGATGAGTGACGAAAAGCTGGTGCTTGCCCTACCCAAGGGGCGCATTCTTGACGAGGTGATGCCACTGGTGCGATCCGCCGGGATCGAGCCGGAAGCCGCATTTGATGATCCGAAATCCCGTGCTCTTCGGTTTGCCACAAATCATCCGCATATCGATATCATCCGTGTGCGCAGCTTTGACGTCGCAACCTTCGTGGCCTTTGGTGCTGCTCATATCGGTGTCTGCGGCAATGATGTCCTGATGGAATTCGATTACCCGGATATCTATGCACCGCTGGATCTCAATATCGGTCATTGCCGGATTGCCGTTGCCGAACCCGAAGAAATGATCGAAGGCGATGACCCGTCGCGCTGGTCACATGTCCGGGTGGCAACCAAATACCCGAACATCACGCGCACCCATTTCGCCAAACGCGGCGTACAGGCCGAATGCATCAAGCTGAATGGCGCGATGGAACTGGCCCCGACACTCGGCCTGTGCCGTCGTATCGTTGACCTTGTTTCCACCGGCAATACGCTTAAGGCCAATGGTCTGCGTGAAATCGAACATGTTGCTGACGTGACGTCGCGTCTGATCGTTAACCGTGCCGCACTTAAAACCCGTCCGACTGATATCCAGCCCTGGATCGACCGTTTCTCCGAGGTGCTCAATGCCGCTTAAGCTTTCCATCACGGATAAAAGTTTTGAGGAAGATTTCGTCAAACTTCTGGGCATGAAGCGGGAATCGGATGCCGATGTTGATGCCGCCGTTGCCAACATTATTGATAACGTCCGCGCGCGCGGTGACGAAGCTGTTTGCGAATATACCAATCGTTTTGACCGGCTGAGCATCGATGCATCCGGCATGGCGGTCACCGCTGCCGATGTTGATGCCGCGGTTGCAGACATTGATACCGATCTTTTGAAGTCGCTCGAACTGGCAGCAACCCGCATTCGCGCCTATCACGAAAAGCAGATGCCAGCAGATGAGCGTTACACCGATGAAAGTGGTGTCGAGCTCGGCTGGCGCTGGCGGGCTGTCTCGGCGGCGGGCCTTTATGTGCCGGGCGGTCTGGCGTCTTATCCGTCTTCGGTTCTGATGAATGCCATCCCGGCCAAGGTTGCCGGTGTGCAGCGCCTTGTCATGGTCGTGCCGACGCCTGATAACAAAATGAACCCGCTGGTTCTGGCAGCTGCCCGCATTGCCGGTGTTGACGAGATTTACCGGATCGGCGGCGCGCAGGCGGTTGCGGCCCTTGCCTATGGAACGGAAACCATCAAGCCGGTCGACAAGATTGTCGGTCCGGGCAATGCGTTCGTCGCAGCAGCCAAGCGCCGCGTATTTGGTCAGGTCGGCATTGATATGATTGCCGGGCCGTCGGAGATCCTCGTTGTTGCCGATGGCAGCAATGATGCAAGCTGGGTGGCAGCAGACCTTTTGTCGCAGGCGGAACATGACCCGGTTGCACAGTCCATCCTGATTACCGATGACGCAGGCTTTGCGGATCAGGTGCAGGCGGCGATTGATACCCATCTGGAAACCCTGCCGCGTGCAGAGATCGCTGGTGCAAGCTGGCGCGACTTTGGTGCAATTGTTTTGGTCGAAAATCTGTCGCAGGCTCCGGCCCTTGTGGATCGGATCGCACCGGAACATCTGGAGCTGGCGGTAGACGACCCGGATGCGCTGGCAGAAGACATTCACCATGCCGGTGCGATTTTCCTGGGCCGTTATACCCCCGAAGCCATTGGCGACTATGTTGCCGGGCCGAACCATGTGCTGCCAACGGCGCGTTCGGCGCGGTTCTCGTCCGGCCTTGGGGTTCTGGACTTCATCAAGCGGTCATCGCTGATCAAGTGCACACCCGAAAGTCTGGCAAAGATCGGCCCGGCCGCCGTCGCCCTTGCTGAAAGCGAAGGTCTGCAGGCGCATGGACTTTCAGTAGCGATCCGTTCAAACCAGATGTAAGCTGTTGCAATGCAGCGTGTGAGGGGACCGGAGCGAGAGAGCCATGGCAGAAAACCAATGTATTGCCGGTATCTATCTTGACGAAAAGTACAAGGTACGGCGCCGTCCTGAGGTCGAACACGAGCAGGCGGTGGCGATCTATGACCTGCTGGAAGAAAATCATTTCGAACCGGCTGGCGGGTTTGAAGGGCCATATTCGGTCCATATGCGTATCGAGGATAACCGCATCTATATGGATGTGCGCGGTGATGACGATACCGAAAACCTGACCACCATTCCCGTGCCGCTCTCGCCGTTTCGCCGGATCGTCAAAGACTATTTCATGATCTGCGAAAGCTATTATGACGCCATCAAGAAGGCCAGTGCCGCCCAGATCGAAACCATCGATATGGCGCGTCGCGGTCTTCACAATGAAGGGTCCGAACAGCTGCGTGAACTTCTGGCCGACAAGGTGACGATTGATGAAAATACGGCCCGTCGCCTGTTTACGCTGATTTGTGTCCTTCACATCCGGGGTTAAGGCACGGTGGCAGAAGAACTCCCCGGCTCGGTTCTTTTTGCCTGCAGCTACAATGCCGTGCGTTCGGTGATGGCTGCTGCCCTGATGCGTCACTATCACGGAACCCATATCTATGTTGAAAGCTGCGGGGTGCGTGCCGGTGACCTGGACGGCTTTGCCGTCGCGGTGATGCAAGAAATCGGTCTTGATATTTCCTCATACAAATCCAAAACCTTTGATCAGCTTGAAGACGGCTTCTTTGATCTGATCATCACCATGTCACCAGAAGCCCAGCACCGTGCGGTCGAAATGACCCGCACGATGGCCTGTGATGTGGAATTCTGGAATACCTTTGATGCCACGATTGTCGAAGGTTCGCGTGAAATCCGTCTTGAGGCCTATCGCCAGGTGCGCGATCAGATCAAAAAGCGCATTCTTGACCGCTTCCCGATTGGTCCTGCGCCAAAAGTTTGACTGCAGGCGTCAGTTCGACCCGGCGAGGGCGTCGAACGCTGCACCGTCCAGCACATAGATTTTCTCATCCTCGGCATGGCGCATGCCAAGCTTCTCGTAAAACCGTTGGCCAATCATGTTTTCCGCATCGACCGATAAGCGGATATAGGACTTGCCGCTGGCATGGGCATGCTTGGCAACGGCCCCGACCAAACGCTTGGCGAAGCCGCCACCCCTATGGCTTGGTGCGACATATAGGTCCTGGATATAAAGCCCGGCGCGTCCGCGAAAAGTCGAATAGCTTGGAAAGAACAGGCACATGGCCACCGGTGTATCACCGGCAATCGCAATCAGAGCATCGAACGCACGGTCTTCGCCAAATCCGTCACGTGCCAGATCCTCGGGCGAACTGGCGATTTTATCCGCACATCCAGTGGCCTTGCCGATCTCGCAAATCATGGCATGAAGGACCGGTGCGTCAGCACGTTCAGCAAGGCGTATTTCAGTGGTATGAGGATTGGTCATGCGGTGGCCTTCACGAGAAGTCAGGATCAAGCAGACATCTTAGGGTGCAAGCGGCCATTGTAAAAGGCGTAAGCTGGCGTTCTTTCCGCGCGATCCCTTTCGGGACGATTTGGCAGGACAGAGTCTACGCTATTCGTTTAACGCAGTGCTGTAACGCCCTGCTTTGGACGTGAAAGGACTTGACCTTTTGCCCGGTTCAGAGCAGTTTGCGGCCCACCGGTATTTTGATATTGCAATACGAAAGCTAGGAGTCACATGGCTAAAGAA
>NZ_PAQR01000020.1 GCF_002709775.1 Thalassospira sp.
TCGACGAACTCCTCCCCTGGAACATCGACCTCCAAGCCTGATCCCCTCACGAAAACTGAAAACATTCTTACGTCAAGGTAGCCGTGAAAAGACGCTTACCTTTGGTAAAATTATTCAAACTATTTACGTGGTCAAAATTGCGCTCGCATAAAGCTCCAACATCAAGGAAATACTCACATCAATTGATCGTTACAACTGCTGCTTTACTTTATTTAGAAAATGATCGAAGAGCTCAAGGTCTTGATAAATCTGATCTAATGTTTGTTGGAGGGCATCAAAAGTGTATACCCAGTCATCATCATTCCAAGCATCAACAATTTTATCTGTCGACAGCTGAAACGGCCGAAAATACACACCTTTCCCTTCGTGTTCCCAACCTCGTTTTCCCAGTTCCAAGCCTACTTCTGGCTCCAACGAGGCAACAGCTTTGTTCCAACTCCTCTTATCAGAAAAGTAAGAAGGGTTCGGGCAGAACCGGAAACCATATTGCGTGTCGCCCAAGCCAAAAAGAGAAGCTACTCGGTAAGAGTTTGTTTGATCCGCGTCTCGTACGTCGAGATCGAACCACCCTTTCCAGTCTTCGTTCTCAACTTGCCAATGTTTTGGCGCACACCAAAACTCATGCAATTCGTCTCCCTCGCTAACTTCACCAAGCCATGATTTTTCTTCGAGCCAATTTTTGAACAGATTGGATAACTCTGCGTTCAACGAAGGAACTATTTCGCGTTCAAAATACACCGCGGTTTGATCAAACAATTGCAAATTTTGCAGAATTAAGAGCCCTGGCCGCTTGTTCTGGTTATCCATCATGTGAGCCCCTAAAAACTGCTGATATGTTTTGCAAAGGAGTTGGCGAGAAAATTAGAAATCTCGTGCCCACCTTTTCGCATTCTCACGATCATTCGCAAATGCTCCGAAATTCTAGACCAAGAGATAGGGACAACATCATCGATGAATTCCCCTGCGGTTGTTGGCGCGGATCCTCTACATGTAAGGTAAACAACCTTCCAGGGACGACCATCTCGCGCACATGCCGCAGCTATCTCGCAATAGCGTCGTAATTGATCACTTTGTTCACTGGCCCCAATTTTCACTTCAATGATGAGAAAGAAGTTTCTGGGATCGTCAATTCGAATGTCAACACGGCTGTCCCTCAAACCATCAGGACAATCTTCAACTGCCAACCGGCAATAACGTGAGGGTTCCTGCGGAAAGTCCGGAATATCAGCAAGTAGGTTTCGCAAGAGCTCAGCTTGAAGGCCATGATCCCCTCTTGGTGAAAGCAGCCATTTCAAAACAGCGGCGTTTCGAACTTCATCACGCCCTAGCCCTGCAAGGTTCCATGGATTACAGGAACCAACTGTCTCAAAAACGTCAGATAGAGCTAACTCGGTGAGCCTATCGAATAGCCCCTTTAATTGCGTCTCGTTTATTGGTTCTGTGCGTTTTTCTGGTTTGGTGAGCACTTCAAAATGACATTCAGCCAAACATTGGAAAAATGCAGGGAGATTGGAAGTCAGCGTCTCAACATTCATTCCAAGTGCCCTCTCACCAAATCAGATACATAGAACGGTCATCTAGTTAGCAGCCGAAATTTCTGCAACGAAGGGGCAACTAGTTCAGAATTTTACTGACTATCTTTGAGACATAATCATCTCGCTGATCGTCCATGAACAGGACATGCATATCTTCTAATTCCTGAATGGTCTTACCCCAATTCAACTTCCCAAAACGGGTAGGCGTAACAACAAAACTGTTCAAGACAACGTCGTCACTGGCCAGGCGCGTTTGGATATCTTTTATCACCCGATGGAATTCAATCTTCTTATGACCAGGGCCCTCATGCTGAAGTCCGTGCGGCTCAACAAATGAAAGGTGCTGTTTTCCATCCTTAACAAGCCATAACAAAAAGTCTGGATAGAAGTTACCAGCCTCGAAAAACCCTATGCCGCGGCCTCGGCTCTCATTTCGAAGCAGAAATAGCTCAATCCCGTCTGATGCCAATCTCTCATGATCTCGTTCGATATAAACGCGAAGATCATCAAGAAACTGGAACTCGCTCTCGTTCAGAGATACGGGCGCGATCTGAATCCTACTACCTTTGGTGACATGAAGGACTGGTTCATAAAGGTGCGTATCGAAGAGGCAGCCTTTCAAATCACCCGCACGGAGAATTCCTGTTTTTCGGGCCGCGATCTCATGAGTGAGAGTCTGAATATCATTGATTAGCGCTGCTTCGCTCGCATCCACGATCAACTGGTAGTCTGTAGCTTCAGGAAGACTACCATCCCCGACCTCGATCTCACGAAGTTCGAGCCTAGGCTCAATGAATGCAGCCTTGCAATAATTGTAGAACTCCTCAGAAAACTTCTGCAATAGCTCCGCAGCCATCTCCTGCCACAGCGCTACGTTTCCAAAGTCGGAGAACTCCATTTTGCCGGACGGCACAATGATCCTGTACCAGGTCCGGTCAGCGAGTAGATCCTTGATCATGGACTTAGAGATGTTGATATTGTGCCAAGTGCGCTCTCGCTTGAATTTCTCGAGGCGGAAGAACAAGTCATCGTAGTCCAAGAAGGCTAAATGGCCGTCACCGAAACGGGTTTCTTCTTTACTGCCAAGCTTGGTGGCTTTTTTCGATTCAAGTGACTGAATGCGCGGATACCAATCTATCTCAACGCCTTTCTGACGTATCTTGTCAGGTACAATGGTCAGCGCCGGAACCGCACCATCCCGCTTGAAATCATATTCGCGACCATCATCACGCCTCTTTCGCGGACGCAGAATTTTCAGGCGCTGTCCGAAGTCGTATGTGACAGTCAGTGGCACTGTAAACACCTGCTTCTGATCATTTCGCGGCAGCTCTTCTTCCTCAAGAAATTTGCGGAAGCGCTCCATAAAGTCGGCTTCGATGCCGAAAACATTCAGGGTCTCAACATATTGGATCAGATCTGGCTGATCTGTCGGTGTTGCAAAACCACTTCGTTGCAACGACCAGTCAAAGCCCTTGAGGCGAACACCTCGCCCAAAAAGCTGAATGATCTGTGCCCCTTCACTTTTGCCGACATGCATCAGACCAAGCGTGCTAACGCGCCAACAATCCCAACCTTCTACAAAGCGCTTGGAACCTATAAGCAGGTTAACTGGTGAACTGGATGATGTGACCTGACCAAACAAGGTCTCTGCAAACTCGGATTCCAAAACTGAGGCATTCTCAAAGGCTTGCTCAGAGAGATGGCTTGCCAGGCCTGATGCGTCGCCAACGTTAATCAACCCGAACGGCTTATCCGCCTGCCCGACCCGCAACATTATCTCGTTATCATCGCCTTTGATCCGCGCGATGGACAGCTCTCCACCGCCCCTGTTCTGGAACAGTTTTTCAAGGATATCGCGGAATAAATCGCCTGGTTTCCAGCTCTCCCGAAGCATGAGGCTCTGAAGGTACGCAAACCCACCAGCGAAGATGTCAGTTCCGTTCTCATCGAGTAAACCTGTCTCCTGCGCGTTACCCGTCAGGATTTGCTCGATCACGGCAGCAGACGCACCCTCATCATTCAGGAACTTCGCGATGAATTTTAGGATGTTTGCAACATCCGAAACAGTCGCCTTTTCCGCCTTTGTTCCGGTTGCCTTGGTGACACTGGACCCGACAAAGACCCAAAGCGGTTTCTCTATGTTGTAAGGTGCATATAGACCGTAGTTATCCTCGTAAAGCCTCAGCTGCTGATAGAAACTCAACAGGCAAGCAGTAAGGTAAGAGAATTCAAGCTCATCGAAAGTGCGTGGCAGGTTGAAGATGCGGTAGTCCTTGCCGTAGCCATCCTCATAGAAATACCGGTACGAATAATCGAACAGGATTGTTTTCGCGTAAGATGCCTCAATCTCAGGGCGTTTTGCAGCGGAAACCGCCTCTTTCAAGGTCGCCGAATACTCAAAGACAAAGCCCTTTTCCGAGAGCCGCGCACGGCTTCTAAACCAGCCACGCTCTTCTTGACTTCCCATGCCACGATGGGCCTCATCAACGAGCAGGAGGTTCTGGTCGCCCAAGTTACGGGTGGCAATGACGTTTGGCCCATCTTCATCCTTCAGCTTGGTCACCTCGGTGAAATCCACTTGGCGCAGGCCGTTCTTGCCCGAAGACAGCAAGTCACCGCTGTCTGTCAAAAGGCGCGATGCGGCAATATTACTGCCCTTTATCTCGCGCGCATGCTGAGCCGAAAGCTGTTCGTTCGGCGTAATGAGTACGGTCCGTGTCAGGTCGTGTTTAAACGAAGACTTTGAAGCATAGTGCCGGAACTGCAGGAAATTGACGTGCATCAGCAACGTCTTTCCCGAACCAGTTGCATTTTGCAGGCAGAGCTTGTTCAGGTCCTCGAGCTCATAGGGCGTGACCCCCGTCTCGTAACCCTCGTTCGTCCAGTAAGTGTTGAAAGCGGCGACATAAGCATTCAATGCCTCCAACAATGCCTCGCGGTCGGCAAAGAACCGGTCAAGATAGATTTCAGCGAACAGTAGCGAGAGCCACTGGTAGTATTTCCATACAATTGGCCTATCGCGCTTCTCGTTGATCGCCAGCGTGTGGCTAACGATGTTGTGTTCGTAACGCAGCAAGTCGGCTGGCGTGATCGTCGCAGTCGCCTGGAGATTTATATCGAGCGCCTTATAAAAGTGGTGCAGGTTCTCAGGTGTCATCCCCCCATGCACATCCTTTACGGACTTCGCCAACTGCTGCATTGGCCGCAAGGTGCGGTTACCGTCCTTGTGATCCTTCAGTGGATCAAAACCGAACAGACTGACGATCCACTGGTTAAGCACCAACTTGTGGCCAAAGGGTAATTGTTTCTTCTTAGGCGCCTTAGCCATCGGCCTTTCCCCTCACAAGCCTGTCCGCAAACAACCTGTTGCCTGCGTCGCGAAAAGCTTCAAATGCATCGATAGAACGATCAATACACTTAAAAAATTCATCTCTTATTTCTTGAAACCGTTTGGAATCCTCTTGAGACCATTCGTCAAACCGATCCCAGTACATTGTATACACATTCAGATTAGCACGATGCACAAACAGCCTTACTGCCATCACTTCGCACAAATCACGAAGAGATTCAGAAAGCTCGTCTTCAAGCGGCCGAAGCTTCCCATGCAAATAAGCCGGCCTACTCTTTCTGATCCAAGACAGAGCTTCATAGCTATCGTCTATTCCGTCTACAGCCCCTTTGCCGATGGAGTTTAGCTGAACTTCCCGAAAATAATGGAGATGCTCTGGCTGAATAGCATCAACCACAGCTTGGTAACGTTCTCTATCTTGCTTAAATGGCAACCGAGACTTTTGCCACATATCAAAACCTGTTTTTCCAAACCAACCGACGGCCCCAATAGCGGCTAAGGTCACGGCCTCCCAAATGCCTACCGGCACATTCGAAAGAAACTCAAATATCTGGTTAGAGGCATTTATCGCCGCCTCCGGTGTCTCCAAATCTTGTGCGGTCATCGATCACCCCTCCACATCCCACATTGCTTGATGGAACGCTTCCTCGATCAGGCGCACCTTCCAGGTCTCCTCGTCCTTGCGGAGGTTGGGCAGGTTGTTAGATCCATTCACGTAGATCACATCGAATTCGGTATCCTGCGCAGAGAGCCGGTACTTCCGGAACCACTCATCCAGCATCAGGTTGTCCTGTTCGAGGTCACCGGTGAGCTTGCGCCACACGACCAGGGCCTTCTCGCGGTCGTTGTGATCGCCGGGGGTGCGCAGGGTGTAGCCCTCGACCTTGCGGAAGCGCCAAGCCCCGTCGCCCGTCTCCTTCAGTGCGCCGTCGAGCATCAGCCGGGTGTTCGTGTCCCCCGGCAGCTCGGGATCGACCTCGCGCTTGAAGGCGGCGTCATAGCCGCGCCAGCGGTCCAGATGCTCGACATGCAGGCCGATCAGCCAGTTGAACGTCTCGACAAGGTCCACCGCCTTCTCGGCATACTCGTCCGTGCCGGGCTTTTTGATCTTCAGCCTATAGGCGGTCGGATCGTCGAACCATTCGATGTTCAAGAGCGACGGGCTGCCCTTGGTCTCGAAGTCCAGCCAATAGCGGAGCATGTAGTCACGGGCGAAATCACCTTTGGCCCCCTTGAAGTCGGCTCCGGGGAGGAGCGTAAGATTGTTCAAAGCATCTTCGTAGCTTTCGAGCCGTACATATTTGAACAGTGCAGACAAGCCGTCGTTAGAACGCGGTTTCCCGTCGCGCCATTGTGATGCATAGATCGCTTTCTGCATTCTTGGACGCGTGACCGTGTCGAAGTATTCACCCATCTCAACCAGACAGAACTTGCGGGAGCCGTGATCTGCTCTGTTAAGTGAAAGGATCGCATGGCCAGTGCTCGCTGAGCCACCGAAGCAATCTAGGATTGTCGAGTCTTTATCTGCGGCATGCGTGATGAAGCGAGAAACAAAGTCCGCGTGTTTCGGTGCGAGGAATACGCCTGAACGCCCAAACATAGCAGACGTCTGCTTCTCTCCGTCCGAGTAGTCAGAGAAAACACTTTTTCCAACATTGGTTTCAACTTCATGCAGCATACGCTTGATCTGAGGTACCTTTTCTTCAGTTTCTCCCCAAGATATCCGGTTGTCAGCATCTAATTTTCTAAGTGTAGTCCTGTCCTCACTCATGTTATGCGAGCCGTATGGAAACTTCCAACCGCTCTTGGGTATCAGTGTTTCTTTGCCTGTGACTGGATGTATAGGTTTGTAATACCTATAGTTTTCACTTTTGGGATCGCGAGTACTAGATGCCTGCTTGGTAGCGGGGAGCGCGAGATTGTCCTCGCGCCAAATCCATATAGTGGCTTGAACATCTTTTGCCTCAGCCTCATCGACCAATCTTCCCGCATTGTCTCGGTATTCAGCGTGCGAATAGTTGAACAAGCCTTTCCAAGGGTCGTCCTTCCGAAAGTCTTCCCACTCAAGACCTTGCGCTTCAATTTCTTCGCGGTAAGCAATTTTGTGATCGTTGTATAATTTTTTGATTGCCTCTTCGATTTCCGAGATCGGTGGATAATCTGGGTTTAGGGCTGCCACAAGCTCCATGACTTCCAAGTAGCCAGGCTTGGGCTCTCGAAACATATTACGGTCTTTCTCAGCCGTTGGCTTGTCCTTGGCGTAAACCAAAACGTATTCGTGGTTGGTCGAATAGTTTGGAACTTGGCTATTATTGGTGTTCATCGACCAGATCAGCTCTTCAACCCGGTTCTCCGGACCGAAGACCGCATCCATTGCATGCTCAAGTACCGTTCTCTCGGCTTTGTCGATACTCACAAAAATCGCGCCGTTCTCAGGTAACAACGGCTTCATCGCATGAAGTCGGTCGTGCATCAGTGTTGCCCAAGACGAATGCTTATAGCTGTTTTTGTACGGAATAGAGCTGCTGTCGGTGTTGTACGGCGGATCGATATAGATGCACTTGACGCCGCTCTTAAGCTTCTCTTGTAGAACCCTAAGAGCCTGAAAATTATCAGAGTGCAGAAGCTGCCCAATTTGTTCGGCGTCGATATCTTGAATTCCTGAAACTACACGATCCCTGAAATCGGCGTCAAAAAGAGCAGTATCCACAAGAAGCCTTTCGTTCTCTTTCAGGAATTCAACTGTTAGGGGCGCCGAGTAATTGTTGAGCTGATCGATGGCAAAAAGCTGAATCCACTGTTCACGCTGAACATCGTTGGCCGCGATCTCGGAAAAGAATTCCCCAGGGATACGATCGAGCGTGATGCAGTACTGGGTGTCGACGACGAACTTTTTCTTCAGCCACAGCCGTTTCTGAAAGTCCTCAAGCTGGGCGAGGAAGTCGATCAGGTGCCGCGCGATACCGCGCAACACCCTGACCTTGGCCAGGTAGGCTTGCACCCGCGGCACATCGGCGGATTCGATATCGTCCAGCCGCATGACCTCGTTCTTGATGTAGAAATCCAGTTCTCGCCGCAGGAACCCGCCCAGATCCTTGTGGATGAAGTAATCCATACTGTTCCGGCCGGTATAGTGGGTGAGATATTTTTCCAGCAGCGTTCGGTCCTTTTCCGTTTCGGTCGGCGCCGGTGTCATCAGAGCGGTCACATAGTCTTCCCCGCCTTCCAGCTTAGGTAACAGTTCTTTCACCTTCTTGACGGCATCGATCACGCGCTTCTTTCGCCATGTCCCATCCTGGCCCGTCTTCTCGGGATCCGGGCGATACTGGAACTGGATCACCAGCTCCGGTTCGCCGGTGTCGCCGGTGTCGCCCGTCTCGATCTTCACCGGCTCGGGCTCGTGGATGATGAAGTAGCGTTCCGTATTCTCCGACGCCTTGACGTTGTTGTGCTCGCCCTCGGACGCCGAGACGATCCGGCAATGTACCCTGAGCGGCTTCTGTTCGAACAGCGCGCCGTGATGCGCCTGGAACTCCATCGCCTGCGTCGGATCGAAGGTGAAGTTGGTCAGGTACTCGGACGTCTTGATGTAGTACTGGTCGCGGTTGGCCCAGTGCAGATAAACCTCGCGCCCGTCATAGGGGACAGCATAGGGGGCTGCCTTGCCGTCCGTTTCGCGCGCGAAGTAGCGGCGGCTCATGAAATCGCCGTTGTCGTAATAGCGCTCGAAGAAGCGATAAAGGGGGTCATAGACGTCACCTTCGTTGCTGCCACTATCCTTAGACGCATCCCAAGCAGCCTTGGCTTCCTTCACTTTCGGCGCGGCATCCGGATCGGGTGCGCCGAATTCCTCGGCCTGCTTACGCGCGGCCTCGTAGACGGCCCTCGCCTGCTCGACACGGGCCCCGTCTGCTTCGCCGAAGGCATCGCGGATTATACCCAAAAGGTCCTCTTCAAGAAACTTGGTCACCTGTCCAGCCTTCGCATGCATGATGCGGTAGAAGCCGAAATCTAAGTCAGGCTGATCGAGCTGGAACAGCTCCTTCAGCAGGCTGATCAGGCGTTCTCTTTGTTTCTCGACGTTCGGCATTTGACGGATTGCTCCTGAGTTCTCTTATGACTTACACGACCGTCCAGCGGACAGTGAATAGCTCTTGTTTACTTATATCTTGTTGAATGCGGGCTTCCAGATCAGAAATCATTTGGTCGCGTTCGCCGATGATCTCATCCTCGACCTCGAAAATACGCTGACGCAGACGGCGCTTCGATTTTTCTACCTCTTGAATCTGGGTTTGAATTCTGTGCTGCTGCTCTGGTGTCACTGCTGACCTTACCTCGCGCTTGAGCTCCAAAATTCGGGCCTTGGCATCCTTAAGTTCTTTTTCTGCGGCGAAGACCTTGTCCTCAGCCCATTTTTCCAACTTCTGGCTTTCATCCGCGAACCATTGCGCGTTCTGATGCTTAAGCGCCTCAATGACGGCCTGCTCGCGTTGCGCCAATACGGAATTCAACAGAGTCCGCTCATTATCGACATTGCCATCGGCAAGCCTGCATGGCATCTCAAACAAGCGCCTAATTACGTCCGGATCCACATCCTGCCCAGCATTCGTTTTGGCCGCAAAAAGGATGTGGTCCTGCTCGTCAAAGCCGGAAAAACTGAGGCATTGAGCGGTTAGGATCCCCGACTGCCCAACCAGAGATTCGATGCTAAGCGCTTTGGCTGGCCATCCCGAATAGTCGAATCCGATGGCAGCGTCTTTAAGTTTGCGTTTGCGGGCACTCGCAATGACGTGCTGTGCCAATGCATGCCCCAGCCGATATCGATGCTCGCTCATGTCGTTCTTGGCGAGACCATAACCACCGGTCGGAACATCCACCCCATCAGGTACTTGCTTCAATGCGAAAGTAAGATGCTCGTTATCAAAGGTGGCATACCGGCGCAGCTCATGCTGGGTGACTGCCCATAACATTCGCTCATACCGTCCGATATACTCTTTGCTCTTGTCCAGATTGAGCTTAAGACGGTCGTGCACCTCGGCGTCAAAATTCTCCAAAAGTTTGCGCCGCGTGTCCTCCATAGCTGCGGTGATATTTTCTTCCATCTCAGTTCGCAGTTGGGCGAATTCAGTCTCAATTTCCTCAGTGGATCGACAATTTTGATAGATTGAAACAATGCGTTTCTCGAACTCGACCCCTGATTCAATCGAGCCGAGAACCTCATCCGATGCACCAAAGACGCCAGAAAAAAGCTGGAACTTTTCGGCCAACAGTTCGTATACGCGCTGATCGGCGGCATTGTTTTTATTGAGAAAGTTGACAACAACGACATCGAATTTCTGACCGTAACGGTGACAACGGCCAATGCGCTGTTCGATGCGTTGCGGGTTCCAAGGCAAATCGTAGTTTACAACAATCGAACAGAATTGCAGGTTTATGCCTTCGGCTGCAGCTTCAGTGGCGATCATTATTGAAGCCGTGTCCCGAAAATGATCCACAAGCGCGGCTCGAATATCCGCTGCTCGCGAGCCAGTTATCCTGTCAGTACCGCTGTGCTTGTCCAGCCATGCTGAATAGATGGCTCTCGATTGTGGATCGGTGTTTGATCCATTAAACAACACAAGCTTTTCCGCATAGCCATGCTCTGTCAGCAGACGAACCAAGTACTCCTGAGTACGGCGTGATTCTGTGAAAATGATTGCCTTTTTAGCACCACCGAGCTCTGAGGCTTTGGTAAAACCGGCATGAAGAGCAGTCAAGAGTGCTTGCCCCTTGGCATTTTCCGAAATCGAAATCGCCAAACTTCGAAAAGCGCGAAGGTCTTCAATTTCCTGGTTAATTAATGCGATGTCCTCAGAAGTCAGAAGTTCTGGCTCCTCGGCAGGATCCGACCATTCATCCGCAATGTCATCATACTCTTCGTAATCTTCAGAAATTTCCTCATGGAACTTCTCACGAAGCCCTTCGTCATCCTTGAGCTGTCGCTCGAGCTTCCGAGCGAGTGTGTCAAGTGCTCCGGCAATGGCAAAGGTAGAGGATGCAAGCAGCTTGCGCAGGATCAACGTCATCAACGTGCGCTGGCTAGACGGCAGCGCTTGCAATGACGGACGGCGCAGATACTCGGATACCATATCATAGAGCGCTTGCTCGCCCTCACTTGGCACGAACTCCTGCGTGATCGGAATTCGATTGGTGTAGCGGATGTATTCCAAAACCTGACGACGCAATGTTCGATGGCAAACCGGATTCAAGCGGCTTTTAAGCTCATCAAATTGTCCATCGCCGGTTAGGCGAGCGAACTGGGCACGGAAGCTCTTGGCATCACCAAAGGTGTAGTCATCAATGAGACTGACAAGGCCATACAATTCCATAAGTGAATTTTGAAGCGGCGTCGCTGTAAGCAGCACTTTTGGTACATTTTCCAATGCGCTCTTCAAGGCGCGACCAGTACGATTGTCAGGCCTGTATACGTTTCTGAGACGATGAGCTTCGTCGATGACGACCAAGTCCCACGGAATGACCATCAACTCGTCAGCGTGGCGCGCGGCAAACTGAAAGGAGCAAATAACCAGTTTTTCTTGCTCAAATGGCCGGTGAACCCCATCCTTAACCATCTTGTTGTAGTTTCTGGATTCGAGGATCAGTGTCGGAAGGAAGAATTTTTCTTCAATCTCCTGCGACCATTGTTTCCGTAGGTTCGCAGGCGCAATAACAAGAATTCGTCGCTTCCGTTCTGTCCATTTCTGAGCAAGAACCAATCCGGCTTCAATGGTTTTTCCGAGGCCAACTTCGTCTGCAAGGATTGCGCCTTTGGACAAGGGTGATTTGAATGCAAACAGCGCAGCTTCAACCTGATGCGGATTAAGATCCACCTGTGCGTCCATCAGAGCACCGGCAAGCTTCTCCGCATCAGCGACCGAATGCCGTTTACTCAATTCCATTGCAAATAGCTTAGCGTGGTATTCTGTAATCACGTTCAGTCCACTGTTTTTCTATCTATCGAATACCACGGTCACATTTCACGTAGTTCACTGTCCGCGCTTGTACTCTAAGACGTTTGCGGTGGCTAGAATACGCTTCAAATTTAAGAGCGCCTCGTAGCTCAGTACAATTACATCTTATTCCTAATGGAGTTTATCTTACGTTGAGCATGGCACCGCCATGCGAATAAGCAGGAAGCCCGTTTGGGCTGTTTGGTGGGCCCACCAAACCTATCCTGCCCCCAGCACGACAGGTGAAAGTTGTGCCATCTCGTGCACCATCATGCAATCTTTTGCATTTTCGTGCAATCTTATGCACTCTCATGCAATCACATGCAGTGCATTGTATTTACAGCATTTTCTTAACTACCTATCCTTAAGAGAAATCGCTGTTTTACCCTTGCGCATCAGCAATCCCGAAAGGTAATCAATCTGATCCAACCTTCGAGGATACAATCAGTGCATGTAGCAATCTACGCCCGCCACTCAACGGACAAACAGGAAACCAGTACCCAGGATCAGATCCGCCGCTGCCGAGAATATTGCAGCGTCAAAGGCTATCAGGTTGCCGACGTGTTTTTTGATGAGGGCATTTCAGGTTCTCACATTGCTAACCGCCCTGGCATCGGCGCCCTTCTCGTCGCAGCACTCAACGGTCGATTTGAAGGTGTCGTTGCGGAGGATCTGAGTCGCATTAGCAGAGACCAGGCCGACACTGCCAATTTCTTCAAGAAGATGATGTTCTTGGGCCTTCCTGTTGAGACCGTCACAGATGGGGTAATCAACGAGCTGCATATTGGCCTGAAAAGCACCATGAACGCGCTCTATCTCAAGGATCTGTCTGACAAGACCCATCGTGGGGTGATCGCAGCTGTTTTGCGTGGTGGCGTTCCTGGTGGTCAACTTTATGGCTACGATCTTGTTCATGCGCTTGACGAGTTTGGAGAACCTATTCGCGGTAAGCGCAAGATCAATGAGGAACAAGCAGAAATCATTCGCGAGATATTTGAATATTACGCCGAAGGCAGGAAGCTGAAACACATCTGCGACGATCTAAACCGGCGCGGCATTGATTCCCCCAAGGGTGGGAAATGGGCCCCATCAAGCCTTGTTGGCTCGTTTGTCCGACAAACCGGAATGCTTCGTCAAACGCTCTATAACGGCGTCGTTACCTTCAACAAAATGCAGTACCGCAAACATCCGGAAAACGGAAAACGCCTGTCAATCATGCGTCCGGAAAAGGAATGGATCACAGTCCCAATCCCCGAACTGACCATCATTGACGATGAGACATTCACAAAGGTCCAGAAGGCTCTTGATGAACGATCCAGCAAACACCTTCAACGCAAAATGATACCCACTGTGATGACGGAGGAGGAGAAGCGCGAGACATCCATTCGCCGTTCAAAGGAATGGCGTCGCAAACAGGCTGTCACGAAAAAGCGTGCAAATGCGGTGTTTGGCGGCAAACTCTATTGCGGGGAGCACAATCAGAAAATCACAGCGACCTATGCAAAGCATTATTCTTGCCCTGTCAAAGGCTGCGCGAACAGGAACCTCCACTATGACGAAATCATCAAGCTAGTCTTGAATGCTATCGCTGAACTCGATGAGGCAAAAATCATTGAGCATTTTGAGAGCGAGGAGATACAGCAAGTTCGCGCTCACCACGCACGTGAGATTGAACGCCTGAATCAGCATCTCGAAGATCTTCGCGCCAGCATCAACAAGGTTATCGATGCTCTAGGCCCAGATGCACGTTCAACTGAAATACGCGCATTTTTCGACGACAAAGCAGAACAGATCCAACGCACGAAACTTGATATCGCACATCACAAGCGCGACCTTGCCGATTGCGCTACACCAAAGAAACTCCAAAACATTGTCCAACAGCATCAAAGGCTTGTTACGAGACTATCGCTGTGGTCCCGCGATCCCGAAGCAGTTGCCCCCATACGCCAGACAATCAAACGATTAACAATCACCACATCCGGGGATCGGACCGGCAACGTCACCTGCTGTGCAGACTTTGATGTTCAAGGGATCACTAGCCTTGGTGAACTAAGGTAACACACCGGCTATTTCCTGCCGCTTACAAGGATTAAACATCTGAGCTGGTATCGCTGCTCACTGGCTTTCCAACTTGAGCTGAGACAATATTATCTCTTCCAAAAGCAAGCGCGCTTGCGAAGCCTATCACCACAACAAATCTAACGAACCGATCCGTTACAACCGTCACTCAGTTAGCTTCCGGCAGTTTTTTCGTTGCGATACCCAATTTTTGATGACTATTCAGCACGAAATCTCTTCCCTGGACCTAATCACTTCGTAAACCGATCCTTCGATGAGTTTCACGACAAGAGACGCTGATATTCCTTCTCAAGGTATTCATCGACAGCTTCTGCATCCAAGTTTCCAGCGCAATACGAAGCTCTAAGCTCCTTCAAAGCAAGACTCCCGAACCGAGCCCAAGCAATAAGATTGGAACGCAGCATAAAGTTAATCATCTCACCTCCAGAGCGAAGGGCAGCGTCAGCACCATCAACGATGCAAAGGGTTCCATGGCCAACCAAGAGCATCCGGCGGAGCTCCGGATTGTTTGCAGACGGCAGACACTCGCCCCAGGGCAGACCGTGACTGAACCTCCTCTTGAAGGTCCACATTATCCTTGTCAGAAGTTCGGTCACCATGACCGGGATGGCCAGCGCCATGCCGTGGCGGAAATCATAGCCCTGCTCGAAAACCTGGACTGCCACCTTGGCAAACGACTGTCGGTGCTGCCCGAACGCACCAACATCAATGAACTGCAGAAGGGAAAAGAAAGGTATTGGGATGCCTGCGCCCCGACCCTTGGCACCTGATGACCCAGCCATATCGGAAACAAGGTGCCCCATCCAGTTAACAAAACCGGAGAATACCTTCGATGCAAACGTGCTGCCTTTAAGCTCAAAGCTTTCCGTGTCGATAGAGATCACCCGGCCCCCATCGACGAAATAGGAAGTATTCGTGAACTGGCCAAGAATGGAAAAGAACAGGCCTACGATATCGGGAGAGTGCCCCAAGCTCTTGATGTGATGGTTGTCCATCGACATTTTGAATACGCCGCCGACGCCATTCTTTCCGTTTCCGGTCGATTGATCGTAGTTGACCTTAAACGTCCTTTCCAAAAAGCCAATGGCACTTGCCGTCGGATCCTTCCCCTCACGAGGCCCCTTCCAACCGAACCAGCCAGCAAATTTCTGAACGAAACCATCTGTGACGTCGTCAGTGAACTCTGTCAGAGCTCCCTCTCTAGGCATACCAACAAATAGAATATCCACAAGACCGCCGATGAGCCCGCAAGTACCTGCGATCATGTAATCAAATTTGTCGCAATTGGCGGCCTTAAGGGAAAAATCCTCCCTGATGCGCTTTTCCAACGCGATTTTCTGCGTTGGGCTCATCAAATGAGCAAAAGGATCTTTGTGCAGCGTCAACTCATTCCTGGCTGCGTAGAGCTGGACTTTGGCAAGATATCCTTCCCAATCCTCCTCGTCTTCGATGCTAACATGATCAAGCGGAGCAATCGGCAAGCGCGTTTCCTCTATCTCAAAGGCCTCCATATCGAATGACACGCCTTTCGGCAGGGTCACTCCATGCGCCACGGCGGCTTCCGACAAAGTTAGAAGATTGTTCAAATCTGCGTGGTTAACCTGAGCCCGGGCCTCAAGGTCGTCCAATGCTTGCTTGGCATCATTAAGGCTGTTTTGAGCCTCGTTCGTTTGCTGTCTCTGAATGATCAAAGCATTAGCTTGGTCATGCAATTTCTTACTCATGAGAACAGTCCAGCCAGTTTATCCTTGCCCTTCATGGCTGCATTCACGGCAGCACCTTTGGCAATTTTTCCGGTATCAAAGTAGCCAACGACCTCGAATGCCTTTGCCAATCTTTCGACGTCTTCCGTGTTACAATCTTGTCGAAGGACCATCTGAGCATTCTTTTCATCACCTTTTTCTGACGCTGTCAGCTGTTCCTCGTAAAATGAGAGAATGAACTCGTAGAGAGGGGCCTTTGCTGCCTCTCGAGTGAGGGAATGCAGTCTTGCAACATTGAGCACACGAGCACACTTGGTCCGCATGACGCTGTTTTGAACTGAATCCGCCTTGCTTGTCAGAATGTTCCCCGCCGACGTCAATTGCTGCATCAAGCCCATCAGCTTTCTGATCTGCGCCTCCTGCCGGTCAGTTGCAGTCATGACCCCGTTTAACTTCTCGACTACAAAGTTGATGTCCTGCACAAGTATAGAGATGGTCGACTGGGTCTGCTTTATAACCTCATTGAGCATTAGTTCTCGACGCCGTGCCCTAGCCAGTTCGTCAGCTCCCGTCAGCTTGCGGACCCCGGTGTATGCCCCCACGCCAATCAAAACAACGACACCAATCCCTGTAGCCATACTCGAAAGGCCAAGGAGCCCCCCCATTCCTAACGCGGCAAGACCCGATGTTATGCCTGATGCGGAGAGACCGGCTACAGAACCAGTGAGATAGACTGCAGCTAGGGGTGTACCAACGGCAGCAGCTTTCGCTGACATCGACTTCATCGAAACCTTCAGATAATCGTCCGAATATTCTGATTTAAGCATCTTATGATCGGTTTCGATGGCCATCATGATCAGCTCGAGCTCACCGTCAGAAATATTTAGCAGATGGCGGTTGTCTGTGAAAAAGTCGAAGCCTTCCAGTGAAGCCTCTTTGGTGCAGAAGTGAGTGTTGACCAGATCCTTTGCTAAGGAGATCCGAACTGCCTGCAACTGTCCCTCCGGAGATTCTTCATCGATGGTTTTTAAGAGGTTCTCCACGGAATTTTGAGTCCCGGTCGAAGACAGATAAGTCCTTAGCTCGAACCGGGATTCCGGACTAAGTTTCAGCTTCGTCATTAGAAGTAATATCTCGGCTAACTCTTTGTCATCTATCACACCGTCGTCGGCGAACGCCATATTGACTATAGTCTTCACATAAGCGACTTTCAGAGCATCACTCATTTCCTCCACTGGAATGAGTTGGCGTTCTTCTTTATGCTCACTGAAGTCAACTGCGCAAGACAGCAAGAGCTTTGCCAAGTGATTGTAGTCGCAGTCGATTACATCTTTGATCGAAATATTGTCGCCGTCCTTTAGCAACACTTCGACTGTTCGGACAATTTTGTCGCCTTTTTTTCCTGTCGCCGTTTCCTTGCACTCAACGGCTGCGATGTTGCTAAAAAGAATTTCTGTCGGATCAGCGAATGACGGTCGGTATATGACTCGCTCACCGGTGAATAGCAGGCCATCCTTTCCACTTCCCAACATCGTGCTGTCGTAAATCGCTATCACGCTTTCAGGATCGCCAGAAAAGGCAAAAGCCTTCACTGCCGCGTACAATTTCCCTTGGTGAATATTGGGGGCGACGGACACTTTCTTCTCAGAGAGCGCCACGACGTTTTCTCGCAGAAAGCTGTTGATGCTGGCCATTGTCTATACCTGAATCTTGTTGTTTCTATTTGCTGTCTGCGATGCTTTTGCGGGAGAGGCAACAGCAGCATTTCGCAACACTGTTTCCGGACGAAATTTCTTGTCGTTTGAATTTTCCATCCGAGAGCTCCCAGCACACGACCTACGGCACGGCCCTGCTATACTGTGGCAAGAGCTCAAGACCTTACAGCACGTCAACCTCTTATGATGACCATCCTATAATGGCATGACTGCAACCTGAAGAAAGCCTTTAACACACTGCCTATCCTTAAGAGTGCATCTAAGTAAAGCTCTCTCCGGGGATCAGAAAAGAGGAACTGAATAGCCCCTTGGAATTGTAGACACTCGGATTGCACTTTTCGATGGAGTCTCAAAATCACTTGCGGGCATTAAGGGGCTCTTCTAGCTTCAAACAAAAAAAAACAAATCACCACACATATTCAACTCTGTATAGATACCACATCAGTTTTCCATCATACTATCGTCCGCACCTTCAGATATTGAGTGCGGTGAGTATTTGTAATGGGAGCAAAGCCTCGAACAGGAGGTAATGAGTGTCTGAACAACTGAAGATCAGTCGGGAAGCGTTGCGGGAGATCGAAGCTGCCTACCAAAAATACGAACGTGAGGTTGAAAGCTTACCACTCGCCTCCTCGACAAAAACCACGTATCTCTCGCACTCTCAAAACTTTGTGCGCTGGCTGTCAGGCGACTTTATTCCAGGCAGCACCAAAACAGGGGTTAAACCGTGACCCAACGCGCAAATTTCCGCGGACAAAATGTCTACGCTTATCAAGTATCGGACGCGACTTGGGAGCTACTGAAGCAAGAGTATGACGCAGGAAATCTGACACTTCCCTGCTGCGGCGGCAATGCCGTGCCTAAAGAACATCCTACGTCCGGGACGAGGTTCTTTTCTCATGCACCCTATGCTGGGCGCACATGCGAATGGAAAGCGACGGGTGCATTGCAAGAAGAACTCGTTCGAGAGGCCTGCACTGTTCTGGATAAGCTCGGCTGGAAAGTAGAAAGCGATTGCTGGTGCGAAGGGGTAGCAGTTGACATCATTGCTAAAAATCTGGAAACGGGGAAACGCTTTGCATTCATGATTGAAACTGGCTCAAAAGCAGATCGGCCCGACGATACACTGATTTCAGAGGACGCAATCCTAACTAATTCTGATTTAGACAAAACCTTATGGCTTCTCCCTGAACAACGCTTCCATCAACTAAAGAACACTGTCGAAGCCATTCCTTTTCATCGAGCCACTGTGGATGCTGAAAACACTGTTGGCAACCTAGCGCGGTCGCTACGCCGTTGGCTTGAGCCTGTCGAAACTTCAAACAGTGAACAGCCAACACAAAGCGACGTGAGGGGAGATCCTTTACCTAGCGATGAACCTACTGGCATCGAAGCTGACCCCGAATGGCAAGACGGGAAATCGTCCGTCGGCTCACCGGCTGTTCGTGTTGATCGACTAACTCGACTTGCCAACCGTTGGCTTTCAGCCAACCACGCCAATACATGGCTGAATAAGGTTCATCCTTCTATTAGTTACAACAATTCACCACTCGGAGCGGCTCAATGCGCAGCGACCGGCTACTTGGAAGCTCAAAATGCTTTGAAAGCCGAGTATGATGCTATTTTGAATGGGACCTCCCCATAGGCGTGGATACTCGGCACAAAGATCAGCAAACAGCTTTTACGTATCGCGGGCTAAACAAGAGTTATCCCATCAATTGAGATGCCTCGACGCTCTGCCTGCAGGCGTATTTCGGCAAACAAATGGTTCTGAACTGCGTCGCGAACGCAACGACTGTTGGCCGAAAGCAGCAACCGATCATCGCGAGATATTACCCTGACCTTGGGCAACCATGCTCCTGGATTTCTGCACCCTGGAAGCTCCATTTTCGCAACGGCTCGGCATATTTCCCCCCAGACCGTCGGAGCACCTTGCTCATACAACTCTATTTCTTGAGGACATTCTACCGCTGATGGTTCGTTTGCCTGCAGATCGTCAAGCGCATCCAGTAGCTCTAACCTTGAAGGTCTTTTTACCTTCTGTCGTAACCCTTCAAGCTCAAATCTAACGGCACTAATGCCAACGCGATCAATCGCCTCATTCACCCGCAAGCATGCATTGGCCAACGTCCAAGGTTCAGAACACAGTCGTTGCCACTCTCTAGCTAAAATCAAACATTGATCATCGACGGCGGGAAGGACGGTCGCACCGGTTCCAGGAACAGCATTCGCCTGTTCCTTTTCATCCGTGTTTTCTTCTTTATCCGTGTTCTTCTTATTGGAACCGGCATCACGTGCCGGTTTAACACCGGAATCTGATGCCGGTATAGTGGAACCAGATGCCGGTTTAGAACCAAGACCGATCAGTTGATAAGCATTGCGATTACGAAGTCGGCCAACGATCCGGCTCGACTTCGCTACCAATCCAAGTTCGGTCAAACGCTTGAGAGCTTGACGCACCTTGCGATCAGACAGGCTTGTTTCATGCGCAATGGTTTCAATCTTGGGGAAGCATGCCCGCGTTCGATCATTGACGTGTGATGCCAGCACAACGGCAACACAGATTTCGGCTGTCGATAAATCCGGATGATGAAGGACCTGTGTCTGCACCCAGTGCCAACGGGCAACGGCAGACGTTCCGACCGGTACAGATTGTTCTGCAACCGCGCCGGTTTGCGCTTGGGAATATGAAGATGTCATGCGTGGTATCGGCCAGAGTTCAAGCATCGCATTTATTCTTGACAAAGCGATCCCGTCGCCTAAACTTGACCTCAGA
>NZ_PAQR01000021.1 GCF_002709775.1 Thalassospira sp.
ACGCGTTCTGCATGGGGTCGACCACCGGGCTTGGTATGGCCACGGCCGACAATCACGCCGTCTGCTGAAACAAGGACGCAACCGACTGACGGGTTCGGCCAGACATTTCCCAAACCGCGTTTTGACAGGCTCAATGCGACCCGCATGAAATGCCGGTCGTCTTCGCTAAACGCGGGGGCTGTCATTACTCTGCGTCCGCCTCTTCTTCCCCATCATGCATTTTTTCGACGAATTGTTCGAAATCACGCGCTTCACGGAAATTCTTGTACACCGAAGCGTAGCGTACATAGGCCACCTGATCGAGGGCATTGAGCGCCTCCATCACCATTTCGCCAATGGTATCGGTGGAAATATCGCTTTCGCCACTGCTTTCAAGACGGCGCTGAATGCCATTAAGGGCCTTTTCAACACGTTCGTCTTCGATCGGGCGTTTGCGACAGGCAAGAAAGATCGACCGCGCCAGTTTGTCGCGGTCGAACAATTCGCGTTGCCCGTCTGTTTTCACAACCATCAACTCACGCAGCTGGACACGTTCGAATGTCGTGAAGCGTGAACCACAGGCAGGACAGAACCGGCGACGGCGAATGGCATGATGCTCTTCGGTCGGACGGGAGTCCTTAACCTGGGTATCGGTATGTCCGCAAAACGGGCAACGCATATGTTTATCTAAGCCTCAAATCGATCAGGAATAGATCGGGAAACGCTTGCAGAGGTCTTCAACCTTTGCACGGACGGCTGCCTCAACTTCGGCATTGCCTTCCGGGCTGTCGACCATGGCGTCAAGAACGTCACCAATCAATTCACCGATCTGCTGGAATTCAGCAACACCGAAGCCACGCGTGGTGCCAGCCGGCGTGCCAAGACGCACACCAGAGGTGATGGTCGGCTTTTCGGTATCAAACGGAATGCCGTTTTTGTTGCAGGTGATACCCGCACGCTCAAGTGCGACTTCTGCCGCGTTGCCTTTCAGGCCTTTCGGGCGCAGGTCAACCAGCATCAGGTGGGTGTCGGTGCCGCCGGTGACGATGTCAAAGCCACGTTTTACGAGGACTTCGGCAAGCGCCTTGGCGTTGTCAACGACCTGCTGGGCGTATTCCTTGAATTCCGGACGCAGTGCTTCGCCAAAAGCAACGGCCTTGGCAGCAATCACATGCATCAGCGGACCACCCTGCAGACCCGGGAAGACGGCAGAGTTGATCTTTTTGCCGATCTCGAGGTTGTTCGACAGGATCATGCCGCCACGCGGACCACGAAGGGTTTTATGCGTGGTGGTGGTAACAACGTCAGCATAAGGAAGCGGGCTCGGATGAACGCCACCGGCAACGAGGCCGGCAAAGTGCGCCATATCAACCATCAAAAGCGCGCCAACCTTGTCGGCGATTTCACGGAAACGCTTGAAATCGATCTGACGCGGAATGGCCGAACCACCGGCAATGATCAGGGCCGGTTTATGCTCAACCGCAAGCGCTTCAACCTGATCATAATCAAGGGTCAGGTCGTCTTCACGAACACCGTACTGAACCGCATTGAACCACTTGCCCGACAGAGCCGGACGTGCGCCATGCGTCAGGTGACCACCCGCATCAAGCGACATGCCCAGAATGGTGTCGCCCGGCTTGCAAAGGGCAAGCATCACCGCACCGTTTGCCTGTGCACCGGAATGCGGCTGAACGTTGACGAACTCGCAGCCGAAGATTTCCTTGGCGCGGTCGATTGCCAGCTGTTCGGCAACGTCCACATACTCGCAACCACCGTAATAACGGCGCGAAGGATAACCTTCGGCGTATTTGTTGGTCAGGACGGTGCCCTGTGCGTCGATAACCGCTTTGGAAACGATGTTTTCCGAAGCAATCATCTCGATCTGGTTCTGCTGACGATCAAGTTCGTCGGTGACAGATTTGTACAGTGCCGGATCAGCTTCGGCCAAGCTGGTGGTGAAAAAGCCTTTGAACGACATGCGGGGGCCTCTTTCGATGCGATGTGACGGGGTACGATCCATCTGGACCGCCTGCCCGTTCCGGTTGATGCCAGATGGCGATAAAATCAGACGGAGCAGGACATTTTTGCGACGCGACCTTCGTGACGACCGCCTTCAAATTCGGTCGACATGAATGCATCCACGCAATCCAGTGCCGTGGCTTCACCCAGAAGGCGTGCACCAAGGCAGAGAACATTTGCGTTGTTATGCTGACGGCAAAGTTCTGCGGAAAGACGGTCATGAACCAGTGCTGCGCGAATTTGCGGATAACGGTTGGCTGCAATGCTCATACCGATGCCTGACCCGCAGACGAGAATACCCGCCTCGGCCTTGCCATCGATAATCGCCTTGGCTACCGCCTGCGCATAGTCCGGATAGTCGACAGAAGACGAACCATCCGTGCCCAGATCAAGCACTTCAATTCCGCGCTTTTTCAGGGTCTCGGCAATGGTTGATTTCAGGTCCACACCACCGTGATCGGAAGCAATGGCAAGGGTCTTGACGGTCATAGGCGTGCCTTCATCCAAAAGCAGAAGATAAAATTTGAGCGCCTTGTAGCATATAGCGTCGGACCTGCCAACGCGCAGCTCACCCAAAACGGCAAGTTTTCCAAACAGAACAGACGCTGCAAAACCGCTACGGTTCAGACGCTCCACATACTGAACACATATGTCGGTTTTCACGCCGTCAACAAGGTCAAACGAGGTAACAGAAGGACGATATCGCCGTACAGGATGATCCGGCCATTTAAACAGTAGTATTGCGCAATCGGTGTGGTTGTATTTCTTGCGCCATCTGAAAGCATGCGGATTTAAATGAATACCGCCAGAACATAAACTTTAATATAGGCCCAATATAACCTGATACAGTGCGGATTTAATAAATTACCTTGTGTTTTTCTGTGGTTTGATTATATCGAAAGAATAGTGCATTAAGTTTAATCTGAATTATCAAATGAAGGATTACTTCAATTATGGCTGAAACTGAGAACAGCGTGCTTGACCGCGACGAACTTTTACAGATGACTGTCGACATTGTATCTGCCTATGTCAGCAACAATGCGCTTGCAGCGGCACAGATTCCGGAACTGATTTCGACCGTTTTTGCTTCTCTTGATGAAATACACGAAGTTGAAAAAGAACCGGAAGCCGAACCGTTGAAACCGGCTGTTCCGATCAAGAAATCCATTGGCGATGACTATATTGTCTGCCTTGAAGACGGCAAAAAGCTGAAAATGCTCAAGCGTCACCTGCGCACGACCTATAACCTCACCCCGGAAGAATACCGTGCGAAATGGGGCCTGCCAGCGGATTACCCGATGGTTGCTCCGAACTACGCCAAGCAGCGTTCGCAGTTCGCCAAGAAAATCGGTCTGGGTCGCAAGGCGAAATAACGCCCTTCCCCACGACTGCTGAAAACAAAAAACGCCGCCCCGTTTCAGGGCGGCGTTTTTCGTATCTGACTGCAAGGTCAGGTCAGCCCGGCTTTACACCGGACTGACCATTTGCAGATGATCACGGATTCTGGATCGCACCGTCAGTGTACTGACCGTCTTTCCAGGTGTAGATCCAGTAACCCGGTGCATCAACGTCGCCTTTGGCGTCAAAGGAGATGTCGCCGAGAACGGTGTTGAACGTCTCGGAATGCAGGGCATCTACAACCGGTTCGAAATCGGTGGAGCCAGCTTTGTTGGCAGCCTGTGCCCAAGCCTGGATCGCACCATAGGTGAACAGGGTGTAACCTTCCGGCTTGTAGCCGATTTCGTCGAAGTATTTGACGAGGTCAGCGTTGCGCGGATCGGTTTCAATCGCCGGGGAAGCGGTGAAGATGGTGCCTTCGCCGGAATCACCAGTGATCGCCCAGTACTCAAGGGTGTTGATCGCGTCACCGGACATTACCATGGTGTCCATGCCCTGTGCGCGCATCTGACGAACGATCAGACCGAGTTCGGTGTGGTAACCACCATAATACAGAACTTCGATGCCTTCAGCCTTAAGCTTGGTCACCAGAGCCGAGTAGTCTTTCTCAGCCGGGGTGATTGCTTCGTAAAGGGCTTCTTCTTTGCCGCTTGCATTAAGGTTTTTCTTGGTTTCGTCAGCCAGACCTTTGGAATAAGCCTGTTTGTCGTGAACGATGGCGATTTTCTTGTCGCCATAGTTGGCAGCAAGATATTTACCAGCAACTTCGCCCTGCTGATCGTCACGGCCGCAAACACGGAATACGTTGTCCATGTCACGTTCAGTCAGCTGCGGGTTGGTCGAAGCCGGGGAAATCTGGATGATGCCTTCTTCGAAGTACACTTCAGAAGCCGGGATCGAGGAACCCGAGCAGAAGTGACCAGCAACAAGTGCGACGTCTTTGCTTACCAGCTGGTTTGCAACAGCAACAGCCTGTTTCGGATCGCAAGCGTCATCGCCGATTTCGAGAACGAGCATTTCGCCGTTCACGCCACCAGCTGCGTTGATGTCGGCAACTGCTTTCTCTGCACCCTGGGTCATCTGTTCACCGAATGCAGCGTACGGACCGGTCATCGGACCGACGGTCGCAACAACGATGTCAGCTTTTGCTACACCCATTGAAAGAACAAGCGCGGAAGCAGTGGCAAGAAGGCCGAGCTTGGTTTTCGACATTAGAGAAGTCTCCCTGTTCCAAAGGTTGATCCCATCACCATGACAGAATCATCTTTTTGGATCTGAAACCGGCCCGTATTTTTCGCCGATTACCGGTTTCAGGTCCCACGTACTGCGGCACGCCAGAATTGGTGTGCATGAGTACAAACCCTGTGATTGCCCGTTATCGGGCAACCGTGCGGGGACGCCGGGCGTCCCCGCAAATATCACCGAACATCAGCACCTTCGCGGGCGCGATATGCAAACGGACCAACCCGTTCATACAGCCACGGATATTGCGACAGCATCTTGTTCACCTGCGTCAGGCGGAACGCCGTAAACGTGATGGCAAACAAGATGACCGTATCAAAAATGTAGCCGGAAAGTGACAGCAGCTCACCTTCGAACAAGGCAAAAACCATGAAGCGGTCGACACAGCCAAGCAGCAAGGCATACGGCACAAGCTGCCAGGACGGCCGCCAGGTGTTTGCGATGGCCTGTCCGGTCATAAAGCCGCAGAACCCCATCAGGATGATGGTCATTCCGATTGTGACACCAATGCTGGTACCCGTAATCGCTTCCATCTCAGAACTCCCTAGTGGCCACCTTCGAGGTAGGCTGCACGGACTTCCGGGTTTGCCAGAAGTTCCGCACCCGTCCCCGAGAGCGTAATGTTGCCATTGACCATCACATATCCGCGATGAGCCAGTTTGAGCGCGTGGAACGCGTTCTGCTCAACGAGGAAGACCGTCATCTTTTTCTCGCGGTTGATCTTCTCGATCGTTTCGAAAATCTGCTTCACGATCAGCGGCGCAAGGCCAAGGGATGGCTCATCAAGCAGAAGAAGACGCGGACGGCCCATAAGAGCACGGCCAATTGCCAACATCTGCTGTTCACCACCCGACATCGTCCCGGCACGCTGGTTGATGCGCTCCTTCAGACGCGGGAACAGATCAAAAACCATTTCGATATCCGAATTGAAGTGTTTCGGATCCTGGGTGATCGCGCCCATCTGAAGGTTTTCATAAACCGACATACGCGGGAAAATACGACGCCCTTCCGGCGACTGCTGAATGCCAAGCTGGCAGATCTCATGCATCGGCATGCGACTGATATCCTGACCTTCGAACAGAATGCGCCCCTTGCTGGCCTGCGGCGAACCACAGCACGTCATCAGCAAGGTGGTCTTGCCGGCACCGTTGGCACCGATCAGGGTTACGATTTCACCTTCATTGACTTCCATATCAATGCCCTTGAGGGCTTCGATATTGCCATAGAAGGTATGTACACCTTCGATTTTTAACATGGACATATCGATGGACTCCCTCAATGCGCTTTCGGATCAAGATGAAGGTCGGCAGCGACTTCCGGCGGCAGTTCGTCATCCTCTTCCTCGCCAAGATAGGCGCGGATAACGGCCGGATCATTCTTGACGGCCTCAGGATCGCCATCGGCGATCTTCTTCCCGTAATCAAGAACGACCACATGGTCGGAAATCTGCATGACGACACTCATGTCATGCTCGATCAGAAGGCAGCCAACGCCCTGATCATCACGGATGCTCTGCAACAGGATGTTCAGTTCCGCCGACTCACGCGGGTTAAGACCCGCTGCCGGCTCATCGAGGCACAGAAGTGACGGATCAGTGCACATCGCACGTGCGATTTCCAGACGACGCTGGGAACCATAAGGCAGGTTACCGGCATTCCAGTCGGCCTGTTCATACAGACCAACCTTCTCAAGCCAGAATTTCGCTTTTTCGACCGCTTCTTTTTCCGCCTTGGCATAGGAGCCAAGGTTGAACAAACCGGCAATAGAGAAGGCAGAAGCCTCCATCAGACGGTTATGCTGGGCAACGATCAGGTTTTCCAGAACAGTCATCCCGGTAAACAGGCGAATGTTCTGGAACGTACGTGCAACGCCGTTGTTGCGCGGAATGCGGAACCCTTCGGTCCGTTCCAGCAAACGCGGGCCATCTTCGGCATGAAGGGTCAGACGCCCCTCGGTCGGAACATAGAACCCGGTCAGGCAGTTAAACACGGTGGTTTTCCCTGCCCCGTTCGGGCCGATAATCGCCGTGATTTCACGCTTGTTGGCGTTGAACGACAGATTATCAATCGCGACCAAGCCGCCGAAACGCATGGTCAGGTGTTCGACTTCAAGCAGTTTGTTGTCGGTCATTTGATTTCTCCGGCAACTTTTTCTTTCTGACTCATATTGAGCAGAATGGTCGGATCACGGAAGGACAACAGACCGCGCGGACGCCAGAGCATGATGGCAACAATGCCTGCCCCGAAGATCAGCATGCGATACTCCGCCAGTTCACGGAACATTTCCGGGAACCCGATCATGACAATTGCTGCCAACACGACACCGATCTGGCTGCCCATGCCGCCCAGAACCACAATCGCCAGAATCACAGCAGATTCAAGGAACGTGAAGCTTTCCGGGCTGATAAAGCCCTGACGGGTAGCAAAGAACGCACCGGCAAAACCACCAAACATCGCGCCGATGGCAAATGCCGACAGCTTGGTGTTGGTCGGGTTGATGCCAAGCGAACGGCAGGCGATCTCATCTTCGCGAAGCGCTTCCCACGCACGCCCGATCGGCAGTTTGCGCAAACGAAGGGTCACGAAGTTCGTCACCAGTGCCAGCACAAGGATCAGGTAGTACAGGAAGATCAGACGATGCATTGACGAGTAATCAAGACCGAACAGATCGCCGAACGATATCGCCCCTTCCGGAACCCGCCGGGAGAAATCGGCAAGACCGAAGAAGCTCGGACGTTCGATCGAGGAAATCCCGTCCGGACCGCCGGTAAAGTCATACCAGTTGATCAGGACCACACGGATGATCTCGCCAAAGCCAAGTGTGACAATCGCCAGATAGTCACCGCGCAGACGCAGAACCGGGAAACCAAGGATAATCCCGAAGCTTGCGGCAAAAATACCGGCCAGCGGCAGGCAAAGCCAGAAGCTCAGATCGAAGTTCTGCGACAGCAATGCATAGGAATATGCACCGACCGCGTAGAACGCGACATATCCAAGATCAAGAAGACCGGCCAGACCCACCACGATGTTAAGCCCCCAACCGAGCATGATGTAAATCATCACAAGGGTTGCAAGGTCGATCGCAGAACGATCATCGCCGAACAGCAGCGGGAAGATGAAGAAGAAGACAATCCCGATCAGACCGATTTTCTTGGTGTTCGAACGATAGGTCAGCTGGATCTTTGCAGACAGCTTTTTGGATTGGTCGACTTCAACAGCCCCCTGCACCTTCATGGTGAAGTATGCCGTGGCAAAAACGATGACGACAAAGGCAATGGCAAGGATCGTGCTGACCACGCTGCCAAACGCCATATCGAGAACAACCGGCGAAACCCAACGGTCATCAAGTTCGCGGAAACGCACGAACATTTCAAAGACCGCAACAGCCGTAACCGTAATCAGGACGGCCTGCCAAAGACGCGAAATGCTCTCGCGACGGAAAATCAGGCCAAGACGACCGATCACGGTGGAGACGATGGCAATCAGGACAAGGTCCCAACGCACCGCCAGTTCCAGACCGGTCGGACGGTCAACCGTCTCGACACCGAGGAGCATGACCGACATCAACAGCGCGATCACAGCAAAGAACGCGAGTTCCTTGACCACTTCCGAGCCGTTGGTACGAGAAGAAGCAAGTGCAGCAGACATCAGACTTTCTCCACCTCCGGCTTGCCGAGCAGACCCCACGGACGGAAGATCAGCACGAGAACCAGAATGCCGAATGTTGCAACATCCTTATATTCAATCGTCAGATAACCCGACCAGAAGGCTTCGATCAGACCGATCAGAAGACCACCAAGCATTGCGCCCGGAAGCGATCCGATGCCGCCCAGAACGGCTGCGGTGAAGGCCTTAACACCGGCAAGGAAGCCGATATAGAAGTCGATCACGCCATAATACAACGTCACCATCATGCCCGCGACCGATGCCAGGGCAGCACCCATGACAAAGGTGGTGGAAATGGTGCGGTCAACGTTAACCCCAAGAAGACCTGCCATCGTGCGGTCTTGCTCACAGGCACGCTGTGCACGACCAAGCGACGTTTTGGCGATCAGCAGCGAGAAGACAACCATCAGAACGAATGTCAGAACGATGATCACGATCTGCATGTAGCTCAGCTGGACGTCGAAATTCGCGCTTTCCATCAGGGTAATGCCGCCCTCAACAAGCGGCTGCATCGGTTTCACGCGCGCACCCTGCGAAATCTGAACGAAGTTCTGCAGGAAGATGGACATCCCGATGGCCGAAATCAGTGCAGCCAGACGGAATGAGCCGCGCAGCGGCCGATATGCGACCCGTTCCACGCCCCAACCGTATATCGAGGTCAGAACCATTGAAACGAACAGCATCAAAAGAAGCGTAAGAGGAAGGATTCCGCTAATACCCGCAGCCTGACAGATCAGGAAGGTAATCAGGGAATGGAACGCACCGATCATATAGATCTCGCCGTGCGCAAAGTTGATCATGCCGATAATGCCATAAACCATCGTGTAGCCGATGGCGATCAGACCGTAAATGGCCCCCAGCGTCAGACCATTGATCAATTGTTGTAGGAAATAAGCCCAATCCATTGCACAACCTTAGATTTGGCACAGACATACAAGGACTTCGCCAGATCAACAGAAGGTATCAATTCACACACAGATGTACTGATTGGATGAGACAATGTCTCCCCATAGCCCCCTGGCAAACCCGCAAAGCCTCCGTCTTATTGTTATCGGGTAACCCCCGGTTTTAACCCCTTATGCCAGCCATTCTTTTTGTGGCCATACATAAAGAGCGCGATTAGAGCGAGGACATTAGACACACGATTTCAAACCCCGCAAGACGCTTTGACATTTTAGTGAAAACCACCAAAACAGGATTTGAAATTGGCATAAAACACTGACTTTGAAAGTCACCCTCGCTTTATATTGTATACATTATCCCTTTTTGAGGACGTATTCAAGTTTTTGTGCAGCAACGCGCTTCAATTGCTCCGGATTCCGGCTGACAGGTCCGGCTACCGTGACTTCCACGCCGGTTTTTCCGTCGATTGCCGTACACCGCAAATAGGTTCCGACCTGGCGGAGCTCAAAGTAAATCTCGTTTGAGGTGTTATATCGTCGGGTCATTAGTGCACTGCTGTTGCGAAAACTGTACTAGGCGAACTAGGCTATTGTGCTCCCATTTTCAAACAACGCAACATATAACAAAACGGGCCCGGAAAACCGGACCCGCTTCATTCAGACATGGACTGAAAAGTGCTTATTTCTCGCCATCAAGCATCTTAACAATGGCCGAGAAATCCATCCCGCCATTGCCGCCGTTTGAATACAGCGCATAAAGGCTTTCGGCCAACGCGCCCATCGGGGTTGTCGCGCCTGCGGATGCAGACGCCTGCTGTGCCAGTTTCAAATCCTTAAGCATCATATCGACCGCAAAACCCGGCTGATAATCGCGGTTTGCTGGCGATGTCGGAACCGGCCCCGGGACCGGGCAATAGCTTGTCAGCGCCCAGCATTGACCGGATGCCTTTGATGACACCTCAAACAGCTTCTGCGCATCAAGACCAAGGCGCTTAGCCAGCATGAAGGCCTCGGAAACTGCGATCATGCTGACACCGAGCACCATGTTGTTGCAAATCTTGCCCGCCTGCCCTGCACCGCTATCGCCAGCATGAATAATGTTCGCACCCATAGCCGACAAAATCGGCTCGGCACTGGCGAAATCTGCTTCGGCACCACCAACCATAAAGGTCAGCGTTCCGGCTGCCGCACCGGCGGTGCCGCCCGAAATCGGCGCATCCACAACGCCAAGCCCTGCCGCCTTGGCAAGCTCGGATGCCTTACGGGCCGAGTCCACATCAATGGTCGAACTATCAATCAGAACCGTACCCGGCTTGGCATGGGCAATCACGCCATCTGCGCCATCATAGACGGCCAGAACATGCTTCCCGGCCGGCAGAACGGTCACGACAAACTCAACGTCGGTTGCAGCATCCCCGACCGAGGCTGATTTCTTGGCACCACCATCAACGGCCTTTGCCACCGCATCTGCCGACAGGTCAAATACCTTGACCGTATGGCCTGCCTTGACCAGGTTTGCCGCCATCGGCCCGCCCATATTGCCCAGTCCGATAAAACCGATATTCGCCATTTGAAGTCTCCTCTGTCACCCGATCGGGGTGTTTTGTTCTGATTTATGGTGATCTGGCGGGACAAGGCTCTCGCCCAATCCGTTCTAAAGATTAAGTTCTTTGTCTTCAGGCAGCATTTCAAAATATTCCGCGACCTCGCGCGGGTCGACCTGTCCGATATCGCCATGCTGCCATTTCGGCGCATGATCCTTATCGACAATCACCGCCCGCACACCTTCAAACAAGTCCGGCTTGCAGACCATGCGCTGCGACAGGCGGAATTCCATGTTAAGCACCTCGGCCAGTGACATGTCGCCACCCTGACGGATCTGCTCGAAACTGACGCAAAGCGCTGTTGGTGATTTACCGCGCAACACCTCAAGCGTTTCTGTGCCAAACGCACTGTCCGCATTTTGCAGGGCCTCAAAGATCGCAACGACGCTGTCGCCCGCAAAGCAATGATTGATCTCGTCACGGATTTCCGAAAGCGGTGCCACACCGAATGGCGTTTCATGCTTTTTAAGGATCTCCTCGGCAATGGCAAAACCATCGCCAGCCCATTCTGCACTGGCAAGTGCGCCCTTGATCGCATCCAGATCCGCACTTTGTGCCCCATGGGTGGCAAGCCCGGCATATAGACAATCGGCCGCCTTGATCCGAGCCCCGGTCAGACCAAGATACATCCCGATCTTGCCCGGGCAGCGTGGCAGGAAATATCCCCCGCCAACATCCGGGAAGAAGCCGATCCCGGTTTCGGGCATGGCAAACAGGGTCCGTTCGGTTACAACCCGGAACCGGCCATGGATTGAAACTCCGACACCACCGCCCATGGTGATCCCGTCCATCAGCGCGATATAAGGCTTTGGATAGGTCGCGATATAATGGTTCAGGTGATATTCCCGACGATAGAACGCATCGAGCATCTCTTCGTCATCGATCTTCCGCGCATCATAAAGGCCACGGATATCGCCCCCGGCACAAAACGCCTTTTCACCAGCGCCCTCGACGATGATGACTTTGATCGACGCGTCCTGCTCCCAGGATTTCAGCTGCGCCATCATCATATCGACCATCGCAAGATCAAGCGCGTTCAGCGCCTTGGGGCGGTTCAACAGGATGCGGCCAACCGGACCATCCTGTGAAAACAGAACAGGTGCTTCGGCGGTATTTTCCGATGAATTTGAAACTGTGCTCATAACCTAGTCTTTCAGGGCAGCGCGCGCGATAATCAGGCGCATGATTTCGTTGGTACCTTCAAGGATCTGATGCACCCGCAGATCGCGCAAAAGCCGCTCAATGGGATATTCCCGAATATAACCATATCCGCCATGAAGCTGCAGCGCTTCGTTACAGACATTAAATCCGGTATCGGTCGCAAACCGCTTGGCCATGGCGCAGAAATGTGTGGCATCGTCGGTCTTGTGATCAAGCTTCCATGCCCCGTTGTGAAGCATCAAACGGGCCGCTTCGAGTTCGGTGACCATATCGGCGAACTTGAATTGCAGCGCCTGAAACTGATCAAGGCTTTTGCCAAACTGCTTGCGCACTTTCATATGCTCGCGTGCATGCTCCATAGCCGCACGTGCACCGCCGATCGAACAGGCCGCGATATTCAGGCGACCACCATCAAGGCCCTTCATGGCGAATTTGAAACCTTCGCCCTCTTCGCCCAGACGGTTTTCGACCGGCACCTTGCAGTTACTAAAGATAACGGCTGCGGTCGGCTGACTGTTCCAGCCCATTTTTTCTTCAAGTTTTCCAAATGACAGGCCTTCGGCGTCTTTGGGCACGATAAAGGTCGAAATGCCTTTCGGGCTGTCATCGCCGGTACGCGCCATGACGACATAAACATCGCTTCGCGATCCGCCGGAAATAAAGGCCTTCTCGCCATTCAGGATGTAATGATCCCCATCGCGTTCGGCACGGGTGCGAAGCGACCCGGCATCAGACCCCGCCCCCGGCTCGGTCAGGCAGTAACTGGCGAAATGCTCCATCGTGACCAGTTTGGGCAAATATTTCGCGCGCTGCGCATCATTGCCAAACGTATCAATCATCCAGCAGGCCATGTTGTGGATCGAAATATAGGCCGCCGTTGATGGGCAGGCTGCTGCGAGTTCTTCAAAGATGACCGCCGCATCAAGGCGCCCAAGCCCCGTACCGCCATGTTCCTCGCCGGTATAGATCGCGGCAAAACCAAGTTCGGCTGCCTTGCGCAGGGTTTCTTCCGGAAAGATATGATTTGCATCCCAGTCGCCCGCATGCGGGGCCATTTCATTCTGCGCGAAATCACGCGCAGCCTGGGCAAATGCCTGCTGATCGTCAGACAGGTTGAATTCCATTGGATCGCCGCCTCTATTGCTTTTCTATTTTCCCTTTACGTAAACGTGAAATCGGCATTTTGTCAATTCATTCGGTATAATCGTACCGAATTATCATAATTGGGCTCCCGAACGCGTGGCACGTGCATGACTTTGCGCTATTTCGCCAAATGTTCCTTGCAGATACCGGGTGGCTGCGCATACCCTCCTCGCGTCAGGAACAACGATAAATCAGGGAAACATTCATCATGTCTTCGACCAAGCCGGAAACAATTGTCCTACATGCAGGCTATCGCGCCGAACCGACAACCGGTTCCGTTGCCGTGCCGCTCTATCAGACCACCAGCTATCAGTTCCGCGACACCCAGCATGCCGCAGATCTTTTTGCGCTCAAGGAACTGGGCAACATCTATACCCGCCTGATGAACCCGACCAATGATGTGCTTGAACAGCGCATCTCTGCCCTTGATGGCGGCGCTGCGGCGGTCGCACTGGCATCGGGTCAGGCAGCGTCCACCTTTGCGGTTCTCAACATCGCGCAGGCAGGCGACAACATTGTCAGCTCCACCGACCTTTATGGCGGCACCTGGAACCTGTTTGCCAATACCTTCAAACAGATGGGCATCGAAGTGCGCTTTGCCGATCCGGCAGATCCCGAAAACTTCCGTCGCCTTGCCGATGACAAGACGCGTGCGTTCTACGCCGAAACCCTGCCGAACCCGAAACTTCAGGTCTTCCCGATCCGTGAAGTGGCCGATATCGGTGATGAACTTGGCATTCCGTTGATTGTCGATAACACCGCCGCACCGGTGATCTGCAAGCCGATCGAACATGGCGCCAGCATTGTCATGTATTCGACGACCAAATTTATTGCCGGTCATGGCACCTCGGTTGGCGGGATCGTGGTTGATTCCGGCAAGTTCGATTGGGAAAAACACGCCAAGCGCTTCCCGCTTCTCAATGAACCGGATCCAAGCTATCACGGCGCCGTCTGGACCGAAGCCGTCAAACCGATTGGTCCGGTGGCCTATGCGATCAAGCTGCGTTGCACGCTTTTGCGCGATGTTGGTGCTGCTGCCTCGCCGTTCAATTCGTTCCAGACCATTCAGGGCATGGAAACCTTGCCGCTGCGTATGGAGCGCCATTGCGAAAACGCGATCAAGGTTGCCGACTTCCTGGCCGCCCACCCGAAAGTCACCAAGGTCATCCACCCCAGCAAACAGGATGGCGAAAGCCGCCGTCGCGCCGACAAGTACCTTAAGGGCGGTCTTGGCTCCCTGATGGGCTTTGAACTGGCAGGCGGCAAAGACGCAGGCGAGAAATTCATCAACTCGCTGGAGCTGTTCTATCACGTGGCCAATATCGGTGATACGCGCTCGCTCGCCATTCACCCGGCGACAACGACTCACAGCCAGCTGTCCGAACAAGATCGCCTGTCATCAGGTGTGACCGACGGCTATGTCCGCCTTTCCATCGGTATCGAGCATATTGATGACATTCTGGCGGACTTGACCCAGGCGCTTGATAAAGCCTGATCAATCCCCGCATCACTACGAGATCAAAGAACCGGTCAGACCTTCGTCTGGCCGGTTTTTCTATTGACGCTTTTGCAGGGCCGCTATAACCAATATCGGCAATACATGCACAACATGCAAAACAGGCAATACAATGTCGAGCGTCACCAGCCGTCAGGACGAAATCCAGAAACTTCTGCGCAATCAGGGTACGGTTCACATCCACGATCTGGCCGCCCTTTTTCACGCATCGCTTGATACCATCCGGCGCGATCTGCGCCAGATGGAAGAACACGGCTATCTGCGTCGTATTCATGGCGGTGCGGTTCTGCCCAATACCGCACATGAAAGCTACACGGAACGCGCACAGGAACTGCAACCTGAACGCACCGCCATTGCCCAAAAGGCCGCGCGTGATCTGATCCCTGATGGTTGCGTGGCTTTCTTTGATAGCGGCACCACCATCTGTGAAGTCGCGCGCAACCTGAAACCGTCCTTTCGTGGCACGGTCATCACGGTCAACCCGATGATCGCGGTCGAGCTTGCCAATCATCCCAATGCCGAAGTCATTATGCTGGGTGGCACGTTTCGTAAGACCGATATGGCGGTATGTGGCCCGACAACCATCGATGAGCTGCGGAAATTCAATGCCGATCTCGCATTGCTTGGCACCTGCGCCCTTCATCCCGAAGCAGGCCTTTCAACCAGCAGCCCCGAAGAACGCGCAACCAAGGCTGCAATGATCGCCCAATCAGCAGAGGTCATAGCCATCACCACCGCTGACAAGCTTGAAACCAGTTTACCGCATCGGGTCTGTGACATTGATGCGATCTCGCATCTGGTGACGGGCCGGAAGCTTTCGACCGGTTATCTTTCCAATTACACCCGGCGCGGCTTGAATGTCATTCAGGCCTGATCATCACCCCTCGCCCTGCGGAGCCGTTTAAAACATGCAAAGCCACGCCATTGCCCATAACCGGGTGCGCGCCATTTTCTTTTTGCATGGTGCCGCCTTTTCAAGTTGGGTGCCCCATATCCCGCTGGTGCAGGGACGTCTTGGTCTTGGGCATGATGATCTCGGTGGCATTCTGTTGGCTGCGGCCATCGGGGTTCTTGCCGTGATGCCGATTGCAGGCCGGCTTGCCGATCGGTTTGGCAGCGAACGCGTGGTGCGCTTTTCCGGTCTGTTCTATTTCATTGCGGTCGGCATTCCGGCCTTCATGCCCGATTACCTCAGCATATCAATCGCGATGTTTTCCCTTGGCTTTTCCGGTGCCTTTCTCGATGTCGCCATGAACGCCAACGGCCTGCAGGTCGAACGGGTCAAGGGACGCAGCATCATGTCGGGCCTGCATGGCTTCTGGAGTCTCGGCGGGTTTGTCGGGGCGGGCATCGCCGCCGCCTGGTTTGCCTTGCCGATTGGCAATGAGCTTCACCTGCCCATCGTGCTGTCGCAGTTTCTGATCGCCCACATGATTGCGCAGGCCGGGCTTTTGACCGACCGTGATGCGCATGATTACCTCGCCCGCAAACAGGATGGTACGGAAAAATCCGCTGCAACCATAAAGGACCGCAACCTGTTCCTGATGCTATTGCCATTCGGGGTTTGCGCCTTTATCGGCCAGTTCGGCGAAGGTGTCCTGACCGACTGGGCAACCGTTTTCATGAATTCCGAACTGTCATCCGGTCCAACCTTGGCTGCCGTCGGCTTTGCCATCTATTCCTGCGCCATGGCCGCCACCCGCCTGTCGGGGGATGCGCTGGTGACGCGGTTTGGCCGGGTGCAGGTGTTGCTGACAAGTTCTGTGCTGGCATCGCTTGGCACGCTTGTTCTGACCTTCTCGCCACATATCGCCATTGCCTGGCTGGGCTGTGCGATTGCCGGGATGGGGCTTGCCGTGATCCTGCCCCTGTTGTTATCCGCAGCATCTCAGGCAACCGGCAAGGGTGGCGGTGCTGTGGTCTCGATCATTGCTGCAACAGGTTATTCCGCCATCATGGCCGGACCGCCGGTGATTGGCGCGATTGGCGAGGCCGCTGGCCTTGTCACGGCCTTTGCCCTGACCGCGATGTTCCTTGCCATGATCATTCCGGTATACCTGCTAACCATGCGTAGCCGCTTGCAAATTGCGGGCAATGGTTGATCAAAGGCGTAATCTGTCCCATAAATTGCCCAGCCTCACATTACAGAGATTAGATCATGGTCAATAAATTCGCCTATGGCACCTTCCCCAGCACTCGACAGCGCCGCAACCGCATGACCGACTGGTCGCGCCGCATGGTCGCGGAAACCCGATTGACCTCCCATGATCTGATCCTGCCGGTCTTTGTCATTGATGGCAAAAACGAACGCACACCGATCCCGTCCATGCCCGGTGTTGAACGCCAGTCCGTCGATATTCTGGTTGAAACCGCCAAACATGCCGAAAAGCTTGGCATTCCGGCCCTGGCGCTGTTTCCCTATATCGATGCCAGCCTGAAAACCAAGGACGCCCGCGAAGCCTATAACCCCGACAACGTCGTTTGTCGTGCGGTCAAGGCGATCAAGGATGCCTGCCCCAATCTGGGTGTCATCACCGATGTCGCCCTTGATCCCTTCAATGCCGATGGCCAGGACGGCATCGTGGTCGATGGCCAGATCCTCAATGACGAAACCACCGAGGCGCTTGTCCGTCAGGCCCTTGTGCAGGCGCAGGCCGGCTGTGACGTGGTCGCACCATCAGACATGATGGATGGCCGCATTGGCGCGATCCGCAAAACGCTTGAGGAAGCCAGCCTCAAGAACGTTCAGATCATGTCCTATTCGGCGAAATACGCATCCGCCTTCTATGGCCCGTTCCGTGATGCGATCGGCTCGGCCAGTGCGCTTGGCAAGGCCGACAAGAAAACCTATCAGCTTGACCCGGCCAACAGCGATGAAGCCATGCGCGAAGTGGCCTATGACCTTGATGAAGGTGCGGACTCGGTCATCGTCAAACCCGGCCTGCCCTATCTTGATGTGCTCTATCGCGTCAAACAGGAATTCGGCGTGCCGGTCTTTGCCTATCAGGTGTCTGGCGAATACGCGATGATGCGTGCGGCTGGCCAAAATGGCTGGCTTGATTATATCGGCTGCGCGATTGAAACGCTGTCCTGCTTTAAACGTGCCGGCGCATCCGGTGTCCTGACCTATAGCGCCATTGAAGTCGCCGAGGCACTGGAAGGCTAAGCTTCCCGCCAGATCGCCACATAATCCGCATTAAAAAAGGGCCTCAATCGAGGCCCTTTTGTTTTGGCTCACGCCGCTAGTACATAACGCGGCCTAAACTGCAACCGCCTCAGCGTCATCTTCAATGCCATGACCAATCGCGCGCGCGCAGAAATGCGGGCGCAGGCCGGATCGGGCAAACGCGCCCTCGATATCCTGCCCGTCAAGGAACCCGCCCCGGTGCACCAGAAGGGTCTTGATCCCCGATGCCAGCCCACCAAGCACATCGGTATGCACCGTATCGCCGACCATCAGCACACGACTGCGATCAACGCCGGGGTGACGTTTCAGCACTTCCTCAAACACATGATGGTACGGCTTGCCGACACATTGCGGCATCACACCCGATGCGTCAGCCGCCAGATGCGCGAAATACCCCGACTCAACCGACAGGAAATCCCCCATCGGCGCACAGATATCCGGGTTCCCGACAAGGATCGGACGCGGATTGTCCTTAAGGCTCGCTTCCAGAAGGGCTTGCTGCGTATCGGTCCAGCTATCGGAATCAATCAACAGGAACCCGCCCACCGCATCATAAAGCGCGCGGTCACTGCCAAGTGGCTCAACATCGCCCGGCAGAATATCAAATGGCCAGTCGGTCGGCGCCATTGCACCCCAATGGGTGATATCGGCATATTCATTCATGAGCGGCGCGACAAACTGCTGACTGCTGATCAGGCTGTTATTGTCAAAATCAAAACCACGATTGCGATGACGTGCCAGAATGGCCTCGCCCGAGCTTGAGGCGTCATTGGTCACAACGGCAATCTTCTTGCCCATCTCCTGAAGGGCGGCAACGGTCTTGACCGCACCGGGAATGGCGCTTTGGCCGCTATTGAGCACGCCAAAGGCATCAAACACGATCAGGTCAAACTGATCGGCAATCGCCAGAAGGTTATCGACATAATCGGTCGCGGCCGGAACCGCATCGGGCTGAACCTGTGGCAGACGCGGTGCATAGCGCAAATAGGCATCCATGGCCTGCGCAAAATCCAGTTGCAACCGATTGGCACTCATAGTCGTTTCTCCCACACAAACAGCACGTCATTCAAATTCCGGCGTATTCAAACCGATTAGCGCTTTAATTACACCTAAAATTATTCGCAACACCACAAACGCGGATAATCAACCAAAACGCATCACGCAGCCCGACCACCCATGCGCTCAGCGCATACCGACAAAGAGCCTAAAGCCCACGTCGAACAGCCCTTTTAGAACAGTTAACGAGAGATTTCACCGGTTTCTGCACTTTTCAAGCCGCAGGCATGCAAAAAACGCATTGGATTAACTGCGTATTCACCCGTAGATTGCCCTCACGAAATGAATAGGACGTATCGACTGATGAATGCGCCACCAAGCAGTTGATCATTCGATACATCCCATGCAAACCGACACGTCAAACCAGCTAACTATTCCGATGCGGAATATCTCGGTGAGAACATGCCGGTTAACTGAATAGACGCCGAATAATCGGCCGGTTTGAAATAGGTGATGAAATGATCGTAACCAAGATTTTTGCTTTCCTTCGCGCTCTGCGCGTTCAGTACCAGACCCAGACTGCGCTGCGTAAACTCGATCCGCGCGAACTGGCAGACATCGGTCTGAACCGCGACATGATCGACGATGTAGCACACCGTGTTGCTTTCGGTCGCTAAGCCACGACCGTAGCGTCCATGAGAAAGCCCCGACAGAGTTTCTGTCGGGGCTTTTTCTTTGTCTGCATTTCAGCATCGCGAAACAACCGCTCGCTACGTTAGTTGGCAAACAGCGCCTTGTGTTCTTCACGCAGGACATTCTTCTGCACCTTGCCCATGGCATTGCGCGGCAGTTCATCAACAAAGAACACGCGCTTGGGCACCTTGAAATTGGCGAGCTCGGATTTGATCGCGGCTATCACACCCTCTTCGCTTAAAGCCCCTTTCTTTTCCGGAACAATGACGGCGACAACCGCTTCGCCAAAATCGGGGTGCTGAACGCCGATCACGGCGCTTTCAACAACACCATCCATCTTGTCGATCAGGGTTTCGATTTCCTTCGGATACACGTTAAACCCGCCCGAAATCACCAGATCCTTGGCACGCCCGACGATATGGACATATCCCTTGGCATCGATCTTGGCGATATCACCGGTAATAAAGAACCCGTCATCGCGGAATTCCTCGGCGGTTTTTTCCGGCATCTGCCAGTAACCGGCAAACACGTTCGGTCCGCGCGCTTCAAGCACGCCGATCTCATCGACACCCAAGGCATTGCCGTCTTCATCGCACACGCGCACCTCGACATCGGGCAATGCCGGGCCGACGGTATGAACAATGCGCTCGCCATCAAGCGGATTGGACGTCGCCATGCCCATTTCGGTCATGCCGTAACGCTCAAGCAACGCCTTGCCGGTGCGTTCCTTGAACGCGGTAAAGGTCTCGGGCAGAAGCGGTGCGGAGCCTGAAATGAACAGCCGCATGCTTGACGTCACATTGGCGGTAAAATCATCACCCGACAACAAACGCACATAGAAGGTCGGAACCCCCATCATCACCGTACTGCGCGGCAGAAGCGCCATCACCTGGTCACGATCAAACTTCGGCAGGAAGAACATCTTCGATCCCGACAGCATCACACAGTGACAGGCAATGAACAGCCCGTGGGTATGGAAGATCGGCAAGGCATGCAAAAGCGTATCATCGCCCGTGAAGCCCCAAAGCTTTTCCAGCGTCGATGCATTGGACCACAGGTTCATCTGGGTCATCATGGCACCCTTGGGCTTTCCCGTTGTGCCGGATGTATAAAGAATGGCTGCCAGCTCATCATCTTCGCACGCCACCGGCGCAAAATCCGTGGATTGCGATGCGGCCCCGTCCATCAGGCTGCCCTCTGCCTGCATGCCCAATGTCAGAACATTGGAAACGCCCTGCTCACTCGCGATTGCCTTGACCTCATCTTCACGATGGGGCTGGCAGACGAAAATCACCGGCGATGCGTTATCCATGAAATAGGCAAGCTCGCCCGCTTGGTAGGCGGTATTAAGCGGCAGGTAAACAAGGCCCGCACGAATGCAGCCAAGATAAAGAAACAATGCTTCGGGGGATTTATCGACCTGAACAGCAACCCGGTCGCCTTTTTTCGCACCAAGCGACGTCAGAAGCCCTGCAATTCGAGCCGATGCATGATCGGCATCGCCATAGCTATAGGTCTTGCCATCTGGCGTCTCGATCAGAACCGAAGACAGGTCTGCCGGAAACCGGTCACGAATGCGCATGAATAGGCTGTTGGTCACTTTACTGCTTCCCCGAGAGTTCGTTTTGACCGGCAGGTTTCCCTGCCGGTCTTTTGTGCGGGCAGCATAGTGCAACCAACCATTATAGGTAAACAAGTACCTTTTTACCGCAATGATCGATTTTGTCTGTCAAACAGACCGGGTTTGCGGGTTTGGCATTAATCCAGCGCGACCGACGGGAATTCACCATCGATATACGGGAACGCTTCACCAACAGTTACCTGTACCTCGGGATGGAACCCGTTGAAATGGGTGGCAAGCGCGTTGCTATAGGCCCCGATATGACCAAACTCGATCCAGTCACCTTCGCGAATATCGGCAGGCAACGTCACGGTTGCCGGCAAAACATCCATATTGTCGCAAGTCGGCCCATAAATCGTGAAGTCCAGCGTTTCCTCGGGATCGAAATCACCATCAATGCGCATCGGGCGCACCGGATAACGGAGTTGTCCGGTCACGGTTTCCGAAAGACTGCCGTAAACACCGTCATTGATGAACAGCGTGTCTTCCTTGCGCAGATGAACCTGCGTGATCAGGGAAATACCGCTGGAAACCAGCGCCCTGCCCGGTTCGCACATATAGGTGGTATCGGGCATATCAAGCCAGCGGATGCAATCCTTGATCTCATCCATGAACTCGTCAAGGCTCGCCCCGCGCTGGTTCATATACTGACCGGGGAAACCACCCCCGACATCAATATGCTTGACCTTAACACCAGAAAAATCAACGACCTGACGGATAATCTCGACCGCGATCCGGTAACCGGTCGGCGTGGTGCATTGCGACCCGACATGGAAGCAAAGCCCGGCATGATAACCATACTCATCAACCTTTTTCAGAAGTTCGGCCGCCACCATCGGACGCGCGCCAAACTTGGCTGACAGGTTATAGGTCGCACCGGCCGGCGGGGTCGCCAGACGGACATGGATGACCAGGTTCTTGTCGCCCTCTGTCTCTTCGCGGATTTTCTCAAGCTCTTCGATGGTATCGATCACATAGTGATCAATCCCGAACACCCGATAGGCATTGCGGATGGCATCACGGCTTTTGACCGGATGCATGAAATAGGCCTTCATCCCCGGGAACTGGCGACGCACGATAGAGATTTCCTCAGGCGAAGCGGTGTCGAAATGACGCACCCCACCTTCGTGAAGATATCGCATGACTTCCGGATGCGGATTACATTTCACCGCATACAGGACGTCACCCGGGAACATTTCGACAAAGCGCTGCGCTGTTTCTCGAAGAATATTGGGTCTGAGGCAATACACCGGATAGGAAGGTTTGAGTTCCTTAACAACATCGAACGTCGTATCGAAATGACGTGGCACAATATACTCCATCGTTTACGAATATCAGGCGCCCAGACACGTACCGCCGCCGGGCTGGCCTTTTAGCCCGATTAGCGTACCAGCCCTTTTTCCCCCTGTCATGCTCCTTGCGCATGCCTTGCAGGTAATAGGCAGTAATTGCGCTTGATATTGCATCGCCCTGCCGATAATTTGGTAAACCAATACCAAATAACCAATATCGTGCGCCCCACGCGTTTGAGCGGTCCCGCACGTCAACCTACAGGGAGCCTGAAATGCCCATCGATCCGATCCTTGATCCAACCGTTCTGGCCAAGGAACTGTCCGGCTATCATCTGATCAACGGAAAACTTGTCGCCCCGAAAAACGGCAAGACCTTTGATGTTCTCAACCCTGCCACGGGCAAGGTCATCGGTCAGGCTGCCGACGGTGACGCCGACGACGTCGCACTTGCCGTCGCCGCAGCAAAGGCCGCCCAGAAGGATTGGGCAGAACGTCCGGCACGTGAACGTGGCAAGCTTTTGTCTGAATGCGGCCGCGTCCTGATGTCGCATTCTGAGGAACTCGGTCGTCTGGTCGCACTGGAATCCGGCAAGGCCCTTCGCACCGAAAGCCGGGTCGAGGCATCTGTTCTGGCAGATATGTTCGTCTTCTTTGGTGGGCTGGCATCCGAGCTCAAGGGCGAAACGGTTCCGTTCAACCCGAACATGATGACCCTGACCACCCGCGAAGCAGTTGGCGTTGTTGGTGCGATCATTCCGTGGAACGTGCCAATGATGCTGATGGCGATCAAGGTTGCCCCGGCACTGGTTGCCGGAAACGCGGTCGTCGTCAAATCCGCCGAAGACACCCCTCTTGCTGTTCTGCGCGTGTGCCAGATCATGCAGGAAGTTCTGCCGGCTGGCGTATTCAACATCCTGTCGGGCTTTGGCCCGTCTTGCGGCGGCCCGCTGGTCGAACACAAGGATGTCAAAAAGGTTTCCTTCACCGGGTCGGTTGAAACCGGTCGCACGGTCTATCGCGCCGCTGCTGAAAAACTTATCCCGGTCACCCTCGAACTCGGTGGCAAGTCACCGATGATCGTCATGGGCGATGCCGATCTTGATAAGGCCATCGCCGGTGCGATTGGCGGCATGCGCTTCACCCGTCAGGGACAGAGCTGCACGGCAGCATCGCGCATGCTGGTGCATGAAAGCCTGCATGACGAATTCGTCAAACGCCTGATTGATAAGGTCAACACCCTTAAGATGGGCGATCCGCTGGATGAAGAAACCGACATCGGCACGATCATCAACCGCAAACAGTTCGATAAGGTTTGCGGCTATATCGAAACCGGCGAGAAAGAAGGTGCGACCAAGAACGAGCTGAGCGCCCTTCCCACCGACAGCACCCTTTCCGATGGCCTGTTTGTCCGTCCGGTGATCTTCACCGATGTTGATCCGGATGCCCGTGTGGCACGTGAAGAAATCTTTGGCCCGGTCGCCTGCGTCTTCAAGTTCAAAACCTTTGAAGAGGCCCTTGAACTTGCGAATGACAGCGACTTCGGTCTGGCAGCAACCGTCTGGACGACGGACCTTAAAACCGCCCTTGTCGCAACCAAGCGCCTTGAAGCCGGCTTTGTTCAGGTCAACCAGAACCTTGTTGTTCAGCCGAACCTGTCTTACGGCGGCATCAAGCTTTCCGGCCTTGGGAAGGAAGCATCACTTGAAAGCATGCTCGAACACTTCACCTACAAGAAGACCGTTATTCTGAACATGGAATAACATCGTCTTCCGTCAGATAAGCCTGACTTCCGCAAACCGGGTTGCACATCACGCAACCCGGTTTTTCTTTTCCTGCGCTTGACCTTGCGCGTGCAATCCGCAAAGGTGCCCTTCTTAAACACATCCAAACCCGGAAAGTACATGGCTATGTCTGCAGCTACTGACATCCTCGCATCACACTCCCGCCCGACGCTTCGTGCCGGTGTGATCGCCATGATTATGGGGATTTCCGACCTGCGAATGTGATCCCTGTCATCTGCGGATGACAGGTCCGGTTGATTACCGTTTTTCACCCAACACATGATAATATTGCCACCTCACCATAAAGATGGTGGCTGCAGGAGCATGGAAATTATGACTGTTTCCTATCACGATATCGTTCGCGCATCCGGCTTGCTTGAAGGCATTGTTGCGAAAACGCCGCTGGTAAAATCTCTAACCCTGTCAAATATTTGCCAGGCAGAAGTTTATCTTAAACTTGAAAACCAGCAATACACCGCCTCCTTCAAGGAACGTGGCGCCTATGTCAAACTGGCAAGCCTGACACCCCAGGAACGCGAAAAAGGCGTGATCGCCGTCTCGGCTGGCAACCACGCACAGGGTGTCGCCTATAACGCCAAGCGCCTTGGCATTCCCGCCACCATTGTGATGCCAAAAAACACCCCCTACACCAAGGTCCACCATACCCGTTCGCACGGTGCCGAAGTCGTTCTGACCGGTAATGTCTTTGCCGAAAGCCTCGAAGCTGCCGCGCGCATCCAACAGGAACGCGGCTTGACCTTCGTCCACCCGTTTGATGATCCGCATATCATTGCAGGCCAGGGCACAGTCGGGCTCGAGATCCTTAATGAAAACACCGACATTGACACCATCGTTGTTCCGATTGGCGGTGGTGGTCTGGCATCGGGTGTTGTCACCGCGATCAAATCCCGCCGACCGGACATCGAAGTCGTTGGTGTCGAGACCAAGCTGTACCCTTGCATGTATGAAGGCATGCACGACAAGGAATTCACTGGCGGTGGCGTAACCATCGCCGAAGGCATTGCTGTCAAGCAACCCGGTGGCCTCACGCTTGAAATCTGTAAGGAAAAGCTTGATGACGTCGTTCTGGTCGAGGAAAGCTCGATCGAACGGTCAATCCAGATGCTGATCGAGATCGAGAAAAGCGTGGTTGAAGGTGCCGGTGCGGCCCCGCTGGCCGCCCTTCTCGATCACCCGGAACGTTTCAAGGGCAAGAAAGTCTGTCTGATTGTCAGTGGCGGCAATATCGATACCCGCCTGCTCGCTCAGGTCCTTATGCGCGGCATGGCGCGCGAAGGTCGCCTTGTCCGTGTGCGTATCGAAATCCCGGATGTGCCGGGTGCACTTTCGACCATCAGTGCCCTGATCGGCGAAGAAGATGCCAACATCATCGAAGTCTATCACCAGCGCCATTTCTATGACGTTCCGGCCAAGCAGACCGATGTCGATATGGTGCTTGAAGTCCGCGACACCCTGCATGGTCAGCAGGTGATTGATCGCCTGATCAAGGAAGGCTTTGGTGGCCGCCTGCTCGGCAACACCTCGCTCGACTGATCAACACATTGCAAACAAAAAGGGCCGCTGGCATTTCGCTGCGGCCCTTTTTTTTGTTTTTAAGCGAATATCCGACTTAGTCGCCAAGGGCACGATAACGGCCACCGTAATAAAGCAACGGTGCGCCGGTTTCCCCCATCACCAGTTCACGCACATGGCCGATAATGATGCTGTGATCGCCACCTTCATGCATCGCATGGCGCTCGCAGGTGAATGCGGCGACACTTCCGGTCAGGCGCGGCATACCAAGGCTGTCATCCTCATAGGCAACACGATCCCAGCCATCCTGTCCCGGGGCTGAAAACAGCTCGGAGATCTGCTTTTGATCCTGGCTCAGGATATTGATGCAGAACCGGGTCGCCTCGCCGGTGAACAGCGCGTGAGTCGCCGCCCGGTGATCGACCGAAAACAAAACCAGGGCCGGATCAAGCGATACCGAGGCAAAGCTGTTGATGGTAATGCCCGCTTTTGCACCGTCTGCGGCGCGCGTGGTCACAACGGCAACACCGGTTGTGAACTGACCAAGGCAATCGCGGAAATCACGCGGAGAGAAAGACATATTAAAGGATGCTCTTGTATAGAAAGTCTGATGGATGACGCGCCCCGAATGTTGGGCTTGGGGAAAATGGCGTCTAATCACCGCGCTGTCAAACCTAACTCGCTGCTAATTTAAACGCGATGTTAATAAGATTAAAACTTAATAAGGGCATATAGATATCAGAAACACGTTCTGCACTGCCGCAGAAGACAGATGTTTCGATGAACTCGGGGTTGATCGTTCAGGTATCTGGCTTGGGGTAGCGGAGAAGAAAAAGAATGTTCTTGATCATTGGCTATATCGTCGTAATCGGCTCTGTCCTGGGTGGCTATTTGCCACATGGCGACTTCGGAATTCTCATCCAACCCCTTGAAGTCCTGATCATTTTCGGGGCCGCATTTGGCGCCTATCTCACGGCAAACCCGCTTGGCATTGTGAAAAAGTCTTTCACATATACCCTGCGCGCCATGAAGGGCCCGAAGAAGAAGGCCGCCTATCTGGAACTTCTGATTTGCCTTTACGCGATTTTCCGTCTGGCCAAATCCAAGGGTGATCTCGCTCTTGAAAGCCACGTTGAAAACCCGGAAAGCTCAAGCCTGTTTTCCAACTTCCCGATGCTGATGAAAGATCATCATGCAATGGAATTCATGTGCGACTATCTCCGCCTGCTGACGCTCGGCACGACCAACTCCTATGAACTCGAAGCGGTGATGGATCAGGAACTCGAAACCCATCACGAGGAAGAGCACGCAGTCGCTGCTGCTGTCCAGACAGCTGGTGACGGTCTTCCCGCACTTGGCATTGTTGCTGCAGTTCTCGGCGTTATCGTCACCATGAGCTCGGTGACCGAACCGCCGGAAATTCTCGGTGGCCTGATTGCTGCGGCCCTTGTTGGTACCTTCCTTGGTATTCTCGGCGCCTATGGCTTTGTCGGCCCGACCGCATCGATCATCAAAAACACCGTTGATGCCGATGGCAAGTATTTCGGCTGCATCAAGGCTGCATTGATTGGCCATATGCAGGGTTATGCCCCGCAGGTCTCGGTGGAATTTGCGCGCAAGACCCTTCCGCATAACCTTCGGCCGAGCTTCAAGGAACTCGACGAGGCGCTCCAGGATGCGCCGACCGCTTAGTTCCACAAGCACGCTCTGGTTTAGAGGACACCGAAGTAAATGCCAGATATCGTAATCAAAAAGATCAAGAAAGGCGGCCACGGGCATCATGGTGGTGCATGGAAAGTGGCCTATGCCGACTTTGTGACTGCGATGATGGCGTTCTTCCTGCTGCTCTGGTTGCTTTCAAGTGCGACCGAGGAACAGCTGCAAGGCGTGTCCATGTACTTCACGCCCGAAACCATCTCGCAAAATGAATCCGGTTCTGGCGGATTGCTGGGCGGCACCAGCCTTGCCGAAGAAGGCTCCATGCGTTCCGAATTCGGATCCCCTACCATCAGCATGGATATCCCGCCGGTCGAAACGCCCGAGCAACGCGAAGCCATCCGTGTCGCCCAGATGGAAGAACAGGAATTCAACGAGGCACAGGAAGAACTCCTTAAGGCGATTGAAGCCAACGAGGAACTTCAGGGCCTTGAAAAGAACATCCGCATCGAGAATACCGACGAAGGCCTGCGCATCCAGATTCTTGATGAAGATGGTACTGCCATGTTCCCAAGCGGCAGTGCCACCATGGCCGAACATACCCGCCTTCTGCTTCAGCAAGTCGCGGCCGTAATCGAAAACATGCCGCAGGATGTCTCGATCGAAGGCCATACCGATGCGGTGCCGTTCAACCGAACGGATGGCTATTCGAACTGGGAACTCTCGGCTGATCGCGCACTTGCCACCCGCCGCGCGCTTGAAGAAATGGGCCTTGAAACTGCCCGCTTTGCCAAGGTGGCCGGCCTGTCTGATACCGATCCGCTCCTGCCCGAAGCACCGGAAAATGAAAGCAACCGCCGTATCAGCATCACCTTGCTGCGTGGTACCGGCGAGCGTTCCGAACTTGCAGGTGACGGCGAAAATAGTCCGGCTACACCAAACGGTGCTGCGCCCGCCGCCCCGGCAGCGCAACAACCAGCTCCGGGTGAAAACCAGCGCCGCCCGACTTTCTCGGTTCCATCGCAACAGTGATTTCGGGCACTGAATGAGAATTCAGTGCCCTTTTGCCCCTCAGGCCTTTAAACTGTCATAAATAGAACCTAATCTCATAAAGTAGTTCTTCTTGATGTGATCGGGACTGATCGGACCAAATGACAGTTAATCAGCGGCGCCTGACCCAGCACTATTTCATGACCGCACCGATGCCGTGCCCCTATCTGCCCGGGCGGTTCGAACGCAAGCTGGTCACAGAACTCCGCGGGCCTGAGGCCAACAACGTCCATGATCTTCTGTCACGCGCCGGCTTCCGCCGCAGCCATTCCATCGCCTATCTTCCGGCATGTAGCGATTGCAATGCGTGCGTGCCCGTCCGGGTCTGCTGCGCGGAATTCACGCCAAGCCGCTCCTTCCGCCGCATCAAGAACAAGAACAGTGATCTTGTCCGCACCGTGATGCCGCCAACGGCAACACAGGAACAATATCAACTCTTTAGCACCTATCAGGATGCCCGCCACGGCAATGGCGATATGGCGCGTATGGATGCACGCGATTACCGCGCGATGATCGAAGACAGCACGGTAGAAACCTCGATCTTCGAATATCGCCGCGCGGATGACAGTCTGATTGCGGTCGCCTTGGTCGATATTCTCGCCGATGGCTTGTCGGCTGTTTACAGCTTCTTTGATCCGGCCGAAGACCGCCGCGGTCTTGGCACCTATATTGTTCTTGATCTGATCGACGAGGCCAAAATGCTGTCGCTGCCGCACATCTATCTGGGCTACTGGATCGGTGATTGCCGCAAGATGTCTTACAAGATGCGCTTCCAGCCGCTTGAGGGTTTCCGCGATGGCCAGTGGATCCGTATGGAAGACGCCGAAAACGGCGGTGGATCGGACTGACAGCGCCAAAACGCCGTCAAAATCCGACAGTTACATTCCCCAATTAGACTAAAGTCCTAGAAAACAACTCGATCCTCGGTTGCCTGCCTGTAAAGACGCATATAAGCTGCGGTTCATAGCCGGAAAACCGGCTTTTACAGATAAATCATGAGCTTGCATCTTTGGGAGGTTGTAACCAATGAAACGTCGCCAATTTCTTTCCGGCGCTGCCGTAGCAGGTGCGACTGCTGCCGCCGCGTCAACTTTCGCCAAACCGGCCATTGCACAGGACGTCCGTGAATGGCGCCTTGTCACCACTTGGCCGAAAAACTTCCCGGGCCTTGGCACCGGTGCGAACCTTCTGGCTGAATACATCACCAAGGCATCCGAAGGTCGTCTGAAAGTGACCGTTTTCGGCGCTGGTGAAATTGTTCCGGCATTCGAAGCTGTTGACGCTGTTGGCAACGGCACCGTCGAAATGGGCCACGGCGCGCCTTACTACTGGAAAGGCAAGGTTGACGCGACCCAGTATATCGCGGCAATGCCGTTCGGCCTGAACGCGCAGGAACAGAACGCATGGTTCCAGTGGGGCGGCGGTCAGGAACTGGCAGACAAGGTCTATGCCGAACTGAACTGTAAGTTCTTCCCGTCAGGCAACACCGGCACCCAGATGGGTGGTTGGTTCAACAAGGAAATGAACACCATTGACGACTATAAAGGTCTGAAAATGCGTATTCCGGGCCTCGGTGGCGAAGTTGTCAAAGCCGCTGGCGCTAACGTTGTGAACCTTCCCGGCGGCGAAATTCCGCCGGCACTGCAGTCGGGCGCGATTGACGCGACCGAGTGGGTTGGTCCGTACAACGATTTGGCATTTGGCCTCTATAAATCGGCGAAATACTACTACTACCCGGGCTGGCACGAGCCGGCGACCGTTCTCGACAACTTCATCAACCTCGATGCATGGAATGCACTCCCGGATGATCTGAAAGCCATTGTCGAGCAGGCCAACCGCGCTGTGAACCAGATGGTTCTGTCCGAGTTCACCGCCCGTAACGTTCAGGCCCTTGATACCCTGCGCAACAAACATGGTGTTGATGTCCGTCCGTTCTCCGACGACATTCTGACCAACCTTGGCAAACTGTCCGGTGAAGTTCTGCGTGACCTCGTTGCGTCGAACCCGCTGTCGCAGGAAGTCTTCGAAAGCCTGGTACAGTTCCGTACCCAGTCGATCGCTTGGTCGAAATTCTCGGAATCGGCATTCGCACAAGCCCGTGTCCTGCCGTTCAAATACTAAGTTCTCCGGTTTCGGAAACGACCAAGGGCTGGCATCTGCCAGCCCTTTTTATTTGTGCCCTGCCCCAACTGCTAAGAACGCACACCGATACGAAAAAAGGCACCCGGTTCGGGTGCCTTTTTACTTAAAGCAATGTCGTTCCGCTTAGAACAGGATGCTCGGAAGCCAGGTTGCCAGCCACGGGAAGGCCGCGACAAGGCACAGGCCCAGCATCTGAATGATCACGAACGGAATGATACCGCGATAGATATCAAGCGTCTTGATCGCAGCCGGTGCCACACCGCGCAGATAGAACAGCGCAAAGCCGAATGGCGGCGTCAGGAAGCTGGTCTGCAGGTTGATGGCAATCATCACACCAAGCCAAACCGGATCAACATCAAGTTTCAGCAGGATCGGGCCGACAATCGGGATCACCACAAAGACGATCTCGATAAAGTCGAGGAAGAAGCCCATGAAGAACATGAGCAACATCACGACCAGCATCGCGCTGAACACACCACCCGGAAGGTTGTGCAGAAGCTCTTCCACCAGATGATCACCACCAAGGCCACGGAACACCAGCGAGAACACCGACGCACCCAGCAGGATGACAAACACCATCGCGCTGACCTGAACCGTCTGGCGCACAACATGGCGCATGACGGCCATATCAAGGCGCTTATAGAACGCTGCCAGGATGGTCGCACCGACCGAACCGAATGCCGCAGATTCCGTCGGCGTTGCAATCCCGGTCAGGATCGAGCCCAGAACAGCCACAATCAGCAATGCCGGCGGCAGCAACGCACGCAGAACTTCGCCCCACAGGCCTTCCGGACGTTTGCCTTCAACCAGTGCCGGTGCAGATTCCGGATCGATCAGCGACTTGATGATGACCCAGCCGATATAAAGCCCGACCAGCATCAGCCCCGGAATGAAGGCACCTGCAAACAGGTCCATCACCGAAATCGGCTCCGGCGCCCAGTTGCCCAGCGAACGCTGCGCTTCGGCATAGGCCCCCTGCAGGATATCGCCCAGCAGGACCAGAACGATCGACGGCGGAATGATCTGACCAAGCGTACCCGATGCACAAATCACACCGGTCGACAATTTGGGATCATATCCGGCCTTCTGCATCGCCGGCAGGCTCAGCAGACCCATGGTGACAACCGTCGCACCGACAATACCGGTGGAGGCCGCCAGCAACATGCCGACAATCACGACCGAAATACCAAGACCGCCACGCATGGTGCCAAACAGCATGCCCATGGTGGTCAGAAGCTTCTCGGCGATCCGCGCGCGTTCAAGCATCACGCCCATGAACACGAACAGCGGGATCGCAACATAAAGCTCGTTGGTCATCACACCGAAATAGCGTGACGGCAAGGAGCCCAGAAGCGGCATATCGAATGTGCCCATGGCATTGCCAATAAGCGCAAAAGCAAGACCGGTGCCCGCAAGCGAGAAGGCAACCGGAAAACCAAGAAGAAGTACGCCGCACGCAACGGCGAACATTACCAGGCTAAGAATTTCCCCCGACATCAGACGCCCTCGTGCTCTTCTTCTTTGATTTCAAATTCTTTGTGACCCGCAAGAACCAGAATGCTGCGCGCTGCCAGTGACAGCCCCTGCAGCAGCATCAGGACACAAAAGACCAGGATCACGGACTTATAAAGAAACAGTCCCGGAAGACCGCCGGTTTCGTGTGACCCTTCCAGACGGTGCCAGCTGGTGACAACGTAGGGATAGCTGTACATCAGGATCATGATGACCACCGGCGCCAGCAGGAAGACGGACCCGAACAGATCCACCCATGCCTTGTAGCGCGGCGAAGCCGGACGATAAAACACGTCAACGCGCACATGACCACCATGCAGCAGCGTATAACCGGCACCAACCATGAACATGATGCCATACAGCCACATATAGCTTTCCTGCATCGATACCCAGCCAACCGCAAAGCCATAACGCAATGTGGCCACCAAGAACGTGATCACCACCATGGGGATCACCAGCCAGGCTATTCCGCGTCCGATCCAGTCATTCAGACCGTCGATCACACGGACGAAATTTCCGAGAAATCTCACTTTTCACTCCCAAGCCCTTTTTGAATCTCACAGGAAAATTGCGGGCTTCCTGCTTAACAGGTTGGGAAGTTACATATTAACCACCTAAAACGCTATATCTTTTGCACCGAAATCCGCCCATTTCTGCCGGGAAATGCAACAAATGGTAGCCCGTGCATCATTTTTCGCCATCCGGGCAAAGAAAAAGCCGGATGGCTTGGCACCATCCGGCTTTCACAAACATGTTTTAACGCCCGTTACTCGAACTTGTTCGATCGCGGGAACCCGTTCGGCGGCAGGCGCCCGGCCCCGGCACGCTTGCCAATCCATTCGGCAAGCTCGGTCACGGTGCGGGTACGTCCTTCGCTGCCACCCATGGTCCAGCTAAGGCCGTCTTCAAGGTTAAACAGCATCAGGTCGGAAAGACCGCCCTGACGATATTTCTGCAAGATCACACCACGGCCACGCGTCATTTCCGGAATCTCGGAGACCGGATAAATCAGAAGCTTGCGGTTATCGCCCAGAACGGCGACATGATCATGCTCGACCGGCTCGAAGATCTTGGCGACCTCGCCGGCGCCAAGGTTAAGTACCTGCTTGCCGTTCTTGGTCTGCGCGACCACTTCTTTCTCGGCCACCAGGAAGCCACGCCCACCGGAACTTGCCACCAGAAGGTTGCGACCATCCTTGTGAATGACCATCGAAACGATGTCATGTTCCTGTGGCAGATCAATGGAAAGACGGATCGGCTCCCCATGGCCACGGCCACCCGGCAGCTTGTCACACGACATGGTGTAACAACGACCCGCCGTCGACAGGATCAGAAGCTTGTCGGTCGTGAAGCCCTTGATCGCAAAGCGATGCTCGTCACCGTCCTTGAATTTAAGGTCGCTGACATCGGCAACATGGCCCTTAAGCGCACGGACCCAGCCCATTTTCGAACAGATCACCGTAATCGGTTCACGTTCGATCAGCGCTTCAAGCGGCACTTCGATTTCTTCCGGCGCATCGCCAATCTCGGTGCGGCGCTTGCCAATGGCGGTTTTCTTGCCAAAGTTCTCGCGCATCTGCTCGATTTCGTCGCGGATCTTTTCCCAACGCAGGCTTTCGCTGGCCAGAAGCGCCTCAAGGCCTTCTTTTTCTTCGGTCAGTTTGGCGTGCTCGTTCTTGATTTCCATCTCTTCGAGCTTGCGCAAAGACCGCAAACGCATGTTCAGGATCGCATCGGCCTGCACTTCCGTCAGGTCGAACGCCTTCATCAACGCGTTCTTTGGCTCATCCTCAAAGCGGATGATGCGGATCACTTCATCAAGGTTGAGATAGGCAACAAGATAGCCTTCCAACACTTCAAGACGATGATTGATCTTCGCCAGTCGATGGTTGGAACGACGGATCAGAACGTCCTGACGGTGCGCAAGGAACGCGCGCAACACTTCGCGCAGGTTCATCACCCGCGGGGTGTTATCGGCATCCAGAACGTTCATGTTCAAGCCGAACCGGATTTCCAGTTCGGTATTCTTGAACAGCATTTCCATCAGATGTTCCGGCTCGACCGCGCGGGTACGCGGCTCAAGCACAAGACGGATGATATCGGTCGATTCATCGCGCACATCATTCAGAAGCGGCAATTTCTTTGCCACCATAAGATCGGCGATGCGCTCAACCAGCTTGGCTTTCTGAACCTGATAGGGAATTTCAGTGATCACGACCTGATAAAGGCCATGGCTCAGCTTCTCGACTTCCCATTTCGCGCGCAGGCGGAATGAACCACGCCCCGTGGCATAGGCTTCAAGAATGTTTTCGCGCGGCTCGACCAGAACACCACCGGTCGGGAAATCCGGGCCCGGAACGCAACGTACAAGCTGCGCGATCGAGGTTTCCGGATCATCAATCAGCTTGATCAGGCCAGCACACAACTCGCCTGCGTTATGCGGCGGAATGTTGGTCGCCATACCCACGGCAATACCGGCCGCACCATTGGCCAGAAGGTTCGGGAAGGCCGCCGGCATGACAACCGGTTCCTTTTCCTCGCCATCATAGGTCGGGCGGAAATCAACGGCATCCTCGTCAAGGCCATCCATAAGCGCTGCGGCAATTGCCGTCATGCGGGCCTCGGTATAACGCATCGCTGCCGCGTTATCGCCGTCAATGTTGCCGAAGTTGCCCTGACCATCGACCAGCGGATAACGAACCGCAAAGTCCTGTGCCAGACGCACAAGGGCATCGTAAACCGACTGATCACCATGCGGGTGATACTTACCGATCACGTCACCGACCACACGTGCGCACTTCTTGAACCCCTGCTCCGGGTTCAGTTTAAGCTGACGCATGGCGTAAAGAAGACGACGGTGCACAGGCTTGAGGCCATCACGCACATCAGGCAGGGAACGCGACATGATCGTCGACATCGCATAGGCGAGATATCGCTCGCTTAGCGCGTCGGCAAGGCGGGTTTCCCTGATTTGTCCGGCACCTGCCGGATCGGAAGTCTTGGTGCTCATGAACGATTTTTCTTGTTGCTTGTCAAAATGGACATGTGCAAGTGCGTTCGGAACCGAACACCTTACGTTATTGGCAACATACTACGCCGGGCATGGTCTTGGTCAACATATGGCGCACAAATTGCCGAATTTATTTTTATTCGCCGATATCGGCCCGCCAGACATGACTGACAAGCCGGTCGCGTGCGGCCACGGGTTTAACCCCCTTGGCCTCGAAAATATCGCGATGAATGAAAAACCCGGTCAGCTTCAACCCATCACGAAACTGCTCGCTTAACGGCATTTCCTTACGCGATGGTGCCGCCCGTCCAGACGCCAGAAAGGCCGGCAACGGTAACATCCGATCGCGATAGGCATTCCCGGATGCCTCGCCCACGGCACGCCCGCTTTTGGGGGACACATAGGCAAGGTTTTCGGTTTCATCGGTCGCGGCACACCGATCCAGCGCAAGCCCATAGCCAAGCTCTTCCAGCAACCCGACTTCCCACCGGATATAGGCAGGCAACCACTGCTCGCTCTTAAGCGCACTCATCAGTGCGACAGTGCCATGATAAAGGTCGGGATGGGCTTCGCGTTCTGGCAAGGTTGCATCAAGCATCGCACAGGCCGAACTCATCGCCATCAGCGGCCCGGCATGGAGCAACAAATCAGCGGCATGTGCCCCGGTCAGCTCACAGCGAAATTGCCCCAGATGTTCGGCCAACCGGGCCGACCACCCCACCCTGACCTCGTTTCCGGGTTCAAGGGTGCCACGCATTGATTTGCTGGTTGCGCCGCGCACCAGACCGGCATGGCGGCCATAATCACGGGTCAGAACGGAAAGACGGACCGAGTTTTCGCCCAGCTTGCGTGTCGAAAGAACGATACCGTCATCCCGCCAATCCATCCGCGTACCTTAGAAAAAGCCGCTGGGTACGATCAGGCGGGTTACCAAGAAGAAAAACCCGAGCAGGCAGGACGCCAGACTGAACAAGGCAATCCCGAAAACCACCTTGCGCAGGATCGGACGGTTCGGGATTTCGTCGATGGCATCGGTCAGTGGGTCATTGGAATTATTCGTCATCAGCCGGGGCCTCCACCCGTCATGCGCCAGAACAGGCCCAGCACAAAGACGGCAACTGCGATCAAAAGCGCAATCAGGTTAAGCGGTTTGTGCAAAAAGGACTTTTCACGTTCGACCGACACATTTGAATTGCGGTTCCGAAACGGGCGTCTGGCGACACGCGCAACGATCATTGCGGCAGCAGCGCCGACAACAATCATGACAATTCCCCAGACTGATCCGATTTCCATTAACTACCCGGCAATTTGTGATCGATCGATTTGCGAACCAGAACACCCTCAGGCGTTGTGATCAAGTCCCCACATGGCAAAGCGATTGGGATCATCGCCCCAGTTTTCGCGAACCTTCACAAACAGGAACAGGTGTACACGGCGCTCGAAAATGGCTTCAAGTTCCTTGCGCGCATCGCTGCCCAAGGCCTTGATACGTTTGCCACCCTTGCCAAGAATGATCGCCTTCTGGCCTTCACGTTCGACATAGATCGTCTGCTCAAGCTTGACCGACCCATCCTTGCGCTCTTCCCAAAGCTCGGTCTCGACCGTTGCGGAATAGGGAAGTTCCTGCTGAAGCTGGTAATAAAGCTTTTCACGGGTGATTTCGGCCGCAAGCAGTCGCAACGGCATGTCCGAAACATCATCTTCCGGGAACATCCACGGCCCGTCCGGCATTTTGGCCGCAAGGAAGTTCACCAGATCCTGCGTACCTGCCCCCTTCTTGGCCGAAATCATGAAGACATCGGTAAAGACATCATGGGCAAACAGGTCCTGTGACAGACGCAGAAGCTTTTCCTTGTCGGAAACCTTGTCGACCTTATTCAGCGCCAGGATCGCCTTGCGGTTCTGATCCTTCAGCGTATTGATAATCGCAAGGTCCTCATCCGTGATGCCAGTGCCGGCATCAATCACAAGAACAACAAGGTCCGCATCATCCGCACCATTCCAGGCGGCCTTGACCATCGCGCGGTCAAGACGGCGTTTGGGCGCGAAGATACCCGGGGTATCAATGAAAACAATCTGCGCGTCTTCGGTCATGACGATGCCGCGCACACGGGTACGCGTCGTTTGGACCTTCGGCGAGACGATGGACACTTTCGTGCCAACCAGCTGGTTCAAAAGCGTTGATTTGCCAGCATTCGGTGCACCAACGAGGGCCACAAAGCCACAACGTTGCTGATAAGGTAATCTGTCTTCGGCCACCGGTTCGGGAACCTCATTCATCACTAAGTTTTTCCAACATCAATTTGGCGGCGAGCTGTTCCGCCTCGCGTTTCGATTTGCCCTCGGCACTGACGCTGTCACCGTCGCCGGTGGTCAGTTCGATGGTAAATAACGGCGCGTGCGCCGGGCCTTCACGCCCGACCATCTCGTATTTCGGTAACGGCTTGCCACGCCCCTGCAGCCATTCCTGCAATTGCGTCTTGGCATCCTGCGGCGGCTTGTTGGCTTCATCCAGAAGCGGCGTCCACAGCTTTTCAATAAAACGCCGTGCCGGTTCAAGACCACCATCAAGATAGAGTGCGGCAATCACCGCCTCCATGCAATCAGATAAAATCGCCGGGTTTGTATCAGCCCCGGCTGCCCGTTCACCCTTGGCCATCTGGATGTGTTCACCCAGTTTGATCTGCTCGGCCACGCGGGCAAGGGTTTCACGGCGCACAAGCGCGACAAACCGCTTGGCCATCGCGCCCTCGCGCTCGCGACCAAAGCGGGTATAAAGCATTTCCGCCACAACAAGGCCCAGCACGCGGTCGCCAAGGAACTCCAGGCGCTCGTTGCCGCCGCTCAGCATATCCTTGCCTTTGGCCGCACTACGATGGGTCAGTGCGATCCGCAGAAGGTCCGGGTCGGAAAAACCGTGATCAATCTCGGCGATCACCGGCGAGCCGTCGCTCATCAGTTAACCCCCTGAAACAGGCGATCATAGCGGATGCTGCCAAGATCATAGACCGGCTGGGAGCTGTCCTTGGAATAGAACAGGAATTCCGCACGGCCGACCAGATTCTCAATCGGCACAAACCGGAAGCGCGACGGGAAGGCACGGCTATCGGCCGAATTGTCGCGGTTATCACCCATCATGAAGAAATGCCCTTCAGGAACGGTGAAGGCTTCGGTGTTGTCGCTCGGCCCCTGATCACCAAACATCTCAAGGATGCGATGCACCCGACCATTGGGCAGCGTTTCAATATATTGCGGCACGGCAGCAGAACGCCCGCCGCCATCGGTCAGGATGTAATCCTCGATGCGCTCGCGCTCGATCATCTTGTTATTGATGTAAAGGCGGCCTTCCTTGACCTGAACCGTATCGCCCGGCAGGCCAATCACGCGCTTGATGTAATCCTGCGAGGTATCAGACGGCAGTTTGAACACCACGACATCACCACGCTCCGGCTCGCTTTCGAACACGCGGCCCGGAATGATCGGCAGGCTGAACGGCATGCTGTGCTTCGAATATCCGTACGAGAATTTCGAAACAAACAGATAATCGCCCACCAGCAAGGTCGGGATCATGGAGCCAGACGGAATATTGAACGGCTCAAAAGCAAAGGTCCGAACCATAAGTGCAATAACAATGGCCCAGAAAACGGTCTTCAAGGTGTCGAGCAAACCACCCGTTTTCTTCTTATGCACAAGCTTTTCCATTCCGTGTTCAACCAATCAATTTTTTTGTCAATCTGCCGAAATCACCACGACCGCATTGGCCAGCGGATATTCGTCCGTCAGGGTCACGTACACAGAGGCAGTTTTCCCATCCGGGGTCAATTCTTCCAGGCGTGCTTTCGCACCTTCAATCAGAACCATATCGGGCTTGCCGCTGGGTTGATGTACCACACCCATGGTGTTGTGATAAACACCGCGGCGGAACCCCGTGCCCAGCGCCTTTGAACAGGCTTCCTTGGCGGCAAACGCCATCGCCAGCGAAGAAGCCGTCCGATGTGGCTTGCGTGTGGCACGCGCAATCTCGATATCGGTATAGACGCGCTTCATGAAACGCTCACCATGGCGTTCAAGAGCAGCCTCTATCCGACGGATATCGCATAAATCCGTGCCAATCCCAATGATCATTTACGCATAACCTGCTTGCGTGCGTGCTTCATCCATTAAACGGCGCATTTCGGCAATCGCCGCTTCAAGCCCGACAAACACCGCCTCACCAATCAGGAAGTGGCCGATATTAAGCTCGGCAATCTCCGGCATGGCCGCAATCGGCTTGACCGTTTCAAAGTTCAAACCATGTCCGGCATGAACTTCAAGCCCGATCCCTGCCCCATATTGCACAGCATGGCGGATACGGTCCAGTTCGCGCGCGCGTTCTTCCGGCGTTTCAGCATCGCAATAAGCCCCGGTATGGATTTCCACCACCGGCGCGCCAAGGCTTTTGGCCGCATCAAGCTGCGCTTCGGATGCCTCAATAAACAGCGAGACACGAATGCCCGCATTGCCAAGCTCGGAGACATAATGTTTCAGGTGATTGTGTCCACCCGCAACATCAAGCCCACCCTCGGTCGTGCGTTCTTCACGCTTTTCCGGAACAAGGCACACCGCATGCGGCTTGGTTTCAAGCGCGATGGCAAGCATCTCATCAGTTGCCGCCATCTCGAAATTCAATGGCAGATCAACCTCTTCGCGCAGTCTTTTCATGTCCGCATCGCGGATATGGCGGCGATCTTCGCGCAGGTGTGCGGTGATACCATTTGCCCCCGCGGCCTTGGCAAGGGCAGCCGCACGCACCGGGTCGGGCAAATCGCCGCCACGGGCATTTCGAATGGTCGCAACATGGTCAATATTGACCCCGAGGCGGAGCTTCGCACTCATGATCTTTCATCCTGCTTTTTGGTGGCGTGTTTTGCAGCCGTTCCGATCTTTTCCTTGGCACTTTCAAGCATGGGGCCCAGGCCATGGCGATCGGTCTTTTTCATACGGCGCAAGATGCGGTTATGGCGATAGATCACAACCGCGCGGCGGATCGGGAAGTAAAACAGCATCCAGACGATAATGGTTGTCGGAATACACCCGACCACCATCGGCCAGATGATATCAACAATACTGGCCCACAGAACAGCAAGCGATTCATGATCAGCCGGATCCCAGTTCCCGAAAATCAGCCCGCCGCCAACATAATTCAGGCCAAGAACGACAAATTCCCACAGCACGGCCATATCGAAATGCACCGCAGAGCTTGCTGAATGCGCGCCAAGGATCCAGTTGCCGCAGGTATAAAGCCACAGCCAGATAAACGGAAATGTCCAAGGATTGCCAACCACGGTTCCAAGGATCGATGCCACTACGTTGCTGCGCGTCAAAAGGCTCAGCAAGGCCGAAATGACAAAATGGAAACCGATAAACGGCGAGAACGACACCGCCGCCCCGATGGCAAAGCCCGATGCGATGCTATAGGGCGATCCGGGCAGACGGGCGACCCGATGGGCAAAATATTGCGACGAACGGCGCCAGCCACCCCGTGGCCAGACCACGTTGCGTACACGCTGGAAAGATGATGGTTTGATACGGCGCCGAAACATGCGGGGTCAGTTCTGGAACAAATCAGGTAACGCAATAAAAACTAGAGGCATATGCGTAAGTGCTGACTGCGCGCTTGGCAAGGCTTTTGCACCAAATTAACCTAAAAGGTGAAGGCGTTTACAGTCCGCGCTTACCCGCGCGCACGTTCAACCGCATTGACCACAGGCGTCGCACGCAAGGCGGCGATGATGTTGGTCAGATGTTTGACATCGACCACATCGATATCGATCAGCATTTCAAAGAAATCTGTCGTGCGATTGGTAAAGCGCAGATTGGTGATATTGCCATGGTTCTTGGCAATCACGCTGGTGATCGAACTAAGCGCCCCCTGCTCATGCCCCACGGTCAATCCAAGTCGGCCAATGAAGTGCTCCGGTTCGCCCTCATTATCCCACCCGACATCAAGCCAGCGTTCGGGCTGCTCGGTGAAAGTTTCCAGCGTATCGCAGTCAATCGTATGGATTGTCACGCCCTTGCCGGTTGTAACAATCCCGACAATCCGGTCCCCCGGCAGCGGGTGACAGCAGCCGGCATAATGCACAGCCATCCCCGGAATAAGGCCCTTGATCGGAATGGCATGCTCGTGCTTGCGCGCCCGTACTTTATCAAGCGGCACGACCTTCCGCGCGGTTTCCTTGTCCTTGGTGCCCGGGAAGACCGCGTGAACAACTTCGCGCCCGGTATGATGGCCAGCACCCACAAGGGTCAAAAGGGCATCGACCGAGGGCTGCTTGAAGATCTTGAGAACCCCTTCAAGCGCCTTGTCGGAATAGTCATAGCCTTCCTGACGGAACGCCTTTTGCAAGATCGCCTTGCCAAGGTCCTTGTACTGGTCTTCCTGCTGCTGGCGGATGAAGCGGCGAATTCGTGCACGCGCTTTGCCGCTAACAACGAACCGCTCCCAGGTCGGATTCGGCGTTTGCGCCTTCGATGTAACGATCTCGACCTGATCACCGTTATTCAAAACGGTCCGAAGCGGCACCATCGCACCATTGACCTTGGCGCCCACACAGGTATCGCCAATGTGGGTATGGATCATATAGGCGAAATCGACCGGGGTCGCGCGCGCCGGAAGCGCGATCACATCGCCTTTCGGGCTAAAGCAGAACACCTGATCCTGGAACATCGCAAGCTTGGTATGTTCAAGGAATTCTTCCGGCTCGGATGCATGTTCAAGAATATCCAAAAGGTCGCGCAGCCAGCGATACTGAACGCCTTCTTTCTGCTCGCCGGTCGGTGTTTCCTGTTTATAGGCCCAGTGGGCCGCCACACCGTTTTCGTTGACCTCGTGCATCTGCCGGGTTCGGATCTGGACCTCGATCCTGTGGTTTTCCGGGCCCAGCACCGTGGTATGGATCGACCGGTAGCCGTTCGGTTTCGGCGTCGAGATATAATCCTTGAACCGGCCCGGCACGACTTTGTAATTGGCGTGCAGATAGCCCAGCACCTCGTAACATTGCGGCATGTCTTCGACGAGAACGCGAAACGCCATGATGTCCGAAAGCTCACCAAAGGTGATATTCTTGCGCTGCATCTTCTGCCAGATCGAATAAGGCCGCTTTTCACGCCCGTAAATATCGACCTTGAGCCCCTGTCGCGACACGACATCGGTCAGTTCCGAAACAATCCGGCTGACAACGTTGTCGTCCTTCTGGCGCAGGAACTCCAGACGCGCCAGGATCGAATCCCTTGCTTCGGGATTGATATGCTGGAAGGCAAGGTCTTCAAGCTCTTCCTTGATGTCATGCATACCGATGCGCTCGGCAAGCGGAGCATAAATCTCAAGCGTTTCGGCCGCGATCCGCACGCGCTTTTCGGGCTTGGAGATATAATGCAGGGTGCGCATGTTATGCAGACGGTCGGCCAGCTTGACCAGCAGAACGCGAATGTCTTCGGACATCGCCAAAAGCAGCTTGCGGAAGTTTTCCGCCTGCTTGGAATCTGCTGATTTAAGTTCGATCTGGGTCAGCTTGGTCACACCATCGACCAGCTTCATGATGTTCGACCCGAAAAGCTTGGTGATCTCTTCGGGGGTTGCATCAGTATCTTCGATGGTGTCGTGCAAAAGGGCTGTGATGATCGTGTCGCAATCAAGCTTGTAATTCGTCAGAATGCCTGCGACTTCGATCGGATGGGAAAAATACGGGTCACCGGATGCGCGCTTTTGCGAACCATGTTTCTGGGTTGCATAGACATAGGCCCGGTTCAGCGTGGTTTCACACGCGTCGGGGTCATATGCCTTAACCCGTTCAACAAGTTCGTATTGGCGCATCATTCAGGGGCGTCTCCGCAATTATCCAATGGGAACAGTCTGGGTTCCCATTTCTTAAGATAGTACGATCTGGACAAAAAAAAGCCACGGAAGATAAACACCGTGGCTCTTCTTTTGAAAAGGTTCAGATCAAAACCGGTCTGACCTTATTCTTCTTCCGACGGAGCAACTACACCAGCAGAAGCGTCTTCAACGGCTTCGGCAACCAGTTTCGGACCGAAATCGTCTTCTGATTCTTCCGGCTCGTCGCTTTCAACATGCCGCTGCAGACCCTGCACCATGCCATTGCGCAGATCGTCGAAATCAACCTTTACTTCGGCGATTTCGCGCAGCGCAACAACCGGGTTCTTGTCGTTGTCACGATCAATGGTCAGTTCTGCACCGGCCGAGATGTTGCGTGCACGCTGAGCAGCAAGCATTACAAGCTCAAAGCGGTTCGGAATCTTGTCAACGCAATCTTCGACGGTAACGCGCGCCATAAATGTCTCCAGAAATACTTTTGGGGTGTCCAGACCGAGCTTTATAGCGCCGGATCACTTGTGTTGCAACAGCGAAACCACTCTTTCGATCAGGTTTTCTTGTGCTTATTCTTCAGCTTTCCGCCTGCTTGCGAATCTGTTGATCCGCCGGCAGATCGGAAATCAGATCTTCCACATCGCGCGCCAGCACCGGATGCACCCAGTCGGCCACCACATCGCGTAGCGGCAATAGCACAAATGCACGCTCGGCCATGCGCGGATGAGGCACCTGAATGCCGCCCTCTTCACGCACCAGCTCCCTGCCATAGGCAATCAGATCAAGGTCAATGACGCGGGCTGCGTTGCGTTCACGGCGCACACGGCCAAATTCGGCCTCGACTTCATGCAACCGCTCCAGAAGATCATGTGCTGAAAGATCGGTCGAAATCCGTGCAACGCCGTTCACGTACCAGGGCTGATCAGAAATCGGCACCGGTGCGGTTTCATAAAAGGATGACACCAGATCAATCGAAATATCGCCATTCTCGGCCAAACGACGCAGGGCGGCTTTCAATGTCTGCGCAGGCGCACCATATTCTTCGGTAGGCAAATTTGCACCGAAAGCAATCAGGATAGCGTCATCCGCGATCATGCTGGTGTCTGACGGTGAAGAATTGCGCACAAAGAAGACCTTCGGTTCGATGTCTGGACGGCGAAACAAGTTCGGAAAGACGGCATATCTAAGGGAGCCATCATACTCTGTCCACGATATTTTCGCCTTTCTTTGTATCCTGTGCCACGGTAGATATTAAGTGTTCCGTTTTTTTGGGAACTGCATAATTAAATTTGATGTTTGAGGAATTTTACGATGATTTTTTACCCGCAGGAACGCATCGGGTTGTTTATTGACGGCTCCAACCTGTACGCCGCAGCCCGGGCTCTTGGCTTTGATATTGATTACAAACGCCTTTTAGAACTTTTTTCCCAAAAAGGTCAGCTTATCCGAGCCTTCTACTATACCGCCCTGATCGAGGATCAGGAATATTCCCCGATCCGCCC
>NZ_PAQR01000022.1 GCF_002709775.1 Thalassospira sp.
GAAGGCGGCGACAAAGGTCGACATGCGGGCGTTCTTGACGTAGCGCCCGTTCACGAGTTTTTCCGAGGTGCCGGTCTTCCCGCCAAGGAAGTAACCCGCCACTTCGGCCTTCTTGCCAGAACCTTCGGTGACGACCAGTCGCATCAGGCGACGAAGTTGTTCCGAGGTTTTCTGGGAAAACACACGTTCGCCTGCCGGTGCACCATCCTGCTTAAGGATGGTCGCCGGGCGACGAATGCCACCGTTGACGATGGTGGAAATGCCACTGACAACCTGAAGCGGGGTGACAGCCAGACCATGACCGAAGGAAATCGTCATGGTGTTGATCTCGCGCCAAGGATTGGGCACAAGCGGTCCGCCGACTTCAGGGAGCTCGATCTGCGGTTTGTCGAGCATGCCAAGCTTTTTAAGGTATTTGCGCTGGTTCTCGCCGCCAAAGGCCATCGCCATGCGGGCCGACCCAATGTTCGAGCTGTGAACAAGGATCTCCGGCAGGGTCAGCCAGCGGTTTTCGGCGTGATAATCGCGAATGCGGAAACCGCCAATCGCCAGCGGTTCCGTCGCGTCATAGACCGAGTTCAGCGTGGAAGTGCCGGTTTCAAGGGCGATTGCGGTGTTAAACAGCTTGAACACCGAGCCCATTTCATAAACGCCAAGCGTGGACCGGTTAAAGCGCGCATCGGCCGGTGCCTGACCCGGACGGTGCGGATCAAAGTTCGGAAGCGACGTCATAGCGATGACTTCGCCGGTATAGACATCCATCACAAGGCCTGCAGCACCAACCGCGCTATAGGTTTCCATCGCGGTTTCGACTTCTTCCTCAAGCGCGTATTGCACCCGGGTATCAAGCGAAAGCTGCAACGGACCGTTATTGATGCGCAGCTCGTTATCAAACTCGCGCTCGGCCCCGGCGATGCCGTTATTGTCGATATCGGTAAAGCCCAGCGCGTGCGACAGCAACCGACCATGCGGGTAAACGCGACGTTCTTCACGCTGGAAGTTCAGGCCGGGAATGCCCAGCGAGTTGACTTCATATTGCTGTTCCGGCGTCAGGTTGCGGCGCAGCCAGACAAACGCCTTGCGCGAACTCAGATGACGGATCAGCGTATCGCGATCAAGGTCCGGAAGAACGGTCAGAAGAAGGTCGGCTGATTCAACCGGGTCCTTGACGACACGGGCATCGGCATAAAGCGAATTGGTCGGAAGATCGGTTGCCAGCAACATGCCGTTGCGATCAACGATATCGGCGCGTTCGGTCTTGAGCTCGCGGGTATCGGTACCAGACGCGACAGCCGGTTCGTTGCCCTGACGCAGGACCGATGCATCAACCAGACCATAGGTGATCCAGCAAAAACCGATGATGAACATCGCGCCGGTAATGAAGATGCGGTTGCGCGCGGTTTCAAGCGCCAGGCGCTCTCGCTGATCCGGGCCCAGTTCTGGACGATCGCCGCGCAGCCAGTATGAGAAACGGGTCAGGCTCATTGTGCGCCCCCCGTGTCTGCGGCAACGGACGGTGCATCAATGATCATGCTGTCGGCAGCTTCGTCATACATCAGATCACCCGGACGGGCACGCGGGACCGGCATGAAGGCAACCGCTTCGCCGAACTTGTCGATGCGATACTGATGCAGATCGGCGTCTTCGGGCAGATCGTTGATGCTTGCCATCTGCAGTACTTCAATCTGCGCAAGGCTCAGATACTGCTTGGACAGGCGCTCAATCCGCTCCGGATTGTTCAGGTAGCTCCATTCGGCCTGAAGCACATGGATGCTTTCCTGCTCGGCCAGAATGTCGGACTGGATGTCGGCGTAGCGCTTTTCAAGGCGTTCGACCTGATGGCTGACCCAGTAGGTGCCAGTGCCGATCAGGATGGTCATCAATAGGCCAATGATGGTTACCGCACGGGTCATTTGCGACCTCCCTGCGGTGTGGCGGGTTGCTCGTTACGGGCAACAGCGCGCAGCTTGGCCGAACGCGCACGCGGATTGGCGCGAATTTCGTCTTTCTGACCGGTCACGGCCTTGCGGGTGATGGTCGAAAACGTCGGAATGGCGACTTCCGGTTCGCCGGGCAGGCGGCGCGACATCTTGTTCGGATCGCCGGAGCGTTCCTTCATGAATGTTTTGACCTGGCGGTCTTCCAGCGAATGGAAGGTCACGACCACAAGACGGCCGCCCGGTTTCAGTAGGTTTTCGGCGGCATCCATGGCGCGGTCAAGTTCGCCAAGCTCGTCATTGACGTAAATGCGAAGTGCCTGGAATGTGCGGGTCGCCGGATCAATCCCGTCCTTGGATTTGCGCACGACAGAACGCACCGCACGGGCAAGCTGGGATGTCGTCGTGAAGGGTTCTTCAGAACGAAGTTCGACAATCTTGCGTGCGACCTTGCGCGATGCGCGTTCCTCGCCATAGCGGTAAACGACATTGGCAATGTCTTCTTCTTCGGCGGTGTTGACGAAATCGGCCGCGGTCGGGCCGGACATCGACATGCGCATATCAAGCGGGCCGTCTTCACGGAACGAGAACCCGCGATCCGCCTGATCAAGCTGCATGGATGAAACGCCGATATCAAGGACGATGCCGTCAACCTGCGACGCACCGGCTTCGGGGATCAGGCGGCCCATGTCACCAAAGCAACCCTCGACCATATGGAAACGACCGTCATATTCGCTCTCAAGCTTTTTGCCGGTGGCGACCGCAGTCGGATCGCGGTCGATGCCATAAAGTTCGCAATTGGCGGAATCAAGAATGGCGCGGGAGTAACCGCCTGCGCCAAAGGTGCCGTCAACCATGATCTCGCCGTCACGTGGTGCTAGGGCTTCCAGGACCTCGCGCAGCAGGACCGGCTTGTGTGGACGGTCTTCGGTGGCAAAGCTCAGATCATTGTTGCTCATGATGCGTCCTCCTCATTCGCGGTGCCGGGACGTGCACCTTTGGGGAGTTCGGTCATCGGTTTGAGCTTCAATGTCGCACCACGATTGAGCGTGCGGGTCCGGCTGGCTTCTTGCAGGGGCTTGAAGATGTCAGGGTTCCACAGGCGGAAGGTGCGACCACGGCCGACAAAGGCGACCTGATCTTCGATACGGGCAAATTCGATCAGTTCTGCGGGCAGAATGATGCGGCCTTCGCCGTCGTAAGGAAGCATATGCGAGGAGCCAAGGATGGTGTCTGCCAGATCGTCGGCCTCGTCAGAGAACATGTCGAGTTCATCAAGCGATGCGGCAATGCGCTCCATATGGCTGTGGCTACAGCCTTCAAGCGCGCTTTCCTTGTGGGATTGATACAGGTAGATGCCGGCGAATTCTTCGTTGTCAAGGGCCGCACGGAACCGCTTGGGGACGGATACGCGTCCCTTCCGGTCCAGCTTGTGAATGTGCGTCCCTGTGAACAGCACTTCGCCATTCCCCTGATCAAAAACCCGATCTCAGAACACAGGACCCGGTTGGGCTGTCTTGCGACGGTGATGTGTCTGAAATGGATATGCCCCGCATGGCACGGAATTTGTGCCTCTTTATGGGGTACCATGGGAAATGATGGGGGTCAATGGGATTTGATGGGCTGAATTATGACGTTTTGGCGCTTCCCGAGGGTTTCTGCGGTATATGCAAAAAGGCTGAATTCGGCCAAAAATCCCGGAAAACCGGTGCTGCTCCATCTTCTGCCCATGAAATCCCAAACCCGTTCCATGGGTACCCATGGGAAGACCATCGAAAAACCGGAATTTGGGTTTTGATGGACCTGTTGCGAAATCGGATTTGGATGGGGTGTCGAAGACAATTTGCGATTTGATGGCCAATCGGGTTTGATGCGCGGGCAAACTCCTGCAAAATGTCAAAACGATCCTGCATGGTTTTTTTGATCTACCACCAGGATTGAAATATGGCCCCGAACGGGGCGCGATCATCTGGCGCGGGGCAGCGTCAGTGAAACGAAGGAAGCGATTGTTGCGGATAAAAGCTGCCATTCTATTAATGGGTTGCGCATTCTCCTGTGCCGTTCTGGTTTCCGGGCTGACTCCGATCAGTGGCGGGGTGGCGTCTGCGCAGGGGCTTGGTCTTGACCCGGCCGGCGGCGGATCAAATTCGCCGGAAGTTTCATCGCCACAGATGCGTGAATTGCTGCCGCTCATCATGCAGCAGATGCAAAACAATCCAGAACTGATGTCGCAGTTCGGTCTGGGCGGGTTTTCGGGGTTAAACGGTCTTGATGGGGCCGGTTCGGGCACTGGAGTGCCTGGCATGACTGGCGATGGCGTTGGCAATATCCCCGGTCTGAGCGAAGCAATTGCCAAGGCGCTTGCCCAGCAAAATGGTGGAGCGGGTGTTGCACCGTCCGGCATTCCCGAACAGGTCAAGGTGTACCGGGAACAATATCATCCAATCGATATCGATCAGGATGGGCGGATCAGCGCGGACGAGGCCGCTGCCTATGCCAGCTGGATGTTCCGCCGGCGTGATATCAGCGGGGATAATGTTCTGGTCGCACGAGAATTCGCCGCGGTTGAAAAGCTGCCCGGTTCTGCAGAGGTCAATCGTCAACGGCTGCGGACGGAAAGCCGCCGCCTTGATCTGCTGTTCCCCGAATATGATGCGGATGGCGACAAGATGATCACCAAGGATGAGTTCATGGCAAAGGTTCGCGCGACATATAATGAAAAACGCGGATCGGACGCCGATATTGATCCGTTTTCCTTCCAGACGGTGCTGCCGTTTTAGCGGCGCGTTGATCCGAAACGCATTCATCACATGACAAGCAACAGATAAACTGGCATCGGTATTGATCGGTAAGCCGGAAGAGACGGAGAGGCTCATGGACACCAACGAATTCTTTGCCCCGGTGCGCGCAAGCGCCGATGACGGCAATACAGCAGGTCCGGCGACCTCCGAAGGTGCTGTGAGTGCTAACAGTGGTGAAACTGCTGCAACCAATGTGGTGAGCGAGCAATCAGTGGCCAAACCGACGGCACCCAAGGCCGAACGCCTTCCGGTCTGGGTGGATTTGCATGCGCCGACCTCTGAGGAAATTCACGAGATCGAAGAGCGCTTTGGTATCGAGATGCCAACCCGCGAAGAAATGCAGGAAATTGAGCTGTCCTCGCGTCTTTATGACGAAGACGGCGCGCTTTTCATGACGGTTTCGGTTCTGACCAAGGCAACCACCGATGCACCGCAAACGACGGCGGTGACCTTTATTCTTGTCAAAAAGACCCTGATCACGGTGCGTTATGCCGATCCGGTTCCGTTCAAGACCTTTATCCGGCGCGTCAAACGCAGCCCGTCACTTGCCAACAGTGCCGAGGCCGTTCTGTTTGGCCTGCTTGAACAGATTGTTGATCGACTTGCCGATTTGATGGAGCAAACCGCGACCGACCTTGAAAACTTGTCCAATCAGGTCTTTATCAGCCCCGAAGAACAGGGATCAGATCGCGATCATCGTGAAACCCTGCGTCAGATCGGGCGTACCGGCAACCTGTCGGGCAAGGCCAAGGACAGTCTTTTGAACCTGCATCGTTTGGGCTTGTTCCTTTCGACCCAGGCGCGACTTAAAAAGGACGCCAAGGCGCGGCTCAAGATCCTGTCGCGCGATATTGTCTCGATCACCGAGCACGCCAATTTCATCGCCAACAAGGTGACCTTCCTGCTTGATGCGACACTGGGCATGATCAGTCTTGAGCAGAACAACATCATCAAGATCTTCTCGGTCGCGGCCGCTGCCTTCCTGCCGCCGACCCTGATTGCCAGCATCTACGGCATGAACTTCGAATTCATGCCGGAACTTGAATGGCAGTTCGGATACCCGGTAGCGATTGCGCTGATGGTGCTGTCTGCTGTCCTGCCGCTTTTGTATTTCAAGCGTAAAGGCTGGCTTTAAGTCATCTGGCAATATTGGTGGGGCTTCTGTCCTTTCAGACATTCTTCGTGCTGCTAGATTGACGAGAGTATTTCCCTGACTTTGGAGCCCCGCAATGAGCCATCCCGCCCTGATCCTGATTGACTGGCAGCAAGGATTTGATGACCTGAATTATTGGGGTAATCGCAATAACCCCAATGCAGAAGCCAATGGGGAGAAGCTGTTGGCATATTGGCGGGCACGAGGGTGGCCGGTTTTCCATGCAAAGCATGATTCAAAGGAGCCGCAATCGCGGCTTCATCCTGATCACCCCGGTAATGCCTTCAAGCCGGGGTTTGAACCCCAGGGGGATGAGCCGGTCTATGGCAAGAACGTCAATTCGGCCCTGATCGGAACGGAACTTGAGGCGGATTTGCGCGCACAGAGCATTTCAAAGCTGGTTCTTTGCGGGATCACGACGGATCATTGCGTTAATACGACGACGCGCATGGCGGCCAATCTTGGCTTTGACGCGACCATTGCCGCAGATGCCTGCGCGACCTTTGATCGCAGCCTGCCGGATGGGCGTGTTTTCCCGGCGGATCTGGTGCATGACGTGGCCCTGGCCAGCCTGAATGGCGAGTTTGCGGTGGTCAAAACAGTGAACGAAATTATGGCTGGGGAATCAGCAATTGACTTGCGTTCGCAACTCAAGCAGTTTCTGCCTCCAATCCCCGCGAAAGGTGTGCCTGCCATGACGAAAATTGATACCCAGGAAAAACTCCGCGCCATCTATGGAGAGCCGCTTGGGCTTGCCGCAGCTAAATGCTTGCCAGCACTTGATCCGCACTGCAAACACTTCATCTCGCTTGCGCCGTTTGCCGTGATTTCGTCTGCAGATTCTGATGGCAATGCCGATGTCAGCCCACGCGGCGATGGCCCGGGCTTTATCAAGGTACTTGATGACAAGACGCTGGTCATGCCGGACCGTCCGGGCAACAACCGGGTCGATAGCCTGTCTAACATCATCGACAACCCGAAAGTCGGAATGCTGTTTTTCGTGCCGGGCGTGAATGAGACGCTGCGCATTAACGGTATTGCTGAAATCAGCACCGACCCGGAACTGCTTGGCCTGTTTGCCGATACGCCAAAGGCACCTATCACCGCGATCAAGATCACGGTCGATGAAGCCTTCCTGCACTGTGCCAAGGCCCTGATGCGCTCCAAACTTTGGGATCCGGAAACCCGCATTGAGCGCAAGACGCTGCCGACCCTGGCCAAAATGATCAAGGACCAGACATCGAGCGATTTCGCCGAAGGTACGCAGGAAGAAGCGGATAAATATTTCGCGCAGTCGATTGCCGAGCGCGGCTGATCCGGCCAACGCAATCCAGCGCATTCTATCCGGGCGATGACGGGAAACTGTCATCGCCTTTTTTGTGTCTGAAAAGATAAGGCCAGATGGCCTGTAAGCCGGGTTCTGTCCATGCGGCGAACCGCACTGGATGACTATTCATCTGGGACGTCCGTCGCCGAACGCCTCCTGCAACCAACCCGAATGGTGGTGCGAAAACCCACCTGCCGACAATGCCGAAGCACCCGGCCGACCATTCCTATTAGGTTTTGCTCCCGGTGGGGTTTACCATGCGTCCCGCATTGCTGAAGGACCGGTGCGCTCTTACCGCACCCTTTCACCCTTACCGGATGGCTTGCGCGATCCGGCGGTATCCTTTCTGTGGCACTTTCCCTAGGGTCGCCCCCGCCAGACGTTATCTGGCACCGTGTTTCCGTGGAGCCCGGACTTTCCTCCCCGATTGCAAGCAATCAGGGCAGCCATCCGGCCATCTGGTGACCGGGATTTAGGTCACATATCAGGTGGCGTCAAGAAAAAGCGATGTGCTCTAACTGGCAATCGCGCTGGCCAGCACCTTGGCAATGGCATGGCATTCGTTATCAACTTGGCCGGAAATGTCATTCTGGCGCCAGTGACGCTGGAAGGCGATGGTGCGTTTGGTTCCGTCTTCTTCGTTGGTTGCCGGGCCATAGCCGATGGCAGCCAGCAAAGCATGAAAGTCATCCGGGGTAGCCGGCGCGTCGATCACGTTCGAAGGGATGGCCGGAACGCCGTTGCATCCGGGCCAGAGCCCGATGCCGTTTTCAGCCAGCAGTTGCCAAGGGAAGAGTTCGCCCGGATCTTCCTTGCGATCCGGTGCCATATCGGAATGCGCGATGATGCGGTCTGCCGGGATAGCGTGACGGGTCAGGATATCTTGGGTCAGGTCGATAACCGACTGGATCTGAATGTCGGGGAAGGGGCGATAACCGAACTCATGACCCGGATTGACGATTTCAATGCCGATGGAGTGCGAATTGACGTCCCGGCTTTCCTGCCAGCACCCCACACCTGCATGCCAGGCGCGTTTGTCTTCGTCGACCAGTTGAAAGATACGGCCATCTTCCTCGATCAGGTAATGGCTAGAGACCGAACTTGCCGGATCACAGAGCCGATCAAGTGCGGCCGCGCCCGATTGCATGCCGGTATAATGCAGGATCAGGATATCAATGGGGCAACCATCCGGACGATTGCCAACATTCGGGGAAGGGTGGGAAATAATACGTTCCTGCAAGCGCTTACTGTGCACGTCGTCCCCCATGCCGATCAGTCCATCCCCTGTACTTTGCGCTGAACCGGCTTGCGCAACATGATCACAGCGACACCGCATAGTACAATGATGCTGCCGATGATCTTAAGCAGAGAGAACGTCTCGTCAAACACGATGAACGATCCGATCACACTGATCACGGGTGACAGCAACATCCATGGCACGACAACGTTCACATCCTGTGTTTTCAGCAGGTGATACCAGAAGCCATAAGCAACGATGGAAGACATCACCACGGTGAATGCCAGATTGGCCCAGGCCACCCAGCTTGCTGCGGCAATCGCCTGAAAGGCATGTGGTTCAAAAATCAGGGACAAGACAAACAATTGCGGGGCTGCCATCAACGCCATCCAGCCATTGAGCTGGAAGGTATCAATATCACCAAGCTTCTTGATCATGACATTGGCAACCGCCCACATGAAGGAGGCAAACACCACGAGTAACAGCGGCAACTGCAACTCGGTCATGGTCGGGTCCCAGAACATGACGGTAACGCCGATAAAGGCCAGTGCCATCCCCGAAAGGCGCTTCCAGCCCAGCCGATCATTAAAAAAATAGGTTGCAAGCATCGATGAGAACGGCACACCCAGAAGAATGATGATCGCCACCGGCCCGGCATCAATCATCGAGAGGGCATAAAACAGAACCCCGAAATGCAGGCCGCCAAACGTCACCGAAATCAGTGCTAGTTTGCCAAAGCGTCCACGCGGGGCTCTGGTAAACGGGATCAAAAGCACTGCTACCGCTGCAAAGCGCATCGCAGTCAGGATAAAAGGCGGGATTTCACCAACCGCCCCTTTGACGGTCAGCATGTTCACGCCCCAGATGACAGCGACGGAAAAGGCCATAAGCAAGGCTTTGATCGGCATGACGAGGCCTTTCGGTAAAAGGGCGGTATTTGCACCAATGATATCAGATGGATGATCAAGCCCGTCGATATTTTTAGACGGGTTATAAATCCTGACCTGCGCCCTTGATCCGATGTTTTGGCGCCAAGCACAAATGAGTTGTTCTCAACTCAGGGCTCAACTGTCGCGCGATGGCATGGGGAAGTGGTCAGGACTGACCCAGTTCCTCACGCAGCATTTCAAGTTCAAGCCAGCGTTCCTCGGAGGATTCAAGTTCTGCGCGCGCCGCATCCAGACGGTCGACCTTTTTCTGGAAGCCATCCGGGTCCTTGGTAAACAGGCTGCTGTCCGAGAGTGCATCTTCAAGGGTTGCGATTTCGCTTTCCAGCTTGGCCATGGCACCCGGCAGGTTGTCATATTCGCGCTGATCCTTATAGCTCAGCTTGCCGGATGGTTTTGACTTGGGTGCGGATGCCTGTGCTGTCTTTTTGACCTGTTTGGCGGCAGCCTTTTCTTCCTTGGCCGCTTCGGCGCGTGAAAGTTTGCGCTGGGCAATATAATCGGAATAGCCGCCGGCATATTCGATGGCGGTGCCATCACCTTCCATCACGATGGAGGATGTGACCACGCGATCAAGGAAATCACGATCGTGGCTGACCAGAAGAAGTGTGCCTTCATAGTCGCTCAGCATCTCCTGCAGCAGATCCAACGTATCCATATCCAGATCGTTGGTCGGCTCATCCATGATCAGAAGGTTGGTCGGCTTGGCGAGCTGCTTGGCCAGCAAAAGACGGTTGCGCTCGCCACCGGACAGCGCACCAACCGGGCTTCTGGCCTGTTTTTCATCAAACAGGAAATCACGCAGGTAACTTACGACATGGCGCGGATTGCCGCGCACCATGACCTGATCGCCGCCAACATCACACAGCGTATCCCAAAGGGTCTTGGTGTCATCAAGGGCCACGCGTTTCTGATCGAAGTAACTCGGGTTCAGGTTGGTTCCGATCTTGATCGTGCCGCTATCGGGTTCCAGCTTCCCGGTCAGCATTTTCAGAAGTGTGGTTTTACCAGCCCCGTTCGGGCCGATAATACCAACCTTGTCACCGCGCATGATACGGGTGGAAAAGTCCGAGATGATCGGACGGGCGCCAAATGATTTGGCGATGTCGGTGGCCTCAATAACGACCTTGCCCGATGTTTCACCGGCATCCGCCGAGAGCGAGACATTGCCAATGCGATCAACCTGTTTGGAACGCTGTTCGCGCATGTCGTAAAGTCTGCGCAGGCGGCCCTGGTTACGTTTGCGACGGGCGGAAATGCCCTGTACCGACCAGACGGTTTCCTGTGCGATCAGTTTATCAAGCTTGGCGCGTTCCTCGGCTTCCTTGCGATAGATTTCCTCGGACCATTCCTCGAACTGGGAAAAGTTGATCGCACCTTGGTGCATGACACCGCGATCCAGCCACAGCACGCCGTTTGATACGGCATTCAGGAAGGCACGGTCGTGCGAGATCACGACAACGGCACCCCGGAAATTCTTGATCTCGCCTTCAAGCCATTCAATGGTCGGCAGATCAAGGTGGTTGGTCGGCTCATCAAGCAACAATACTTGCGGGTCGGCAATCAGGGCGCGCGCAATTGCGGCCCGGCGGCCTTCACCACCGGAAAGCTGTTTGGGATCGGATTTCGGATCGATATCGACCGATGCCAGCAACATGTCGGCGCGATAGGCATATTCCTGTTCATGGTCATCAAGTGCGGCAAGAACGAAATCCTCGACCGTGTCATACCCGTCGAATTTCGGTTCCTGATTAAGATAGGCAACCTTGCAGCCCGGTTGAACAAACCGTTCGCCACCATCGGGCTCGATTTCACCGGCGATGATTTTCAAAAGCGTCGACTTGCCGCCACCATTGCGCCCGACAAGGCACAGACGGTCGCGATCGCCAATGGCAAATGACACATCGGAAAACAGATCATTCCCGCCAAAGGTCAGGTGAATGTCATTTATATTGATCAGCGGTGGCGCCATGGAAAAACCGATAAGCTTGAGAATGTAAATCCGGTCACGATGACCGGTCCCCTGCAAACAGCAAATCGGGCGCTGTTGCAAGGGAAATCATATCAGGGCGGGATGCCATAAGATGGCGGGTGATGCCGTTCAGTGGTTTACCGAATGCCGCGTTCCTTGCGGATTTGATCCCAGGCGGCATTGATCCGCGCCATCTTGTCATTGGCCTGCTCGATGAATTCGGGCGGCATCCCCTTGGCGATCAGGGTGTCGGGATGGTTTTCGCGCGACAATTTGCGGTGTGCTGATTTCAATTCATCATCACTGGCACCGCGTGTCAGTCCAAGCTGTTCGTAGGGATCAGGGCCATTTGATGCGGTAAAGGCATGATGCACCCGGTCAAAGTCGACATCGGCAAAACCAAAGATATGGGCGACCTTTTTCAGGTAATCCTGTTCAGCCGGGTGCAATTCGCCGTCGGCCATGGCGATCTGATAAAGGGCCTCTAGCACGCCTTCAAGGATGGCGCGCTCACCCCGGAACATTGTTGCCATCTGGCGGGCATAAATTTCAAACCCGTCAGAAGACGTTCGCGCCATGTCAAAGATGCGCCCGACATTCTTTTCTTCGCCGGGCGGAATGTGAAACACGCGCTTGAAGGTGTTGATCTCATCGCGCGAGACATGGCCATCCACCTTGGCCATCTTGGCAGCAAGGACGATCACGCCGGTGGCAAAGGCAATCTGACGGTGATCATGGCCGCCAATTTGTGGCCCGCGCATGCCGCCCTTGATCTTGTCGACCACATGGCCTGCGGCCGCACCCAGGATTGCACCCAATGGTCCGCCCAAGGCGAAACCTGCGGTCCCGCCAATAATTTTGCCCCAGATGCTCATGGGTGATCTTAATCCTGTTTGTTGTCGCGTGGCACGGGAAGAAAGTTTCGCCCGGTGCCCAAGGCACAAACATAGTGCGCAAGCCGCGAAAAGAAATGGGCAAATTCACGGGTGGTATTGCTAAAGGTAGTGCTAATTAACAATTAGTCTATACTTTAGTGTTTATATATCTACTGATGGTAGAATGTTTTATGATGTTGAAATAACGAACAAAAAGAACACGAACATCAGGAATGTGGGGTGGAAACATGTCTTTCTTGTCGCGTATGAAACTGGTTTACCAGATTTCGTTGCTTAGTATCGTCGCATTGGTGATTTTCGCCATTGTCGGAATTACCCAATTTGTTGCCGATCAACAGCGCCAGGCGGCGCAGGAGATCGCAAAGGCCGCAAGCGTGGATTCCCGGACTGTTGGTCTTGTCTCGCGGGCGTTTCTGGATGCCCGACGTCATGAGAAGGATTTTGTCCTTCGACGGAGAGAGGAATATGTCACCGCGCACGCGGAGTCAGCTGCAGAAATCCGGACCGGGCTGGAAAAACTGGCCGGGCGTGAAGAGCTTGGCGGTCTTCTTGAACAGGTCGGTCTGGCCCAAACAGCTGTCGACAATTATGTCGCCGAGTTTGCCACCGTTGTCGATCTTCAGCGCAAGGTCGGCCTTGATCCAAGTTCCGGATTGCTGGGTGAAATGCGAAATGCCGCATCGGAAGTCGAAACCGCTTTGGGGGAAGTGGCGAAGCTTGAGGCGATGCTGGGGCTAAGCGGTACCAAAGATCTTTCGATTGCCGTCTTACAGATGCGCCGCGACGAAAAGGATTTCCTTGCCCGTCTTGATCCGGCCTATGTCGAAAGTGTCGAGGCAACCGGCAAGCAGTTTGCGACGGCCCTTGCACAGGCGGGCAGCATTCAGGATGAAAAGAAACAGCAGCTTGGCAAGCTGATGGATTCCTATCTGGCGAACTTTAAAACGCTGGCGGACGCGGTTCTCGAACGTGAATCATCGCTTGAACGTCTGAGTGGCTATTACGCGGCGGTCGAGCCCGTTTTGGCAACACTGGATAATGAAGTTCGAACGGTCGCAGAAAACATGCAGCGCCGGGCAGAGGAAATCGCCCATACCGGTGTCCGTGTGACCTTTGGGATATTTATCGCCGGTGCGATCATTATGATCTTGATGTCGACGGTTCTGGCGCGCGCCATTGTTCGGGCGATCACAGGCCTTACCACCAAGATGGCGCGACTGGCGAAAAACGACTTTGACGTCAAGCTCGACGAGGCGGACCGCAAAGACGAGATCGGCGAAATGGGCCGGTCGGTGGTTGTCTTCCGCGAAAACGGGTTGGAGCGGCAAAAACTTGAAGCCCAGCAGCGCGAACTTGATGAAAAGCAGCGCCAGCGTATCGAGCAGCAGGAACAGCATATTCGCGAATTTGACGACGATGTCGTCGCGATGATGAGCGAAGTGGGCACGGCCGTGCAGCAGCTCCATTCCGTGTCCGAGCTATTGCGCAAAAGTGCCGATACAGCCAATCAGCAATCGACAACTGTTTCTGCCGGCAGTGAAGAGGCCTCTTCGAACGTGCAATTGGTTGCAACGGCTGCGACCGAACTTTCGGCCTCCATCCACGAGATCGCCGGTCAGATCAGCGATACCTCGAAAATGGCAGCGACGGCCAGTGACCGTGCCCAGACCACCAATGACGACATTCAGGGTCTGAATGCCGCAGCGGTGCGGATCGGCGAGGTCATCAACCTGATCAGCGATATCGCAGAACAGACCAACCTTCTGGCGCTGAACGCAACGATCGAGGCCGCGCGTGCCGGTGATGCCGGCAAGGGTTTTGCGGTTGTCGCAAGCGAGGTCAAGAACCTTGCCAATCAGACCGCCAAGGCGACCGAGGATATCTCAAGCCAGATCAACGATATCCAGCAGGCAACGCAATCGGCGGTCGATGCGATTGATGCCATCGTTCAAATGATCACCGATATCAGTGAACGGGCATCTTCGGTCGCGGCGGCGGTGGAACAACAGACCGTTGCGACCAGCGAGATTTCAGAAAATGTCGAACAGGCCGCATCGGCAACCAGCGAAATCTCAAACGCCATGCAGGGTGTCTCGTCTGCGGTTGCCGAAACCAGCGAGGCGGCCAATGATGTGCGTGGATCGGCCGACAATCTGGGCCGCCAAAGCGACGGACTCAGCGAGCGTATCGATACGTTCCTTGCGAAGATGCGCTCCATCTCATAGGGCGATTTAGCGAGACTTCATTTCAGGATTGAAATTGGAACAAGGGGAAAGAGTGATCTTTCCCCTTGTTTTGTTGTGTCTGAGTTCAAATGTGAATCACTTGAGTAAAAGCAGGCACCGGGCAGACATCATGAATGTCTTGCCATGGCTTTGAAGCCGAAATGTTTTCCCGGCAATTGGGGATGAGGTCCCCGAACTTGGGCTGGCGGGTGCGTGAGGTGTCTTCATTTCGTTGTTGAATAGAACCTGTGCATTTGCCGGAGGGCGAAAAGCCGTGGCAGATGCGACGTAACTGCTGGGGGCCAGTATGAACTTTCTTTCCAGAATGAAGCTTCTCTACCAAATATCGCTGATAGGTGGGGTGGCGCTGCTTATTTTCGTTGTTGTCGGCGTCGTGCAATTCGTTGCCGAGCAGCAAAGACAATCGGCCGAGGCGGTAGCCGAGACTGCGCTTGAGAACAAAATAATCGCCGATGGGATTTCAAAGGATTTCCTCAATGCCCGGCGGCGTGAAAAGGACTTCCTGCTGCGCATGGACGAAAAATACGTCGAACAGCATGCTGACGTTGTCGCAGATGTAAATACTGGCTTGGGGCGGCTTGAGGACGCGCCAACTCTGGAAGCTTATGACGCTGAACTTGCTGAAATCATCTCGTCCTTTGCCAATTATTCAGCGAAGTTCGCAACCGTTGTCGAACTTCAGCGCGAGATTGGCCTGAACGAGGAGGATGGCCTTCTGGGGCGGTTGCGCAGTTCGGTGCATAACGTCGAAGAGGCATTGGGTAAATACAATGCTGACAATCTGACTGTCATCATGTTGATGATGCGCCGTCACGAGAAGGACTTTCTGGCGCGTCTTGACCCGAAATATGTAGGTCGCATAGATGACCGCCTTGCCGAGTTTGGACCTGCTCTGGCAGCCTCAAGTATCCCTGCCAGTGAAAAGGCGGAGATCACCAATCTGATGAAGTCGTATGTATCGGACTTCAAGGCACTGTCGGAGAAGATCCTTCAGCGTGAGGCAGAATTGGGTTTCCTGTCTGACTTTTATGCCGAGGCAGAGCCACTTCTTGATCAGATCAGTGTTGCCATTGGTGCAGCCGCCCAAGCCGAGAAGGAGCGCGCAGATCAGATCGCAGCCACCAGTCTGACCGTCACGGTCATCATGTATGTCATCGGTGTTCTGGCATTGATGGGGCTGTCATTCCTGCTGTCGCGCGCGATTGCCCGTGCCATTGCCGGGCTGACGGGCAAGATGACCCGCTTGGCGGAAAACGACTTTGATGTTGATATCAATGAAGTTAATCGGGCAGACGAAATCGGTGAAATGGGACGTGCGGTTCTGGTGTTCCGTGAAAACGGTATCGAGCGCATCAAGCTTGAAGCCGCCCAGAAAGCCGAAGACGAAAAACGTCGCAAGCGCATGGAAACGCAGGAACGCTATATCAAGGAGTTTGATCAGGCCGTCGTGGCCGTCATGGCAGATGTCGGAACCGCGGTTGAGCAACTCCATCAGGTGTCCAAGGTACTACGCAGCAGTGCAGAAACGGCGACAAATCAGTCAATGGTCGTTTCATCCGGTGCCGAAGAGGCATCTTCGAATGTTCAACTGGTTGCAACGGCTGCGACCGAGCTGTCCGCGTCAATCAGCGAGATTTCCGGTCAGGTGACGGAAACATCGAGCATGGCTCAATCTGCCACTGAACGTGCCCGCCATACCAACGATAACATTCAAGGGCTAAATGAATCGGCGATCAAGATTGGCGAGGTCATCAGTCTGATCAGCGACATTGCCGAGCAAACCAACCTTCTGGCCCTGAACGCGACAATCGAGGCGGCCCGCGCCGGTGATGCAGGCAAGGGCTTTGCGGTGGTTGCAAGCGAGGTGAAAAACCTTGCCAATCAGACCGGCAAGGCGACAGAGGAAATCACTTCCCAGATCAATGATATTCAGCAGGCAACGGGCCTTGCGGTTGATGCGATTGATGAGATCGTCAAAATGATCTCGGATATCAGCGAAAGGGCCGCTGCGGTTGCCGCTGCAGTAGAACAGCAAACAGTTGCCACGGCGGAGATTTCGCAAAACGTCGAACAGGCCGCCGCCGGGACTGAGGAAATTTCGTCGGCGATGCAAGGGGTGTCGGAAGCTGTGAGTGACACCAATGCAGCAGCTGGCGATGTTAACGACTCTGCGGACAATCTCGGTCGGCAAAGTGGCGATCTGCGATCCCAGATTGACGGGTTCCTGGAACGAATGCGCACACTTTAATGACGAATTGTCGATAAGTATAAGGCGGCGAGGGGTTTACCTTGCCGCCTTTATCGCGATAAAATTCCGACAAATTTCCAACAACGCTGGTCATCTTTGCCGTGCATGACCAGAAGAACCGGATAACAGGAAACGTCGGATGGCTGATAAAACGCGCATTGTCTCTTCTTCTCATCTTGTCTCGGAACGCGCAGCCGAGCTCTCAGAACTTGAATTCGCCCTGATCCTGTCGGGCAACGCGTTTAACCGCTGGATGGTGCGTTGCATGCGTGCGGCCGGTATGCCTGATGTGTCGGTTCTTGATATTCTGGTTCTGCACAACGTCAATTCGCGTGAACGTGAAAAAAGCCTGTCCGAGGTTTGCTTTGTGCTCAATGTCGAAGACAGCCATCTTGTGAACTATTCCCTTAAAAAGCTCCGCAAGCTTGGTCTGGTTGACGGGGTCAAGCGCGGCAAGGAAGTGCATTACGCAACGACCGCCGCGGGCCGTGAGATGTGCGAGAAATATCGCCAGGTCCGCGAAGACTGCCTTGTCGAAACCTTCCAGCGTCTCGGCGTGAATGCTGAGGAAGTTGGCGATGTTGCCAAGACGCTCCGCGCAATTTCCGGCGTTTACGATCAAGCATCCCGCGCGGCGAGCTCGATCTAGGGGGCAGCCCGCAGCAATTTGTACATTTTTCTTGGTATCATCCTAAAAAATTTACGGGCGGCAGTTCAGATGGACTGTCGCCCGTTTTCTGTTGTGGGACAAGGGATTGGGGTTGGGCTGGAAATTCGCGGGGTACTTTCCGGGTTGCAGTTTTTGCATGGTAGTTATGAAACAACATTGACAATTTATCGGCAAAATGTGATCAATGTGTCGGGAGGCTACTTTGGAGTCTCGATACACCAAACCGTGTATCGGCTTGCATCACACACAGGGAGACTTGAAAAATGTTGAAAAAAGCACTTTCAACCGTCGCAGTTGCAGCGATCACCATGTCCGCCGGTTTCGCATCCGCTGAAGAAACCTGGGATATGGCGACACCGTATCCGGACGCGACGTTCCACACCCAGAACATCATCGAATTTGCCAAGGACGTGAATGAAGCATCCGGCGGCGAACTCAACATCACCGTTCATTCCGGTGGTTCGCTGTTCAAGCATGCTGACATCAAACGTTCCGTTCAGCGCGGCCTGATCCCGATCGGCGAAACCCTGATTTCGCTGCTGGCGAACGAAAACCCGATCTACACCGTTGACGCGATCCCGTTCCTGGCGACTTCCTATGAAGACGCAGAGAAACTTTGGGAAGTATCGCGCGCAGGCATCGAAGCAGCCCTTGCTGAAGACGGCCTTAAAGTTCTTTATGCTGTTCCGTGGCCGGCACAGGGCCTTTACACCGCAAACGAAGTCAACACCGTTGCTGACCTCGAAGGTGTCAAGTTCCGTGCTTATAACGCCACCACCTCTGAACTGGCGTCCCTGACCGGCATGGTTGCGACCCAGGTTGAAGTTCCGGAAATCCCGACCGCCTTTGCCACCGGCATTGTCGAAGCGATGATCACCTCGCCGTCGACCGGCGCGAACTCCAAGGCTTGGGACTTCGTTTCGAATTTCTATGACGTTCAGGCATGGCTTCCGAAAAACATGGTTGTCGTGAGTGCAGCCGCATTCGATGGCCTTTCTGCTGACGTTCAGGCTGCCGTTCTTGAAGCAGCTGCCAAAGCCGAGACCCGCGGTTGGGAAATGAGCATGGCAGAAGCCGAAGAGAAAAAGAAAATTCTCTCTGACAACGGCATGAACGTTGCTGCACCGAGTGCAGAACTCAAAGACGGTCTGGCAGAAGCTGGCGACAAGATGGTTGCTGGTTGGCTGGAAAAAACCGGCGATGAAGGCAAAGCCATCATCGACGCGTTCAAGAACTAATAGCTGGTTCTTGCCAATTGCCGGGGCCGGGCGGTTGTCGTCCTCCGTTCGGTCCCGGACAATCCGCACATTTTAATGTTACTGTCCGTTCATTACGATAAGTCGCTTTGGGGATAATCGTTGGCGGAAAGGGGGACTGCTGTGCGCAGACTGCTAGATTATTTATTCAAATTCAGTGCCGTTCTGGCGGCCGCATTCCTGGTAATCATCGCGCTGCTGATCCTGACTCAGTCCTTGGGGCGCCTTGTCGGGATCGCCGTTCACGATGCCAACGAATTGGCCGGGTTCTCGCTTGCTGCTGGTACGTTCCTTGCCCTTGGTCCTGCACTTCGTGCCGGCACCCATATCCGGGTAATGATCGTTCTTTCCCACCTTAAAGGCGGTGTCCGCCGTTTGGTCGAAGCGATCACCCTTTTGGCTGCGATCTATCTTGCCGGTTACTTCGCCTGGTGGATGGCGGTTCTGGCCCAGGAAAGCTTTTCGTATGGCGATACGTCGCCGGGCGTTCTTGCCTTCCCGCTGTGGATCCCGCAAACCGCCATGGCGTTTGGACTTGTTGTCTTTACCATCGCACTGCTCGAAGCATTTGTTGATCTTCTGGCTGGCCGCGAACCCGCTTTCGTCAGCGGCGAAGCAAACGAACTGAACGAGTAGGGGGCGGTCATGGACGTACTTCAAATCGGTCTTATCCTGATGGGCCTGCTGTTCCTGTTTCTGGGCGCTGGTCTGTGGGTTGCACTTGCACTTTTTGCCATTGGCGTTTTTGCCATTGATGTTTTCACAAGCGGCCAAACCGGTCCGATCATCGCGACCACAGCATGGTCAAGCCTTGCGACTTGGTCCCTGGCACCGCTGCCGCTGTTTATCTGGATGGGTGAAATCCTGTTCCGGTCTCGCCTTTCAGAAGACATGTTCACCGGGCTTGCCCCGTGGCTGAACAAGCTTCCGGGCCGGTTGTTGCATGTGAACATTCTGGGGTGTGGTATCTTTGCGGCTGTGTCTGGTTCGTCCGCGGCGACTGCTGCGACCATCGGACGCATGTCGATCCCCGAACTTCGTAAACAGGGCTATGCCGATAGCCTGATCCTTGGCACGCTTGCCGGGTCCGGTACGCTGGGTCTTCTGATCCCACCATCGATCATCCTGATTGTTTATGGTGTCTCGGCCGAACTTTCCATCGCCCGTCTTTTCATTGCCGGCGTCATTCCCGGTGCCATGCTGATCGTCATGTTCATGAGCTTCGTTGGCATCTGGGCCACGATCAACAAGGACAAGATGCCAGCAGCTGAACCGAGCATCCCGTTTGCAGAGAAAATCCGTGCATCGGGTCGTCTGATCCCGGTCATCCTTTTGATCTCTGCTGTGATCGGTTCTATCTATGGCGGGGTTGCGACCCCGACCGAGGCCGCGGCATTCGGTGTGGTTGGTGCATTGATCCTCTCAGGCCTTAGCGGTTCGCTTTCCAAGGAAAGCCTGCTGGATGGCATCATGGGCGCAACCCGCACATCCTGCATGATCTGCTTTATCCTTGCAGGGGCGGCGGTGCTGACGGTTGCCATGGGCTTTACCGGTGTGCCGCGCGAACTGGCCGCATGGATCGCCCATATGGAATTGTCGCCTTATGCGCTGCTTGGCGCATTGACCATTTTCTTCATCGTCCTTGGCTGTTTCCTTGACGGGATTTCGGTGGTGGTTCTGACCACTTCGGTGATCCTGCCGATGGTACAGGCCGCGGGCATCGACCTTCTGTGGTTTGGCATCTATGTGGTGCTGGTGGTCGAAATGTCACAGATCACGCCACCGGTCGGCTTTAACCTTTTCGTGCTGCAAGGCCTGACAGGCAAGAACCTGTTCAAGATTGCAGTTGCTGCCTTGCCATTCTTCTTCCTGCTGTTGTTTGCCGCCCTTCTGATCACAGTCTTCCCGGGGATCGTGACCTGGCTGCCAACGCAGATGAGTGGCTAACGGCGATCGACTGAACTGACTTAAATATTCGAATTTTCTGACTACAGATGCCTTAAGGAGTGCGCATCATGGCACCGCTCGACCAAAATTCGCCCACCTCGCAGACGACCGGACAGCCGAAATGGCAGTTCTGGATTGATCGCGGCGGCACCTTTACCGATATCGTTGCCCGCAAGCCCAATGGCACGCTTGTCACCCACAAGCTGCTTTCGGAAAACCCCGAACGCTACAAGGACGCCGCCATTCAGGGCATCCGCGAGTTGCTTGAGGTTGCCGAGGGTGAAAAAATCCCGGCAGAAAAGATCGAAGCCGTCAAGATGGGCACCACGGTTGCGACCAACGCCCTGCTGGAGCGTAAGGGTGACCGCACCGTTCTGGTCACCACCAAGGGCTTCCGCGACGCGCTGCGTCTGGCCTATCAGAACCGCCCGCGTCTGTTTGATCGCAACATCATTCTGCCCGAAACGCTTTATGAAACCGTGATCGAGACTGCGGGCCGCTTTAACGCGCAGGGTCACGAGCTTGAAGGCATGGACCTTGATGCGCTGCGTGCTGATCTGCAGAAAGTTTATGACAGCGGCATTCGTGCCTGTGCCATCGTCTTCATGCATGGTTATCGCTATACCGCCCATGAACTGGCGGCCGAAAAGGTTGCCCGTGACATCGGCTTTACCCAGGTTTCGACCAGTCACCAGGTCAGCCCGCTGATGAAGCTGGTATCGCGCGGCGATACCACCGTGGTTGATGCCTACCTGTCGCCGATCCTGCGTCGTTATGTCGAACAGGTCGCCGGTGAGTTGGGTGGCGTAAAGCTGATGTTCATGCAGTCCAACGGTGGTCTGACCGATGCGGCCAAGTTCCAGGGCAAGGACGCAATCCTGTCCGGTCCGGCTGGTGGCGTGGTCGGCATGGTCCGTACTGCAGAAATGGATGGCTATAAGCAGGTCATCGGTTTCGACATGGGCGGTACTTCGACCGACGTTTCGCATTATGACGGCGAATACGAACGCGATTTCGAAACCCAGGTTGCCGGTGTGCGCATGCGTGCGCCGATGATGAAAATCCACACGGTCGCCGCCGGTGGCGGGTCGATCCTGCACTTTGACGGCGCGCGTTTCCGCGTTGGCCCGGACAGTGCCGGCGCAAACCCAGGCCCGGCGGCCTATCGCCGTGGTGGTCCGCTTGCCGTTACCGACATCAACGTCATGCTGGGCAAGGTCCAGCCGGACTTCTTCCCGAATGTCTTTGGCCCCGAAGGTGACGAGCCGCTTAATGCCGAAGCCGTCCGCAAGGGCTTCGAGGAAATGGCGGCCGATATCGAAAAGAACACCGGCCAGATCCGCACCCCCGAAGAAGTCGCAGAAGGCTTCCTGCGTATTGCTGTTGAAAACATGGCAAACGCGATCAAACAGATCTCGGTGCAGCGCGGCTATGACGTCAGCGACTATATCCTGCAGTGCTTCGGTGGTGCCGGTGGTCAGCATGCCTGTCAGGTGGCTGATACCCTTGGCATGACCAAGGTCTTTGTTCATCCGTTCGCGGGCGTTCTGTCGGCCTATGGTATGGGCCTTGCCGATATCCGCGCCATGCGTGAACAGGCCGTCGAAGGTCAACTGGCAGCCGAAGGACTTGCCGATCTTGATAAGCAGCTTGATGCGTTGGCAGTTGATGCCCTGGCTGAGCTGAAAGAGCAGGGCATTTCTGATGACAAGATCAGCCTGCTGAAACGCCTGCATCTGCGGTATGACGGTACCGACACCCCGCTGATCGTTGATTTCGGCGATGTCGATGCCATCAAGGCCCAGTTCGAAGAGCAGCACAAACAGCGCTACGGCTTTGTCATGAGCGAGAAGCCGCTGGTCGTCGAGGCCGTCGCGGTCGAAGCCATTGGCGAAACCCAGAGCCTGCCGTCAGCGATGGCAGAACTGGGTGGCGCGGAAGTCATGCTCAAGCCGCTGGCGACCCGTCCGGTCGTGTTCGATGGCAAAACCGAGCAAACCCCGTTCTACAAACGTGAAAACCTCAAACCGGGTGCGACCGTCCGTGGTCCGGCCGTTATCGTGGAACCTGTCGGCACCACCGTGATCGATCCGGGTTGGGAAGCCAAGGTCAACGGCCTTGATCATCTGATCCTGAACCGTGTTGTGCCGATGAAACGGACCGAGGCCATCGGGACCCAGGCCGATCCGGTGATGCTTGAAGTGTTCAACAACCTGTTCATGAACATTGCCGAGCAGATGGGTGTCACCCTTGCCAACACGTCCTACTCGGTCAACATCAAGGAACGTCTGGACTTCTCCTGTGCGGTGTTTGATCAGGAAGGTCTTCTGATCGCCAACGCCCCGCATATGCCTGTCCACCTTGGTTCGATGGGTGAGTCTGTTCAGGCCGTGATCAATAATAACGCCGGGAAAATGAAACCGGGCGATGTTTATATGCTCAATGACCCGTATAACGGCGGCACCCACCTGCCCGACATCACCCTGATCACGCCGGTATTTGGCGATGATGGCAAGGAAGTGCTGTTCTATGTCGCATCGCGTGGTCACCATGCTGATGTTGGCGGCATCACCCCGGGCTCCATGGCGCCAAACTCGCGCGTTCTTGAAGAAGAAGGCGTTCTGATCAACAACTTCAAACTGGTTGATCAGGGGGCGTTTGATGAAAAAGGTCTGACCGATCTTCTGGAAGGGGCAAAATACCCGGCACGTAACCCTTATCAGAACATCGCCGATCTGCGCGCACAGATCGCGGCCAATGAAAAGGGTGTGCAGGAACTGCGCAAGATGGTCGATCACTTTGGCCTTGATGTGGTGCATGCCTATATGCAGCACGTTCAGGACAACGCCGAAGAAAGCGTGCGTCGTGTCATCGACGTGCTGAAAGACGGTGAATACGCCTACGAGATGGACAATGGTGCGGTCGTCCGCGTCAAGGTCACCATCGACAAGGCAACCCGTTCGGCAACGGTCGATTTCACCGGCACGTCCGATCAGCTTGATAACAACTTCAACGCGCCTTCTGCGGTGACCCGTGCGGCTGTACTGTATGTCTTCAGAACGCTTGTTGATGATGACATTCCGCTTAATGCCGGGTGCCTGAAGCCGGTCAACCTGATCGTGCCCGAAGGATCGATGCTTAACCCGCGTTATCCGGCCGCCGTTGTTGCCGGTAACGTCGAAACCAGCATGCATGTCACCGATACGCTTTATGCCGCCCTTGGTGTGCTTTCGGGTGGTCAGGGCACGATGAACAACTTCACCTGGGGCAATGATACGCACCAGTATTACGAAACCATCTGTGGCGGTACCGGTGCCGGTCCCGACTTTGATGGTACGGCAGCTGTTCATTCGCATATGACCAACTCGCGCCTGACCGATCCGGAAGTTCTTGAATGGCGCTTCCCGGTCCTGCTTGAAAGCTTCGAAATCCGCAAGGGTTCCGGTGGTGCGGGCAAGCACAAGGGCGGCGATGGTGCGATCCGTCGTGTCCGCTTCCTTGAAGACATGACCGCATCGATCCTGTCCAACCACCGTCGCGTGCCGGTTCAGGCATGCCAGGGTGGGGAACCCGGGCAGCTTGGTCGCAATGCCATCGAACGGATCGACGGCACGGTGATCGAGCTCAAGGGCACCGACGGTGCGGAAATGCATCCGGGCGATGTCTTTGTCATCGAAACCCCGGGCGGTGGCGGTTACGGCAAGGCCTGACCGCCCACCCAACCAGATGTCCCGGGCCGGGAATGTGTTCCCCCCCCCCTTAAACACCTGATGTTTCCGGTCCCCAAAGCCGCCTTGCTCCCTGTTGCAAGGCGGCTTTTTCTTGATGTTCGAAAGATCGTCCCTACATGCAATTCACGTGGGGATTCATTAAAAATCAACGACATTGCCATTGAGGCCCGTGGTCAAATCAACGATGATCATGGATGTTGCTGCTATCTTGGATGCGAAATACCAGATGCCTGCCCGCACAGGCGGTATTTCGGGGGATCAGATCGGCCTGAACAGGACAGGAAGAGAGCACCGTGAAATTCTTCATATTGAACCAGCGCTATTTCGTGATCGCGAGTGTTGTGGTTTTGGCTTTGGCCTCAGGGGTCCTTGCGCTGGCGATGGATAGCTGGTTCTGGGTGCCGGCCGCCATTTTCGGTGTGCTGGTGCTGGTTGGGTTGCATGACCTTTATCAAAACAAGCACTCGATCCTACGCAACTATCCGATCAGTGCGCATATCCGCTTCATCCTCGAAAGCTTCCGTCCGGAAATACGCCAATACCTGCTTGAAAGCGATCAGGACGAAATTCCGTTTAGCCGTCAGGCACGCGGTCTTGTCTATCAGCGCGCCAAGGGTGTCGAAGACAAACGCCCGTTCGGCACGATCGAGGAAGTTTATAAATCGGGCTATTCTTGGATCACCCATTCCGTCGCGCCCAAGCACATTACGGATACCGATTTCCGGGTGCGTGTTGGCGGCCCGCATTGCAAGCAGCCCTATGATTGTAGCCTCTATAACATCTCGGCCATGAGCTTCGGCGCGCTTTCGGGCAACGCCATCCTGGCGCTCAACAAGGGTGCGAAGAAGGGTGGCTTTGCGCACGATACCGGCGAAGGCAGCATTTCACGCTATCACCGCGAAGGTGGCGGGGATCTGATTTATCAGGTGGCGTCGGGCTATTTCGGTGCGCGCAACGAAGATGGCAGTTTTTCCGAGGAAAAATTTGCCGTAACTGCGGCCGACCCGCAGGTCAAAATGATCGAGGTGAAGCTGAGCCAAGGCGCAAAACCGGGCCATGGCGGCATGTTGCCATCGGCCAAGATTACCCCGGAAATCGCCGAGGCGCGTGGCATCCCGATGGGGCAGGATTGTGTGTCGCCTGCAGCGCACAGCGTCTTTAATACGCCAATTGGCCTGATGGAATTCATCGGTCGCTTGCGCGATCTTTCCGGTGGCAAACCGGTCGGGTTCAAGCTGTGTATTGGCCACCGTCGCGAATTCATGTCGATCATCAAGGCGATGCTCAAAACCGGCATCACCCCGGACTTCATCGTGGTCGATGGCAAGGAAGGTGGCACTGGTGCGGCCCCGGTCGAATTTGCCAACCGCGTCGGCATGCCGATGCAGGAAGGCCTGACCTTTGTCCACAACGCGCTGCGTGGTGCTGGCATCCGCGATCAGATCAAGATTGGTGCAGCGGGCAAGATCGTGTCGGCCTTTGATATCGCGCGTACGCTGGCGCTTGGGGCTGATTGGTGTAATGCCGCGCGTGGCTTCATGTTTGCGCTGGGCTGCATTCAAGCCCAAAGCTGTCATACCAACTGCTGCCCGGTCGGCATCGCGACACAGGACAAAATCCGCCAGCGCGCCCTTGATCCGGGCGACAAGAGCGAACGTGTCGCGCGCTTCCACAAAAACACCATGCATGCATTGGCGGAAATCACCGGGGCGGCCGGTTTGACCGACCCGCGCAATTTCATGCCCTATCACTTCATGGTGCGTCAGAAAGACAACGAATTTGTCGATGGCAACGAAGCCTATCCGTATCTGCCCGAAGGCTTCCTGTTGCAAGATACCGAACTTCCGGAACTCCACGAATGGCATTCCCGCTGGGGCCGCGCCTCTGCCGAAACCTTCGATCCCAAGGAAATTCCTACTGGACCCTATAAACGGGCACAGGCGATTGCGGGTGAGAAGGCTGCGCAATAGTACCAGACGCGAATTCGGTTAAAACGGACAAAGCCCGGCTGCCAAAGCAGCCGGGCTTTGCTGTTAGCGTTGACATAGTTCTGCGCGAACTGCCAGGAGCCCGTCACGGGTGATGCGATAGGGGGCACCCCCTTGTGAGCGGATCAGGCGGCGTTTGCGCAATTTCTTGAAGACATCAAGCGTACATGAGGTCAGAAACCATCCGTCGCGTGTAATGCAATCTGCTTCGAGAACATGGTTTTTGTCGTCCTTGATCACTTTGATCAGGCCGCCTTGAGCGAGTGCATGAAGCACGCGCTGTTCATTTTTTGAAATATTCATCGGTCAAAGTCCGAAAACCAGTTGGTAAAACGGTTTCCGATCGGGACGGGCACAACAGTACCGGTCACGCGCACCCGGTTTTAAGGTCGGGCAGGCGGTCCGATCTGCTGATCAGCGGTCTTGCGTTGAAAGGCTCAAGGCTGTCAAACCGCGATCAGCGGCTGTGCCGGGACTCTGACATAAAATCTCCGATTAAGGTTCGGACGCAAAGTTGTCCGATTGCGCGCATTTGTCAAGCTGCGCGCCAATTTTGTTGTCCGTGATCTATTCCGCAAACATGTCGGTACCCTTGAGCACAAATAACCAAACGCCGACTTTGTTGTTTTGTTGCAACAGCTTCACTAGTTGCGCGTCGAATTTCGTCATTCTGTTGCGAAGTTTTTTGTACCCACGACAAATATCGCGGGATAACGGAAGATCCTGAACATAAAAAAACTAGGCGCCGCGAGACTGCTCAACCTCATCTGCCAAGTTTTTTAATCGTGCCAATTAGTCACGTCAGCTCGATACTCACAAAAATGAAAAACTAAACCTCTGTGATATTGATCACAGTAACACGCTGTGTTTGTACTCATTGTTTCGGGTGATTAGCCTCATTGCGCAATTTGTCCATTGATCACAGAAAGTTAAGACAAAATGGTTAGAAATAATTTCCATGACACTTCATTTTTGTTGTTGGTAACGGCTGTTTTAGTGCCCCTTGTGCTGTCTGGATGTGCAACCCATGCTCCTCGCCTTGATGAGACTAAGGGGCCAATTGCCAAAGTAGTTTCAACGCCCGTCACAGTGTTTTGGCAGGGGTCGGAGACTCGCCCTCATTCACTGGCAGCATTGTCATTCGATTTTGAGTGCTATGATAGCGTGGAAAACCTAACTTTGACGCAGCAAGAGAGAGCAGACTCATCCACTGACTATGCCGATGTTATAAAATACAAAGCGGTGAGGTTCTGGATAAACCAATATGAGAAGAATCGCTGGAAGAAACAAATCAACATGAAGAGTGTCGATGAGTATGGTTGTCGCGCTCGGAGTGTAAATTTTGTTCCCCTGACCGAAGAGCAATCCGTAGTGGGGGCTTTTCTTGTTCAGAATCCGGAAACATTTATTGAGGCTAAAAGCTGGTAATTCAAACCTGACACTGTGAAAAAGTAGAACGCAGAAGCCGTGAGTTTATATACGGATACGTTTGGTTAAGGCGTTTATTCTTCCGGTACTTTTCTCAGTCCATGACTGAAATCATTTCTGAGATGGTTTCATCAAGTGTTTGGAAAACGACTGAGCCCTCGAAATTGATTTTCGGGGGCTTTCGTAATTGGGACTTAACGGCTGAGAGCTCGATCTTGTCATGAACGGCTGCGCTTGTTTGTCAAGCTGCGCGCTGCATTTCGACCATGGGAACCTTGTGGTCATTGACCGGGCCGGTCACCATAAAGCCGAATTTGCGATAGAACGCCTTGGCACGTTCATTGGTCACCGGAACGGTCAGGCGGACATTGCTGCGCACGCCGATTTCGGCCAGGACATCAAGGGCGGCAATCATCAATGCCTTGCCCGCACCGCTGCCTTGTGCCGTTGGATCAACAACGATCCAGCGGATTTCAGGTGCATCGTGAATGGCAACGACATAGCCCAGAAGAACGTCGTCGCGTGCGGCGACATACACAGAATGATTGTCAGATTCTATGCCCGCAACAAATGCGTCAATGGCTGCTTCCGTTAGGCTATGAACGAAGGTGCTGGTTGCTTCGTCGAGTTCCTCGACAAGACAGCAGGCCTCTGTTGCGCGCTCAGAAATCGCACGCACGTTTGGCAAATCGTTTGCAGTTCCTTTGCGTATCTGCATGTTTTGCACTCTAAGTCATTGTTCTTTTGGGCGGACCCTTTGGGATCAGTTTTACCCAAAAAGAATACCGGGAGGTTAATGCCACAGTGCTCGCCACAGCGGGGATGACATTTCGGTTATGACTTGAAACGGTTTGGGATTAGCCGGCGCGGGGTTACTTGCGGCGGCTTTTCTTGTCGCGATACATCTCAAGATCGGCAATCGCCATCATGTCCTCAAGGCTCTTATCAAGCGGATCGAAGAAGACCGACGCACCGGAACTGATTTTTGGCGTCTCGCGGATCGGCGACTTTGAGGTCGGGACCGTCAGTTTGGCGTGATCAAGGGCGTTGCGTACCCGGGTAATGATCGTCGTCAGATCACCGCGATTGCGCACATAGCCCAGAACCGCAAATTCATCGCCGCCAATACGGCCGCAAATATCAACCTCGCGGATGCTGTCGGTGATGGCCTTGGCGACGGCACGAAGGGCTGCGTCACCAGCGGCATGGCCGTAATCATCGTTCCAGTGTTTCATGTCATCAAGATCGATAAAGATGATCCCGATATTGTGGTGATAGCGTTTGGCGATGCGGATCTTTTGCTGGGCAAGCAGTTCAAACCCTGCGCGGTTGCTCATGCCGGTCAGCGGATCGGTCATCGACAGGTTGCGCATGATTTCATACTGCTCATACAGGCGCAGATCGGCTTCGATCAGGTCGCGAAAAACCTCCATCAATTCCTGAAGGGTGTTTTCATATGCCGTTGCTTTGGTATCGAAAACGCAAAGCGTTCCGAAAACAACGCCGTTCGGCCACATAAGCGGCACCCCGAAATAGGAAATATAGCCTTCTTCGACCACTTCGGGGTTATCGGCCCATTCGGGCTTGTTGCTGGCATCGGGTTCGTAAAAGGCGGATTTGGCCCCAACGACGCGACGGCAATAAAGATTGGCATCAAGCGATTGCGGCTTGCCCGAAACCTTGGGAGACGGGTTTTCCGGATTCTTGCTTGTCAGGGCTGCGAGAAAACCCAGCTTTTCGTTGTATTCAACAACGTAACCGGCCGTCGCACCAAGAAGCTTCGTCATCAGGTCGACAACGCGTTGCCACTTGTCCAGTGAAGCCATCATGACTTCTTCCTGGGTGATCCAGTCGACCTTTTTAAGCAAGACCATCGTGCGCGCCTTTACCCCATGCCGATCAATCTGCCTGATCAGCTCAAATTACATTATAGCACAGTACTATAAGGAAGTATAAGAAACCTCTTAACAAAATGCTTTCGCTTCAACATCTTGAGGGTGGTTTTTTGATCCCTTGTATAGATCCGGGAAATGGAAAGTCGATGAGCTGATCTTTGGCGGAGCTGTCGTGTTTTTGCCCCTTTTTCTTGCGATTGAAACCCACAGGTTCCAAACTTGTGCGCAAGACGAAATCCAAACAGATAAACAGGAGACGCCCACATGGCAGACGTGATCGACTATACGATCCATGGCGAAGAGATGCAGCTGGTTGAAATCGAACTCGATCCCGGCGAAGGGGTTCGGGCCGAGGCCGGGGCCATGATGTATATGGGCGATGGCATTGCCATGCAGACCGGCACGGGTGGTGGCCTGTTTTCCGGCTTCAAGCGTATGCTGACTGGCGAGGGCTTCTTTATCACAAGCTTTGTCCATGAAGGATCGGGCAAGGGACATGTCGCCTTTGCCGCACCCTATCCGGGCAAGGTGGTGCCGCTTAATCTGGCGGAACATGGTGGCGAGATTATCTGTCAGAAGGACGCGTTTTTGTGTGCGGCAGCTGGCATTGATATCGACATCGCCTTTTCCAAGAAACTCGGTGCGGGCCTGTTTGGCGGTGAAGGTTTCATTCTGCAGCGCCTGAGTGGTGATGGCATGGCCTTCATGCATGCTGGCGGCACGATCATCCGCAAGGATTTGCAGGCGGGCGAAACGCTTCGGGTTGATACCGGGGCATTGGTGGCCATGACCCCGTCGATTGATTATTCCATCAAGTTTGTCGGCGGCTTTACCAACGCGCTGTTTGGTGGCGAGGGGCTTTTTGTCACGACCCTTGAAGGGCCGGGGACGGTATGGTTGCAAAGCTTGCCATTCTCGCGTCTGGCGGATCGCATTGCCGCCGCCCTGCCGCAGGACCGTAACAAGGGCTAGGCGCTGCGTTGCATTGAGGCGACCGTAAATGGCGGGGATAGTGTGGTTTCGCAAAGCATGCGCTATCCCCATATCCCTTGCAGAGCTGCGTCGTGATAATTTTTTGCCGGTTTTGGGTAAAAGGTAATCCCAATTTCGGGCATCACGGCGTAGGGTGTCTGCCAAATTTCAGTCCGCTGCTGTCTTCCCCACGGTATCAAGGCAACCCGGACAAACGCCATCAGGACCACACAGGCCGAAAGAGTAAACATCATGTCAGTTCGTGAGTATGAACGTATCGAAACCCCGGAAAGTCTGATCAGCGCGCTTCGCGAGATGCTTGGCGATCGTCTTTCGACTTCCGCATCCGTGCTTGAACAGCATGGCAAGGATGAAAGCTGGCATGAAGCATCCCCGCCCGATGCGGTTGTGTTTGCAAACTCGACCGAGGAAGTGGCAGAGGTGGTCAAGCTTTGCGCCGCCCACGATGTGCCGATCGTGCCGTTTGGTACGGGTTCCTCGCTTGAAGGTCACGTTGCGGCACTTCGCGGCGGTATCTGCATCGATGTGTCGCAGATGAACCAGATCCTTGAGGTCAATAACGAGGATCTTGATTGCCGTGTTCAGGCCGGTGTGACCCGCGAACAGCTGAATGATCATCTGCGTGATACCGGCTTGTTCTTCCCGATTGATCCGGGTGCCAATGCCTCGATCGGGGGCATGACCGCGACCCGGGCATCGGGCACCAACGCGGTGCGGTATGGCACCATGCGTGAAAACGTCCTGAGCCTGACGGTTGTCACCCCGGATGGCAAAATCATCAAGACCGCCAACCGCGCGCGCAAATCATCGGCGGGCTATGACCTGACCCGGTTGTTTGTCGGCTCCGAAGGGACGCTGGGTGTTATTACCGAAATCGGCCTCAAACTTTATGGTATCCCCGAAGCAATGTCGGCGGCTGTCTGTGCCTTCCCGACGGTTGAAGATGCGGTTAATACCGTCATCCTGACCATTCAGGCCGGCATTCCGGTCGCACGTATCGAGTTCTTGGATCCGCTGCAGGTCCGTGCGGTGAATAACTATTCCAAGCTCGACCACAAAGAAGCACCGACCCTGTTCTTTGAGTTCCATGGCACCGAAGCCGGGGTCAAGGAACAGGCAGAATTCGTGCAATCGGTTGCCGAGGAATTTGGCGCCGAGGAATTCCAGTGGGCCACCCGTCAGGAAGATCGCAACAAGCTTTGGGCAGCACGCCACAAGGCCTATTACGCCTCGCTTCAGCTTGAACCGGGCAAGGCCGGTATGCCGACCGATGTCTGTGTGCCGATTTCAAAACTGGCCGAGGCGATTTCGGAAACCCGTGCTGATTGCGATGCCAGCCCGCTGACCTGCACGATCATTGGTCATGTTGGCGATGGCAACTTCCACACCCTGATCCTGCTGGATCCCGAAGACCCGGCCCAGATGGAAGAAGCCAACCGTTTGCATCGTCGCATGGTCGAACGCGCACTCAAGCTTGGGGGTACCTGCACAGGCGAACATGGCATTGGTTATGGCAAGCTTGATTTCATGGTGACCGAGCATGGCGAAGACACCATCGCTGTCATGCGCGCGATCAAAACTGCCCTTGATCCCAAAGGTCTGATGAATCCCGGCAAGCTGATCCCGGGACTTTGATATCATCAGACCAATAGGTCTATCACATTGAAAACGGGGCCATTTGGCCCCGTTTTTGTTTTTCACTCAGAAGCGGAAGGAAAGCGATAGCGACCCGAACTGATCGGCCCCGCTTTGGGCGGTGAATTCCGGGGTGCGATAGACATGGGTGTAGGTCAGGCGTGCCTGACCAATAATCACCGCCAGACCGATCTGCAGATCACCAACCAATGGCTCCTTGTCGACCGAGTTGCTGTCGGCAAAGGTATTGCCATCAAGGGTGATGTCGCGCGCAACGTAGCGCCCGGCAAATCCGGCAAAGATATAGCCGCTCAGCGGGAAGCCTTCGGTATCGGGGACGAAGAAATCCGATCCCGGCAGGCTGGGGCGGATACGCGGTGGGCCGTAATCGGCCGGCAGGTCAAAGCCCATACGGAACATCGTGCCGAGCTCCGCATTGGTAAAGGCATTACCAAGTGTCACTGCGCCGTGCGGCGTGGCATCGAACTCGACCCCCAGAAGATCGGCTTCAAACCAGCCACGATATTTCCTTTCATAGGTCAGGCCAATGATCGGTTCGTTTTTGATCTGATTGTCCCAGCCTTCGGGATGCGGGCTGTTGATCTGCTTATGAACAAAGGACTGCGTTTCATCGGCAAGCGATGCCGGACCGACCACGCCAAGGGTCAGCTCCAGCGTATCAATGCGCGAATAGTTGCTGTCCGATCCCTTTTTCTGAAGACCGGTATCGGACAAAAGTCCCGCTGTACCATACAGCATCCCGGCCCACGGGCGGTCATCGGGCTGATTTTCCGCAATCGTGATGTCATCGGGGGTGAACATGGTCTGGCCCAGCGAGTAGCTGGTGCGAATGCGGCCTTCGGAGGCAAAGAACGGAACCTGTTTGGCAACGTTCAGAAAGCTTGCCGGGGCTGAATCTTCGGGCGAAATGAAGGCAAGGCGCACACCGTTGGTGTAGTGCTGATCGCTGTTGGTGGGCGTGAACAGATCGTTTTCAACCGACAGCGACACTCCCCACTTGTCATCCGGGGTGCGGGTCGATTGCGGTCCATCGGCCGTGTTGGTTTGCGCCATGGCCCCTTGCGTGCCCGCAAACAGGGCAAACAGGGAGGCTGAGACAGCGATAACACGACGAGACGCGCGGACGTTGAGCATGATCAAATGAACTCGTGAAAGCAGTTGGTTACCAGATAGCGATCTGTTGCCGACTGATCTTGGACAATTTATGGCAAGCATGCCAGTGAAGTTTGCGGGGTCGTGAACGATGTCTCACCGCATCTACACGGATTGATCGCCACAAAGCTTAAACCGCCAAGGGCGGGTTTTGTTCCCGCGCGCTGAATCATTCTTTTTAATTTGTTAGGCCAACGAAAAACGCCGCCCCTGAATCAAGGGCGGCGTTTGTAAAATAGATTGCTGGGAAAGGCTCAGGGAACCTGACGGCGCAGGCGGGCAACGTCGGCCTGACTTTCATCAATAATCCCGCGATAGGCATGCCAGCTTGAAAAGCCCAGAAGCGGCATCGTAATCGCCAGTCCGAACATGAAGACAACCATGCCGCAGGCTGACAGGATGGCAATAACGGCACCCCAGCCAACCAGAACCTTCCAGTTTTTGCGAAACGCCGAAACACTGATGATGATCGCAGTAATGAGGTCGACATCGCGATCCACCAGAAGCGGGATCGAGACGACCGAAACCGCAAATGCAATAACGGCCAGAACACCACCAAGAAGGCCGCCGGTGATCAGGAAGGTGATCGCATCGCGCGAGAAAAATGTCTGCCAAATCAGCACATCAAGAGATGGCATGGTGCCGTTATAAAACAGGGCAAAAAGCAGCATCGCAATGCGGGTCCAAGCCAGGAAGAACAGCATCAGCAGAACGCCAATCGCACCGATCTGACCGGGATTGCGACGGAAGCCATTCAGACTGTGCCAAAGGGTAACGTTTTCCCCCATCTCAAGGCGGCGACTGGTTTCATAAAGACCAACCGCAACCAACGGGGCCAGCAACATAAAACCAGCAGCAAGCGGCAATGTCAGATAGAGCTGTCCGGATTGAAAAATACTAAGCACAATCAGCCAGCCGGCAATGGTACATAGGGCGCCATAGGTCAGGCCGATGGCGGGGGTACGTTTGAAATCGCGCCAACCGGCTTGCAGCCAAGCACCCGATTGATCGGTGGTGATGGTCCGAATGGCGATTCCATGCTGACCGGGTTCGACCGCTTTTTCTGGCGTTTCGATTGTTGTATCGGTCATTTTAATCCTCCCTGTCGCGATTGCGTACAACGATCATCCGGTTGGAATGAAAGTCAGGATTGAATTTTTTGTTTTATAAAATGTATCATTTTGAAAGCCGATTTCCACCATCCAATTGATTTTAAACTACGTATTTCGCCGATTGGTAAATTCGCAAATGGCGTTAAAGGTTTTCTTTCCGTGGATTCCGGTTTTGTTTTTAATCCTTCAAAATAACGTAATATCAAGGTGATGCTTGATCAGGGGGCTGTGCTGACACACATGAAGATGGTGCCTTCGGAACAAAGGGGCGCCGTTCGGGTTACACAGTGATTAAGCTTGCCCGAAATTAGCTATAATCTTTGGCCATTTTCTGTTGCGAGAGTCATCACGAGCCTTATGCTTTCGGACATGAAATCAAACCTTTGTGGGCTTCTGCCATATTCGGCGGATGACCTTGCGATCTAGCGGAGCCTGACTGTTGAAAAAAATCCTAGCCGCAATTGGCGCACTTCTCGTGGTTCTTGTTGCCGCGTTACTTATCATTCCGTCGCTGATCGACTGGAATGGCTACAAGGCACAGATCAGTCAGGCTGTGCGTGATGCCACCGGCCGCGAACTGAACCTTGCCGGTGATCTGTCGATGTCGCTGATCCCGTCGCCGTCACTGACTGCGACCGATGTCAGTCTGGGCAATGTGGCTGGCGCGCAGGACGCCAACATGGTCGAGATCGGCGAAGTCCGGGTATCGGTGGCCCTGATGCCGCTTCTGACCGGCAATGTGCAGGTGACCGAAGTCAGCCTGATCAATCCGGTGATTGCCATTGAAACCTTTGAAGATGGCAGCAATAACCTGGTGTTTGATCCCAACCAGGCAACGCGATCCGGCCCGGATGCCGGTATGATCACAACGCCGGGTGCGGGTAGCGAAACCGCGTCTACCCCGACCGAAGGTGGGGATGCTGCCGCTGAGAGTGGTGAAGAGGCCGGCAGTGATTTTGCCAGCACCATTCAGGTCGACCGTCTGGAAATCGAAAATGCGACCATCATCTATCGTGCGCCGGGCTCCGAAGAACGCATCGAGGGCCTGACCCTTGGTGTTTCCGCACAGACCCTGAATGGCCCGATCGAGGGTGAAGGTTATGTCTTCTATCGCGGTATTCCGCTGACCTTCGCGCTTAATGTTGGCGAGATCAGCCAGACGGCTCCGTTCCCGGTCAGCCTGAAGCTTGGCATTGATGAGGTTGATGGTGGTGTCACCGTCGCCGGTCGTGTCGACCTTTCATCCGAAAATCCCGGTTTTGATGGCGAAATTGATAGCGATTTTGACGACCTGCGCGAAGCCGCCCTTCGGATTGCCGGTGATCATGCCGATATCCCCGATATCGCGGCCAAGCCGCTTGATCTCGGCGGGCATATCACCGCCAATGCCAAATCTGTAACGCTGAATGACCTTTCGATCCGCTTTGGTGAAACCCGCGGGTCGGGCGCGATTGCCATTGATCAGGAACCGAGCCTCAGTGCTGATGTCGCGCTTCGCTTCAACCAGCTTGATCTGGATAGCATTCTGGTGCTGGCCGATATGGGCGATGCGGCGTCCTCACCTGCTGCAAGTGGTGCCGAGAGTGCATCTACTGCATCAAGCGATGCCGCAGGTGGTGCGCAATCCATTCCATCGCAAAGTTCGGTCAAGAAGAGCGGTGCGGCCAATGCACCGGCCATTCCGGCCGATCTAACCGCCTCGATCGATTTTGAAGTCGAAACCCTGATCTATAATCAAACACCGGTCCACAATGCGCGGATCAATGCGGCAATCGCCAACAGCAAGATGACGCTAAACGAAGTCTCTGCCGGTTTGCCGGGCGGGACGGACGTTGCCGTGTTCGGCAGCATTTCCGGTGAAACACCAACACCGAGTGCCGCACTGAGCTACGAAGTGGCTTCGGAAAACATTCGTGCGGTTATTCGCTGGCTGGGTGCGGATGTCGATGGCATTCGTGCGGATCGTCTGCGTCGTTTCTCGCTGACCGGCGGGATCAAGGGTACGAGTGAACAGCTTAATATTTCCGATCTTGATCTTCGGGTTGATGACACCGCCATCCGTGGTGCGGTTGTTGCCAATTTGAGTGGTTCGGGCCTGCCGGCCTTGGGTATTGGCCTCAAGCTTGATCGGATCAACCTTGATCAATATATCGCCGCCAGCCCGGATGCAGAGGTTTCTGTCTCCACGACCTCGGATGCAGGTTCTGCGTCTTCTGGTGATGGCGGAACGGCATCTTCGGGTAGTGGCACGGCGTCTGCCGCGAAGCCCGATATGGTCAAGGTCATCAAGGATGCGTTGGCCCCGCTTGAAGGGTTGGCGGCCAATTACCGACTGGCGGCTGATGAAATCATTTCATCGGGTGTCTCGGTACGTGGCATTTCAATTGATGGCAGTATCAGCGGCCCTGACATTACCCTGACCAACTTTGCCGTTGCCGATGCCGCTGGTCTTTCGGCCAGTGCAAAGGGTGTGTTTAACGGTTCGGCCAATGTTCCGGCATTCGATAACTTGTCGGTGCGTGTCACCGCCAAAACGCTTGAGCCGCTGGCGAAGCTTACCGGCATTACCCTGCCGGCCCCGGCCAGCAGCTATAAAAGTGTTCAGGCCAATCTTGGCCTGAATGGTCCGGTGACGGGGCCGACGGTTGCGGTTGATGTTTCCAACCCGCTTCTGCAGGTGGCGCTTGATGGTGTTGTCTCGGAAATGCTGGGCAGCAATCCGGGGATTAACGGCAAACTTGCCGTTCAGGCATCAAGCCTCAACCGTGCGCTGGAACTTCTGGCGCCGACTTATACGCCATCGGGCAACCTTGGCCGTCTGGCGGTGTCGGGCAATGTTCAGGGCAATGCGCAGAATGTCGCACTGGATGGCTTGAAGCTTATCCTTGGCGCGTTTGAAACGGCTGGTAACGTTCGTTTCGATGGTTCGCAGGCACAGCCCAAACTTTCTGTAGCCCTTTCGGGTGGCAAGCTTGTGGTTGATCCGTTCCTGCCGGCCGCAGAACGTGCAAGCCTTATGCCCGGTATCGGCAGTGGTCCGCGCAAGGCGGCATTCAATCTGCCGAAAACCACAAACGTTACCCGTGTTGATGCGCGCGACGGCACGCCGTGGGATGACAATGTGATTGATGTATCGGCGCTGCGTTCGATTGATGCCGATATCGCGATTGCATTGGATCAGCTGGACTTTGATACCTACAGCCTGATCAATCCGGACCTGAAAGCCAATCTGGTCAATGGTCTTCTGACCATTCCGTCCTTTACCGGGCTTTTGGGGCAGGGCGACCTTGCCATTAACGGCACCTTTGATGCCCGCAGTGCCGATGTTCCCAAACTGGCGCTTGCCGGGAAACTCGATGGTTCACGAATTGAAAGCCTGGCACCGATCCGGGTTGCAAACGATACCATCCTTGGCGGTGTTGGGCTTACCTTTGATGCCAATGCGCAGGGCAATACATCCCGCCGTCTGGTATCCGCACTTAACGGGACGGCCAATCTGGTTCTGAACAATGTGCGTTTTAGCAATGCCGATAAACGTTCGGCTGATCCGCGCTTGAATATCGAAGCCCTGCTGCGTCAGGGACCGCAAGCGATGGTGGTCGAAGGTGTCGGCAACAATGATCTGTTGCAGACGCTCGAAGCAGACATGACCATTACCAACGGTATTGCCAAAACCACGCGGGTTGAGGCGATCTCGCGGGTCGGGACGGCGGATGCGGATGCGACCCTTGATCTGCCGCGCTGGGTCATGGATACGCAGGCTGATTTCGATTTCTCCGAAAAGATCGAAGAACTGCCACCGTTTAGCGTCTATGCCAAAGGCAAGATCGACGATCCGGCCATTACCGGTCGCATGGACAAGGTTGCTGTGAAGGTTCTTGATAACCTGATCGACAAGGCGCTTGGCGGTGACGGATCTTCCGGATCTGGCGGTGGTTCTGCCGAGGATGCGGCAAAGGGGCTTCTGAAAGGACTGCTCAATCAGTTCGGTCGCTAAGGCGTCAAACCATTGCAAACTTGATAAAACGGCCCTGCTTCGCGGGGCCGTTTTTGTTTCAGTTCAATAAGTTGATGTTGGATTGTCATAAATAAGCAAAAAAACCTTAACAAAGAGGTCCGGCTTCGACATGATCCGCCCGTCGATTCCCTTTGATGGTAACGGTTGATTATGTCGGTAAAGAAAACTGCTCTGGATAAGGATCTCAAGTGGCAAAAACGCATGGATGCGGGGCTGGGTGAAACCGCTTCGATCAGTGCAAAGCTTGGTCTGGCACTTGTCTTCCTGCTTGCCTGTAGTGCGTTTGTCGCCTTTCACATGGGCGGACTGCCGCAAAGTGGCTTTCTGATCGCGGCCGCTGTTATTGGCGGCTATATGGCGCTCAATATCGGCGCAAACGACGTTGCCAACAATGTTGGCCCGGCGGTGGGCTCCAAGGCGCTGACCATGGTTGGCGCCCTTTTGATTGCCGCGATATTCGAAGCGGCCGGTGCGATCATTGCCGGTGGCGATGTTGTCGGCACGATCAAGAACGGCATTATCGACCCGACCCAGATGCCCGATGCCAAGACCTTTGTCTGGGCTATGATGGCAGCTCTTCTGGCGGCAGCGCTTTGGCTGAACCTTGCAACCTGGCTTGGCGCACCTGTTTCCACCACGCACTCCATCGTCGGGGGTGTCATGGGCGCTGGTATGGCGGCCGTTGGTATTGGGGCGGTTAACTGGCCGACCATGGGCAAGATCGCCGCAAGCTGGGTGATTTCACCGGTGCTTGGCGGGTTGATCGCCGCAGGCTTTCTGGCCTTCATCAAATTCCGCATTCTTTACACCGAAGACCGTGTGACGGCTGCGCGCAAATGGGTCCCGATCCTGGTGGGCGTGATGGTTTCCGCGTTTTCGATGTACCTGATGATGAAGGGTGTAAAAAAAATCTGGAAGGCCGATACCCCGGTCGTGATCGCTATTGGTATTGCTGCCTTCTTCCTGACCGTGATCCCGGTGCGCAAGGCCGTCTTCCGAGCATCGGCAAGCATGACGGGACGTCGCAAGGAAATCGCATCGCTGTTTCGTATTCCGCTGGTGGTATCGGCAGCCCTGCTTTCCTTTGCGCATGGCTCCAACGACGTTGCCAATGCAATTGGTCCGCTCGCTGCCATTGTTTCGGGTGTTGATAGCGGTCAGATCGTGACCTCTGCCCCGATCCCGATCTGGGTTATGGTGATTGGCGCGGTCGGTATCTCTGCCGGTCTGATCTTGTTTGGTCCGAAGCTGATCAAGACGGTTGGTTCGAAAATCACCAAGCTTGATCCGATCCGTGCCTATACCGTGGCATTGTCAGCCGCCCTTACGGTGATTGTAGCATCTGCACTGGGCCTTCCGGTCAGTTCGACCCACATTGCTGTTGGTGCGGTCTTCGGGGTTGGCTTCCTGCGTGAAAGCCTGTCACATCGTCGTCGCCAGATCGCACCGCCGATGCTGGTGGATCGTAGCGAGAACGAGCAGGCGGACGAGCATATCGAAGCACTCCGTCAGATTGATCCGAGTGAAGCCGAAAAGGCAGAGAAGAAATTCCGCAAGCGCCTTCTGGTGCGTCGTCGCTATGCGGTGACGATTGCAACCGCGTGGGTGGTGACGGTGCCGGCCGGGGCCTTCCTTGGGGCGCTTCTGTTCTTCACCATTCGCGGCATCATGCTGTAATCGCAAAAGAATATAGTTTCGCGGCGCGGAGCCCCATTTTCCCCGGGGCGACTTGCAGCGATCTGCAGCGGCGATCAGGTTCTTCCTGATCGCCGTTTTTCCTTGACCGGGCTTTGGTCTGCGCGTAAACAGCCGCACCAAAGTTACACAGAATCCGTCCGAGATCGTCGCCCAGTTTGGTGGGCCGCGAGATTTGTTATGCGTGGGTTCATTTGATTAGAAAGGCTAACAGATGAAAGCGATCATTTTCGGTGTTCTCGCCATGGCGGTGACCGTTGTCGCATCGAACATTCTGGTCGAATACCCGCTGCCGGGCCTTCTGGCCGACTGGCTGACCTATGGTGCCTTCACCTATCCGGTCGCCTTCCTTGTTACCGATCTGACCAACCGCGCACGCGGTGCGGCGGCGGCACGTGTTGTCGTGCTGGCCGGTTTTGCGCTGGCGGTTGTTTTGTCGCTGATCTTTGCCGATACGCGCATTGCCATCGCATCGGGTTCGGCATTCCTGATTGCTCAGATGCTGGATGTCACCGTGTTTGACAAGCTGCGCCGCGCAAGCTGGTGGAAGGCCCCGCTGGTGTCGTCGGGTATCGGTTCGGCGGTTGATACCGCGCTTTTCTTCTCGATCGCGTTTGCGGGTACGGGTCTTCCTTGGGATACGTGGGCGATGGGCGACTTTGCCGCCAAGATGATTATGGCGCTGACCTGCCTTGCACCGTTCCGCCTGTTGATGAGCGTGGTCACCCCGCGCGTCAATGCGGAACCGGCCCGGGGCTAAGGCCCAAACTGATGCAGGACCAGGACGGATCAGATATGCCGTTCATGGCCTTGTGATTTATTCCGAAGGGGCGCATAAGACGCCCCTTCATTTGCTTTCTCAATTGACCCGGAATTGCCCTGATCCATGAAAGTCGATCTGTTCGATTTTGAATTGCCGCGCGAACGCATTGCAGAACATCCGGCCAATCCGCGCGATGCTGCCCGTATGCTTGATCTTTCCGGTACGGGAACTGTGGACCGTATCGTGCGCGAACTGCCCGATATTCTGCGTCCCGGTGATTTGCTGATTTCCAACGATACGCGTGTTATTCCAGCGCGCCTTTTTGGTAAACGCGGCGATGCCAAGGTTGAAGTCACCCTGCATAAGCAGGAAGGCCTTGGCACCTGGGTGGCGTTCGCCAAGCCGGCCAAGAAGCTGCGCATCGGGGAAACCTTCAAGGTCAATGAAGAATTCGAAGCCGAGGTTCTGGATAAGAAGGACGGTGGTGAAGTTACGCTGCGCTTTAACAAGTCGGGTGCAGATCTGATTGCAGCCCTTGAAAAGTACGGCGTCATGCCGCTGCCGCCCTATATCCGCCGTGAGGTCGGAGGTGATGATCAGGACAAGTCCGATTATCAGACCATCTTTGCCCAGAAGGACGGCGCGGTGGCTGCCCCGACGGCAGGTCTGCATTTTACCCCGGAACTTCTGGCCAATCTGGATGCGCGCGGGATCAAGCGCCGCACGATTACGCTTCATGTCGGGGCGGGAACGTTCCTGCCGGTCAAGGTCGATGATACCGATGATCACAAGATGCATGCCGAATGGGGATCAATCAGTAAGGAAATCGCCGATCTGATCAACGAGACGCACGCCAAGGGTGGGCGCGTGATTGCGGTCGGGACCACGTCGCTGCGCCTTCTTGAAAGTGCAGCGCGCGAGGACGGTGTGGTTGAACCGTTCGAGGCAGAGACAGACATCTTTATCACGCCGGGTTATAAGTTCCGCGCGGTGGATATGCTTCTGACCAACTTCCACTTGCCGCGCTCGACGCTGTTTATGCTGGTTTCGGCCTTTGCCGGGTTTGACCGGATGAAGGCAGCCTATAGCCACGCCATCGAAAACGAATACCGCTTCTATTCCTATGGCGATTGCAGCCTGCTTGAATGCGCCAACAAAATTGATGCACGGACATAAGAACCGATGACCGAATTTCGCTATGAATTGCTTGCCCAGGATGGCAAGGCCCGTCTGGGGCGCATTCACACAGCCCATGGCGTAATTGATACGCCGACCTTCATGCCGGTTGGCACAGCTGCCACCGTCAAGGGCATGCTGCCTGAAAACGTTGCCGATACCGGGGCGCAGATCCTTCTGGGCAATACGTACCATTTGATGCTGCGTCCGGGCGCTGAACGTATCGCGCGTCTGGGTGGCCTGCATAAATTCATGAACTGGGACAAACCGATCCTGACCGACAGTGGCGGGTATCAGGTCATGTCACTGGCGAAACTGCGCAAGATCACCGAAGACGGTGTGACGTTTAAAAGCCATATCGACGGGCGCAAGTTCAACCTGACGCCGGAACGTTCGATGGAAATCCAGCATCTGTTGGGCTCGACCATTACCATGGCATTTGATGAATGCACCCCGTTCCCGGCGACCGAACAGCAGGCGCGCGAAAGCATGCAAATGTCGATGCGTTGGGCAAAGCGGTCCAAGGATGCGTTTGTTAACCGCGAAGGATACGCGCTTTATGGCATTCAGCAGGGCAGCGTTTTTGAAAACCTGCGTCGCGAAAGCTCTGAAAAACTTGCAGAACTTGATCTTCCGGGCCATTCGGTGGGTGGTCTTGCGGTTGGCGAGGGTCAGCAGATCATGTTTGATACGCTTGATTTCTGCGTTGATATGCTGCCTGCCAACAAGCCGCGCTATTTGATGGGGGTTGGCAAACCGTCCGATCTTGTCGGTGCGGTGATGCGCGGGATTGATCAGTTTGACTGTGTGTTGCCGACCCGATCCGGGCGCAACGCACAGGCCTTTACCCATCGCGGGACGCTGAACCTTAAGAACGGCCGTCATCGCGATGACGATCGTCCGCTTGATGATCAGTGCGGTTGTCCGGCCTGCACGAAATATTCGCGTGCCTATTTGCATCACCTGATCAAGGCGGGGGAAATCCTCGGTGCGGTTCTGCTGACCTGGCATAACCTTGCCTATTATCAGGACCTGATGCTCGGCATGCGTGAAGCCATTGCCGAGGGACGCATGGACGCCTTTGCGCGCGATTTCCATGCCGGACAGGAAGGCGGGGATATCGATCCCGTGCCGATTATCGAGGACTAAGCCATGGCCGATCAAACGATTTACGACAACCTGACCATGCTGGGCGGCGATACCAAGCAGCCGGCATCGCCCGATGAAGCAGTTCTGGAACGCGTTTCAAACCCGCAGGCCGGAACCGATTACTGCGTGCGGTTTGTTGCACCGGAATTCACGTCCCTGTGCCCGATCACCGGCCAGCCTGATTTTGCCCATCTGGTGATTGACTATGTGCCGGGCGACTGGCTGGTGGAAAGCAAGTCGCTAAAGCTTTTCCTGACCTCGTTCCGCAACCATGGATCTTTCCATGAAGATTGCACGATCAAGGTCGGCAAACGCATTGTTGAAACCCTCGATCCGAAATGGCTGCGCATCGGCGGGTACTGGTATCCGCGCGGCGGTATTCCGATCGATGTGTTCTATCAGACCGGCCCGGCCCCGGACGGTGTCTGGATCCCCGAGCAGGGCGTCGCCCCGTATCGTGGGCGCGGCTAAGCGCCAAGACAGACGCAACGCACTCCTAACGTGTCTGAAAAGACCGTCCGGTATTTCCGGGCGGTCTTTTTGTTTGTCGGGGCTCCGAAGTTCATGCTTGATCTAATATTTGCGAATTATTCTCATTGTCATAAATGGGGATTGCTGTTATTCGATGGCCATCAGGTATCTGCCTGTCTTTGGGTAACGAATGGTTCGACATCAATGGCGCGCAGCAGCGCATCAATCTTGATTGCAAGTTTTCAGGAAAACTATGAACAGCTTCTGCGGTTTCTGACCCGGAAGCTGAATGGTGATTCCGAACGCGCAGCCGATGTGGTGCAGGATACCTATGTCCGGCTTGCCGGAACGTCCGAGCCAGATGAAACCATTGATAATCCGCGTGCCTATATCTATCGCGTGGCGGGGAACCTTGCGATTGATCGTGTTCGTCGCGAACGGCGGATGTCGGCACATATTGAAACGGATCCTGCGCAATCAGACATTCATGATCCCAAGCCCGGGCCGGAAAAGATTTTCCTGTCACGTGAACAGATCGCGATTCTTGATCATGCGCTTTCCGAGTTACCAGAAAAGCCGCGCCAGGCGCTTTTGCTGTTTCGTGTTGATGGGCTGTCACATAGCGAAATCGCCGGTCGGCTGGGCGTATCGAACAGCATGGTTGCCAAGTATATCGCGCGTGCATTGAAACACTGCCGCGATGCCCTTTTGGCGGAGGGCAAAAAATAATGATAAATTTTGGTGCGGATTTGAGGGCGGTAATTCGTCTAATGAACAGGGGTTGCGTGTCAGGCGCGGTCGGAATGGATATTCGGGGATACAGGTTTTGGCGTCCGGTATAAGCACAGACCAAACCACAGTGCTGCAGGACTACAACGATGACATGATTGCGCTGAGCGATCAGGCCATTGACCGTCTGGTGCGTCTGCATTCCGGGGATGCCAAGTCTGCAGAGTTTCATGAATTCGATATCTGGCGAGCCCAAAGTGCGGAGCATGAACGCGCCGCCCGCGATGCAGAAGGACTGCTTGGGGCGCTTGGCGAAACCGAAACTGCCAGGAACTCTGACTGGCGCGAAACAGTTGATCCTCAACGCATACCGATTGCCTCAGATGTTGCTAAAAAGCCATCGGTGCCTGCACGGTCACGCGGCTTTATCCGCCGTCGACCGGTTGTATCTACGCTCGCAGGTCTCGCGGCGATGCTGATGCTCATGATTGCTGGTCTTGAAGCCGGGGGCATATGGGCGCGCTACCATGCGGATTATGTTACCGAAACGGGGCAGTATCAGACCATCGACTTGCCTGATGGGTCGGTGGCGCACATGAATACGGCATCTGCCTTCTCGATTGATTTTTCCGGTGATGTACGGCGTGTCAGTCTGGCGTCCGGTGAAGTCATCTTTGAAGTTGCAAAGGATGCCGATCACCCGTTTGTCGTCGCAGCCCTTGATGGCGAAGCCATGGCCGTTGGCACGGTATATGGCGTTCGCATCAATGATGATTGCGCCAAGGTCACCGTGCAGGAAGGTGTTGTCGAGGTCCGCAATGGTGCGGGTCCGGCTCTTCGCCTGTCTGCGGGGGAACAAGGGGCCTATCAAAGTGGACAGGCGCCGGAACTCAACGCGGATGCGGATATTGCTACCTATGGCAGTTGGCAGCGCGGCAAGCTGATCTTTAACAGTCAGCCGCTGGGGGCAGTGATTGCCGAAGCGCAGCGCCACACATCCGGGCGGATCGTCGTCGCCCGCGATGATCTGCGCGATATGAAAGTCACCGGGGTGTTTGAGACTGCCCGACTGGATGATTTGCTGCAATCGATCGAGCAAACCACCGGTGCACACGTTCTGAAATTGCCACTCCTGACCGTAATTTACTAGGCGCAAAAGCCCGGTTTCCGGTCGGTTTGCAAAAAATCTCAAAAAAATTGAAAAATCTGGTGCAAGTCTCGTTGGGTGAGATCGTCTTAAGGTCAAAAGCGAATGATTGTGGTTCTGAATATCATTCGCAATGGGGAATCCAATTAGAAGGCCTTATGATGAATTCAGTAAATGCGATGACGAAAACGACCGCCGATGCGTCGGTCAATCTTCGTCATGGGGGAACGCGCAGCCTTTGGATGCGCAGGCTTGTTGCAACCACACTCATTTCCGGCTCGGCCATCCTGAGCCCGTGGCAGGCAGCAGCCAACAGTATTGCACCGGATGCCAAGGCCGGTGTTGAAGTTGCTCAGTCAAGCATGGTCACGGTTGATATCCCGGCCCAAAGCCTTGATCGCGCGCTAACCAGCCTCGCAGATCAGGCTAACCTGAAACTGTTCTTCCCGTCCGAGGGGCTTGGCGGCCTTGAAGCGCCGGCCCTTCAGGGGGAAATGTCCATTGATGCAGCGCTTACCACATTGTTGCGCGGCTCTGGCTACACCTGGCGTTACACCGATGGCGGTACCATCACCATTGAACAGCTCAGTTCCGGCAGTGAAGACGTACTCGATACCGTCCGGGTCGAGGCGACTGTCACGGAAGAGGCTGATGGTCCGGTTGATGGCTATATCGCCACGAAATCACTGGCAGCGACAAAGACCGGAACGCCAATCCTTGAAACTTCCCAGAGCATCACGGTCGTTACCAAGGATCAGATGGAAGATCAGGGATCGCAAACCATTATGAAGGCCATGCGCTATACGCCAGGTGCCTTTACCGGCCAGGTGGGTGCATCGAACCGCTATGACTATGTGATCTTGCGTGGTTTGGTCGACCGGTCGATTGACAACATCTATCTTGATGGTCTCAAGACCATGAATGATGACTCGACCTATAGCTCCATGCAGGTTGATCCGTATTTTGTCGAACGTGCTGACGTGGTCAAAGGGCCGGCGTCGGTGTTGTACGGTCGAAGCTCCCCGGGCGGTATTGTCGCGCTTTCAAGCAAGAAGCCACAGTTTGAACAACAGGGCGAAGTCGAGGTTTCCTACGGCAACCGTAACCAGCGCGGTGTCGGTTTCGATCTGACCGGTCCACTCGACGATGCCGGCAAGCTTGCATATCGCGTTGTCGGCAAGGCGGATGCGGCCGACACCCAGTTTGAAGGTACGGAAGAAGAGCGCTATGCAATTTCACCTTCGCTAACCGCGAACTTCACGGATGATACGCGCGTTACCCTGATGGCGTATCTTCAAAAGGACCCGGAGGGCGGAACCCATAACGGTCTGCCATCAGAGGGCACATTGTTCCCGCGGAACGGCAAATACATCTCGACCGGATTTTTTGATGGTGACCCGTCGCTTGAAGCGTTCGAAAGAAATCAGAACATGGTCGGATATCAGTTTGAACATGATTTCGACGATTCTCTTACCGCCCGACAGAACTTCCGTTTCCTTGATGCTTCGGTTCACATCGACCAGATTTATCAAACGGGTTGGGATGGATCGTCGGATAACCTGAACCGGCGTTATGGTGGCGGCGATGAGAGCATGCGTGCTTATGCGGTCGACAACCAGCTACAGGCTGAGTTTGCGACAGCAGACGTTGATCATACTTTGTTGGGTGGGTTTGATTACCAGCATCGGCGTACCGAAAATACCTGGCAGTTTCCGACCGCTTCGGACATCAATGCTTTCAATCCTGTATATGGAAGCCCGGGCGTAACCCTTGGTGCGCCAACCACCAGCAGTGTGCAAACGCTTGAACAAGCTGGACTGTATCTTGAAGACCAGATCGAATACGACAACTGGCGGTTTTCGCTGGGCTTGCGTCAGGATTGGGTCGAAACAACAAAGCTTAATCGCCTGACAGAGAAAAAGACTGGCGAAGATCGCCAGAAGCTGACGAAGCGCGCCGGTGGGCTCTATCTGTTTGATAATGGCATCGCACCCTATGTCAGCTATTCAGAATCCTTCAACCCAAGTCTGTATGCGGACGTTGCGGGCAACCCGATCGAACCATCCGAGGGAACGCAGTACGAGGCGGGTGTGAAATACCAGCCGGAGAACGGCAACCTTCTTTTGAGTGCGGCAGCGTTTTACCTCGAACAGGATAATGTCGCGATTTATGACTCATCGACTTTTGCCTACGATCCCGTTGGCAAGATCGAAAGTCAGGGTCTTGAACTGGAAGCACGCGCGAACCTGAACGAGAACCTGAGTGTCATTGCATCCTACACATACACTGACGCAGCCTATGATGCGCCGGGCGACACCAAAGACGGCAAGCAACCGATGCAGGTGCCAGAGCATATGGCATCGCTTTGGGGGAATTATTCCTTCTATTCAGGTGCGTTAAATGGCCTGTCTGTTGGTGCAGGTGCTCGGTTTGTTGGTGAAATGGCGGCCAATGAAACCAACACCATCACGGTGCCCGATTACACCATTTTTGACCTGTCCCTGAATTATGACATGTCCAATGTCGGATTGGAGAACACTGATCTTCGGGTGAATGTGAACAACCTGCTGGATGAAGAATATGTCGCATCCTGCTTGATCACATCGTCGTCGGATAACTGTTACTATGGTGAAGAACGCTCAATCCTTGCGACTGTTCGCTATCGTTTCTGATCAGACCCGATTTCAGATCACAGGCCGCAGCTTCATGCTGCGGCCTTTTGCGTTTTGGGCGGATGATTATATAAGGCAGCAGACAGAGGCCGTGAAACAAGACAAGCCCGCACCACGCCATGACGAAGAAAACGCGCCAAAACATCACGTTTGAGATGCTTCAGGCCAAAGCCCGTGAAATCGGCTTTGATGTCTGTGGTGTGGCGCGGCCAAAGATTGATGCGCGTAATCAGCAACGTCTTGATGAATTTGTCGCCGGTGGTGAATACGGCTCCATGGGCTGGATGAATGATCCGGAACGGTTGCCGCGTCGGCGCGATCCGGAAATGCTTTGGCCCGATGTCAAATCGGTCATTGTTCTGGGCAGCAATTATGGACCGGCAGAAAATCCGATGGCGTTACTCGACCATCCCGACCGGGCGATGATTTCGGTCTATGCCAAGAACAAGGACTATCACGACCTGATCAAAAAACGCCTGAAGCAGCTGGCGCGCTGGGTCGTTGAGCAGTCCGGCGGGACGGAACAGGTCAAGGTGTTTGTCGATACCGCCCCGGTTCTGGAAAAGCCGCTTGGGCAGGCATCTGGGATTGGCTGGCAAGGAAAGCACACCAATCTTGTGTCGCGCGAATTTGGCAGTTGGTTGTTCCTTGGTGAGATTTTCACGACCCTTGAACTGCCGGAAGTCGAACCGGAAATCGATCATTGCGGTTCCTGCTCAAAATGCCTGTCAGCCTGTCCGACGGATGCCTTTCCTGCCCCCTACAAGCTTGATGCGCGCAAGTGCATCAGTTACCTCACAATCGAACATGAAGGGCCGATCCCGGTCGAGTTCCGCAAACCCATGGGCAATCGTATCTATGGCTGTGATGATTGTCTGGCGGCCTGCCCGTGGAACAAGTTTGCCATCCGAACGGAAGAGTTGGCCTTTATCCCGCGTGTCGAATTGACCGCGCCGCGACTGGCGGATTTCCTTGATCTTGATGATGCAGGTTTTCGCGCGTTCTTCACCGGATCGCCAATCAAACGGATCGGTCGGGCAAAGTTCCTGCGCAATGTTTTGATCGCTGCGGGCAATAGCGAGGCACCGCATCTGATTCCGCGTATTGAAAACCTGCTGACGGATGAAAGTGCCTTGATCCGGGCCAGCGCAGTTTGGGCTTTGTCACAATTGATCGAGCCTGCGGCGTTTGCCCAAGCCCGGAAAGCACATTTTGCAAACGAAGCGGACGCCACCGTTCGCGATGAATGGGATCGGGCCACACAAGCCGCCTGATCAAGCTTCCATATCAAACTTCACGAAATTGAAGTGATAGCGAAGCCCGCCCGCGCTATCGGCAAAGGCAATGCCATAGCCCGGTCCAAGCGGGTTGGGGTCCTGAAGCTCTTCTTCCTTCTCATGGCGGAAATCAAGCGGTTCACCCGACTGGGTGCTGACGCCGAGAACAAACGGAACGCCAAGCCAGGTGCCAGTTGCCGGACGATGCAGATGACCAAAGAAAAGGTGTTTGATCTGCGGGTTGGCGGTGACGATTTCACCAAGTTCTGCTTCGGCATCGAGACGGATCGAATCAATAAAGGGCAGGCCCATTTCCATCGGTGGGTGATGCATGAACAGGAAGGTCGTCGTGTCACGATGTGCCGTCAGTTCATCGCGCAACCAGTCCAAACGTTGTGCACACAGCGTGCCGTGATGGTGGCCGGGAACGATGCTGTCCATCAGGACAAAGCGTACGCCATTGAAGGTCTGGCCGAAGTTGACAAAGCCATGGGTGTCGGTTTCGGTTGTCGGAAAGGCATCGCGAAACGCTTCACGGATGTCATGATTACCCGGAATAATCAGATATGGGATGGCAAGGTCCGAGAGGATCTCGACCGCATTTTCATACTGTTCCGGTGTGCCGCGATGGGTGATGTCACCGGTGATGATGCAGATTTCCGCATCCGCGTGATAGGTGTTGACCTCTGCTATGACCTTGCGGAGGGTCGCTGCCGCATCGGGCAGGCGCGATACGTCATTTCGGGCCAGAATGTGAAGGTCGGAAAGATGTATGAATTTCATGTCGATGCCCTATCATGGCGGAAAGCTTTTGAAATCATGGTCGTTTTTGTGCCGGAGTTAAAGACTAAACACCGATGGATGATGCCGTTCGTAAAAGATCAGTGACAATTGCCGGCCACCGGACGAGCTTTTCGCTCGAAGATGCGTTCTGGGAAGAACTGGTTGGCATTGCAGAGCGTCGCGACCTGACGCTGGCCGAACTGGTTGTCGAAATCGATACCGACCGTGAAGGCAATCTTTCGAGTGCCCTGCGCCTGTATGTTCTGCGCGATCTGCAAGGCCGGTTGGCCGGTGACGATGATGATGCCGAGCTGGCCGGTCCTGAAAGCGGCAGCGACCGGATTTAGGCAGGGCATCCATGTGTGGCGTCGCAGGCTTAACCCAAACGGACGATCCGAATGCCATCAATGCCATGCTCCAGCGGCTTGCCCATCGGGGGCCGGATGGTTCTGGCGTCTGGGCAGATCCAGGCAGCAAGATCGTGCTTGGATGTGCGCGCCTTGCCACTACTGATTTGAGCGATCAGGCCAACCAGCCATTCGTTACGTCAGATGGGCGGTTTGTTCTGGTCTTTAATGGCTATATCGTCGGTCATCGGCGCCTGATGCAGGCGGCGAAAGCCGACAACGGGCTAGTTTTCGAAACGGGAAGTGATGCGGAACTTGTCCTGCAATTACTGGCCCGGGCGGTCCGGCGCGGAGATGATCCTGCCAGCGTGCTTGAAACCTTGTCCGGGCAGTATGCGCTTGCCTTGTGGGATAGGACGCAATGCTGTCTGTGGCTGGCGCGCGATCCGCTGGGGATCAAGCCGCTTTATGTTTTGAAGCGCCCGAACGGGCAGATTGCCTTTGCCTCAGAGATATCGGCGTTTTCGGCAATCGCTCCGCTTAAGCGTGATGAGACGATCAAGCGGCAATATCTCGCCCATCTGTTTGTGCCCGCACCGGAAACGGGGGTAGCGGGCGTAACCCTTCTTCTGCCCGGGACTGTTTTGCGGTGGCAGGCGGGCGAGGTGGATGAGCGGCGTATTGCGCACCCGGCTCAGAAGGCTGGCGGAGCAGGGAATGTCGCGACACCTGAGACATTGCTTTCTGCTGTTCGACAATCGGTTGCTGGTGCAATGGATGCCGATTGCCCGGTCGGGTGTCTGGTTTCGGGCGGGCTGGATAGCGCCGGGGTTGCGGCATTGGCGTGTGATATTGCCCGCGAAACTGGAGAACCATTGCCGCCAGCGTTTGTCATGGGGTTCGATGATCCGGCTATCGATGAAACGGCTGCGGCGCAAAACCTGTGTCGTCATCTGGGACAGGACCTGCATGTCGTTGCTGCTCCAAACACGCCAGAGGAAATCCATCAGGAGCTTATTGCAGGATTGCAGAGCGTCGGCGGACCTTTCGCCAATCCGTCCATTGTTCTGATGCGCTGCCTTGCAAAGGCTGTCAGCGCGGATGTCAAAGTGTGCCTGTCTGGTGATGGCGGTGATGAGTTGTTTGGCGGCTATCCGCGATATCGGGCGGCACAGCTTTACGACGACTATTGGCGGTATGTGCCCAAACCCGCGCGACGCTTGATGGCTAGCCTGTCCGGGTTTGGCAATCACAGGGAAATGCAGCGCTTTCTGTCGGGCACATCGGGTGGGCCCGATCATGCTTTTGACGTCTGGAACAACCGTTGTGCCATTCCCGAATGTGATGCCCGGATTGCTTGGCGACCGGATCTGGACTGTGGCTTGGTGGGCGCGATGATGAATTTTGATCGTGATGTCACACTGCCGGGTAATCAGTTGCTGATGTCAGATCGGTGCGGGATGGCGCATGGGTTGGAATATCGCCTGCCGCTTTTGGGGAATGACGTTGTGCGTATTGCCGCCTCAGTCCCGGCGAAGCAACATCTTAAAACCGGTCCAAAGACCCTCTGGCGTCAGGCCATCTCGCCTTGTCTGCCAGCCGGGCATGTCCGGAACCGTAAGATCGGGTTTAATCCGCCGGTGGCAAAATGGCTTGGCGATGTTGCCCGATATCTGTGGGGAGATGAGAACCGTATTCTTGAGACGGTGTTTGCGGATGTCGCGATTTCACGTGATGTCAAAGCCGCCTACTGGAAGCGCGCGGTGTCCGGCCATGATCTTGATATGGCGCTTAGCATCTGGGCGCTGATGGTCTGGCAAATATGGTGTGGGCTGGATGGATCAAACGTGCGGAGCACTGCTGATATTGCGTGATCGACGATAAAGATTGAGTGCGGTCAGGGCCGTGGGGGCGAGCTGCACAACCTGGCGCGAAAGCGACAGCAGTCGGTTTTCATCGGGATCGTTATCTTCGAATTCGGACTGGGTTGTCTCGCACAGCTCAGACAGCTGGCGAAGGCCAAAGGTGCCTGACGTGCTTTTAAGGGCATGGACCTCGTTGCGCACGGTGGTCATGTCGTCCTCAGAAAGCGCCTTGTCGATTTTGACCAGACGGGATTCCGTTTCGTTGATGAAGATCTCGATCCCGCATCCGGCCCCTTCATCGCCAGCATCGGTATAAAGCTGCTCAAGAATGCGGACATCAAGAACCGGGCTGGTCAGGGATTCCGGGCGCGGCGGGCGTCCGATCCGTGCACCCTTGCTGCGTTTCTGGGCGGCATTCGGATCAACGGTGGTGCCACTGCGCCGGGTGATCAATTCCTGCATGGTGTCGATCAGTTTTTGCCGCTGGATGGGTTTGTTGATGAAATCATCAACGCCAGACTGCCGGGCAATGACGTTCCAGTCACGCGACTGATGGGCGGAAAGCGCAATGATCGGGGTACGCGCCACCGGGCCGCTCATATGGCGGATGCGTCGCGTCGTATGCAGGCCATCCATGTCGGGCATTTCGACATCCATCAGGATCAGGTCGGCATTCACCCCGCGTTTGAGCATGTTCAGAACAGTCTGACCATTGCTGGCCTCAACAATGCCATATCCCTCGGCCTGAAGAATGCGCCGTGCGACCATGCGGTTGCTTTCACTGTCATCGGCGATAATGATGGTGCCGATCTTGGCGTCATTGGCAGAACTCGCCAGATCAAGCCGCTCGGACTGCGGAACCTGTGGTTTGACAAAGCAGACCGAGATCATGCCGCCATCGGCAAGTTCGGTTTCATTGAAGATCAGGTCTTCCTCGGCAACGCCCGAAATCAATTGTTCCCACGCCGGATTGGCAAAGACAATCCGTTCTTCTGCATCAAACAGGGCAATGCCTGCTTGTGCCTGATTAAGGGACTCAATGATCTTTGTTTCCATTGGTCATCCACCGATTCGGTGTTGCGACTTCCACCATTGGGCGCTTTTGCGTTTGCGATATGAAACGCAAGAGTTTCACCTTTGAACCCCGGTATTTTTACAGTTTTTTCTAATAAGTCCATGTTTTTTAGACTTCACGCAAATTCCAACTGCCCTTGCGATGAAACATAAAGCTGAAACAAGTGTTTCAAAATTTGAGCTTGTGAAACATGTGTTGTGTCGATGCGTCACCTGTGGCGTAATCATGGTTTCCTTGGTTCGGCGCGGGTATCTTGGTGATGGGTGTGCAGACTGATTTGCGTGAAAAACTGATATCGGACTACGCCAAACTTAGTCCGCAAATGCAAAAGGCTGCGCGCTATATCCTTGATCATCCAAGTGATGTCGCCCTGCGCTCGATGCGGGCACTGGCCCGTGCCGCAGACGTCCCGCCCAGCACGATCACCCGGTTGATGAGCGCGATTGGCGTCGAAACCTGGCAAGAATTTCGCGATCATTATCAGAATCGGTTGCTTGATCAGCCGGCGAGCTATGCCCAGCGCGCCCGCGAAACCCAGCGGACCGAGAATGATGCCAACCGCGATGAGCATCTTCTTGAAAGCATCTGCCGCACAGAGATTGATAATATCAGTGCTGCCTTTTCGCCCGAACTTGTGTCGCGCATGATCGAAGCCTGTGAGGCGATCGAAGATGCCCGGCAGGTGTTCATCGTCGGGCGTGGTGCGGCCTATCCGGCGGCATGTCAGTTTGCCTATGCCTATCGGCTGTTTTGCGACAATGGCGTTCTGGTCGACGGCCATTCGGGCACGTTTGGTGATGAGCTGCGCGGCATCGGGCGACGGGACCTTTTGATTGCGGTCGGTGCCAAACCCTATATTCGCGATACGGTGCGCGCGGTCGAGTTTGCCCGCTCCCAGCATTGCCCGGTGATTGCACTTACAGATTCCGACGTGTCGCCAATTGCCATGGATGCGCTGTGCAAGCTTGTCGTGCGCGATACGTCACAATCCTTTTTCCAAAGTTTTACCGCCGCCCTTTCGGTCATGCAGGCGCTTGTTGCCCTGCTGGTCGCACGCGGTGGCCCGAAGGCCCTGCAACGGATTGCCGCTGCAGAAGAACAACTCGCTGTCTTTGATACATATCTCGAAGACTAGGCACTTTACGGAACGTCCGATCATGACCAACGCGTCAAACTCTGCCCAATCCAATGCCCCGGTTCCGAATGCAGGCACCCGTGTTCTGCACCGCACGAGCACATCCACGCCCCCGCGCGCTGTCCGGGGTGAGGGGATCTACATCTTTGATCAGAACGGAAAGAGTTATCTCGATGCTTGCGGTGGTGCCGCGGTGTCTTGCCTTGGCCATTCCGACCCGGATGTTCGGGCTGCCATGCATGCCCAGATTGATCAGATTGCTTACGCCCATTCCGGGTTCTTTTCATCTGATGCGATGGAAGAACTGGCCGATGAACTGGTCGCATCCGCACCCGAAGGCATTGATAAGGTCTATTTCGTTTCTGGCGGGTCGGAGGCCACCGAAGCCGCCCTTAAGATGGCGCGTCAGTACTTTCTGGAAATCGGGGAACCGAACCGCAAATACGTGATTGCGCGCCGCCAATCCTATCACGGCAATACCCTTGGTGCTCTGTCGGTTGGCGGCAATATGTGGCGGCGCAAGCAGTTTGAACCGCTTCTGATCACGGCAAGCCATATCGCACCCGTTTATCAGTATCGCGATCAGCGCGACGATGAAACGCCAGAGGCCTATGGCCTCCGCGTTGCCAATGAACTTGAAGCGGCGATCCTTGAACTCGGATCTGAAAACGTCGCGGCGTTCGTTGCCGAACCGGTTGTCGGGGCAACCGCCGGGGCGTTGGCACCGGTGCCGGGCTATTTCAAACGCGTGCGCGAGATTTGCGATCAATATGGTGTGTTGCTGATCCTCGATGAGGTCATGTGCGGCATGGGACGTACTGGCACCCTGCACGCGATTGAGCAGGAAGGCATTTCTGGCGATCTGCAAACCATCGCCAAGGGGCTTGGTGCAGGATATCAGCCGATTGGTGCGGTTCTTGTATCCAAGAAAATCAACGAAGCCATCGCCAATGGATCGGGCTTCTTCCAGCATGGCCATACCTATCAGGGCCATGCAACCGCCTGTGCCGCAGCCCTTGCGACCCAGCGTGCGATCAAGGAACGCAACCTTCTGGCCAATGTTGTCAAGCAGGGTGAAAACCTTGTCAGCGCCCTTGAGGCAAAACTGGGGCAGCATCCGTTTGTCGGCGATATCCGTGGCCGTGGTCTGTTCCGCGGCGTGGAGCTTGTCGCCAATCGTGAAACCAAGGACCCGTTTGACCCAGCTTTGAAGATTAATGCCAAGATCAAGAAGGCCGCTTTTGCGCGTGGTCTGATGGCTTATCCCATGGGCGGCACGATTGATGGTGTTCGCGGTGACCATGTGTTGTTTGCCCCGGCTTTCATCATTGATGAAAGTGATGTCGCCAAGATCGTCGATCTGTTTGCAGGTGCGCTTGATGACGTCTTCAAGGCAGAGGGACTGGCGTAATGGAATATGGTGACAAGCCGTTTCTGATTGCATCTGCCCCAAATGGTGCGCGCAAAACACAAGTCGACTTGCCAAACATTCCGATCACGCCGGCCGAAGTTGCCAAAACGGCCCTTGAGTGCAAGGCGGCGGGGGCGTCGATGATGCATCTGCATGTTCGTGATGATGAGCAGAAACACAGTCTTGATGTTGGCCGCTATCGCGAAATGCTCGCCGAGGTCAGATCATCGGTCGGTGACGATATGCTGTTGCAGGTCACAACCGAGGCGGTGGGCATCTACACAGCCCAGCAGCAGATGGAAATGATCAGAAGCCTCGTGCCAGAGGCTGTGTCGATTGCCGTGCGCGAAATTGCGCCAGATGATGCGGACCTTAATGCGCTGAAATCGTTTTTCGAATTCATGCGCGAAGCCAAAATCGCACCGCAACTGATCCTGTATGGGCCAGAAGATGTCGCGCGGTTTAATCAGCTGGTTGAAATCGGCGTTCTGCCCGGCGACAGGTTCCCGGTTTTGTTCGTGCTGGGCCGTTACACCGCAGGGCAGGTATCGCAGCCATCTGACCTTTTGCCATTTATCGGGTCCAGTCCGTATGTCTCGGAATGGATGCTATGTGCCTTTGGGGCTTATGAAAATGCCTGCATTCTGACGGGGGCGGGGCTTGGTGGGCATGCGCGTATCGGGTTTGAAAATAATCACCTTAAGGTTGACGGATCGCCCGCTTCGAACAATGCTGATCTTATTGCTCAGGCACATGACGGTTCAATCTTGATGGGGCGGCCAATCGCAACAGGCGAACAGGCACGCCAGATTATGCAACCCATGTGGTAGGAGGGGCAAAACGAAACAGGCTATACGCGAAAATGCGTAAATTCGTCAGGAGGTTTCGGGGTTATAGGGTTTTATTCCGATAAGGCGGACACTATAATCCCCATCGTCGAAACATCTGATTTTTCTGATGTTTCCGTTTAATTCAGCTGTTCAATGTCGAACACTGGAAAGCCTTATAACAGGGTGTAAAAAGGGAGCGAATCCTTATGAAAAAACTTATTGCTGTAGCGGGTGCAGTCGCTGCAATTGCTGGCGCCTCGCTGTTTGCCGGTCAGGCCTCGGCACAGGAAAACCGTTTCATCACCATCGGTACCGGTGGTGTGACCGGTGTGTACTATCCGACGGGTGGCGCTATCTGCCGTCTGGTCAACAAGGATCGCAAAGAGCACGGAATTCGTTGCTCGGTCGAATCCACTGGTGGTTCGGTCTACAACATCAACACCATTCGTACCGGCGAGCTGGACATGGGTGTTGCCCAGTCTGACTGGCAGTACCATGCCTATAACGGTACTTCGAAATTCGAAGACCAGGGTCCGTTCGAAGACCTGCGCGCTGTGTTCTCCGTCCATCCGGAGCCGTTCACCGTTGTTGCCCGTGCAGATGCAGGCATCAAGACCTTTGACGACCTCAAAGGCAAGCGCGTGAACATCGGTAACCCGGGTTCCGGTCAGCGCGGCACGATGGACATCGTTCTGGCTGCCAAAGGCTGGACGCTGGACGACTTCTCGCTGGCATCCGAACTGAAGCCGGCTGAACAGTCCCAGGCGCTTTGCGACAACAAGATCGACGCGATGATCTACACCGTTGGTCACCCGTCCGGTTCGATCCAGGAAGCAACCACTGCCTGTGATTCGGTTCTGGTTGAAGTTGCCGGTCCGGCAATCGACAAGCTGATCGCTGACAACCCGTACTACCGTGCAGCCACCATTCCGGGCGGCATGTATCGTGGTAACCCGGATGACGTTGTCACCTTCGGCGTTGGCGCGACCTTCGTGTCCTCAACTAACACCGATGCGGACGTTGTCTACAACGTTGTCAAAGCAGTCTTTGAAAACTTCGATGATTTCAAAAAACTGCACCCGGCATTCGCTGTCCTGAAGAAAGAAGAAATGATCAAGGACGGTCTGTCGGCCCCGCTGCATGATGGTGCAGCCAAGTACTACAAAGAAGCAGGCCTGATGTAATCAGCCTTGGGACGGAGGGCGTTTATCGCCCTCCGTTTTTCTTTTGCGCCCGACGGGTTTGCTCACAAAAATTGAATAAACATAACGCCGTAACTTAGGTGTTGGAGTACTCCGTAGGGGACCGGGTGTGTGTCGACGGAGGCTTTTTGTTTCTGGACCACCAGTTCAATTGGCTTTCGTAGTGACCGGGAGTTTGTGATGACTGACGATCAAAAAACGGAAAATCCGTCCGTTGATCAGGGGCTGCAGGACCTGATTGCGGAAAATGATACAGGGGCCCGTCAGCCAAGCGGTTTGACGGCGAAAATATTACTTTGGCTTGCGGTTTCATGGTCGCTGTTCCAGCTTTGGCTGGCTTCACCATTGCCATTTATCTTTAATTTTGGCGTTTTGAACTCGACCGAAGCACGGTCGATCCATCTCGCTTTTGCAATTTTCCTGGCCTTCATGGCCTATCCGGCCTTCAAGAATTCACCGCGCAGCTATATCCCGATCCTTGATTGGGTGCTGGCTTTGATCGGTGCGTTCTGTGCGGCCTATATTTACATTTTCTATCGCGACCTCTCGGACCGTCCGGGCCTGCCGATTACGGCTGATCTGGTTGCGGCTGGTGTTGGCCTTGTCATGTTGCTTGAAGCAACCCGTCGCGCCCTTGGCCCGCCTTTGATGGTCGTTGCCATGGTCTTCCTGGCTTATGTCTTCTTTGGCAATGCGGCCTGGGTGCCGGATGTTTTGCAGTGGAGTGGCGCAAGCTTCTCCAAGGCGATGTCGCATCAATGGATCACCACTGAGGGCGTGTTTGGGATCGCGCTTGGCGTGTCGACCAGCTTTGTGTTCCTGTTTGTTCTGTTTGGCTCGCTTCTCGATAAGGCCGGTGCAGGCAACTATTTCATCAAGGTGGCGTTCGCGGCCCTTGGTCACATGCGTGGTGGCCCGGCAAAGGCAGCGGTTTTGTCATCGGCGATGACCGGTCTTATTTCCGGCTCCTCGATTGCCAACGTTGTGACGACCGGTACCTTTACCATTCCGCTGATGAAGCGTGTTGGCTTCCCGGGTGAAAAGGCCGGGGCGGTCGAAGTGGCGTCTTCGGTCAACGGTCAGATCATGCCGCCGGTCATGGGGGCTGCGGCCTTCCTCATGGTGGAATATGTCGGCATTCCGTACCCCGAAGTCATCAAGCATGCCTTCCTGCCAGCAACGATTTCCTATATCGCGCTGATCTATATTGTTCACCTTGAAGCGCTTAAGGCGAACATGCAGGGCCTGCCGAAACGGGTGACCTCGACCTTGGGGCAGACCCTGATCAGATCGCTTCTGTTCGTGCTGTCGCTCGTGGTTCTTTCCGGCGTCGTCTATTACGCGATCGTCTTCCAGAAGGGGCTGTTTGGTGACGTGGTCGGTTGGGTTGTTGCTGCTGAATGTGCGGTGATTTATCTGGCCGGTCTTTATTACGCCGCCAAATATCCTGACCTTGAAATGGATGATCCCAACCAGCCGGTTGTTGAACTGCCGGCACTGGGTGAAACCGCCAAGGCAGGTTTGCATTATCTGCTGCCGGTCGTGGTTCTGGTCTGGTTCCTGATGATTGAGCTGAAATCACCGGGTCTGTCAGCTTTCTGGGCGACGGTTCTGATGATCTTCATCATGCTGACCCAGCACGCCGCCAAGGGCTTCTTCCGCAAGAAACCCGATTTCGCGAATGACCTGAAACTTGGTGTCATCGACGTCATTGACGGGTTTGCTACGGGGGCGCGTAACATGATCGGTATCGGTGTTGCCACTGCGGCTGCCGGTATTATCGTGGGCACGGTTTCACTGACCGGTATCGGTCAGGTGATGGTTGAATTCGTCGAGTTGATTTCGGGCGGCAATCTGATGCTGATCCTGATCTTTACCGCCGTGATCAGCCTGATCCTTGGCATGGGGCTTCCGACCACGGCGAACTACATTGTGGTATCGAGCCTGATGGCGCCGGTGATCGTGGAACTCGGTGCTGCAAACGGCCTGATCGTGCCGTTGATTGCGGTTCACCTGTTCGTCTTCTATTTCGGCATCATGGCCGATGTGACCCCTCCGGTTGGTCTGGCATCCTTTGCCGCGGCGGCTGTGTCGGGGTCTGATCCGATGAAGACCGGGGTTGTTGCGTTCCTCTATTCGATGCGTACCGCGGTCTTGCCGTTCCTGTTCCTGTTCAACACCCAGCTTCTGATGATCGGTCTGGATCATCCGGTTGATGTGGTTGTTGTGGTGGTGGTTTCGACAATCGCTATGCTGGTCTTCGCTGCAGCGACGCAGGGGTACTTCTTTGCCCGGTCCAAGCTGTGGGAAAGTGCGGCATTGCTGTTGATCGCCTTCACCCTGTTCCGTCCGGGTTTCTGGCTCGACATGATTGCGCCGCCTTATGAAAACCTGCCGGCGACAACCATTGTCGAAGACGCTGCCAACATGCCGCCTGAATCCAGCATCCTTTTGGATGTCGAAGGGATCAGCATCGAAGGCGATGAAGTATCCAAATCCGTTATGCTGCCACTTGGGCCAGCAGGATCAGGTGAGGATCGCCTGTATCATGCCGGTATCGGCATTCGTGATGAAGATGGTCGTATCTATATCGATGATCTGGTCTTTGCCGGTCCGGCCGAAAAAGCCGGTCTTGATTTCGACTTTGAAATCACTGCGGTCAAGATCGAAGCTGATCGTCCGGCCAAGGAAGTCTTCTTTATTCCGGCCTTCCTGTTGCTGGGCGGGATCATTGTTCTTCAACGCCGGCGCAAGCGCAGTGAAGACGCGCTTGGTGCGGCCTGACAGGGAGAGTGAACATGTACAAGGATATTCTGGTCACAGTAGATCTTGATCATGAGTCTTCCTGGAAAAAGGCCGTGCCGGTCGCCATCAAGCAGGCGCAAAGCTTTGGCGCGCGCCTTCATGTTCTGACAGTGGTACCCACGGTCGGAATGTCGATGGTCGGTCAGTTCTTCCCGAAGGGCTACGAAACCAAGGTTCTTGATGCCTATAACGAACGTCTGCACCAGTTTGTGTCTGAACACATTCCTTCAGACATCAAGGTTCAGCACATCGTTGGTCAGGGAACGGTTTACGAGGTCATCTTGCAGATGGCCAAGAAAACCAGTTGCGACCTGATCGTGATCGGATCGCATCGCCCGGAACTCAAAGACTATCTTTTGGGCCCGAACGCGGCGCGCGTTGTCCGCCATGCGGATTGCTCGGTCATGGTCGTTCGCGACTAGATCGTCAGGCAATTCAAAGATAAAGAAAAACGGGGGCGATGTGAATGCATCGCCCCCGTTGCTGTTGGAACAGATCAAATGATCAGTTTGCTGCGCACGGGTTCGCAGCGCACGGATTGGCAGCACACGGGTTGGCTGCTGCACACGGGTTTGCCGCACAGGGGTTCGCAGCACACGGGCTGCAGGGGTTAACGACTTTCTTGGCAGCACACGGGTTGGCAGCGCATGGGTTTGCTGCACAGGGATTAGCCGCGCACGGGTTGGCTGCACAAGGGCTGCATGGCGCACAGCTTGCGACCTCAGCAGTCGGTGCCGGCAGCGGGGCTGCCATCGCCATCGGGGTTGCCATGGCAAGGGTGGTGCCGATCGCCATTGCCGGGATCAGTGCCTTATGTGCGAAAGTCTTGGATTTCTTGGTCATTAGTGCCTCTCTGGATGTCCGGTAAGTTTCAGCCGGGGCGTTCTGTCGCCCGTCGGTGAAGGCACTATGGTCCAAATTTTCATCGCTGCGGCGTCACATGGTTTCACTGTTATGTGAGCCCTGCGTGTTCAAAAAGTTGTTTGCGTACAGTTAATTAGAAGACTGTTTCACAAAAAAGATGTGATAAATTCGTGCCGGAAACCGTCAAACCGATTGAAAGTGTGGCGAAATTTCCGCATCTTGTGGATAGGGAACAAGGGGGCAGGATATGTTGTGGCGCTTGAATAAAGCGTGAGCCACGCTGCCCATCAGGACGGAAGTTTGTATGAGAGTCGGGGACTGTATCGCAGATATCTGGAAATTCTGCGCTGTTGGATGCCTTTTGGCCGTTGCGGGAGTCTCCCACGCACAGGCTGCAGGCGATGGAATCCCCGATGTGGTGCGCATTCCGTCTGGCTGGTTCTGGCAGGGGTCCGATTCTGTCGAACGGCAATATGCTTATCAGATTGACGAGCAGGTCTATGGCCACGATATCAGTCGCCGTAATCGTTGGTACGATCTCGAAACCGATAAGTGGCACGTCCACCTTCTGGCCTATGATATCGCCAAGACACCGGTGACCAATGACCAATACGCTGTTTTCGTCAACGCAACCGGTCACCCGGCACCTGATATCAGTCAGGAAGACTGGGAACGTCAGGGCCTGATTTATACCTATGACACCATTATACCGTTCCTTTGGAAAAATGGTCGCCCACCCCGTGGGCGCGGCCGCCACCCGGTTGTGCTGGTATCCTGGCAGGATGCCAATGCCTATGCCCAGTGGTTGAGTGAAAAGACCGGTGAGACGTGGCACCTGCCCGATGAACTTTATTGGGAAAAGGCGATACGCGGACCGGACGGCACATTCTATCCGTGGGGCAATATTTTTGACGCCGGTCGGTTGAACAGTGCCGATAACGGCCCGTTTGATACCATGCCGGTTGGCCGGTTCGAGCCGGGACCCTATGGCGTGCTTGACGGTGCGGGTCAGGTGTTTGAATGGACGTCGACGTCTTCCCAGCCGGGCTATCGCATCGTTAAAGGTGGATCATGGGATGATCGCGGGTGCGGGGTCTGTCGGCCAGCTGCCCGTCACGGGCGTCCGGAATATCTCAAACATATCCTGATCGGCTTTCGGGTGATGCGCGATCGCTGAGCTGTTGCGAAGATTGTTGCAAAGCGCCTTGAAATCACTAACTGTTGAAAGGGGTTTATTGGCGCGATCGGTCGCAAACCATCCATTCTGCTCAGACGGAATAACGGGTGGATCGCAACGATGTTGGTAAAGATATGACTGAAGATACACTTGATTTGGCGTCGATCCCGACAGATCATCTTGAAAAGATGTTGGCTGCGGGGCGTGACGTTATGGAATGTCACCGCGTCCTGACGGCGACCGGCGATAACATCGTTGGTGAACTGATCAAAAGTGCGGGGACATTCTATGAATGGAACCATTACCCCGAAGGCGATGTCTATGATCGTCAGTCACATGCGCAGTTCTATTATCATGCCCATCCCAAGGAAGAACGTCGCGATTGGGATGAGCACGGGCATTTTCACACCTTCATGCGCCCGCGTGGCATGCCGGATGGATGCAAGCCCAAACAGATTGATGGTTTTGACTATCCCGAAGGCCCCAATGATGCGCTGTCGCACCTGATTGCGTTTTCGATGGATGAGTTCGGATTTTGTCAGCGCCTGTTTACCACCAACCGCTGGGTTACCGGCGAAGTCTGGTACGACGCGGAAGATGTCATTGCCATGCTTGACGGGTTTGTCATCGACCATGCGCAGCCATCCTGGCCGGTTAATCGCTGGGTATCTGGTATGATGATCCTGTTCCGCCCGCAAATCGAAAAGCTGATCCGGGAACGTGATCAGGCGGTTGCCGAATGGGCGAACAAACATCCTGACCGTGATGTCTATGAAGACCGCGAGCTTGAAGTTACCTCGACACTGGATGTCGCGAGCGTCGAGCAGATGCGCGCGATCGGCGAGGAAATTCTGCGTCGGCGTGAGGCGGCATAGCGCCGGCCGGCTTGTCGTAACAGCAGACAACAAAAATGGCCGGTGGCAATATGCCCCGGCCATTTCGCATTTTCAGATGATAGCAGCAGTTACTGCGCCTTCAGGAACTCGATGATATCGGCGATATCGTCGCCTTTTTTGAGTTTGAAGGCCATTTTGGAACGTTCCTTGGAACCAGCGATCTCGCTGAGTTTCGCGGACGGATCTTCAAGGTAGCCGGTCAGGAATGCTTCATCGGCAACGAAACCTTTTTCGCAGGCTGCAAGATAGCCCTTGCCGTATTTGAAGCCTTCAACCGTGCCGCATTCGCGACCGAACGCGCCAGCAAGGCTCGGTCCGACCTTGTTTACGCCAGCATCAAGGCTGTGGCAGGCAGCGCAGCGTTTGAAAAGTTTTTCACCCTTTGCCGCATCGCCGGCAATCGCAGGAGCCGCAGACAGGAAGGCGAGGGAGCTGGCAACGAGAACCAGTTTACGCGAGAACGTCATTATAAAGCCTCTCTCTTATTTCGAAGTGCCCGGTGATCGGGACGATGCACCGTTATGCGGCGCATATGCGGGTAACCGTAAGATCAAAAATAGTCTCTTGTCATCGTCTGAGATGGTGCGAGATTGCTTGATCTTCAAAAACTGGTAACCAGATTTATCATAATGTGATGGTGAAGAATTTGAGTTTAGTCAATTTTTCGCCTTTGCTGTCGGAATTTGCCAGATTTCGCAGCCTCTGATTGCTGGCGTCTGAATTGCGACTGAAATAGTGTGTTTGCGCTATGGTGGCAGATGGTCTGATGACAACCTTTCTGATCGGGAAAATACCCGGTATAGAATTGATCAACAGGATGGTTGAAAATCAGGGTCTTGTGCCCCAACTAAGGAAAATATGTTTGTCGATTCCCTGCCAGAAGTATAATCTTGCGCAGGAATTTGGCAGCCATGTGAGAAGCGTGCCAGGAGATATCTATTGCCACGTATCACCAAAGAAGATCTGAGCAAGCTGGTTCAGGACCCGTCCGGCGCAAACCGTGCCGATACGGCGGAAAAGATCAGTCGTGAATTCACGACCGAAACCCTGACGGACAGCGAACGTGTTCTGGCCGAAGATATTTTCCGTCTGATGATCCGTGACGCGGAAGTCCGTGTGCGCAAGGCCCTTGCCAAGAACCTCGCCCAGACACCGCTTGTGCCCCACGATGTTGCCGCAACGCTTGCGCGCGACGTCGATGAAGTCGCACTTCCGGTTCTTGAGTTTTCCGAAGTTCTCAATGACGACGATCTTGTCGATATCATTGGTGATAACGCCGACAGTGTCGAAAAGCAGCGCGCGATTGCCTCGCGTGCCTATGTGTCCGAGGTCGTTTCGGCAACGCTGGTTGATATCGGCCATGAAGACGTGATGGTCGATCTGATGTCAAACCAGGGGGCCGAGATCAGCGAGGTGTCGCTTCAGAAGGTCGTTGATGATTTCGGCGACAATGAGCGCATCCAGAAACCGATGATCGAACGCAACCACCTGCCGATCACGATTGCCGAACGCATGGTGACGCTGGTGTCGGAACGCATGCGTTCCCAGCTGATTTCACGGGGTCACATCCCCGAAGGCATCGTCAATGCCGTGATGACCCAGTCACAGGAAAGCGCGACCATCGGTCTGCTGGGTGACGGGGTTGAAGAACGCGATGTCGAACTGCTTGTCGAACATCTGCACAACAATAATCGCCTGACCAGCGGCCTGATCCTGCGCGCACTTTGCATGGGCGATGTGTCCTTCTTTGAAGCTGCACTTGCAAAACGGGCTGGTGTCTCGCTGATCAATACGCGCATCCTTATTCACGATAGCGGTCCTTTCGGCCTTGAGGCGATCTATAACAAGGCCGGCATGCCGGAGCATTTCTTCCCGGGTGTCCGTGCCGCAATCGAAGTCGCACGCGAAACCTCCTTTGATGGTGAAGAGCACGACAAGGAACGCTATTCGCGCCGCATGATTGAACGGGTTCTGACCCAATATGGTGATCTGGGCGTCGAGTTTGATTCAGACGATGTGGATTATCTGATGGGCCGCATGCTGCAGCTTCCCGGCGAACGGCCAATGCATCACTGATCGCACGCGCCGATCCGAACCGAGTAAGGTCACAAAGACGTTAGAACCGCCCGATCCATGATCCGGGCGGTTTTCTTTTGGGTAATTAACGCCAGAACGAAAAAAGGGCGCCGTTGATAAAACGGCGCCCTTTATCATTGGTTTTGAACTCTACGCTACTCAAGCAGCGTATTTGGCATCCAGAGTGCCAGTTCCGGGAAATACATCACGAGGATAAGACCCAGAACCTGCAGAAGGACGAAAGGAATGATCCCCTTGTAGATCTGCTGGATGGAGATCGATTTCGGCGCCACACCCTTGAGATAGAAAAGCGCAAATCCAAAGGGTGGGGTTAAGAAGCTTGTTTGCAGGTTCACCGCCACAAGGACTGCAAACCAGGTCAGAACCTGTGCTTCGCTTGCTTCAAGGCCACCGATATCAAGGTGATGACCGAAATCAAGCTGGGCAATGACCGGTGCAAAGATCGGCAGAACGATCAGGGTGATCTCGACCCAGTCAAAGAAGAAGCCAAGGATAAACACGATCAGCATCAGCAGAAGCAAAATGCCCCACGGACCCAGACCGGCGCCCTCAACCAGATCGATCACCAGATCGTCACCGCCAAGCGAACGGAACACATAAGAGAACACCGTCGCGCCAGCAAACAGGAAGAACAGCATCGCACCTGTCAGGGCCGAACGTTCACAGACGTCTTTCAGGACCGGCCATTTCAGGCGACCCTTGACCAATGCAAGGAAGGTCGCACCAACCGCGCCAACGCCTGCGGCTTCGGTCGGGGTTGCAAAACCGGCAAAGATCGAACCCAGAACCAGAACAATCAGGAAGACCGGCGGTACAAAGCTGCGCACTACCATCATGGCAAGGTCCTTGCCGTGAACCGCTTCGCCTTCCGGCAGGGGCGGGGCAAGGGATGGGTTAAGCTGACAGCGCACAAAGATATAGACGGTGTAAAGACCCGCCAGGATCAGGCCCGGAATGATGGCTGCCAGGAACAGGTTGCCAACCGATACCGACAGAAGGTCGGACATCAGAACCAGCATAATCGATGGCGGGATCAGAATACCCAGCGTCCCGGATGCTGCGATCGTCCCCGTGGCAAGCGACGGGTCATAGTTACGACGCATCATGACTGGCAGGGCCAAAAGCGTCATCATCACAACCGATGCGCCGATGATGCCGGTGGTTGCCGCCATGATGGTGCCCATCAGGGTGACCGACAGGGCAAGACCGCCAGGAACCTTGCGCAGCAGCATGTTGAGGCATTCCAGAAGGTCTTCTGCAACACCACTTTTTTCAAGCATCGTGCCCATATATATGAACATGGGCACAGCAACCATCACCATATTTTCGGAGATGCCGCCCCAGATGCGCGAGACGATATTGAAAAATTCAATAAAGGAGAAAACGTCATAGGCCATGCCCAGGAAGCCAAAGGCAATCCCGATGCCGGAAATGACGAAAGCAACCGGAAGTCCCGTGAAGACAAGAATGCCCAGCGAGGCAAACATGAACAGCGGAAACCAGTCTTCGATATAGAAGTTACCCATTTGGATTTATCCCCGTTCCGCTCAGTCTTCGATCTTGGCAGCGCCAAGGTCTTCAAGATGGTGGGTGCCGACATAATAGCCTGCGCGCCTGTGCAGGTTGGTCGGGCCAAAGACAAAGACGAAGCATTTCAGGAAGATTGAAAGCCCCGCCATGGCGAGAAGGCCAAAGCCGATGGGGATGGTCGATTTGATGATCCAGCGATGGGTCAGGCCGGTCGTGGAGGCCGATACCTCGTGACTTTCAAACGAGCGGGCAACAAAATCAAAACCGAAATACAGCACCAGCGCGCAGAATGGCAGCACACAAACAAGTCCGCCGATCATCTCGACGATGGCACGGGTGCGGGGGCGAAGGTTATCGCGAATAAGTTCGATACGGACGTGTGAGTCGCGAATATAGGCGAACCCGAAACACAGCATAAACAGGCCGGTATGCAGGTGCCATTCAAGCTCTTGAAGCTTGATGGATCCCTGCCCGCCGAATTTACGCTGGATCACGTCATAAAGGATGACGATCATCAACGGTATGGCAAGCAGGCTGGCCCACTTTCCCACACGGGTCACAATGGCGTCGATGCCGTCACTAAATTTCAGTAGCGCTTCCATAGAAGGTCTCCCGGGGTCTTCTTATCGCGGTCAAGGCCGGGGCACGGAGCACCCGGCCTTGCCGAGACTTGTTTTGTCGACTGGCTTAGCAGTCGTTCAGACCTGTTGGATTAATCGAGATATCCGATGTCTTTCCAGATCTTGTAGTTTGCGCGGAAGCTCTGGAGGCTTTCGTAAGCCATTTTGAAGTTCGCATCTTCTGCCGAAAGCTCGGCTGCAACTTCTTCCCAGGCACCACGCATGGCGTCGAGCATTTCCGGCGACCATTTTTTGATGTTTACGCCTTTTTCCTGAAGTTCTTTCAGGGCGTTGAACTGGATTGCTTCACCTTCAGCGAAACCATATGCAAGGTTGTCGTTACATACGGATTCGATCTGGGCCCGCTGGGTGTCGGAAAGACCATCCCACTTTTCCTTGTTCATCATCAGATCGAACAGGGTCGACTGCTGATGCCAGCCCGGGAAGTAGTAGTATTTCGCGACCTGGTGGAAGCCGAGCTTCAGGTCAATCGCCGGCATGGAGAATTCGGTGGCGTCAATGGTGCCAAGCTCAAGTGCCGGATAGATGTCGCCGCCAGCCAGAAGCTGGGTGGAAACACCAAGTTTTTCCATCACTTTTGCGCCAAGACCGAAGAAGCGCATTTTCAGACCTTTAAGGTCTTCCGGCGAATTAATCTCCTTGGAGAACCAACCCGATGCTTCCGGTGCGATCAGGCCGCAGAACAGCGACTTGATGCCATGTTCGGCATAAAGCTTGTCAAAGATTTCCTGACCGCCGCCAAACTTGACCCATGCCAGATATTCACCAGCCTGCGGGCCGAACGGAACGGCACCAAACAGCTGCAGGGCCGGAACTTTACCTGCCCAGTAACCCGGGGTGGAGAAAGCCGCATCAATCGAGCCGGTCGAAACGGCATCGAAAACTTCCAGTGCTGGCACAAGGGCGCCCGGCTCATAGAATTTGATGTTGATGTTGCCACCGGAAACTTCGTCGATCTTGTCGTCGACGCGTTTGCCAAGCGTACCAAGCTGGGTCAGGCTGCCCGGATAGGTCGAGCCCATTTTCCAGCGAACGCGCTCCTGGGCATCCGCATCAGACGGGGCTGCCGTGAACGCAGCCGCAGCAAGAACGGCAGCGCAAGTTGCCGATTTAAGCACTTTAGAAAAAGTCATTCGTCTTCCTCCCTAAGAAGTCCGAAATTGGTAATACCACGTGAGGCCGACCACCGCCTTTTGCTTTTATTATTGGGCGGTTTTCTCCCCGATTTTTATGTTGCAGGGCGAAGCATAAGCGTATTTCGCAAGGATGAGCAAGTTTGTTTCCTCGTTTGCGAAAGAAAATATCTTTATTGCGGTGCAAAAACGCAACTTGCTGTCGGGCGCAAAAGCAGGAATTCCGCACGGGAATACGCATTTGGCGCTCTTTGATCTTGTCCGAAAGTTGAATGCGAAAAAGCTCTATGATCCTCGTCGTTTACGGTGATGCGATCGCATTGCCCTACTTTTTGTATGGGGATTCGCTATCCTTTAGGGGCGTTTTGCCGTGTCGTTCGTGAAAGAGCATGCTGGCGGTCAGATGCTGTCTTGCAAACGTGCAGATGCAGCAGAGTTCGGCACCAGCGAAGGTTTTCATGTGCGAAAACGAAAACGGGCGGCCTTTCAAAGAAAGACCGCCCGACTGATGGTCGGAGCGAGAGGATTCGAACCTCCGACCCCTGCCTCCCGAAGACAGTGCTCTACCAGGCTGAGC
>NZ_PAQR01000023.1 GCF_002709775.1 Thalassospira sp.
AAGCAAGCGCTGCACCGACAGCAGCACCAAGGACAAACCCGATCCACGGGCTGCCAAAGATGTTGCCGGTAATGAAGCCGAACATGGCCCCTAGCAGAGCCACGAGTGGCATCGTGAAGGTCATCAATTCGGGCCGTCTTACGTATGAGATTACTTCATTCATGTTCTTAGCCCCCCAACTTCACGTTATCGATGCCCACAATCTTGTCGTAGCACCAGTACAGGCCAAGAACGACGACGAGAAGGATAGACCCGAGTGCGGCCGCAAGGCCCCAGTTGAGCGAACTTGAAATGTGATAGGCAATTCGGTTGGAGATGAAGACACCATCCGTACCACCAACAATTTCCGGCGTGATGTAGTAACCGATTGCCAGAATGAACACGAGGATCGAACCGGCACCAATGCCCGGAACAGACTGCGGGAAATAGACACGCCAGAAGGCAGTCCAGTTCGTCGCACCAAGAGACTTGGCTGCGCGCTGATAGCTTGGTGGGATGGTTTTCATCACCGAATAGAGCGGCAGGATCATGAATGGCAGCAGGATGTGGGTCATGGCAATAACCGTACCTGTTGCGTTATTCATCAGGATCAGGCGATCCGCATCATTGACAAATCCAAGCCAAACAAGGATTTCGTTGATCACCCCTTGCTGCTGCAAAAGCACCTTCCAGGCCGACGTACGCACCAGAAGCGACGTCCAGAACGGCAGAAGAACCAAGATCATCAGGATGCTTGCCGTGCGCATCGGCAGGTTGGCCAGAAGCCAGGCAACCGGATACCCCAGAACAATGCAGCTGGCGGTAATGATCAGCGCCATAATCAGCGTACGCGTAAACAGCGTCGTGTAGACCTGCTGGTTATCAGGCTTGGATTCAATGCCATCCGGCGTCAGGGTCATATCGACCGAGTTCAGGAAGTAACCCGGTGTCAGGCTTGGCGAGTAGAGCTTGATCGTCGCCCAGACCTTGGCAGAACCCCAGTCTTCGTCTTCCTCGACAAAGGCTTCGCGGAAGCCAAATTGCGGAAGCTGATCAAGGTTTGCCGCAGCAGCCTGCAGGGCACTTGCACCCGGCCCGCCATAGCTATTGATGGCCGAAACCGTATCCGGATTGGTCAAATCCATGCCAAGCGCGCCATAGACGGACTCCCACGGATCTTCTTCCGAAACGGTGTCTTCGTCCCGAATGGCGGCCCAAATGGCAAAATCAGTATAGGCCTGCGCGGTCCATGGCAGCATTTCGATCATGTCTGCAGACGGCACGAAGCCGACATCACCGCTCATGTCTTCATCCGACATAAGGGCCAGCATTTCACGGCGGCGTTCAAGGAAGCCTTCACCACCGGTTCCAGACATCATCTCGAACCAGAAGGAGCCTTCTTCAAAATTGGGGTCGATATCTTCAAGCGGATCCTGCCAAAGCTCGCCAATATCGTCGAGCGAACGGCCGGTGGTCCGGAACATCGAAGAAAGACCGGTTTGTTCATAGTTCAGACGGGTACCAAGGCGCGTATGCTGCTTGGCTTCTTCGGCCTTGAACAAATCGATGTAAAGATTGCGGTAAACGTCTTCGTGCGGCGGCTGACCGGTGGAACCATCCCATTCGGTCAAGGCAACAACAGTGCCCGGAATGGTGTTCGGCACGATATCGTTTTCAACCGACCGGAAAAGCATCGAGAGGATCGGTACGATAAAGGTCACCACCACAAAAATCAAAAGCGGTGCAACCAGCATGAGCGCGCGCATTTTCTGGCGCATCAATGCTCTTCGTAGACTTTGTTTTAGTGGTCTGCCATCAGCAGCTAACACTACTTCTTGTGATGTATCACCCATTACGCCCCCGTAAGCCTGCCCCGGTGTTTTCGGTCGTTATTTCGATCGGCAATTTATTTTTAGCGAATTGGTCGGCAAAGGGGGCCGTGAACGGCCCCCTTCCCTTAGCTCTTATTGAGCGAGCCAAGCCTGGAACTTGGCATCGATGTCGTCACGGTAGTCAGCCCAGAACTCGTAGTTATAGAGGAACGTGTTCTTGGCGTTTGCCGGATCGGTCGGCATGTGCGGAGCCATGTCGATGCCCAGATCGGCGTGCTTACCAACGAGCGGTGCCGAAGAGAAACGAGCCGGACCGTACGAGATGTAAGCAGCCTGGTCAGCAAGACGCTGGGTGTCGGTTGCGAACTTCACGAAGTCCAGAACGCGGTTCAGGCGATCTTCCGGAAGACCTGCCGGAATGATCCAGCCGTCAAGGTCGAAGACCTGAGCGTCCCAAAGCATTGCGATCGGCTGATCCTGTTCAACGATTGCGGAGAACAGACGACCGTTATAGGTCGAACCCATGAAGACTTCGCCGTCAGCCAGAAGCTGCGGGGTGTCTGCACCAGCACTCCACCAGATAACGCTGTCTTTGATGGTTGCCAGTTTGTCGAGAGCCTGCTGCTGGCCTTCCGGGGTTTCAAGAACGCTGTATACTTCGTCCTTGGCAACACCATCGCAGAGCAGAGCCCATTCCATGTTGTTGATCGGGCGTTTTTCAAGCGAACGCATGCCCGGATAGGTTTCGGTATCGAACAGGGCACAGATGTCGGTCGGTGCCGGAGTTCCAGCCGGAACCATGTCTTCACGGTAACCGAAGGTGGTCGAGTAAACGATCTGCGGGATGAAGCAGTCGCTTACAAGGAGATCACCGAAGTCATCTTCTGCAGAGGTGCCGTCCGGCGCTGCTGCAAGAACTTCGTTCGCATCGATTTCCATTGCGAGGCCTTCGTCGCAAAGGCGCATTGCGTCAGCAGCAACAACGTCAACCAGGTCCCAGGTTACGTTGTTGGCTTCGTTCATTGCACGCATTTTTGCAACGGCTTCGTTCGAGCTTTCGTCCCAGGTGATCGAAACACCCGGATTGTTCGCCATGTAAGGCTCAGCATAAGCCTTGATCTGGCTGTTCTGGTATGCACCACCCCAGCTGACAAGGGTCATGTCCGACGCCATGTCCTGAGCAAATGCGGAACCACCCGCAACAACAAGCAAAGCTGTCGATGCTGTGAGGGTTTTAATGAGCTGCATTAATAGACTCCCTGATTGTTTCCCGGACTATTCGTTGAGGACCAGCACCCGGGCGTACCGGTCCTGTATCTGCCTGACTTAGAGACGGGTTACGACGCGTCGAGCGCGCGGCAATCCTCTGCAAGCCAGCCGATCTCAATTTCCGTACCCGGTGTCAGACGCACCTGGTCCGGCGCGTTCCTGGTTTTGATGATGAACTCATCATTGCCAGCTACACGAAGACGTGTACGGAAGATGTCACCCATATAGATGAATTCCAGAACCTCGGCCTTGAGCGTATGTGCATCTGCGTGCAGGCGATCACGGTTATATTCGACACGTTCAGGACGGATCGAAACACGCGTGCGCTCACCCACTTCGCTCACATTGACTGGAACGGCATCAATAACTTCGCCGCCATCAAGCTGAACAACACAGGTGTTGCCCTTGATTTCCTTCACAACACCTTCGAGCGTGTTGTTTTCGCCGATGAACTGCGCAACAAAGCTGTTTTCCGGTTCTTCGTAAAGTTTGTCAGGCGGTGCAAGCTGCTGAATGCGGCCATCATCAAACACGGCAACACGGTCAGACATGGTCAATGCCTCGGTCTGGTCATGGGTGACGTAAACCGTGGTAATGCCAAGCTGGTGCGCAAGGTGCGTGATTTCGAACTGCATCTTTTCGCGAAGCTGCTTGTCAAGTGCGCCAAGCGGTTCGTCCATCAGAACCAGTTCTGGCTCGAACACCAGAGCGCGTGCCAAGGCAACACGCTGCTGTTGACCACCGGAAAGCTGTGCAGGACGACGTCCGCCAAAGCGGCCCATCTCCACCATGTCGAGTGCGCGCTTGACCTTTTCTTCCTGTTCCGCCTTGCCCATTTTGCGGACTTCAAGCGGGAAAGCCAGGTTCTCGGCGATCGTCATGTGCGGGAAGAGTGCGTAGTTCTGGAACACCATGCCGATCCCACGCTTGTGCGGCGGGATATCGTTGATCGAAACGCCGCCAAGGCGGATATCGCCGTGGGTTGCGGTTTCGAAGCCGGCAAGCATCATAAGGCAAGTTGTCTTGCCCGAACCTGACGGGCCAAGCATCGTCAGGAACTCGCCCTTAGGCATGGTTAGGTTGAGATCTTTAACGACGAGTGATTCGCCGTCATAACTTTTCTGTACACGTTCAAACTCAACGAACGCTTCATTCGATGCACCGTCGGCCAAACCCTATACCCCCTGATATGTCATTGTTTGTTCAGCGTTTTCGCTTTTGGTGATTTTTGTATGCGGAAATCAACTGGAACCTATCCAGAATGACGGTTCCTGACCCCTATGGATAGAAGCATTGCGACACTACCATGTAACAGGTGCGCTGCTTTTGACTGTTTTGTCTCTCTCAAGATGATCTGCGCATTCGGTCTGCCTGTCTCGCCCTGCATATTTCGATTTCGATCAATTTCTGCAGTGCGACATTAAAACAAACCTCTAGAAGCACTTCAACCCCCCATCATTCATAAAGATTTTTTCGCTAGGAAGCCCGCCATTTTCCACGTTGATTAGTATAAAATGCGCCAACATGCGAAATTCAAGCTCGTTTCTTCCATAAATCGGAAAACGATACAATTTTACGGCCCTGACAGGTCGCGCTAAACACACCTAGCAATTTGCCGCAAACACACCTATAAGGTCGCCATGATTTGTAATGATACTCAGGAATTGCTGCGGTTCTTGCCACCGGCAGCACGTGTGTTGGGCCTTGATTTGGGCACCAAGACCATTGGCGTAGCCCTGTCAGACGTCGGGCTGCAGATTGCATCCCCGTATGAGCTGATCTCGCGCAAGAAGTTCACGCGCGACATCGCTCAACTTTCTTCGATCATCGATAAACAGAATGTCGGCGGCATTATTATAGGCTTCCCGCGCGAACTTGATGGTTCGATCGGCAAGGCCTGCCATCGCGTTTATGCCTTTGTCGATGAGATGGAGAAGTATATCGACCTGCCCGTCCTGATGTGGGACGAGCGCCTGTCGACCAACGCGGTTGAGCGTATCCTGATTGAGGAAGTCGACATGACGCGCAAGCGCCGTGCAGAAGTCGTCGACAAGACAGCTGCTGCATACATCCTGCAAGGCGCACTCGATCACCTGAACCGTCATACCGATCCTGGCGAAAACGCCGAGGCCGATGAAGACGAAATCGACGGTGATGAAGACTGATTGAATTCAGGACTTCCAGATTGACCTGATCAAAGCTGCCCATGCAAACGGGCAGCTTTTTTATTTGGTGCGGATAACCATCATCACACCAAAGAATTTTGAGGGCGGCAGAATAAGGGCACCATTCTTCTCAACCGCGCCCATCTCTGTGGCGGCATCCGATATCTTTGCCATGTCGTCGACAATCAGTTCGAAACCGGCAAACCCATCGGTCGGAAACGCCGGATCTTCCACGCCATATCGGGCAACCAGCTCATCACCATGCAAGGCATCGACAATGCCGTCGACTCCGATTTCCTGATAGAAGTCGCGCACGGCATCTGCTGCCCAGTGATCAATAAGAACCTTGCCGATCGCAACAGCCCCATTCTTATGGGTTTGATATGCCGGGAAATAAAAGTTCTGTACCGGATGGCGATGCTGGCAGACGAATGTTACCGCATGGCGAAGCAAGGGATGGTTGGAGTACGCCAGCGAAAACGCCACACCGACCGTATCCCCCTCTGGCGTTTTGGCATCGCGTTCAAAATGAAATACCGGCGGCACAGCCGCCCCGGCTGCAATGAACTTTTCCCGGTCCTGCTCCGCATCGTCGGACTGAAGGGCCAGCATCGACATGCCTTCGCGATGACGCAGATAGTCGCGATTGTAAATCGGGAAGGAAAATGGCTCGGCAAGATCGGTTTCGGCAATCTTGTCCGGATCAACGACGGAAAGTAGCTCAATATACATACCGTCAAGCTGCACAAGTGCATTACCGGTACCGAAGGGATGAACTGCACGCGGGGTCACAGTGAACCCAAGCCGCGCATAAGCAGAGATGGCGGCATCAAGATCATTCACACACAGAACAATGTGATCAATCGCGCGTGACATGGCGTCCCTTTCCTAGAATATTCAGCGACCCGGACGACTTTGAATTGCAAGCAGTTTATCGACGCCAAAACCCGTTGGCTGTGCTGACTATCACATCAGAAATCACCCGGCAAAGGACAAGTCGCCGCCAAATGAATTTTAGTCATCTGGAATGATTACCGGTCGCGAGTGTGTTTTCCCCTGCGCACAATGGTGGTAACAGTAAGCTGGTTTCGCCCATTTCTCAGTGCCATGTGCTGAAAGTCGCCTGATGATCGCCATCCTGTCTGCATTGCTGCCGACCTTTGCCCTGATTGTTGTCGGGTATGTGCTGCGTGAACGGAAATTCCTGCCTGACAGCTTTTGGCCGGGCGCGGAAAAGCTGACCTATTTCATTACCTTTCCTGCGCTGCTGTTTTCCAATACCGCCAAGGCAGACCTTGGCAGCCTGCCGCTTCTGGGCATTGCGACCGCCATGCTGGGCACAATTGCCATCTGCACGGTTCTGATCCTTGCCGTGCGACCGGTCCTCAAAGTTTCTGCACCGACATTTTCATCTCTGGTACAGGGTGCTATTCGCCCCAATACCTATATCGGGCTTGCGGTTGCTGCCGCCCTGCTTGGCACCCATGGTTTGACCGTCACCGCCCTTTGCGTGGCATTGGTCGTACCCACTGTAAATGTCATTTCCGTTCTGGCCTGCGCCCATCTTGGTGACAATGATCGCAACCCCGGTGTGCTGTCGCTGTTACGGGATGTAGCGAAAAACCCGCTTTTGATGGCCTGCGTTCTGGGTAGCCTGTTTAACGTTCTTGGCATCGGATTGCCGCCCATCGTTGGGCCGTTCCTTGAAGTACTGGGCCGTGCCGCCCTTCCCATTGGGCTGCTTGCGGTTGGTGCGGGGCTTGATCTTTCGGCAGCTAGGCGTGCTGGGTTCCCGGTTGGGGTATCTAGCGTTGGCAAACTAGTTCTGAGCCCGGCGATTGCAGCGGGACTTTGCCTTATGCTCGGATTGCCGGATATCGAGCTAGCGGCTGTGGTGCTGTATGCTGCCCTGCCCTGTTCGGCCAGCGCCTATGTGCTGGCCCGCCTGATGGGCGGTGATGCCCAGATGATGGCCAGTATCATCACGGTTCACACCCTGCTTGCCATTCTGACCATGCCCGTGATTGCCATTCTGACCCAAGCGGTCTGAACGTGATCGGCTTATTCTATTCACCCGCAAACCTGACCGGTCAGTCAGGAATTTCCATACGAATGCATGGCAGTTACGGGCAATATTTAACTTTTCGTGACAGGGGCAATTCGGTATGCTCCGCCCGAAATTTTTCAAAGACCATCCAAGGGAAATGTGCAACGCCATGAGCGTCATGGGACCAGCGGCGGATCATTATCCGCACCCACACCTCCTCGGGATCGAGGGTCTGACCCCCGGGGAAATCACCCTTATTCTGGACCGCGCCCAGCACTATGCGGAAAAAAACCGCTCCGCTGACAAGACCAGCAACATTCTGGCCGGCGCGACAGTTGTTAATCTGTTTTACGAAAACTCTACCCGGACGCTGACATCGTTCGAACTTGCCGCCAAACGTCTTGGCGCTGACGTCATCAACATGACGGTTGGCACAAGTTCGGTCAAAAAGGGTGAAACCCTGATTGATACGGCGATGACGCTCAATGCCATGAACCCGGATGCCCTGGTTGTTCGCCATGGTGACAGTGGTGCGGTCAAGCTTCTGAGTGAAAAGGTCAACTGTGCGGTCCTGAACGCAGGCGATGGTCGCCACGAACACCCGACCCAGGCACTGCTTGATGCGCTGACCATCCGCCGCCACAAAGGACGCCTGCATCGCCTGAATGTTGCGATTTGCGGCGACATTGCCCATTCGCGGGTGGCACGGTCCAACATCCTGCTTTTGAACACCATGGGATCGCGCGTGCGCCTTGTCGCACCACCAACCCTGATCCCGTCGAAAATCGACCGCATGGGTGTTGAAATCTTCCATGACATGGAAGAAGGCCTGAAGGATTGCGACATCGTCATGATGTTGCGTCTGCAGCTTGAACGCATGGAAGGCAGCTTCATCCCGTCGGTGCGTGAATACTTCCATTTCCATGGCCTTGATCGTGCCAAACTGGCCAATGCCAAACCCGACGCGCTGATCATGCATCCCGGTCCGATGAACCGCGGGGTCGAAATCGACAGTGAAGTTGCCGATGACGTTGAACGTTCCGTCATCCGTGAACAGGTCGAAATGGGCGTTGCCGTGCGCATGGCAGCGCTTGAATTGCTCGTGCAGAACCACAGAAAGATGGGAGGTCAGGCATGAGTCCCGCAATCCGCGCCAAGGGCGCAGGTAAAAAGGCCTTCATCAATGCCCGCTTGCTTGATCCGGTCAAACAGACCGATGAAAAAGGCGGCCTCCTGATCGAAGATGACACCATTCTTAAAAGCGGCCCGGACATTACCGAGAGCACGGTTCCCGATGGCTTTGAGATCATCGACCTTGGTGGCGCGTGTCTGGCACCCGGCCTCGTCGATATGCGCGCCCAGTTGCGCGAGCCGGGATTTGAGCATCAGGAAACCATCGAAACGGCAGGCAAGTCGGCGGCCATCGGTGGGGTCACCACCATCATTGCCCTTCCCAATACCGATCCGGTGATTGATGACGTCGCGGGCGTGGAATTCATCGCCCGGCGTGCGCGCAAGGTTGGTCTGGCGAAGGTATTTGTCTATGGCGCGGTGTCCAAGGGCATCGAAGGCCAGGAAATCACCGAAATGGGCCTGCTGCATCAGGCCGGTGCTGTTGCCTTCTGCGATGGCGTCAAAACCATTGCCAGCGCACGTCTGCTGCGTCAGGCACTGGCATATTCGACGTTTTTTGACGGCATGATCGTTCAGCATCCCGAAGAGCCGGAGCTTTCCAAGGGTGCGTCGATGAACAGTGGTGAACTCGCCACACGCCTTGGCCTTTCGGGTGTTTCGCCACTGGCTGAAGTCATTCAGATTGAACGCGACCTGCGCCTTGTTGAAATGACGGGCGGGCGTCTGCATTTCGCCCATATCTCGACCGGGGAATCGGTTGAGGTCATTCGTAAGGCCAAGAAACGTGGTCTTAAAGTCACCTGCGATACGGCCCCGCCCTATTTTGCGCTAAATGAAAATGCGGTTTCGGATTACCGAACCTTTGCCAAGCTTTCTCCGCCGCTGCGATCCGAAGATGATCGTCAGGCAATTGTTGCGGGCTTGGCCGACGGCACGATTGATGCCATCGCATCGGATCACAACCCGCAAGATGCCGATTCCAAGCGCCTACCCTTTGCACAGGCCGCCGCCGGTGCAGTCGGATTTGAAACGCTGCTTCCGATGGCGCTGGAACTTTATCACAACGGGCATATGTCGCTTCTTAATGTGATTACCAAGCTTACCCGAATTCCCGCGGAACTGGTCCGCATCAAAGGTGCCGGAACCTTGAGCGAAGGAACAGCGGCCGATCTTGTGATCTTTGATCCGGATCGCCCGTGGAAAGTGGATCCCTACCAGTTCCATTCGAAATCGAAAAACTCACCGTTTGATGGCCGTTTGACGCAGGGTCGCGTCCTGCGCACCTTTATTGATGGTCGCGAAGTCTTCTCGGAAGGTGCCTGAAATGGAACTTGATGCCACCTACAAGGCAATGTTGATGTCGCTTCAGGTCGCAACGGTTTGCGGATACCTGCTGGGTTCCATCCCGTTTGGTCTTGTCCTGACAAGAATGGCCGGGCTTGGTGATATTCGTCAGATCGGGTCTGGCAATATCGGTGCGACCAACGTTCTGCGCACCGGACGCAAAGGCCTTGCCCTTCTGACTCTGATCGGGGATGCGGGCAAAGGTGCGTTTGCGGCCTTGCTGTTCACCCATCTTTATGGTGCCGAGCAAGGCATCTTTGCCGGTGGGGCTGCAGTACTTGGTCACATGTTCCCGATCTGGCTGCGGTTTAAAGGCGGCAAAGGGGTTGCAACGACCCTTGGCACACTAGCAGCCGTTAACTGGATCATGGGCCTTTGTGCGGCCCTGACTTGGCTTGTGATGGCGCTGATATTCCGTATTTCATCGCTTTCGGCTTTGATTGCGATGATCGCAGCCCCGCTGGCGGCGTTCTTTATCGCCAATGATCCGGGTGCAGGTTGGCTTGGTGTGTTTCTTGCCGCGATTGTCTGGCTTGCCCATCACGCCAATATCGGTCGCTTGCTGCGCGGTGAAGAACCCAAGATCGGCCAGAAGAAAAAACAGGCTGACGAAGAAACGCCAGCGTCCTAGGCCCAGACCGCCCCTTCGAATAGCTTGACGAAAGAACGCCCGGATGATCACAATCCGGGCGTTATGCATTTTTCCGACCAACAACCAAAGCGATTATCACAATCGGAACGCCTCGCACGGATGCGGTTGGCGCGTAGCGCCAATGTTGGTCCGGTTACATTCCGTAAAATGCTTGAACGGTTTGGCTCTGGCCGTAATGCGATTGATGCCCTGCCCGAGCTCATTGCCCATACCAAAACAACCCGGCAGATCAAGCTCGCCACCCGTGATGAGACGGTTGCAGAAATCGAGACGGCCAAGACGTGCGGGGCAAAACCGATCATATTTGGCGATCCGGAGTACCCGGCATTGCTAGCCCGAATTGATGACGCCCCAGCTTATTTTTATGCCATCGGACGGATCGAATTATTGACCAAAACCGCCATTGGCATTGTTGGCGCGCGCAATGCATCGGCAACAGGATGCGGCTTCGCGCGTAAAATCAGCCATGAATTGGTAAATGCGGGCTATGTCGTTGTATCGGGCATGGCACGCGGCATTGATGGCGCGGCACATAGCGCCGCCCTGCAAACCAACGGCAATGCGGTTGGCGGGACCATTGCGGTTCTGGGCGGCGGTGTTGATGTGGTGTACCCGCGCGAACATCAGGACCTTTACGAAAAGCTTTGTGATCAGGGCTGCGTGATTTCGGAAATGCCGCCGGGCCTCAAACCGCAGGCGCGGCATTTTCCAAGGCGTAACCGGATCATTTCCGGGCTGTCTTTCGGCACGGTGGTGATTGAGGCCGGACGCAATTCAGGGTCATTGATCACCGCGCGCTTTGCTGCAGAACAGGGTCGTGACGTCTTTGCGGTTCCGGGATCCCCGACCGATCCACGCGCGGCCGGTCCAAACAGTCTGATCCGTGATGGTGCGATCCTGTGCGACTCTGCCGACGTTATTCTTGATGCTGTTCGTGTGGCCGAGCAGAACAGCCATCTGTTTGAACGAATTCACACCTTTAATACAGACGCCCGAACAACAGACCACGAAACGACAGCTGCATCCTATGGCGACATCCTGGCATCCCTTGAACAGGACGCCATCATGTTAGACGGAAAGAAAGCAGATCAAACCATTGATTTAAAAGAATTCCCACTAGAAGAAGATGACTGTGACGGCGTCCTTAAAGAGAGCGAAAAACTGTTCGATTTGCTTTCGCCTACCCCCCTGTTGATTGATGAACTCATCCGTACGTCGGACTTGCCCGCCGAGCAGGTTTCGACAATTTTGATTGAACTCGAACTTGCAGGAAGGGTTGAACGTCACCCCGGAAATAGGGTATCGCGTATCGCCAAATGAGAGTCGCGTCGGATATGGATGTGACAAATATTGTTGTGATTTGCCGCAATTTGCGCAATTTGATCTGAAAAACAGCGACACACTATAATATATGTGTGCAGAACTTCAGGTTACTGACCACGCAGCATAATGACCGCCTTCGGGCGCAAGAACCGGACACGAAAAACGTAATGAATCTTGTCATCGTCGAATCCCCGGCCAAAGCCAAGACGATCAACAAATACCTCGGTGACGATTATAAGGTACTGGCCTCATTCGGTCATATCCGCGATCTGCCGTCCAAGGATGGCTCGGTCGATACCGACAACGACTTTTCGATGGTCTGGGAAACAGATGGCCGTTCGGAAAAGCAGATCCGTGAAATTGCCTCTGCGGCGCGTGACTCCGACACCATTTTCCTCGCGACTGACCCGGATCGCGAAGGTGAAGCCATTTCCTGGCATATTCTTGAAGTTCTCGAGCAGAAAAAATTGCTCCGCGGCCGCGATGTCCATCGCGTCGTGTTCCACGAGATCACCAAGAAGGCCGTAACCGAAGCAATTGCCAACCCGCGCGAACTCAATCAGGAACTGGTTGATGCTTACCTCGCGCGGCGTGCGCTGGATTATCTTGTTGGCTTTAACCTGTCACCGGTTCTGTGGCGTAAACTGCCGGGTTCCCGGTCGGCTGGACGCGTGCAGTCTGTGGCACTGCGTCTGATCTGCGAACGCGAAATCGAGATCGAGGCTTTCAAACCTGACGAATACTGGTCGCTTGAAGCCGGTTTTGCCGTGCCGGAAGGCCAGTTTTCCGCTCGCCTCACCCACCTGAATGGTGAAAAGCTCGACAAGCTTGCATTGGGCGATGAAAACGCTGCCAAGGTCGCCAAGGAAAAGGTGGAAAGCCGCAGCTACACCGTTTCCAAGGTCGAGCGCAAAGACGTCAAACGTCGTCCGCAGCCGCCTTTCACCACGTCAACCCTGCAGCAGGAAGCGTCGCGTAAGCTTGGCTTTGGTGCCAAGCGCACCATGCAACTTGCCCAGCGCCTGTATGAAGGTGTTGATATCGGTGGTGAGACGGTCGGTCTGATTACCTATATGCGTACTGACGCCGTGGTCCTGTCACAGGAAGCCCTGGCAGCAGCGCGCCGCCTGATCGGCAAGGATTACGGTGACGAGTATCTTCCGAGCTCCGCACGCAGCTTTGCCAACAAGGCCAAGAACGCGCAGGAAGCCCACGAGGCGGTCCGTCCGACCGACCTGTTCCGTCGCCCGGAACAGGTTTCGCGTCATCTCGATAAGGACCAGCTGGCCCTTTACACCCTGATCTGGAAACGGACCGTCGCCTGCCAGATGGAAGATGCCCGCTTTGATCAGGTAGCTGTTGATCTGTCATCGAATGACAATCACGTGGTCCTGCGTGCCAATGGTTCGGTTGTGAAGTTTGATGGCTTTCTGAAGCTTTATCAGGAAGGCAAGGATGACGAGGCCGAAGACGAAAAGGATCGTCGTCTGCCGCCGCTAAAAGAGGGCCAGAAGCCCGATCTTGGCAAGGTCAGCATCGACCAACACTTCACCCAGCCCCCACCCCGCTATACCGAGGCAAGTCTGGTCAAGAAGATGGAAGAGCTCGGCATTGGCCGTCCGTCGACTTATGCATCGATCATTTCGGTCCTGCAGGATCGAAACTATGTCTTGCTCGAACGGCGTCGTTTTGTCGCACAGGATCGTGGTCGTTTGGTCACAGCATTCCTGTCGAAATTCTTTGAACGCTATGTGCAATACAACTTCACTGCGGATCTGGAAAACCAGCTTGATGAAATCTCGATGGGCAAGCTTGCCTGGAAAGAGGTTCTCAGAGATTTCTGGAAATCGTTCAAAGGCAATGTCGACGAAGCCAAGGAACTCAAGATAACCGATGTCCTTGATGCGCTTCAGGTAATGCTGGAAAACTACCTGTTCCCGACGCGCGAAGACGGAACAGACCCGCATAAATGCCCGAAATGCTCGGATGGTCAGTTGAGCCTCAAGCTGGGTAAGTTTGGCGCCTTCCTTGGCTGCTCGAACTATCCGGAATGCAACTATACCCGTCCGCTGGTTGCCAATGAAAACGGTGCGGACTCCGAACTCGACTCTGGGCCAAAGGTTCTTGGCATCGACAAGGAGACCGGCAAGGAAATCACCCTGCGCAAAGGTCCGTACGGCGTTTACGTCCAGCTTGGCGAGGAAGAGGAAGTCGAAGGCAAGAACGGCAAGCCCAAAAAGGTCAAACCAAAGCGCACCTCCCTACCCAAGGGCCTGGAACCGTCTGTCGTTGATCTGACCAAGGCCGAGGAACTCCTGACCTTGCCACGCGTTGTCGGGATCTACCCCGAAACCGGCGAAGAAATGAAAGCCAATATTGGCCGCTTTGGCCCGTATGTTCAGGCGGGCAGTATCTTTGCGTCGCTCAAGGCCGATGATGATGTTCTGACGATTGGTGAAAACCGCGCGATCACATTGATTGCGGACAAGCGCGAAAAGGCAGGCAAGGAAATCGGCAAGCACCCGGATGACGGTGAACCGATCTTTGTCGCAGTCGGGCGCTGGGGACCGTTCGTCAAACACAAGAAAACCATTGCCAATATCCGCGATGTCGAACGCGATGACATCACCCTTGAAATGGCGATAAAGGCCATCAAGGAAAAAGAAGCCAAATCGGGCAAGACCACGAAGGCTTCTGCGAAAAAGACGGCGACCAAAAAGGCGCCTGCCAAAAAGAAAACCGCTGCGAAGAAACCAGCAGCGAAAAAGACAACCACGAAAAAGGCGGCGGCGAACTAATCGCCGCCTTCCTTTTCTCTGGAATACCGATGAAAGGACGCCGCAAAGTTGGCGAACGACACAGAAGACAAAAAACACTTCCCGACCAAGGAAGAGATTATCGAGTTTATCGATATGAGCCCGACACCTGTCGGCAAGCGCGAGATTGCGCGCGCCTTTAATATCAAGGGCGCGGCCAAGATCGAGCTCAAGAAGATCCTGAAAGACCTGAAAATTGGCGGCGATGTCGTCAAGGGTCGCCGGCGCTTTGACAAGCCGGACCGCCTGCCACCGGTTGAGGTTCTTGAAATCACCGGCATTGATGATGACGGCGAAGTTCTGGCCAAGCCGAATGTCTGGAAGCACGACTATGACCCGCCGCTGATCGTGGTGAAATCGATCCGCCGTGGCGGACCGAGTGCGCCGGGCATTGGCGACAAGATTTTGGCCAAGCTGCGCTATACCGGCAAGCATACCTACGAAGCCAGCATCATGCGGGTCCTTGGAAGCGGCCCACAGCGCGTCTTGGGGCTTTATCGTCCCAATGAACGCGAAGGTCGCGTTGTACCTACAGACCGCAAGGATAGCGGCGAGATCGCCGTCCCGCTTGATGATCATCCCGATCTTGAAAGCGGTGCGCTGGTTCTGACCGAAATCCTGCCGGGCAAGCATTTCGGATTGCGCAAGGGCCGGATCACCGAGGTCCTTGGCAACATCAACGAACCGAAATCGATCAGCCTGGTGTCGATCCATGCGCGCGGCATTCCGTTTGAATTCCCGCCCGAGGTCGAACTTCAGGCACGCGAATCCAAGGCCACCCCGCTGGGCAAACGCACCGATCTGCGTGACATCCCGCTGGTGACTATTGACGGCGCTGATGCGCGCGACTTTGACGATGCCGTCTGGGCCGAAGCCGATCCGGACCCGGCCAACGAAGGCGGTTGGCACATCATGGTCGCGATTGCCGATGTGTCCTGGTATGTGCGCCCGGGCGATGCTCTTGACCGTGAAGCGGTCAAACGTGGCAATAGTTGCTATTTCCCGGATCGCGTCGTACCGATGTTGCCGTTTGAGCTTTCTAACGGTTGGTGCTCGTTGGTTCCGCACGAAGATCGCGGCTGTATGGCGGTTGAGATGTGGCTTGATAAGCATGGCCACAAACTGCGCCATAAATTCTGCCGTGGTATGATGAAATCCGCCGCCCGCCTGACCTATGATCAGGTCCAGCGTGCGATGGATGGCCAGCCTGATGACACCACCGGCCCGTTGGTCGATACGATCATCAAACCGCTTTACGGCGCCTATAACGCGTTCCTCGAAGCCCGCAAAAAGCGTGGCGTGCTGGAGCTTGATGTTCCCGAACGCAAGATCGAGCTGAATGATCAGGGCCAGATCGTCGCCATTGCACCGCGTGCGCGCTTTGACAGCCACAAGCTGATCGAAGAATTCATGATCGCGGCCAACGTCTGTGCGGCCGAGGAACTTGAACGCATCAAGCAACCTTGCATGTATCGTATCCACGATGCACCGAGCGAGGAAAAGCTTGAAGCGCTGCATGAGTTCCTTGAAGGCGCAGGTTATAAGCTGAACAAGGCATCGGTTCTGCGTCCGCGTGATTTCAACCGGATTCTTGAACTTGCCAAGGACACGCCAGAGGCCGAACTGATCAACACCGTGGTGTTGCGCAGTCAGTCACAGGCGATGTATAGCCCCGATAATATCGGGCACTTCGGTCTCGCTCTTAAGAAATATGCGCACTTTACCTCTCCGATCCGTCGTTATGCGGACCTTCTGGTCCATCGCGCCCTGATCGCCGGCCTCAAGCTTGGTGAAGGCGGATTGACGCCCGAAGAAGGCGAACGGTTCGAGCAGATTGGCGAGGATATCTCAGGCACCGAACGACGGGCGGCCATGGCCGAACGCGATGCAGTTGACCGCTATGTCGCGGCCTATATGTCCGACAAGGTTGGCGCAGAGTTCCCGGGCAAGATTTCCGGGGTTACGCATTTCGGTCTGTTCATATCGCTGAACGAAACCGGTGCGGACGGGTTGGTTCCGATATCCACCCTGCCCGATGATTATTACATCCATGACGCGGCAAGCCACGCGCTGGTCGGCCAAAACCGGGGCAAGAAGTTCCAGCTGGGTGATTCTGTTGTCGTGCGTATTGCCGATGCTGATGCCGCCACAGGGTCTTTGGCCCTGCGCCTGGCCGAGCACGCCGAAATCACCGCACGCGACCTGATCGAACGGCCGCGCGGTCGACGTGGCTCTGGCAAGCGCCGCGGCAGCCCCGGTGATCGCAGCCACCGTCATGGCAGCAAGCCCGGCTTCCGATCCGGTCCACGTGACGCCAATGGCCCCGGTGGTTCATCCGCCACCAAGTCAAAAGGCAAGAAAGCCGGGGCCAAGAAAAAGACCACGCCGAAAAAGCAGCGCAAGCTGGTGGCGTCCAACCGGGCGTCGCGTAACGCGGCAAAACAGGGTCCTAAATCGGATTGATCCGATGGATCCCCACAAAACACCAAAGGCGGCCGATCTGGCCGCCTTTTCTTTTCGATACCGAGTTTCCGGCAAATGCTCAGAGCATGGTTTCAATGAACTTCGTAAGATGTTCGGCGGTCTGTTTGCCCCGGTTGCTAATGATTGCAACGTTCTTGGGCAAGCCTTCCAGATCGGGATGGGACGCCTCGAAACTGGTCAAAAGGCCCAGTTTCTTATCTGCCAGCGTTTTCATGGCCGCGAGCGCGCGGATCAGTTCAATCCCGCTCAACCCATCAAGGACAGCTGCAGTAATCACGGCATCGGGGCGAGATTGAACGACCGTCTCAAACGCCTCGACTGCGGATCGTGCCGTAATGGTCCGAAAGCCCTTTTCACGCAGTGCGCGTTGCAAAAAATGCCCCTGCACGGCGGTTGCCGTGACCAGAAGGACTTCCTTGTCCTGCGCAACCGCAACTTCGGAAGTATCATCTTTTTCATCTGCCTTGGCACTACGGGTCGGCAGGGATCGCAATATACGTGTTTCTTCTTCAGCCTGCGGATTGGTGCCACTTTCAATGATCTCGCGGATCCAGCTGGTAAAATCGACCAGTGATGCCGCTTCGAGATCATCAATCTGGCTCAGATCGGCGATATAATCTTCAAGCCGATGGGCAATCGCCCCGACCAACGGGAACCCGAATGATCCCGCAAGCCCCTTCACGGTGTGGGCTTCGCGGCGCAACTCGGCAATGCCCGGGCCGGCTTCGTCCATGCCGCCAGCGACGCGGTCAATCGTTGTTTCAATGCGATCAATGCGTTCGAGCGTGTCCTCAATGAAGTCCTGTTTCAGACCGGCAACGATTGCGTCCGCATTTCCCATTAGGCACTCCCTTGGCAACTGTTCGATCAAGCAAACGTGACCCGAAATGCGCCCCTGAGGTGAATAACAAGGGTCGATTTTACTTGCTTGCGCGATCGAACATCATGATGATGGCTCACCGTCTGAATGCCCGTTTTCGCCACCCGGATCAAGAGGGCCTTGGACGTAACAGGAGTTAATTTTGCCTATGAATGCCCCGCACGATATTTCACCTGAAACAAATGGCACTGCCAGCAAACAAGGCAGCAGCCGACTGATGACCGGCCTGCGCCGAGGTTTTCGCCGCAAGTGCCCGAATTGCGGCCATGGCTTTGCCTTTGGCGGTTATCTGAAGCTTCGCTCGGAATGTGATGTGTGCAATCACCCGATCGGGGAATATCGCTGCGATGATGCCCCGCCCTATTTCACGATCTTCCTTGTCGGACATATCGTGGTACCGGGCGCGCTTGCCATGGAACAGAATTTCAGCCCGTCATTGGCCCTGCAACTTTCGATCTGGCTTCCGGCAACAGTCGCATTATGCCTTGGATTCCTGCCCTTTATCAAAGGGGCCGTTCTTGGCACCCAATGGGCGATGCGGATCAAAGGATAGTCATTGGCAAAAGGCCATTTTTTCCAGTAGAATACGTGGGTTATCTAACCTGAATTAAACGGATCCATTAGTTGGTCGCACGTCGCGTCTCAGAGACTAAATATCCTAATACCGACACTGGAATGCGTCGCTTGCAACGCGTTTGTGCCGCCGTCGGGTTATGTGTTTCGCTCGCCGCCTGTGCCAGCTCCGACCGGATGGGCGTAACCTCCCCCGACGATCCGCAAACCCGTGAACTGATTTCCCAGACGATAGAACTGGTTGCCACGCGCTATATCGACCCGATCAGCCGCGAACAGATCCTTGTGAACACCCTTGATGGCCTGTCATCGATTGACGAAAACATCCGGGTCGACATCACCCCGATGGATTTGGTTCTGCAATATGATGACCGGACAGTCGACAGGATCGCCCTGCCCGCCACATCTGATGAGACGGTCGATCATGATAATCTTCAGGTCTGGTCGGAAATCACGCTCAATGGCTTAGCCAAATACCGGGCTCATTCGGCCAAACTGCGCAACACCCAAACCAAAGACATCGAGTCTGCCCTGATCAGTGGTGCGATCCGCAATCTGGATCGCTATAGTCGCTATGAGGGCCCGGCACGGGCCGAGAATGCGCGCAACCGTCGTGATGGATATATCGGAATTGGTGTGCGTGTTGTTGGTGGTTCGGGCTACCCTGTCGTCAAACTTGTCCATCCGGAAAGCCCGGCTGCACGTGCAGGTCTTCATCCCGGGGATCAGATCCTGACGGTCAATGGCGAGGACATGTATGGCAAAGCCAGCCGCTATGCCGCCGACCTGCTGCATGGCGAGGAAGGTACTTCTGTCCTTATCGAGGTCAATGCCGCCAACAGTCCTGCCATCACCCCGATGGAAATCCTGCGCGAACGGGTGATCGACCGGACTGTGTTTGCCGAATACCGTGACAATGTCCTGATCGCACGGGTTAGCAGCTTCAACTCTGCGACGGCCACCACCCTTGCCGACAGCATCATGAAGGCAAAGCTTTATGATGGCGGGCTTGAGGGCGTCATTCTTGATCTTCGCGGCAATCGCGGCGGGCTTTTGCAACAGGGTGTCGCCGTTGCCGACCTGTTTCTGGCCGATGGCCCGATCGGCAAGACATTTTCCCGTGTGATGGCCGCGCGCCACATTTTCAAGGCCGAAAGTGGGGATCTGACCAACGGTGTGCCGCTGGTGGTTCTGATTGACGGACGCACGGCGTCTTCGGCCGAATTGGTAGCAGCAGCGCTTCAAGACCGTCACCGGGCGGTACTGATCGGCTCCACAAGCTTTGGCAAGGGATCGGTTCAGGCGATCAATGATCTGCCCAACCATGGCACGCTGACCTTCACCTGGTCACGCATGACAGCCCCTTCTGGCTACACCTTTGACAGAATCGGTCTTTTCCCGGCCATCTGCACGCAGTCCGATGCAAACGACACCGCAATCCATCAGGTTGCACAAGCGCTGTCACAGCGTGATCAGATCGCCTCGATGATGATGAAGTGGCGCGCTCTGGACTATCAGGATGAAAAAAGCCGTCGCGAACTGCGCAATGTCTGTCCGGCAAGTGCGAATGGCGAAACATTTGATGTCGAAGTGGCGCTGGAACTGCTGAAAAATCGCCGTGAATACAAGAATCTGGCCTATGCCGGACAAGAGGAAATCGCCGATACATTTGCCAGCCAATAAATTTGCATTCTTTTTTGCCAAAATGGCTTGACACTCTGCCGATAACCTTTATGTTCCGCCGCCTGAGATACACCTGAACACAGGATGCAGAGACATGGCGAAGCCCGCTTCGATCCTCGTAAAGTTGGTAAGCACCGCAGACACCGGTTACTTCTATGTTGTTAAGAAGAACCCGCGGAATACCACCGAGAAATTCCAGTTTCGCAAGTACGACCCGGTCGTGCGTAAGCACGTCGTGTTCAAAGAAGCGAAAATGAAGTAATCCGGTTCTTCGGAACTTGGTTGCCAAGACTTAAAAAGACGTGTCCTTCGGGACACGTCTTTTTTTTGTTCGCGTCACTAGATACCGTTCAGCGCCCAGTGTTAATCGCTTCGCGGCAGTCAGCCGAACCGCCGATACCCGGCCGCGGCCAGCAACAGCCAGCCACCAATGAACGAAAAACCACCAATCGGGGCAACCGCACCAAAGCCGGTAATGCCGCTAAAGGCGATGGCATACAAAGACCCGCAGAAGAAAAAGATCCCGACCAGCATGGCATAAGCCGCAATCCGCAGGAACTTTTCATCAGGCACATGATGTACAAGTCCGGCAATCGCCGCCATGGCGACTGCGTGGATAAGCTGATAATGCGCGCCCTTTTCAACAAGACCGCGCGCATAGTCCATTTCGCTGCCTGCCATACCATGGGCGGCAAATGCGCCAAGTGCGACGGCCATCGCACCGTTCAGTCCGGCCATAACCACAGAAATACGCATTGAGGGTTCCCTGTTTCAGAAATGCAGTTGTTTCAACCACATTAGACAGGCAACCGCCCCTGCGCCATGCGAAAACGCAAAAAAAATGGCCGTACAAAAATGTACGGCCAGTAACTCTCTTGGGGGAGATGTGCCGGAACATCGAAATGCCCGTCACACGAATATAATTACCCTCTGATTGCCCTATTCTCTGTGACAGCCATCACATGATGGACAAAAAAATCATACAAATACAGTCTAGTGGATAGATTCGCTGAGAAATTCCTCAAGCCGGCGGACATCCGGGACCATAAGACCGCCATCCACCTTGGTCACCAACTGACGTCGTCCCAACGTACTCATGACGCGTGCAACAGTCTCGCGCGATGTGCTGACCCGTCCAGCCACTTCGGAATGAACCGGGACTGGCGACAACAAAGCCGAACCACTGCCATCACAAACATTGCTGGCCCGACGCAGGATCTCCGCCACGACGCGTTCGTTGGCGCCCAAAGTACTTACATCAACAATCCGTCGGGTCGAGTTGCGCACGATGCGGGCCAGTTCCCCGATCACATTCCAGGCAACCGACGGATGACTTTTGACAACCTTCTCAAAGTTCGCCGGGCTCAGAATGCCGACATTGGTATCATCAACCGCAATCACGCAGGCCGAGCGCGGCTCGCCATCAATAGCGGACAATTGCCCAACGCACCCGCCAGCACCGATTTCTTCGAGAGTGATTTCACGTCCTGAAAGGGAATAATTGACGATCCGAACCCGGCCCGAAAGGATCAGGTAAACGTCGGAACTGTCGGATTCCGGCTCGATAATTTGCGCCCCGGCCGAAAATGTCTTTCGGTTAACGTGGCGTTCGACATCTGCTATCGCGCTCTCATCGAGATCCGCGAAAATGCCGACCACTGATAATTTAACCATATCCCCCAAGCTTCTCACTACGGTGTTGTTATTGTCCAGACGCGCTAATTCGCGCGTCCCCTCACGTCTTTTGCTGTCCCGGACGCAATCATAAGCAAACAACCTTAGACTGACAATCATTGCCAAACCAAAGTTGTATTCCCACTTGTGATTGGACAGAATTATGCTGCATGTGCGAACATGAAGGATATCTGATCAGCCAAGGCGTCTATTTGCATTCATCCCGCAGCGCGAGGAGACAGGCCATGAGTCCCGAATTGGAGATTTTCCGTCGCAGCCCGACAGGCAAGCCCAAAAGCAAGCACCCCTTGGTGTTCGTACATGGCGCCTACACCGGGGCTTGGTGCTGGAACGAGCATTTCCTGACCTGGTTTGCCGATCGCGGCTTTGAAACCGTCGCCTTTTCGTTGCGCGGCCATGGCGGCAGCGGCGGCCGCGAGCTACGCAGTCTTGCATCAATTGATGATTACGTTGAAGACCTTGAAGAGGTTGTTGAAACCCTTGGCAAAAAGCCCGTGCTGATCGGCCATTCCATGGGCGGCTATATCGTTCAAAAGTATCTTGAACGCCATAGTGCGGAGGCCGCTATCCTGATGGCCTCTGTCCCGCCCGAGGGCCTGCTTGCCAGCAACGCCATGATGGCCATGGCCCAGCCTGATCTTTATTTCCAGATGTTCTGGTTACAAGCTATCGGCCCGCACACGCTGCTGCGTGAACGACTTGGCCGCGCAATGCTGTCGCCCGATATCGCCGAAGACGAAGGCATGATCTATTTCGGACGGCTTGAAACCGAAAGTCAGCGCGCGATTGCCGACATGATGGGTGCCAACCCGATCTTTCTGTCAAAGGACGAGGTTCCGTCCATGCTGGTACTTGGCGCACGCGATGATGAAATCATCCAGAGCGAGCTGATCCACCACACTGCCAAACGATATGGCGCGGATTATGCCCTGATCGATGACATTCATCACGCCCTGATGCTTGATAAAAACTGGGAAAAGGTGGCCGAAACCATCATGGAATGGCTGCAGGTCAAGCTGGTCAGTCAGCAGCGCAGCAAGGGCAACAAGACGGCTGCCTAGGACACCAACACCAGATTTTTACTGCACATCTTCACCCGCATCTGCCACGATGCGGGTGTTGTCTTTTATGCAAACAAAGAGGTCTGGAACATGCCCCACAACGCTTCCGTCTCTGCCACCATGATCAAAGCCTTTGTCGCTGCGGGTCTTTTGTCCACCTGCCTGATCCAAGGGGCTGTTGCCCAGCAAACAACGGACGCTATTGCGCCTGAGGCTGGTACACCTATCGCATCGCCCCAAACACGTGGCTCAGTCACCGCCAAGAACTGGATGATCAGTGCTGCCAACCCGCTTGCGGTCGAAGCTGGTGCAAATATCCTGCGGTCCGGTGGCAACGCCATCGATGCCATGGTTGCCATTCAGACCATGCTTGGCCTTGTCGAGCCGCAATCATCGGGCCTTGGCGGCGGCGCGTTTCTTGTCTACTTCGATGCTACCACCGGAAAGCTGACGACCCTCGACGGTCGCGAAACCGCACCACTTAGCGCGACACCAACACTGTTTCAGGACGAAAACGGCGAACCGCTAAAATTCTATGACGCTGTTGTTGGTGGCAGATCGGTGGGGACACCCGGCACCCCAGCCCTGATGAAAGCCGCACACGAAAAATGGGGCCAGATGCCATGGAACACTCTGTTTGCCCCAGCCATTGAAACAGCCATCAATGGCTTTGAAGTTTCACCACGCCTTGCCGCACTTATCGCCAATGATCAGGAAAAGCTGTCACGCGATCCTGAAGCCAAGGGATATTTCTTTGACGCGGATGGCGCACCACTTGCCGCGGGAACAGTCCTTCAAAACCCGAAATACGCCAAGACGCTGCAAGATATTACAGCCAACGGAACGGTGAATTTTTATCAGGGACAGATTGCCCAGGATATTGTCGAGAAGGTCAAAGACGCCGACTGGAATCCCGGCGTCCTGTCACTTGCCGATTTTGCCAATTATCAGGTCAAGGAACGCGCAGCTGTCTGTGCGGAATATCGTGGTCTTGATGTGTGCGGTATGGGTCCGCCCTCTTCCGGCGCTCTTACCGTGGGGCAAATACTTGGACTGCTGGCACCTTATGACATTGCCGCCCTGGGACCCGATTCTGCGCAAAGCTGGCGTTTAATTGGCGATGCATCCCGGTTGGCATTTGCCGATCGCGGGCGTTACATGGCCGATATCGACTTTGTCCCGATGCCTTTGACCGGCTTGCTCGATAAAACCTATCTGGCGGAGCGATCCCGACTTCTCGATCGTGAAACCGCACTCGACACCGTGGAACCGGGCACACCAGGCTTTAGCCACGCGCTGCACCTGGCGGACGACCAAGCTATTGAACTGCCCAGCACCAGCCATTTCTCGATTGTTGATATCTATGGCAATGCAGTTTCGATGACCACCACCATCGAAAACGGGTTTGGCTCCCGCCTTATGGTCAATGGCTTTATGCTCAATAACGAACTGACCGATTTCTCGTTCCGCACCCATGTTGATGGCGTACCGATCGCCAATGCCTTGGCTCCGGGCAAGCGACCGCGCTCCTCAATGGCGCCGACGATCGTCATGAAAGACGGTAAACCCGTGATCATTACCGGGTCACCGGGTGGATCGCGCATTATCGGGTATGTAGCGCAGTCACTGATCGGCATGATTGATTGGAACATGCCGCCGCAGCAAGCCATTGAGATGCCCCATCTGGTCAACCGGTTCGGCACCTTTGACCTTGAGGCCGGAACCGATGCCGAAAAGCTTGCACCGGCCCTTGAAGACATGGGCTTTAAGACCAGCATTCGCGACCTTAACTCCGGCATTCACGCCATTATGGTGACAGAAGATGGCCTGATTGGCGGGGCTGATTCGCGCCGCGAAGGCATCGTTGTTGGTCAGTAACAACGACAGATCGCCAATAGAAAACGGGCAGCTCCATCACGGTGCGGCCCGTTCGTTTTAGGTAACCTGTTGGACCGTTATCAGTCGGCAGATACCCAGCCTGACAACAGGCGATAAAGATCCTTATGATCGGATGCGATATGATGCGCACCCGCATCGCGCAAAAACTCCGCCGGCGTAATATCAACCAGACCAACCGTCGTCGCCCCTGCTGCGACACCAGCCCGAACGCCATTCTGGCTGTCATCGACAACAATACAGTCGCTGATATTAAGCCCCAGCTTGTCGGCTGCCAGCAGGAACACATCCGGATGGGGCTTGGCATTTGCAACATCATGGGCGGAGCATATCCGGCCATCAAAGCGCTCCTTCAGCCCCACCTTGCCAAGTGACACCTCCATTTTGGCATGCGGCCCGTTGCTTCCGATCGCCATGGGGATGCCGTTTGCCTCGAGCAGATCAAGAACCGGCTCAAGATGCGGAAACGGTGTCAGGTCATTGCGAAACGCAACGAAGGTGCGCTCATAACATTCGGCCAACCAGTCGTCGGGCAATGTGATCCCGAACATCTTTTCCATCTTTGGCGGCACCATTGCCAGTGTGCCACCAATGAATAGATCATGGGTCTTGTCCATGTTCATGTCGCAGCCATACTCACAAAGCTGCTCTGTCAGCACACGACAGGCCAGCGTTTCGGTATCGACCAAAACGCCGTCACAATCAAAAATCACGCCCCGAACGACAGGCTTTTCCATAAATAGATCCCTTATCAAGCAGCCAGTTCGGTCCAGCGCGCTTCGTCATAGGCAACCGTCCGGGTCGATCCGAAATCGACCACCGGACGTTTGATGACGGTCGGATTGGCAGCAAGCACTGCGGCCGCAGCGGCGCCACCCTTTTCCAGCGTCGCCTTGTCCTCGTCGCTCAGGTTCCGATAACTCGGCCCGCGCTTATTGATCAGAACCTTGTCGCCGACCTCATCAAGCCAACCTTCGATGGTTTTGGCATCAATCCCGTCGGCCCGGAATTCATGGAGTTTGTTTTCAATGCCCTTCGCGTCGAACCATTTCAGGGTTTTGCGGACAGTGTCGCAGTTCTTGATGCCGTAAATCGTAACCATATCAAATCCTGTGCTTTAATATCTTCGGGATGCAGCCATGCATCGCGCAATCGGTTTTGACCCTAAATCCCGGAACCTATATAAAGACCGCGCTTGGAATACAGCAACCCTCTTCACCCCGCTTTGATGAAAAACGGTAGGCAAATGACTGTTAATCGGCGTATTTCCGTCGCCCCGATGATGGATTGGACGGATCGGCATGATCGCTATTTTCTACGGCAGATCAGTCGTCATACGTTGCTTTATACCGAAATGGTCACAACCGGCGCCATCCTGCATGGCGGGGTTGAGCGACATCTGCGCTATAACGAGGCCGAACATCCGGTTGCGCTCCAGCTCGGCGGCAGTGATCCGGATGATCTGGCGCGTGCGTGTGAAATCGCCAATCAATATACCTATGATGAAATCAATCTGAATTGCGGTTGCCCGTCTGATCGTGTGCAGAACGGTGCATTTGGCGCCTGCCTGATGGCAACACCCGACATTGTTGCAACGTGCGTTAAATCGATGATTTCGGCCAGTGACGCGCCGGTCACGGTCAAGAACCGCATCGGCATCGATGATCAGGAAGACTACCCGTCACTTAAACGCTTTACCGAAACGGTTGCCGAGGCCGGGTGCAAAACTTTTATCGTTCATGCCCGCAAGGCCTGGCTCAAGGGCCTGTCGCCCAAGGAAAACCGCGAAGTACCGCCGCTGAAGCACGAACTGGTCTATCAGCTGAAACAGGAATTCCCCGAACTGGAAATCCTGATCAATGGCGGCATCAAGACGCTCGATGAGACGGAAGAACACCTAAAACATGTCGACGGCGTCATGATCGGGCGTGAAGCCTACCAGAACCCTTATATCCTGGCCGATGTCGACCGACGTTTTTATGGTGATGATGCCAAGGCGAAAACCCGCCATCAGGTGGTCGAGGCCATGCTGCCCTATATCGAAGAACACCTGAAAGAGGAACATGGCACCATTGGTCATGTCACCCGCCATATGCTGGGCTTGTTCCAACAGATGCGTGGTGCCAAACAATGGCGTCGTTACCTCAGCGAAAATGCCCATCGCAAAGGGGCCGGCACCGAAGTCGTGCGCGAGGCGTTGGCACTTGTCCCCGAACAGGATGACGAGGTCCTGTCTGCATGACAGCCACGGATGGCACCAAGGCACCAGACGGTGATGAACCAAGGCCTGCTGGCGAAATAACCTGGCGAGATGGCGATGTGCCCTACTCCCCGCATTTTGGTGACATCTATTTCAATCCCAAGGACGGGCTGTCCGAAACGCATTATGTGTTTGTCGAAGGCAACAACCTACCAAACGCCTGGCATACCCGCGAAAACTTCGTGATTGGCGAAACCGGCTTCGGCACGGGTCTGAACTTCCTTGCTGCCTGGCAATGCTGGGATAGTGACGATAACCGTTCCAAGCGCCTGCATTTCGTTTCGGTTGAGAAATACCCATTGTCGCGCGATGACATGATCCGCGCACATCAAAGCTGGCCAGAACTATCGCAATACTCTGAACAGCTTGCCGATATCTGGCCACATGAAACCATGTTGCCCGGCGTGCATCGCTTTTCGTTGGCAGATGGCGCGATCAGCCTCACGCTTTTGATCGGGGACGCGATCGAATGCTGGTCGGGATATGACGGCAAAATCGATTGCTGGTTCCTTGATGGATTTGCCCCGTCACGCAATCCCGACATGTGGCATCCCGATCTGTTTACCGCCCTTGCAAACGCATCCAACCCCGATGGCGCCACCCTTGCGACCTTTACCGCCGCACGCATTGCCCGTGACGGACTGGAAAGTGCGGGCTTTGTGGTCAGTAAACGCAAGGGGTTTGGCTATAAACGCGACATGATCACAGCCAGCATTTCTGCGCCCGAAGACACCACCAGCCTACCGGATGCGTTCGAGACTGCCGATGATCCTTGGTTCAATCTTCCCCGAACCCGAAGCGCAAAATCAGTCGTCATCATTGGTGGTGGCCTTGCCGGTGCGGCGTGTGCCAACGCCCTGAAGGCCCGTGGCTGTGCCGTCACACTTTTTGAAAAAGCCGATCAGCTGGCCAATGCTGCCTCGGGCAATCCGATCGGGATGCTGGAACCCTATTTGACCGTCGATGAGGCAATCATGGGTCGGTTTTATGAGGCCGGTTATCGCTTCAGCCATCGCATGATCAAAAAGCTTTCTGATCAGGGACGGGTCGATGCCGATTTTTGCGGTGTGATTGATCTTGCGACCAGTGCACGCAAGCGCGAACGGCTTGATGGCCTGATTGCGCGCCTGGGTGATAAACCCGACCTTGTCGAGGCGCTTGATACCGATCAGGCGTCAGAACGGTTTGGCTTGCCCCTGCCGCATGGCGGTGTCTTTTACCCCTCTGCCGGATGGGTTAACCCGCCATCCGTTGTGCGCAGTCTTGCCGATGGTATTGATGTGCGCCTGTCGACAACGATCACAAGCATCAATGACGCAGATCAGGGCAATTGCCTGATTGATGAGAGCGGATCGGAATACGGCCCGTTTGATGCGGTCATCATCGCAGGTGCATTTGAAACCCGGTTGCTTGATCAGACCCAATGGCTTGAAGATCACCTCAACCCGGTTCGCGGGCAGATCAGCTTTATACCCGAAGACGTCGTCTCCGGTGCGTCAGAAGGCGGCGCAATCAAATGCGTCCTCAGTCACAAGGGCTATGTCACGCCAGCACGTGATGGCATGCATGTCTTTGGTGCCACGTTCGGTCGTGATGACGCGGAAACGGATCTGCGTGAAGGTGATCACGCGTTTAACATCGCCCAGTTCGGCAAAGTCCTGCCAGAAATCGCGGAAAAGCTCTCAGCCGATGTGCTTGATGGCCGCGCGTCGTTACGCACGACAACAGCGGATCATTTGCCACTGATTGGTCCGGCACCGGATTTCGACGCCTACCTTGCGTCCTACGGCGATATCGACAAGGGTAAAAAAGGCGCCCGATATGTCGATGCGCCCTACCACAAAGACGTGTATATCTGTACCGGCTTTGGCGCGCGCGGACTGATCGGCGCCCCACTTGCCGCCGAGATTCTTGCCAGTGAGATTTGCGATATGCCCCTTCCTTTGGAAAAAGCGCTGATGCATGCCATTCATCCGGCGCGTTTCATTATTCGCGGCCTCAAACGCCGGCAAATCACAGCATGAAAACACCAACCGCCGCCGCGTCATCAACACCAACACCCGGCAAAGACCCCGACCGTATGAAAACGGCGACGATCCTGGCACTGTTCTTTTCCGGGTTGTTCTTGATTCAAGGCGTATTTTTGCCCTACTGGCCGGTCTGGCTGAAATCACAAGGGTTATCTGCAGCCGAAATCGGCATTCTGCTGTCGCTACCGAACTGGGTGCGCGTGTTTGCCGATCCATTGATTGCCCAGCGCGCGGATCGCACCGGCAACCGCAAGACACCGATGATGTGGCTTGCCGGGGTCTATGTGGTGTCAATCCTCGCCTTTCCGCTTTCAAGCGACTTCTGGTGGCTTGCGGGCCTTTCGGTCGTGATTGGCTTTACATTCTCACCACTTCTGCCGCTTGGCACCACCATCACGATCCATGAATGCAAGGCGCGTGAACTTGATTACGGGCGGGTGCGGCTTTGGGGGTCGCTCGCCTTCATTCTGGCGTCATACGGCGCTGGTTGGGTTCTTGATGGCACATCGACGGAATGGATCGTCTGGATGCTGTTTGTTGCGGGAATTGTGAATTTCGCCATCACAACCCGCATGCCTGATCCCCAGACAGACCGTCCGCTGCGTTCCGGATCGTCTCTGGTCTATTTGCTGCGCAAGCCGGTTTTCCTGATCTATCTCGCCTGCATCGGCTTTGCTCAAGGGGCGCACGGCACCTATTACGCCTTTGCTTCCGTCCATTGGGAAACAGTCGGATTTTCCCATGAGATGATCGGCGTTTTCTGGTCGATCGGTGTGATTGCGGAAATCGTTCTGTTTGCCGTGGCCGGACGGTTTGTACGTGGCCGTCATCCCGGAATTCTGTTTGCGCTTGGCACCGGATGCGGGGTTTTACGATGGATTGTTCTGGGCACAAGCGACAATCTATGGTTGATTATCCTTGTTCAACCCCTTCACGCCATGACATTCGGGATCACGCATTTGGCCGCCGTCAGTTTCATCGCCCGCGCCATACCGCAACAGCTGGCCACATCGGCGCAAAGCCTGATGGCGACCTTGTCGATGGGTGTCTTCCTTGGCAGCAGCATCTGGGTATCGGGACCGCTTTACGATCAGTTCGGATCGCAGGTCTATTACCTGATGGCGGCATTTTCGGCGATTGCGTTCTGTTTTGCCATCTGGCTAACCCGGACCTGGCGTGGAGAGGATCAGACTTTTTGCGACTGAATAATAACATCGGCAACAAACGACCGACCGCAATATTGAACTCAAAGGGGCCTTTGATATGACCTCCATGCCGTTCTCTCGCAGAATGCGCCGTTGGAAACTTGGTTTGAAAACCCTGTTTGGCAGCAAGCCAGCTGGTTATTTCATTCCGTATCGCTATGCCAACGAAACTGCAAAGGCCGTCGGACGCCCCACCTATCCGGCGATTGAGACCATGATGGATACGGCCGCCCCGACCATGAAGGCGTGGTTGACCAAGGCCGCACAATATCACGAAGCCTTTGCCAGTTTCGGCAATGCCACCCCGCCCGAACCACGTTGGCAACAAAGCTGGTTTCCGCGCCTTGATGGCATGATGGCCTATGTCTTTACCCGGGAATTTCGCCCGGACCGGATCATTGAAATCGGATCAGGCCATTCAACACGGTTTTATTACCGCGCTATCAAGGATGGCGAACTCGAGACAGCTTTTCATGCGATTGATCCGGCTCCGCGTGCCGACATCGCAAAACTGCCAATCACGATTGAACGCACCATTGTGCAAAGGGCCAATCCATCAGTTTTCGAAACCCTGACCGGTGCCGATTTCCTGTCGATCGATTCCAGTCACATCCTGATGCCTGGCACCGACGTTGATTTGCTGTTTTCATCGGTGATCCCGACCCTGCCAAGCGGTTCGATCATTCATATCCACGACATCACCCTGCCCGACGACTATCCGGAAATCTGGCAATGGCGCGGATATAACGAACAACAAGGTGTTGCCGCCCTGCTCGCCGGTGGTGGCTTTGAAATCATGTGGTCAAGCGCCTATGCCACGACCCGCATGCGCGATGATGTTGATCAATCAATTGCCAATGGCATTCACCTGCCCGATGGGGCACATGAGACGAGCCTGTGGCTGCGTAAGCGCTAAGCGACGCATATAGAAACGATAAAGGGCAGCCCAATTCGGCTGCCCTTTTCTGTTTTAAGCTGAACGCGCCTCAGTTCTTGTAAGGGTCGGCCGCATCCCGCAGGCCATCACCAAGGAAGTTAAACGCCAGCACCACGATTACTACTGGCACCACCGGCAGCATCAGCCACGGATAAACCGCAACCGCGTTGATGTTCTGTGCCTCGTTCAGCAGGACGCCCCAGCTGGTCACTGGCGCCCGCAGGCCAAGCCCAAGGAAGCTCAGCGCTGTTTCGCCCAAAATCATGTTGGGGATGGAAAGCGTCACCGAAGCAATCAGATGGCTTGCGAAGTTTGGCAGAAGATGACGCCCGATAATACGTTTGGGTTTGGCACCCATCAATCGGGCGGCCAGTGCGTAATCCTCTTCGCGCAAGGCAAGCAGCTTGGATCGGACCGCACGGGCAAGCCCCGTCCAGTCGATCAGACCCAAAATGATCGTAATCCCGAAATAGATCAGAATGGGGCTCCAGGTGACCGGCAAGGCCGCCGAAAGCGCCATCCAAAGCGGAATTTCCGGCAAGGAACGAATAACTTCAATCGTCCGCTGGGCGGTTGAATCCACCCAGCCACCGTAATATCCGGCAGCACCACCAATCAGGATTCCCAAGAGGAAGCTGACCGAAATACCGACAAGACCGATGGTCAGCGAAACACGTGCGCCGTAAATCATGCGCGACAACATGTCACGCCCCAACCGGTCGGTGCCAAACACAAACAGCGTGCCATTCTCGGATGGGCAGACGAAATGGAAGTCCATATCGATCATGCCCCAGAATTCATACTCATCCCCCGAACAGAAGAACTGCAAGGGTTCTACCCGGTCGGGATTGACCGTATAGGTCGGCTTGAGTGTTTCCATATCGACAGAGAATTCAGTGCCATAGGTAAACGGCCCGACAAACTCGCCATCATGGAAAAGATGAATGCCCTGCGGCGGATGGTGAATGTATTCGGAGCTTCGCGTTTCCTGCGCATAGGGTGCGATAAATTCGACGATAAAGACCGACGCATACATGACTGCGAGAATGATCAGCGAGAAATACGCCAGCCGGTGACGTTTCAAACGCCACCACATCAACTGCCATTGCGAGGCAAGGAAATACTTTTCCTGTTCCGGCGTCAGTTCTTCGCGATCCCAGGGATTGAACGGCGCGGAATCAACGAAATGCTCGTTACGCTTTTCGGTTTCCTTGCTCATTTGCCAACCCCTCCCTGCAGACGGATACGGGGATCAAGCCAAGCCAGCAACACATCGGAAACAAACATCCCTACCACGGTCAGAAGTGCCAGGAACATCAGGAACGAACCGGCAAGATACATGTCCTGACTTTGCAGCGCTGTAAGCAGCATCGGACCAGTTGTCGGCAAAGACATGACAACGGACACAAGGACCGAACCAGATACGACTTGCGGCAGGATATTACCGATATCGGCAATAAACGGGTTCAGCGCCATGCGCAGCGGATATTTGAACAGGACCTTGGTCGGTGACAGTCCCTTGGCGTGCGCCGTGACGACATATTGCTTGCCCAGCTCATCAAGCAGGTTGGCGCGCAAGCGTCGGATCATCGATGCGGTTCCGGAAGTCCCGATCACGACAACCGGCGCCCAAAGGTGTTCAACAACCGACATCATTTTGGCAAACGACCAGCCCTGATTGATATATTCCGGGTCCATCAGGCCGCCGATAGATGTCCCGAACACCACGTTCGCATAATAAAGCAGGATCAGTGCAAACAGGAAGTTCGGCATGGCAAGGCCGAGAAAACCAAGCAAGGTAAAGCCATAATCGCCCCAACTATATTGCCGGGTGGCAGAGTAAATTCCGATCGGGAAGCTGACAATATAGATGAAGATAACCGTGCTGAAATTCAGCACCAGCGACAGCCACAAACGATCACCGACCACGTCTGTCACCGGCAGGTTATATTCAAACGAGAATCCAAGATCGCCCTGCAAAAGGCCCCACGCCCATTCGGCGTATTGAATATAGATCGGCTGATCCAGCCCGTATTGCCGTTTGAGGAATTCGATCTTTGCCGGATCAACGGCCTCGCCCTGCGCCTGAAGCTCGTTCAGGTACGTGGTCAGAAAGTCACCGGGGGGAAGCTGAATGATCACGAATACCAGCACACTGATCAGGAACAGTGTCGGTATCATCACAAAAAGCCGTCTTGCCAGATAGGTCAGCATCGGCGCTGTCGCTCCCCCGAGGTCGTTTCAAGCCATTCCCTCAACAGCGAAGAAACGACACGTTTTTGGTTTAAAAGATTATCTGTCCCACCAGAAGGTATCAGGTCGATAAATCCCGAAGAAAGCACCCGGCTCCCAGCTGTGGATGCCCTTTTCCGGAACGTTGCGCATATCCTTGTCGACAACAACCGGCTGCGGCACGTTACCGATCAGACCGATCGAAAACATGTTTTCCGAATTGATATCAAGAATGGTCTGCCAGGCTTCTTTCTGACCAGCTTCGTTGCTGGTCTGCCATTTCTGGTACTGTTCCATCAGTTCCTGGGCAGCGGGCATATCGGGTGCTTCGCCAGCCTCACCATCGGTCTGATAGTACTGGCCCCATTTCGGCCATTGCAGGCTGTCCTGCTGGGCCGGGACAAACTCCGACGGGACGGTGTTGACCGTCGCAAGACCATTATCAACGCCGTTAAAGATCGACATGATGGTTTCTCCGCTATAGGCGCGGCTGCGCATGACTTCGCGCTGCAAGCCCTTGACGAACATCTTGATGCCGACCTGACGCCAGCTGTCACCAATCAGCTCCAACATATCATCATGTTCCGGATTTTCGCCGGAAGTCTCGACAATGATTTCCATCGGGCGACCGTCCGGCAACAGACGAATACCTTCACCGTTGCGCTCATCCAGTCCCATTTTATCAAGCAGCGTATTGGCCGCCTTGACGTCAAAATCGGTGTAGCTGTCACGATATTCCGTTTTGAACAGCGGGCTTTTCGGCAGAACCGTGTTGTTGGTCGGCTTGGCCAGACCAAAGAACATCACGCGATTGATCTCGGTACGGTTGATCGCAAGCGACAAAGCACGACGGAAACGCACATCACGCAGAACATTACGCCAAACCGGATCACTGCAGGTCAGGTTGGGATAAAGTGCGGCATAGGAACCCGCACCAACATCCCACAAACGGACATCGTAATTCTGCTTGGCTTCGGACTGTTTCAGGAAGGTATAGTCCTTAAGCGACAGAATGCGGCTTTGGAGATCGACCTCGCCCGCGCCGACCTTGGCCGGGACTAATTTGGCGTTCGAAATGTTGAAAATCATCCGGTCGATATAGGGAAGCTGGTTCCCTTCCGGATCGACGCGGTGATAATACGGGTTGCGCACAAAAACGAAGCGATCAGACGGCTCTTCGGTGGTGATCAGCCACGGCTCAAGCGACGGGCGATTGATGTTGGACAGCTTGTACGGCCGGTCCATATCCGTATGCAACACCGCCCAGCTGCGAAGTCCACGTTCCTCGACGATGGCTTCAAGCTCGCCCGCATCACGATAGTTCTCATGGAACTGCTTAAGATAATGTGCCGGGCGATAGATGAATGGCGGGCGCGTTCCGGCCAGTTCTGTCAGGAAGAACGGGTTTGGCTGCGACCAGCTATAGCGAACCGTATATTCATCAATAATTTCAAAGGTTGCCGGCTCATCCCCGACAAACAGGAAGCGCGGCGGGCCGACCGGGAACAACTCATCATTGTTGACGATGTCTTCCCAGTAGTAACGGAAATCCTCGGCGGTAAACGGCTCGCCATCCGACCACTTGTGGCCCTTGCGGATGTGCAGGGTAAAGGCGTTGCCTTCTTCATTTACATCAAGCGCTTCGAGGATATCGGCCTTGAGCTTAAGGTCCTGATCATAGCCGACCAGACGGGTGTATCCATAAACAACAGCCATACGGATATCTTTGGAACGGCCCATGATGGTGACGAACTCACCACCATATTTGCCAATTTCCTTGCCCTCGGCCCCGAAATCGATGACGTGGGGGTGTTCGGGCAGTCGATCATTCATCGCCGGCAGTGAACCACTTGCGACCGCGTCTTCGAAATACGGAATTTCCGCATGTGCAGCCGTCGCAAAGACACCTGCCCCCAAAATGCCTGCTGTCACCACCAGACGGCTCATCGTGCGATGAAGTCTGGATATCGACGGCTTCGAAACACTGATCATATGGCGATCTCCGTAAAGTCGGCACGTTCGGCACGAACAAAATGATCTTCTGCGACCTGCATCATTTTTGGTGCACTGGTTCGGTTGATCGTGAATGGCGCTGGCCATCGTGTCGGATCAGATGCCTTACCTTCAACGATATTGTCAAAATCAAGCAGATGGTCCAAATCCGCAAACGGCACGGCATGCAGCAACGCCTGCGTATAAGGATGCACCGGGTTCTTAAACAGCAACTCGCGTGGCGCTGATTCCACAATGCGCCCGGCGCACATCACTGCAATCCGGTCTGCAACGTAATCCACCACCGCCAGATTGTGCGA
>NZ_PAQR01000024.1 GCF_002709775.1 Thalassospira sp.
AGGGCTTCAAGTTCCTGTTCCTTAAGGGTCGGTGCCCCTTCTTCGCGCTCCGACACGCTGACCAGCCAGCGATGACCTGTCAGGCCATTGAGCGTCTTGATCAGTTTGGTCGAAAGGTCCGACCCGGCCCCGCGTGCAGGGCGAAATTCGATGCGACCCGGTTCATACTTTACCAGATGCATATAGTTTTTGACCTGCATGGCAAGACCGGTGGTTTCGCGGTCCTTGCCCAGCAGTTCGGCAACTTCTTCGAACGTTTCGGGCATCTTGGCATAAACAGGTTGTTCGACCTGTTCGGGTTCGCCAAGCGGGTCCGGGCGGCGCTGTGCGACGGCGGATGCACCGCCGCCATTAACCACCTGCATGCGCGGGCCGGGGCCACCGCCGCCATTGCCGCCGCCTTGAGGCGCGCCGCCGCCATTGCCGGCATTGTTCATGTCCTGACGGAGCTTCTTGATCAGATCGCCCGGTGGCGGCATTTCCGCAGCATAGGCCAGACGGATCAGGATCATTTCAGCGGCCTGAATGGGGGACGGCGCAATGCGCGTTTCCTCAAGGCCCTTAAGCAGCATCTGCCAGGCGCGGGTCAATTGCGGCATGGCAAGCTTGGCTGCGATTTCCTTGCCGCGTTCGCGCTCGATCTGCGACACGCCGGGATCATTGGCAGCATCGGGTGAGAGCTTCACACGGGTCAGCCAATGGGTCAGATCAAGCATATCCTGCAGCATGACGGGCGGGTCACCGCCAAGAGCATATTGTGCGCCCAAAAGTTCAAGGGCCTCGTTGATTTCGCCCTTCATGGTGAAATCAAACAGATCGAAAATCCGTGAGCGGTCCGAAAGGCCGAGCATGTCACGCACTTGCTGGGTCGTGACCTTGCCAGCACCATGCGAGATCGCCTGATCAAGCAGGCTCATGCCATCACGGACCGATCCATCAGCGGCACGCGCGATCAGGGTAACGGCTTCTTCTTCGATCTCGGCATTTTCGAGCCCAGCGATCCGGGTATAGTGGGCGGCCAGTTCGTCGGTTTGCACGCGACGCAGGTCAAAGCGCTGACAACGCGACAGGACCGTGATCGGAATTTTGCGGATTTCGGTGGTGGCAAAGATGAATTTCACATGCTCTGGCGGTTCTTCAAGCGTCTTGAGCAGCGCGTTGAACGCACTTTTCGAAAGCATGTGCACTTCATCGATGATGTAGATCTTGTAGCGTGCCGAGGTCGGGCGATAACGCACGCCTTCGATCAGTTCGCGAATGTCATCAACACCGGTGCGTGACGCCGCATCCATTTCCAGTACATCAACATGGCGATCTTCTGCGATTGCGCGGCAATGTTCACACACGCCGCACGGCTCGATCGTCGGGCCGCCATTGCCATCGACGCCAATGCAATTCAGCGCGCGCGCAATGATACGCGCAGTCGTGGTTTTACCAATCCCGCGCACCCCGGTCAGGATGAAGGCATGTGCCAACCGGCCGCTTTCAAGCGCGTTTGACAGCGTCTTGACCATCGGCCCATGGCCGATCAGTTCATCAAAGGATTTCGGGCGGTATTTGCGCGCAAGAACCTGATATTCGCTTTTGGCTTCGGGTTCTGGGGTGGCGACGGGTGCGGTTGTTTCCGCAACGTTAGCTGACTTGGCTGACGGTGTCTCACCTTCTGGCGCAGTTTCGCTCGCGGTCTCGATCTGATCGCTCATTCATCCGGTCCGGATTGTTTTAATTCTCATTGGTTTTAGCAGCTTCGCGACCGTATGGGAAAGGCCAAGTGGGAAATTTCCCATACAAAAAACCATCTGCCCGCGAATGTCAGGGGCATGGCAAATATCAGCGATTTCAATGGGAGAAATGAAAGGGTGAGAGACTGAACAGCGACCCGGAAAAACTCGTTACGGCTGCTACCTTCCGGTCCTGACCGGGTTGGCGAGCGGTCCGTCCACTGCCAGCCTCTCGCCCCCTATATCGCGCAAAGATCGCTAGAACGCAAGCGTTGGCTGGGATTTTTTCTGTGATCAAGCAATCGTGGCTTTTGGCTGGCCTGTGCGCGCGTTAATGTCGTCTTCCGTCACCACAGGAAATATCGGCGATCCCATGGGTTTGGCCGATATTTGCCAAAAAGAATTTTGGGAAAACCACTGCCATGAACAGGCTATTTTATGAATCCGTTGATCTTGATCGCGACGCTGGCTTGCGCAAGCGCGAAGACTGGCAACAGGTTCTATTGGCCGAGGAGTCGCTGCGCATCCTGATCTGTCATGCGGGCGATCCGCTATTTGCATGGCCAGAGGACATGGATGCCCATGAACTTGTGGTGCTGGGTGCCCCGGCCGTTCCGCATCTGGATGTTGATCTGCATGGTGGGCAGTGGATTTATCTTGGCCGCGATGAAGGTGGACCGGTGATTGCGGTCGATGTCGCGCCGGTGGTTTCCGATCGTGACGATGCCGTGCGCAGACTGGGCGGCGGGTTTGGCGACATGCGTACCCGCATGGCCAATCTTTCGGTCGATGAGGCGGCCCTTGCCGCGCAGGCGCGCGCAATTTTCCATTGGCATCAGGGGCATCAGTTCTGTGGGGCCTGCGGCCATCCCAATATGGTGGCGGAGGCAGGATATCGCCTGCAATGCAGTAACCCCGATTGTGGCAAATCGCATTTCCCGCGTACGGATCCGGCCGTCATCATGTTGATCCATCATCAGGATCACGTTCTGTTGGCGCGTTCGCCGCAATTCCTGCCGGGGATGGTGTCGGTTCTGGCGGGCTTTGTCGAGCCGGGTGAAACCCTTGAACAGGCGGTTGCGCGTGAAGTCTATGAAGAAGTCGGGATCAAGATCAAACGGCCGCAATATGTCGCATCCCAGCCTTGGCCGTTTCCGGGGTCATTGATGCTGGGTTTCATTGCCGAGGCGGAAACCACCGAGCTTATGCCCGATAATGACGAGATCGAATTTGCCATGTGGGTGCATCGCGATGATGTACCGAGCCTGCCCGAAAAAGGCATTAATTTGCCGCGACCGATATCAATTGCCCGCTTCCTGCTGGAAAACTGGTGCGCGGGCCGCATATAGTTAAGCGTATAGTTTAGTAAAGTGTATAATAAAGGGCGCGTCCTACTCACCGTTCTGGTGAGGTCGTGTTTCTTTAGTGCGCTGTGCGGTCGAATGTCGGGAAAGTGCTTTGGCGAGAATACGTTTCATACGTGATGGGCTTTTAGCCGGCATTGTTCTTGGTGTGCTGACCGTCCTGTTTGCCATCAGCACCGCGCAGGGCCAGGAACGGGTCCCCGTCAAGGTCGGCGCCTATGAATATGGCGTGGTCTATTTCTTTGATGATGGCCGACCCAGCGGCATGGTTCCAAGTCTGATCAGGCTTTTGAACGACTCCCAGGATGAATATGCCTTTGAGCTTGTCGAAACCTCATCGCGCCGCCGATATCGGTCGGTGACCAATGGCGAGGTTGATCTTGTCTTGCTTGAAAGTTCGAAATGGGAATGGGAAGAGCTTGATGTTCTGTTCTCGGATCCGATTGTTCAGGAACAGGATCTTTATCTGACCCTTGCCGGGCGCGGTGATGCCGACATGCGGTTTTCCGATGTCACCAGCTATCCGATGTTATGTGTGCTGGGTTTCCATTACGGCTTTGCCGGTTTCAACGCCGATCCGGAATACATGCGCAGCAACTTTGACGTTTTGCTGCGCTATAACGAAAAGGAAGTCCTCGATGGACTGCTTGCCGGTGAAGCGCCGATCGGTGTCGTGTCGGCAGGTTTTCTGGCCCTTGAGTTCGGCACCAATCCGGACGTCCGCGACCGCGTAACCATCGCGTCACAACCAGATGCCACCTACGATCTGGTTTCTGTGCTGTCGGATAATTCCGCCATCTCGCTTGAGCGGTTCAACCAGCTGATTGCCGAGCTGCACGAGGACGGCGAAGTTGAACGCCTGTGGCAGCAGCTTCATCGGGGCGTTTCGCGCTAAGCCAGTAGTGGATTAGTCCATTGGCGGGATGCGGGCGATGACATTGCGGCGCAGGGTATCGGGGCGTTCACGCCAGGCAACAATTCCCTTGTCACTTTCGGCATATTTGGATGCCAGTTCGCAGAGATCCTCGATCATACTTTCGGGATCGACATTGCCGTAAACATATCCCCATTTGCCCGATCCATTCAGCGCCACGGAACAGCCCGACTTGCAATTGGTCAGACATTCAACCGGCTTGAGATCAAACGGCAGGTCACGCGTGGCACAAAGTTCCTGCATGCGATCAAAAAGCGTCTGCCCATGCCTGGGGTCGCTTGGCGCGTCGGCGTTTGAGGCTGTGCAGGTGGTGCAAATGTTCAGGCGTGGCTTGGTCGTCATGCGCTTGGGTCTATCCGGGATAAGTTGGCTTTGTAACGATGCGGGGTGCGCATCCAATCAGCTTGCAGCCGGTTTGGTCAAGTCATCATCAAATTGATGGGCGACATATTTCTGAATGGCACTGGCAAGCTGGCGATTGACCAGCGGATGCGCATCATCGGCGAGCATCACCGCAACACCGACCGCAGGCAGTGGCGGGAAGCCATCACGGGCATCCAGGATTTTAAACTCATCCGTTACGCTGGCCGCGGCAAGGGCGGCAACCCCCAATCCATCCCGCACCAGATGAAGCATCGAGGCGGCCTGGCGCGAGGTGGCATAAAGATTGAACGCGCGATTGGATTTCGAAAAGGCATCAATTGCCCATGCATGGAATTTGCAATCCTCGGCCGGAAGCACAAGCGGCAGGGGATCGAGATGGTGCTGATTATGGATTGGTGATGTCACCCAGACACCCGGTTCGTGGCGCAGAAAATAACCCTCTTCGCCCTTTTCCGACCGGCTGATGATCGACAGATCCAGTTCGCCCTGATCAAGCATCCGGCGCAAAAGGATGGTCGGGTTGACCGAGACAAAAAAGCGCGCGCTTGGATGCACGGCACTGATGGCGCGCAGAACAATTGGCAAAATCTTTTGCGCGTAATCATCCGGGCAGCCGATGCGGATCGGGCGGGTGGCTTCCTGGGAGCGCAACTGTCCCATTGCCTCGTCCGTCAGGCTCAGAATCCGTCGGGCATAGCCGACAAAGGTGATGCCTTCGTGGGTCAGTTGGACATTGCGGCCATCACGTTCAAACAGCTTGTTATCAACCAGTTCTTCAAGGCGTTTCATCTGCATGGAGAAAGCCGATGGCGTGCGGCCAATGCGGTCGGCTGCACGGTTGAAGCTGCCGCATTCGGCAAAGGCGACGAAGCTTCTGAGCAGGTCGGAATCCATGGCTTCTCCTTTGATCAGAAAATTTGATCAAGAAAGTTGAACAATAAGGTCAAAACTATTCGATTGTCGGATGGCGATCCAGCGGCAAATATCAAACCCGGCCGGCCAATGCAGTTAACGAGTGTTCTCAACGCATGTGCCACAAGGATTATCACAATGATTTTGAATGACTATTTGATGTCGGGGAACGGCTATAAAGTCCGTTTGATGCTTTCGATGTTGGGTCAAAAGTTCGAATATATCGAACGTGACATCATGAAGGGCGAAACCCGCACGCCGGAATACCTTGAAAGGGTCAACCCGAACGGCAAAATCCCGGCACTTGTCCTTGATGACGGCAGGAGCTTGGCTGAAAGCAACGCCATCCTGATCTATCTGGCCGAAGGCACCAATTTCATCCCCGAGGATGCCTATGAGCGGGCCGATATGATGAGCTGGTTGTTCTTTGAACAGTATGACCATGAACCGAACGTTGCCGTTCTGATTTCCTGGTATGAGATCAAAGGCCTGCCCGAACATGCCGATATTCTGGAGCCGATGAAGCAGGCAGGTGCCAAGCGTGCGCTTGATCTGATGGAAAAGCGTCTTTCAGGTCATAACTGGCTGGTGGGTGAGTCACTGACCATTGCCGATATCTCGCTTTATGCCTACACGCACCGGGCCGAACTTGGCAAAATCAGCCTTCAGCCTTATCCGGGCATTCGTGCGTGGCTTGATCGGTTCTCTGTTGTGCCGGGCTACGTTCCGATCACCTGGACGCCGTAAAACTAAAAAAAGCAGCCACCACAAACAGGGATTTCGCCCAAGGTCGGGGGAAGTCGGGGAAGGGTTTCCCCGCCTGTGGTGGCTGAGTACCCTGACATGACTAAGGGGAATGTCAGGGTGGCGGTACGTGGCTTAGGCCGTTTTCAGAAGCTTTTCGGGCAAAAGCGGATCGGTCTGGGCGGCTGAACTGCGCGCCTTGAAGCGCGCAAAGGCGCTTTCGATATGGGGGGCGTCAGCCAGCATTCCCGCCCCGCCGGGCATTGCACCCAAATAATGGATCATCGGCATGATCATCATGTCGGGGATGGTGAAACGGTCGCCAAAAAGCCAGCCATCGGCATAGGCCGTGTTCAAGACCTGCAGGTCATAGCGGATGTGATCGGCCATCTTGTTCATGTGGATGGCAAAGCCCGGATCATGACGTGTGGCGTCTTCGGCAAAGACCATCGGAATGACGAAATTACGGATGATGTCCTGATCGAGCCTAGTCATCGCAAGGCTGATCCACTGGTTCATGCGCGCAACCTTTTGAGCACTTACCGGGCGCAGGAGTGGTCCCGGGAAGTTATCATCGATATAGCGGCAGATGGCAGCAGTTTCATACAGAACAAAGGGTCCATGGGTCAGGACCGGCACCTTGCCGAACGGATTGTTGTGCAAAAGCTCATGCGTTGGCGGATGGCCGGGTGGTTGGACATTCCGGCTGCTGAAGTCAAAGGCGATTTCCTTTTCAAGGCAGGCGATACGCACCGTGCGGGTCAGGCTGCTGCGTGGCATTCCGATGATTGTGACATCCGACATGGCAAGGCCCCTTTGTTACGACGTGAGTTTGTTGTGACGACGTGTACTTGCAGACAGGATTGCGGCATCCATAATATGTTCAAGAACATATTATCAGGATGTGTCATGTTGGCTTGGTTGCCCAACCCGACGCTTGAAGACGTGATGGAGTTCGAAATGCCCTATGCACCGACGCACAAAGCCAAAACCCGTATTCGCATCGTGAATGCGGCGAGTGCGCTTTTTAAAAAATACGGCTTTGAAAATGTCACGATTGATCAGGTGATGTCGGCTGCCGGGCTGACGCGCGGCGGGTTTTACGCGCATTTCAAAAACAAGGAAGACCTGTTTGTTGCCTGTGTTGAAAACGGCATGTCGCTTTTGTCATCGCCGGTGCTGGCGAAACTGCGCAAGGCCGAGAAACAGGGCAAGGATTGGGTGACATCCTTTGCCGAGCTTTACCTGTCGAAGGTTCATATCGAAAACCCCGATCTTGGCTGTGCCTTGCCGACCTTATCTGCCGAAGTATCGCGTTCTGGCGATCAGGCCCGTGCCGCCTTTTCCAAGCTTATTGAGCAAGCATCAGATGGATTGGCCCGGAAACTTGCCAAGGAAGATGGGTATACAGGCATTGAAGGTGATGCCCGTGTAGCCAGTATTTCGAAGACGTACGTGGCAGAAGCCACATCAATGTTGGCAATGATGGTTGGGGCCGTTGTCCTGAGCCGGGCAGTCGACGAAGAAACGGCCGGAAATATTTTGACTGCTACGCGAGAGAGCGTTCCGCTTTTCCGTGGAATGCGATCCGAAGCGGCATCCGCTTCTTAAGTTCATGTGCCGGATGGCTATTTCATTGAAAGTGGTGTGATCTGTTTTTGACGCTCCGCCATCATCTTGCGCTCGGCAAGTGCACCGGCTTCGTCAGTCAAGAAGGTAAACATGGCAAACCGCTGCCCTTTTGTAACGGGCAGAGCCTCATGCAAAAGCGAACATGAAAAGACTACAGCTCCGCCAGGAGGAGGTGCGTAAACAGCGCGGCCATACTCGGGAAAGCGAACTTGGCCCCCTTCATAATCGATGGGATTTAGATTGAGAGATACCGCAAACCTGCGATGGGCAGTGAAGGCCGTACGGTTGTCCCGGTGACGACCAAAATGCCCCTGATTGGCTGAGTCGTAACAGCCAATACGCAGAGCTTCCATGCTTGCGGTTTTGAAGTGGAAGACCTTCATAAGCTCCGGCAACAAGCGGGTGAGAAGCCGCTCTTTGACGCGGTTAAAGAGTGTTTCATCGAGCAGAACAACGTCATTTCGCTTCTTGATGTTTGCCTTGGCAATGTTACTGCCAACATCGCCTTGTGATACGCCATCGGCCTTCTTTTCGCCAGCTTCCCAGTAATTGAGTAAAATCAGCGCAAAGTTCTGGCTCAAGGACATCCTTCATCACAAGAACCGGTGCCTGATAGGACGCTGGTGTCGGCGAGGTTTGTGTCGCAATTGCGTTGCAAGTCGCAACAAGGCTGTCGATGTCTTGCATCGACCCAATCGTGCTCAGGCGGTGGTTGGGGTCAATCAGAATGACATTACTACCGTTGCACCCGAACATTTTGCGGAGATTGTTTTCAGCATCATATAGTTCGGTTGCTTTCGTGCTTGTCTTGCCAGACTTCTTTGGGGACTTCTTTCCTCCGATGATCGTAAAATGGAGCAATTCTGCATCCACAGTGGCATCGCGAAGCTCATCAATGCGTTGCCAATCTGCTTTGCCCGGTTTTTCATCAAACAACCACAGTGCCAAGGTGTTTCCGGCAATGAGTTGAGAAGTCAGATCAACACCTTCGCCAGCAGTGTTGGGCAGAACGATCTTTGGGACAAAATCGCCCAAATCGAGGGTTCTGATGTTTGGAGCCTTTTGCGATGAACCGGTCATGTCCGAAAATCCTGAAAATCAGAAAAGGGAAGCGGGTCGTTTTAGATCACGATGTTGCAAAGTAACCGGACAAAATTTCGCTGTAAATTCTGGTGAGGTTTTCGATGTCATCGACCATGGCGTGTTCGTCGACCTTGTGCATGCTTTGCCCGACCAGGCCGAACTCGGCGACCTCTGTGTATTTCTGAATGAAGCGTGCGTCTGACGTGCCGCCGGTCGTGCTCATTTCCGGGCGTTTACCGGTGACTTTTTCCGAGGCATCGGCAATCAGATTGGCGAGCTTGCCCGGATTGGACAGAAATGCTTCGCCGGAAATCTTGACCTTGAGATCATGCGCACCGGCATGCTCGGCACAGACATCCTCAATCCATTTTTTAAGATCCGCACCCGTGTGCTGATCATTAAAGCGGATGTTAAAGGCCGCACTGACCTTGGCCGGAACGACGTTTGTTGCGGCATTTCCGGCATCAACCGTGGTGATTTCAAGGTTGCTCGGCTGGAAATGCTCGGTCCCCTGATCAAGCTCGCGCGAATTCAGAACATCAAGCGTCTTGATCATGCGCGGGACCGGATTGTCGGCCAGATGCGGATAGGCGACGTGACCCTGTGCGCCATAAACCGTCAGCCAGCCGGTAATGGAACCGCGACGTCCGACCTTCATCATCTCGCCAAGGTATTTCGGGTTGGTTGGCTCGCCGACCAGACAGGCATCGAATTTTTCGCCCTGCTGATCACACCAGTCGACAAGTTTGACGGTGCCGTTAATCGCATCGGCTTCTTCGTCACCGGTGATCAGGAACGAGATCGACTCATCGAAATCCGGATGGGCGGCAAGAAATGCATCAACCCCGCCGACAAAGCAGGCAATGCCGGTTTTCATATCCACTGCACCGCGGCCAAACAGGCGACCATCAATGACCTCGCCTCCGAATGGATCGACGGTCCACGCGGCAACGTCGCCGGCAGGTACAACGTCGGTATGGCCGGCAAAGCAGAAATTGCGACCCTTGGTGCCAAGACGGGCATACAGATTGTCGATGGCGTCACTGCCATCACCTTCAAAGACCTTGCGCGTACAGTCAAAGCCGCGGGCCTCAAGCGCATTTTGCAACACATCAAGCGCGCCTTCATCAGCCGGGGTGACCGACGGGCAGCGGATCAGGGATTGTGCAAGTTCAAGCGCGGTCGACATTGGCGGTCTCGTATTTGTAAGCGGTCGGAAAATGCGGAAAAGGGCAAAACGGACTGGCCGTTTTGCCCCTTATAAATCATTGCGAAGTGCGGTGACAGAAATCAGTCACGCAGCAGTTCGTTGATCGAGGTTTTCGAGCGGGTCTTTTCATCAACGCGTTTGATGATGACCGCGCAATACAGGCTCGGGCCAGGCGTTCCATCCGGAAGCGGCTTGCCCGGAATGCTGCCCGGTACGACGACCGAGTATGCTGGAACGCGACCAACAAAGGTCTCGCCGGTGGTGCGGTCGATGATTTTGGTCGATGCGCCGATGAAGACACCCATGGAAATCACGGCACCTTCTTCGACAATCACACCTTCGACGATTTCCGAACGGGCACCGATGAAGGCATTGTCTTCGATGATGACCGGGCCGGCCTGAAGCGGCTCAAGCACGCCACCGATACCCGCACCACCCGAAAGGTGAACGTTTTTGCCGATCTGTGCGCAGGATCCAACCGTGGCCCAGGTATCGACCATCACGCCGGTATCAACATAAGCGCCAAGGTTAACAAAGGACGGCATCAAAACGGTGCCCGGTGCGACATAGGCCGAACGGCGCACGATGCTGCCCGGAACGGCGCGGAAGCCAGCAGTTTTGAACTCGGCTTCGCCCCAACCTTCGAACTTGGACGGAACCTTGTCCCACCAGTTGGTGTTTTCGCCCGGACCGCCTGCAATGGTGGTCATGTCATTGAGACGGAAAGACAGCAGAACCGCCTTTTTGGCCCACTGATTGACAACCCATTTGCCGTCGGTTTTTTCGGCAACACGCAGTTCGCCGGAATCCATGGCGCCAAGCGTCTGTTCAACAGCCTTGCGGATTTCACCCTGGGTGGAGGAGTTGATTTCGTCGCGGTTTTCCCAGGCGACGTTGATCACGCCTTCAAGCTCGGTTCTGTTCATTTTTCGAAGGTCCTTGCGGTCAGCCAAAATTGCGTCGGCGGAGAATGGTCAAACCCGACCTTGAAGTCAACTCCGCCAGTTTACGTAGAAACGCCTGTTTCAGGCAGATTTCCGTTCCCGATCCTTGTCCTGCCCACCTATCCCGTCCCATGGGCGTGATAGAAATAGCCGATCACGGGGCCAAGCTCAATCCTGGAACGATGACAAAATGGCTGTTTGCAGGCATTCCAGCTTACGCGCCGCTCGAAAGTCCGCGCAGGAAACCGACCAGATCATCGGTTTCATGATCAATACGCGGATCATCACGGCCATCCTGCGCCCAGTCGACATCGGTATGAACCCAGACGGTGGTCATGCCCATGTCCTTGGCCGGCAGCAGGTTTTTGGCCATGTCTTCGAAATAGACCGCACGGGTCGGATCGATGCCATCGCGTGCCAGCAGCAGGTCATATGGTTCCTGCTTGGGCTTGGGGATGTAGTCGGCATCGACAATGTCAAAGATGGTTTCGAAGTGATTGGCAATGCCGAGGCGATCCATCACCCGTTCAGCATGGCCGCGCGAAGCATTGGTAAAGATCAGCTTGCGGCACGGCAGATCATCAAGTGCGCGGGCAAGATCCGGCGCCGGATCGACCACGGAAAGATCAATATCATGGACCTTGGCGAGGTAATCGGCCGGATCGACTTCATGTTCGGTCATCAGGCCGCGCAAGGTAGTGCCATAGCGATGGAAATAGTCCTTTTGCACCCGATAGGCTTCACCGGCCTCAAGCTTTAGCGCGTCGCGAACATATTGCCCGATCAGATCGGAAACCTGTGAAAAAAGATTGCAGGCCGCCGGATAAAGCGTGTTGTCGAGATCAAAGATCAGCACGCTGTCATTATCAACGCGGGGCAGTGCTGCTGAATGTTTCGGAGCGGTGGTCATGATCAAGGGCCTTCCGGAATATGCATGGGTGGACGGACGCGCCAGCGCGCCGACAGTTGTAAGCGATCCTTACGTTCTTGCAAACCATCAGGATCAATCAGGGGTGAACCCGTGGTCATTTGATTTTTGTGGCCGAGACCCGATTGCGGCCAAAACCGGCCCGGGGGTTTAAAAATCCCAACAAGACCAAACATATATGAGGGCTTTTGCACCAGGAGACTGCAAAAGGGTGCCTGATGCTGGACTTGGACGTCAGGTAGGGGTGGTCTTATCCGTCCGCATAGGAAATATGTGGTCTGTAAAACCATTGTTAAGCAGAAACGGTGAAAATGACCAAAAGCCATTAAGGCAATCAGGGTGGTTTCCATGTTCGGGGGAAGGGGAAATCGCTTTTAGATCCGGGCAGCGTGAGAGGGTGCATTGGATAAAATTATCAAAGCTCGAACAACCGAACTGCGGAACGAGCGAAACCGTTTTGCGGCATTGGCGTTTGTTTGGGGGGATCTTCTTCTTGAGCTGGACGGGGATCTGCGCATTGTTTTTGCGTCTGGCGCATCAGACGGGATTTTGGGCCATCGTCCGCAAAACCTTGCGGGGACATCATTCACCCAGTTCCTGGCAAAGCAATATCGCCCGCTTGTGACCGAGATGCTGCAGGTCGCACGCAGGCGCGGGCGGATGGACAATATTCAGGTCCGCTTTAACCAGCAGGGCGACATGTTAAGCCCGCCGGTTTCCATGAGCGGCTATTTCCTGCCTGATCTTGGTGATCATTTCTTTGTCGCTCTTCGGGTGGCGATCAATGCCCTGTCGCCCGACGTTGTCGCGACCCTTCAGCGCGATAATGCGACGGGACTTTTGGATGAAGAGAGCCTGTCAAAGGTCGTGACTGAACGCCTTGTCGCCCAGCGCGAAACCGGGACCGAGCATAAATTCACCCTGATGACGCTTAATGCCTTTGATCCGCTTTGCGAGCGGATGAAACAGGTCGAGCGTGCGGAACTGATGGCCAGTGTCGGAGCGTTTTTGCGTGCGCATTCGGTCGCGGGTGATACCGCCGGGCGATTGGGCAAAGAGCAGTTTGGGATGTTGCATCGCCCGGATGTTCCGATTGGCGAACTTGAAAAACGTATTTCCGAATGTGTGCGCGATGCCGATCCGGCAGGGGTCGGCATCGAAGTCAACTCCACCGTGACCGATTTTACCGCCGAACTTATTCCGCCGGGTGATCTTACGCGCGGGGTTTTGTATTCCATCCGGCGGTTCTGTGATCGTCAGGAACACAGCTTTACGTTTTCGCGCCTGATGGGGCAGGCAGATAACCTGGTCAATAATACCTTTTCGGCGATGCAGGACTTCGGCACGCGGATCGATCAGCTGAAGTTTGATACGGTCTATCAGCCGATCGTGCGCCTGCCGACAGCTGAAATCCACCATTTCGAGGTGCTTGTCCGGTTCTATGACGATGACGGCAAACTGATCCCGACGCAGGAACTGGTTAACTTCGCCGAGCAGGTAAATATGGTCCACCGACTTGATCTGGCGATGCTGCGCAGAAACCTTAAATGGATCCGATCGCAGCTTGATCAGGGAATTACGGCGCGGGTCGCGGTGAATGTTTCCGGCCATTCCTTGGAAAACCCGGATTTCTGCCGGTCCGTGATCGCGCTTTTTGAGCGCAACCGTGATGCGCTCGGACAGTTGATGATCGAGGTCACCGAAACAGCCGAAATCAAGGATATCGATACCGCCGCCAAGTGGATCACCCGGTTCCGTGAATTCGGCGTCGAGATCTGCCTTGATGATTTTGGAACCGGTGCGTCGAACTTCCGCTATCTGAGTGCGATGGACATCGATTATGTGAAGATCGACGGGGAATCGATCCGGCAATCGACCAAGACGGCCAAGGGGTTGGCTTTCCTGCGGTCGCTGGTCGATCTGTGTCACGACATCGATGTAGAGGTCGTGGCCGAAATGATCGAAACCGACAAGATGCGCGAACTGGTCACAAAGGCCGGATTTGACTATGCACAAGGGTATCTGTTCGGGAAACCTGAAACCGATATCACGCTGTATTGGCGTGATGCCGTCGCAAGGCGCTAGGGTCAAAGTGGCGTAGGCGATTTAGGCGCGGGGTCAGTCCTGCAACGGGATGCTTTCATCGCCCGATACGCCGTATCTTGCGAGAATCCGGTCATAAAGGCCGCTTTCGCGAATGGCGACAAGGCCGGCATTAAGTTCGCGCATCAGGGCCTTCGGGTTCTTGGCCTTGCGCGAGATGCAGGAAAAATAGGGATTGTTGGAAATCACCTTGGATCGGATCAGCTCGCGACCGCCAATCTTGCGGTCCGTCTTGTGTAGCTGAAAATCCATCGGCGCCTTATAGGACAGCGCAACATCGAGCCGGCGTGACAGCAGCATATCAAGAAGGGTTGCTTCGCTGTTCACAACCAGGACATCCAGCCCGGCTTCGCGTGCGCTGGCCTCAAGGCTATAGCCATTAACGACGCCAATGGTCATGTTCTTGGCGTCTGCAATTTCTTCAAGTCCGCCAAGAGCGCCGTCGCCGATGGCATAAAACGCGACCCGGACGTGACCCAGCAGATAGGAATAATAAAGATCTTCCTCGCGTTCGGGCAGGTAGCTGCACGAACAAAGCCCGTCGACCTGCCCGGTGCGGGCAAGGAAATAGGCCCGCTGCCAAGGATAGAACGGCGTGATCAGGGTAATGTTGCGGGTGGCAAATGCCGCGCGCAGCACTTCGATGTCATAGCCCGGCATCGGTGCGTTGGCGGCAATCTTTGACGGCGGGAAGGGATTGCAGGCCAAGGTGACGGTCTGCTGGTTGCCAGCAGGTGGCAATAGAGAGTTTTGCGCAGATGCCAATTTGGCATTGGCAAGAAGGACCACAGCACAAATCATCAGGCCGATGAAGGTTGCTATTGCGCGCAGCTTTTGGCGCGCGTCAATCGCGGCGCGGTACAAAAGACAATACTGAGAACGTTCGGCCCAACTCATAGCGATTGTGTTCGAACCATTCCAAAAAAATCAACGAGATCAATATGCTATCACGTTTTACGCGGGATGTAAGAGTTGAATCGCGATCAGGTGCACGTCAATCAGTGCGCGAAAAACGAAAAGGCCGGTGTTTATCACCGGCCTTTTGCAAGATAACGTCCGAGATATACGGCGCTTATTCGGCGGCTTTTACTTCCGCGCTGTTGCGGATGGCCGCTTCGCGTACATCGTCGGTGACATGTTCTTCGAACTTCGCGAAGTTCTTTTCGAACAGGCCGGTCAGGTTCGCAGCAGCCTTGTCATAGGCAGCCTTGTCGTTCCAGCTTTCACGCGGGTTCAGAACTTCTGCCGGGATATCGCCGCAAGCGGTCGGATAGGCCAGGCCGAAGAACGGATCGGTTGCGAATTCGGCACTTTCCAGATCGCCATTCAGCGCCGCATTGAGCAGGCCACGGGTATAGGCAATCTTCATGCGCGAACCAACGCCATAGCCGCCACCGGACCAGCCGGTATTGACCAGCCAGCAATTGGCTTCGTGTTTTTCCATCATTTCGCCAAGCAGCTTGGCATAGACCGACGGATGACGCGGCATGAACGGCGCACCAAAGCAGGCAGAGAACGCAGCGGTCGGTTCCTTGACACCTTTTTCGGTGCCGGCAACCTTCGCGGTGTAACCCGACAGGAAGTGGTACATCGCCTGTGCCGAGGACAGTTTTGCGATCGGCGGCAGAACACCAAACGCATCACAGGTCAGCATGATGATGTTTTTCGGATGGTTGCCACGGCCGTCTTCCGATGCGTTCGGAATGAATTCGATCGGATAGGAAGAACGGGTATTTTCGGTGTGACGGGCATCGTCGAGGTCAAGCTCGCGCGACTGCTTGTTCATCACAACGTTTTCAAGAACGGTACCGAAACGCTCGGTGGTGGCAAAGATTTCCGGTTCGGCTTCTTTGGAAAGCTTGATCACCTTGGCGTAGCAGCCGCCTTCAAAGTTAAAGACGCCGTCTTCGCCCCAGCCATGTTCGTCATCACCGATAAGGGTGCGCGACGCATCAGCCGACAGGGTGGTTTTACCGGTGCCCGACAGGCCAAAGAAGATGGCGGTATCGCCGTCCTTGCCCATGTTGGCCGAGCAATGCATCGGCATAACGCCCTTGGCCGGCAGGATGTGGTTGAGAACCGAGAAGATCGATTTCTTCATTTCGCCGGCATACCAGGTGCCGCCGATGATGACCATTTTGCGTTCGAAGCTGACCATGACGAAGACTTCGGAGCGGGTGCCGTCGACTTCCGGGTCGGCCTGAAGGCCAGGTGCGTGCAGAATGGTGAATTCCGGCGCGAAATCGCGCAGTTCTTCTTTCTGCGGCTGGATGAACATGTTGCGTGCAAAAAGGTTATGCCATGCATTTTCGTTGATCACGCGAACCGGCAGGCGGAAACGCGGATCGGAACCGGCAAAGCAATCCTGAACGAACAGTTCGGTGCCCTGGAAATATGCGCGCACTTTCTGATACAGGCGCTCAAATACGTCCGGGCTGACCGGGCGGTTTACATCGCCCCAGTCAATATCTGCCTTGGTGCTTTCTTCTTCGACGATGAAGCGATCCAGCGGGGAACGGCCGGTATGTTCGCCGGTCAGGGCGACAAAGGCACCGCCTTTGGCGATTTTACCTTCGTTGCGACGGATCGCATGTTCATAAAGGCCTGCAGCGTCAAGGTTCCAGTGAACGGCGCCAAGGTTTTTGAGGCCATGAGTTTCAAGGCCTACACGGCTGACAACGGGTCCTGATTGCAGCACGAATCTCTCCTGGTGGGAATTAAAAGAGCTGGGGGTTAATGTCCTATTTTACACAACAAATTGTGGGTAATCCGTTGCGTTGAGACATATTGTTACAAAGGTGTCTTAAAAGCAACCGCCACTTTTGCCTAATACCTAGGAAAACGTAAGAGTTTTTGCGTTTGCGAAAATTACCTTTTCAGGGTCGCGGCTTTAATGTTCGGAATACAAATGGTCCTACTTATGCGCGCGAAATTTTGCACATTTCGACCAAAATATCGCGTGCGTCACCCGGAGTCATAATCGGTCGCGGGAAGTCGATTCTAAGCGGGGTGCTATCAGAGGCATCAGAGGTCAAAACCATCCCGTCGCAATCAATCGATTGCATCTGCCAACCCGCATCCGCATCGGCTGTGGTGTAGTGGCCAACAATGTCACGCAGGGCATCAAGATGATCGGCATTCATGTGCGAGACGATCCCGTCATGGCCATCCGTCAATGCCGTAACATCGGCGGGGATGAATTTATCGCCCGACAGGCGGCGCTGTTTGCCAAATCCACCCACCCAATAGATTGCCGTTACATTGATCCGGTAAAAGCCGAAATCGGCAAACCCGGCATACTGTGCGGCATCCGTATGGCCCTGCAGATAGCGCTGGCGAACCCGTTTCAGATCATCGGGGTTGGTCACGCGGTTGGCTTCGCCAAACACGGTCAGTCGGGCGGTATCGGTCTGAATGCCGGTATCAGGTGCTGGTGCTGTGATCAGGTCTGCCTCGCTCACCAGAAGGGAAACGCGGCTGTCTGCCGTGATGTGGCGGGTGTGATCGGCAAGTTCGGAAATCAGCAGGATGGGAGTGCCATCAATATCACAGGCCGGAACCACCATGGATGCGGTGGGCCATCCGTTACCAAGTTGCTTGTGATCATGGGCAATGGTCGCAAGCACACCGCGCGCAGCACGGCGCAACATCTGGCGCAGGGCGGATGAGGACGGAGCTGTTTCAGACATCGTTTGGGTCATCCCTTGTGTTTCTCAAGAGATATCGCCAACCGAACGACCATGCAACCACACGTCAGCCATGCATGTTTTTACGTGCAAAATTCATAATATAATTACCCTATAGGTTGAAAATTCCCGCGCAGACCGTACGTATAAAGGCAGGCGAAAAATCACTATTCGCGTTGCGTTCAACAAAACAAAAAATTTGCCCACAGTTGGGGTGGAATGGCGTGGCGAGCGATCCCATATCGGAAATTAGAATATGCTATATTATCGTATAGTGTTTCAGTTCCGCGGAGCTTGTTTCGTGCCTGGGTTCTGGGTGGTCTGTGTCCACGCCCCAATGAAGAATGCGCATTTGACCGAACAGGTTCTTCGGGACGTCAGTGCGGATAACAAGGGAAGCAACGTTGTTACAGCAGGAAAAGTCTGAAATCTGGCCGTCCGAGGCAGGTTCAAACACTCAACCTGAGGATCAAACCAACACCAAGTGGCGCGTTCTGGTCGTCGATGATGATGCGGATGTCCACGAAGCGACGGACTATGCCCTTGCGAGAGTCAAAATTCTTGGGCGGTCTCTTGAGCTGATCCATGCCCTTTCTGCGGGTGAGGCTTTGAAAATCCTCCATAAGCAACCCGATATTGCCGTGATCCTTCTGGATGTTGTGATGGAACGTCCCGACAGCGGGTTGCGACTGGTCGAGGAAATCCGTGCCGAAGGGTATCGGGAGCAGCGCATCATCCTGCGCACGGGATATCCCGGCGATGCCCCGGAAAAGGAAGTCATCCGCGATTACGAAATAGACGATTACTGGTCAAAGGACGAGTTGACGCGAACGCGCCTTGTCACGTCGCTTACCACAGCCATCAGATCGGTTGACTATATCCGGGCGCTCAAAGGAACGCGTAACGGTCTGGAAATGGTGATCGAGGGCACGCAGTACCTTTACAAGAACAAGAGCCTCGATCTGTTTGCCGAAGGTGTTCTGACCCAGCTTGCCGCGATCTTGCGCGTCAGTCCGGAAGGTGGGATTTGCGCCTTGGCCCAGCTGCCAGACAAGGAAGACGAACTGGTTGTTCTTTCCGGGATTGGCCGGTTTGCTCCGCATGTCGGCAGCAAGTTGTTCGAGGTCGATGATATCGACAAGGATCTGGTTTTCCAGAGCTTGGAAAAGGGTCGGGTGCCGGTGGTTGCCGAAAACAAGCTGGTATTCAGCCATCAGAGCGAGACCGGCCGACGGTTGCTGATCTATTTTGTGCACGAGCAGATCCTGAGCCAGCAGGACGTTGTTCTGACCGAGGTTTTCGTTACCAATCTTGCGATCTGCTTTGACAACCTTGCCCTGATCACCGAACTGGGTGAACTGGCCTTTGTTGATCAGCGGGTCGGAATTCCCAACCAGAACGCCTTTGACCGTGAGCTGATGAATATCACGCGTAGTGATAATGACGACAAAAGCGAAGCTTTGGTTGCCATGGTCGCGATTGAAGATGCCGCCCAGTTCGCTATTGCATTCGGTGTGACGTATTTCGACCAGATCATGAACGCCGTGTATGAGCGCTTGCGCGCTGTCGCGGGTGACAATGTGTTGGTGGCGCGGGTTGGCGAATACACACTAGGACTTGTCGACAGCAGCGGCAAATTTGAAGTTTCGGCTGCTGAAAACATCTTTGACGAACCATTCGAGGTTGCAGGAAGCCCCGTAGTTGTTAGGGCAACCATTGGTGTCGTGCGCGGCAACCCGCAAGGACGGCGTTCAAGTGATATTCAGCGCGCAGCGAGGCTTACGCTTCTAAAACAAAAACAGAAAGGTCCGGGCGGAACGGCTGAGTTCGAACCGTCGATGGCCGACGAGGTGCAGGATTCCTTGCGCCTGATCGGCAGGTTGCGTCAGGCCGTTCAGGATCGCGTTTTGACCTTTGTTTTCCAGCCCAAGGTCCGTTTGGCGACTGGGGAGGTTGTTGGTTCCGAAGTGCTGTGCCGCTGGATGGATGACGGCGAACCGGTTTCGCCCGGCCGGTTTATTCCGGTGGCCGAGCGGTCTGGATTGAGTGGCGAAATTACCTTCCAGTGCCTTGAGGCGGTCAGGGATTTGAACCAACGTTTGCAGCAGGAAAACCTCCCGCCTCTTAAGGCGGCAGTGAATCTTGCAGCAAACGATATCGCCGATAGGGATTTTGTCGATCAGTTGCTTGCCGTTTGCCACCAACACGGGCTTGGTCCGGAAACGGTCAGCTTTGAAATCACCGAGACACAGCATTTTACCAATGACGGTGAAGCAACTGCCTGTGTGCAGAAACTTGCCGCGCAGGGGTTTGAGATTTGGCTTGACGATTTCGGCACGGGATATTCGTCCCTGACGCACCTTGATGTTTCGCCCGTGCGCGGCATCAAGATCGACAAGTCCTTTATCAGTGTCTTGTCCGCAGACAGCCGGCCCAGTCACGTGGCGGAAACTGCGGCAGGCATTGCGCAAACCCTTGGCCTTGTGTCTGTTGCTGAGGGTGTTGAAACCCGTGATCAGCATGCAATTTGTCAGGAACATGGAATCGAGTTCGCCCAAGGGTTCCTTTATAGCGCGGGCCTATACCCCGATAAATATGTCGAGTGGCTGAAAAACTGGAACCTGAACGGGTGGGCGGATCATGGTCGAAGCTGAACCACAATCCTCAACCAGCACAGACGCCGCAATCCCGCTGATTGATGGACGGGAATCGAGATGGTTTCAGAACAGGTATTTCTGGCGTGTCAGCGGTGTTGTGGCACTGATCGGGATGTTGCTGTTTTCCGGCTTGATGGTGTTCTGGCATACGGTTGAAGGCAGCCGAGAAGATGAACAGACCGTTCGACGTCTGGTTGTTGATGTTACGCACCGTTCTGCTGACATACAGCAATGGTATGAAACGGCCATTCAAACCGTGAATATGTCGATCTTGCATCCGGCAGTTCAAGATTTTCGATCCAGTCCGGGCGAAGCGACCGCCTATTTTAAAACGCTTGCTGCTGAGGTGCCGCGGTTCAGCCAACTCCGTATTGTATCGCCATCGGGAATGGAAGCCCTGCGGGTTGATGCGCGCGGCGGCGATATCATCGTCACACCGGCTGAAGGATTGCAGGACAAATCAGGTCGGTATTACGTCGAAGCAGCAAAATCACTACGTCCCGGCCAGATCTATGTCAGCAAGCTCGACCTGAATGTTGAGAATGGCGAAATCGAAGTGCCGCACCGCCCGACAACAAGGATTGTGGCCCCGATCATTGCGAACAATCAGGAAGTATCGGGCTATCTGATTGTCAATCTGGACATGGCGACGCCATTGAACGCCTATGGTGTTGCGCCCGGTGGCGTTATGCGTACCGAACTGATTGATCATGAAGGGTACTGGTTGGCCGGGGCGGAGGATGACCGCAACTGGGGTTTCATGCTTGAGCATAACGCCTCGGTCAAGCAGTCCGACCCGGAGCTTTGGCAGCGCATTGCCGCAGTAGATCACCAGGGCGGCTTTGAGTTTGACGGGAAGATTTACGAAGTAGAAACAATTTCGGTTTCCCAGATGCTAAACGCAATTTCCAGCGACGACGTGCATGCGGCCAGTACGCGGTTTCATCTGGTCGGGAGTGCCCCGGCCTATCAGCCGTGGGCCGGAAATATTGCGATCAAGACAGTCTTTGTCGCCTTCATGGTGATGTTGATTTGCGGGTTTTCGGGCGTGGTTGGCTACCTGATGCTCCGCCGCAGGCAGGCAGCACAGCTTCAGGTTCTTTTGACAAAGGATCTTATGGTGCAGGGGCGGATGGCGTCGCTTGGTCGGATTGTTGCCGGTGTTTCGCATGAAATGCGCACCCCACTTGGCAATGCGCTTACGGTCAGCACCACAATGTCTGACGACCTTGCCGAATTGCAGCAGGATCTGGCCAAGGCGCGTGAAGATAGTGAAGAACGCTTGGAGATAATTGAGGCCCTGATGATGGGCAACAGGATTCTGCAGAAAAATATCGAACGCACCAGAGAGCTTCTGAAACATTTCAATCAGACTGCTACCGATCAAAGTGTGCATACCCAGCGCGTTTTCGATCTGGCCAAAATTGTCACTGATCTGTGCGAAACGTTGCGTAATCAGCTTGAGAAAACGGGTATTCGTCTGAGCATCGCACTACCTGAGACGGCGCGGATGAACAGTTATAGCGATGCGGTGGATCAAGTGATCCTCAGCCTGATCATGAATGCGCATCAACATGCCTTTGTCGGGCGTGAAAAAGGCATAATCAGTATTCGCGTAAGCAAGCGCGATGAGAACAGCTACCTTGTGGAAATTGCCGACAATGGGGTCGGGATCTCGTCGGACAATATTGATCGAATTTTTGAACCATTCTGGTCACTTGCAACAACAACTGGTGGCAGTGGCCTTGGTCTTGCGATCACGATGAATGTCGTGCAAAACACGTTGGGTGGGGAGATCAAGGTATCTTCAATGCCAGGGTCGGGGACAGTCTTCCGGATTGTTTTGCCAAAGGTCGCCCCGACACGGATGGGAAAACATGAAAGCCCGTTTTCGGTTGAAAGCCAGACGGCGCTGACGTCACCAAATACCAGTGAATCGACGTGATCCGGTGTTGATCAGGAAACAGCGGCGTCTTTTTTGTGTTCGGTGCGGCGTTGCTTGGACTTGGTGATAACGCGCTTTTTGGTGCCGTCGCTCATGCCCATCCAGGCACCGATTTCATCGCCGGTGCGATAACATCCCATGCAATAGCCCGATTTCGGGTCGAGCACGCAGGTGCCAATGCAGGGGGATTTAACGGGCATGACGATGGGCCTGTAAGCGGGAACAGAAGATTTCATCGCCATAAAAAGCAGTTTCGCACGCAGGGATCAAGGGGGGATGATCCCCACGCGCGAACCAAACCGGACATTGTTGGCTTTGATGGCCGGTTCAGGTGATTTAAAGGCGGTCGAACCAGTCGCGGATCTGACGGTCGGCCTCTTCGCGTTCAACGCCATAGGCCTCCTGAATCAGTCCGACCAGCTTGTCGCGCTGTCCATCGACGGCATTGACGTCATCATCGGTCAGGCGACCCCACTGGCTTTTGACGTCACCGCGCAGCTGTTTCCAGCGTCCTTCGATTTGGTCCCAATTCATGGTTTTCTCCTGCTTTGGTTGACGGTTGCTCGTGTTTCCGGCTTTGCGCCGTGTAAGAGAGTCAACGACGTGGCGAGCATCTTGTTCCAAATCGGTTTTGGCGTTTGGGGGCAAATTCCCGCGATCAACATTGCCGGTGGTGTGCTTGCCTTATCGCGCCCGGGCGGGTATAGCCCCATGCAGTTTGTTTTTTATGGAGTTGGTTTCGCACTGGCCAGAGTTGGGGTTTGGTGCGGCACGGAGGAAGATATGCGCGGCTATTTCGGGATTGGAATTGAAGGGGCAAGCAAGCCTTTGAATGTGGGCACCCTGTTTCGTTCTGCCCATGCCTTTGGCGCAAGCTTTGCGTTTACGGTGGATGCAGATTTCCGTGAGGAACGCTCCAACATCACCGATACATCGAAGTCGGGCGAACAGATGCCCTACTACCACTTCCCGGATCACAAAAGCCTGCTTTTGCCGCAAGGCTGCCGGATGGTTGGTGTTGAACTGACCCCGGATGCGATTGAACTGCCAAGCTTCAAGCATCCGTCGCAAGCGGCCTATATCCTTGGTCCCGAACGCGGGAACCTGTCGGATGAAATGCAGGAAAAATGCGATTTGATCATCAAGATCCCGATGAGCTTCTGCGTGAATGTGGCGATTGCCGCCAATATCGTGATGTATGACCGCGTGATCAATCTGGGTCGGTTTGCGCCGCGCCCGGTCCGTGCCGGTGCGCCGACCGAACCGAAACCTGAAGCACATTATGGCGGCTGGATTTCGCGCACGCGCGACAAACGCAAAGGCGATCCGGAACAATACCGTCAGGCCCCGCCGCCGGATTATTCGGTCATTGACGGGTCACTGGATGATGACGACGCCTGATTGCGGCATCGTTCCAAGCTAGTTCCAACAAGCTCTGGATAAAAAGAAGCAACGGCCGCGAGGGAGGAGCACGGCCGTTGCTGTGTGTGATCTGCGGGATTGCTGTGCCTTTGACAGGGGGGGCTTGGCACGCATCGCAGATCAGGGTGCAGTGATGTCTATCAGGCGGCCTTGGTGTCGTTTGCGGCCACGTCCTTGTTTGTGTTTGTCGTGTCGTCCTGTTCGTCGGTTTCTTCTTCGGGGCGGTTGCCATGCGGATTGCGCAGAAGGTTGGCAATCATGCGCATGCCGACATCGCCCTGCAGGGTCAAAAGGCTTTCAGGGTGGAACTGCACGGCACTGATCGGCAGCGAATTGTGGCGGATGCCCATGATCACCCCGTCGTCACTGCGCGCCGTTACCTTGATATCGGCAGGCAGTTCGGCGGCCTTGGCAAACAGGGAATGATAACGTCCGACAACGATGTCATCGGGCAGGCCATCAAACAGCGGATCAGTTGTATCGAGTTTCACCTTTGACGGTTTGCCATGCATCGGTGTGACAAGTTGGCCGAGTGACCCGCCAAAGAATTCGACAATCCCCTGCAGACCAAGACAAACCCCGAATACCGGCAAGCCTGCGGCAAGGGCACGTTCGATGCTGTCGCGCAGGTGATAGTCATCCGGGCGGCCCGGACCAGGCGACAGGAACACCAGATCAGGTTTGAAGTCCTCAAACGCCTGATCGGGGAAGCCCGGACGGAGTGTCAGGGTTTCGGCACCCGTGGCACGGATGTAACTGGCCAGGTTTTGCACAAAGCTGTCTTCGTGATCGATCAGAAGCACACGTTTGCCAATGCCCGAGCTTGCCGGATCAATGGCGACCTCGTCCTTGGCATCACGGGTGACGGCATCAATCATTGCGGAAGCCTTGAGCACGGTTTCGGCTTCTTCGGCATCAGATTCGCTATCAAACAGAAGCGTCGCGCCAGCGCGGACTTCGGCGACACCCTGTTTGAGGCGCACGGTCCGAAGGGTCAGGCCGGTATTAAGATCGCCGTTGCACAGAACCGCCCCGATCGCCCCGCCATACCATGCACGCGAACTGCGTTCGACGGCCTCGATATGTTTCATGGCAGCGCGTTTTGGTGCGCCGGTTACAGTCACCGCCCAACAATGGGTCAGAAAGGCATCCAGCGCATCAAACCCGTCACGCAGGCGGCCTTCGACGTGATCAACCGTGTGGATCAGACGCGAATACATTTCGATCTGACGACGGCCAAGAATGCGGATGCTGCCCGGTTTGCAAACGCGTGCCTTGTCGTTGCGATCAACATCAGTGCACATGGTAAGTTCTGATTCTTCCTTGGCGGAATTCAGCAATGTGCGGATGTTTTCGGCATCCTCGATCGCATCACGGCCACGCGCGATGGTGCCCGAAATCGGGCAGGTTTCGATGCGCTGTCCCTTGACGCGCACATACATTTCCGGTGATGCGCCAATCAGATGTTCACCGTCCCCCAGATTGATCAAAAAGCCGTACGGGGCCGGGTTGCGGCGCTTAAGACGGCGGAAAATTTCCGATGGTTTGACATCACATGCGGTGCGGAACACGCGGCTGGGCACAACTTCAAACAGCTCACCACGGGCAAAGCGATGCTTGGCGTCATCGACAATGGCGGCGTATTCGCCCTGCTTCATGTCGTTTTCAATTACCGCATTGTTGCCCCGTGATGGCGGATGGGGTTGGGAAATGCGTTCCAACCCGGCGGTGCTGCGGCCATCAGGGGCGATGAATTCATAATCGATCCGGGTTGCCACGCGGGATGCATGGTCGACCGTTACCATCTGATCGGGCAGGAACAGGTGGATGTCCTTGTGATCGGCCGGGCGATCCTGGCTCAGGTTGATCTGTTCGAAATGAAGCGCGATGTCATAGCCAAAGGCACCATAAAGCCCAAGGCGTTCATCCCCCTTGTGCCCGAACAGATCACGCAGTGCACGGACGACGGAAAACAGGCTGGGCTGCTGGCTGCGTTCTTCTTCGGGGAACCAGGAGGCCGGCTTTTTGACCACGCCATAAAGGCCGTCTTCGCCATTGGTCAGGCTTTCGACATGGGGGTGGTTTTCAAGGGCAGCCGAAATGACATCCAGCAGGACCTGCCCGCGCTCATTGAGCGCATGCACGGCAAAGCCGCGTTCACGCCCGACGATTTCAAGCGGCGGCGCATCAAAGCCCATATCCCAACGTGAATAGCGCCCCGGGAATTCATAGCTTGAAGACAGCAACACGCCCTTGGTGCCATCAAGGGCATCAATCAGGCCTTCGGTTGCGTTTTCATAAGCCACTTCGGTCATGCGGCGGATGACGGCAACACCGCCATCGGTGGTGTAACGGTATTCGCTGCTTTCGGTCGAAGGGCCGGTCTGGGTGGTCGGGGTCGTCACGTTTGTTACTCCTGAGTGGGCCTTACGCCGCAGGAGCTATGTGATCGTCAGAAAAAGAAAAAGGTCTGAAAACACAAAGCCGCCTGCAAGAATGAGGCGGCCGGTATGTTTAGGGCATGAGTATTGGCCGCCCGCTTAAGCGAGCCACCACCAACGATTTGCAATAAGGGTCGGGTTCATGCCGTGTGTTTTCATGCCCCAACCATGTGCCCAAAAAACACGGGCGTCAAGAGTTTTGCGGCGGGGGTGTTGTTTCGGCATCGCGCAGCTCAAGATGAAGTGGCTGATGGCAATGCGGACAGGTCAGGATTTCGTCGCTTTCGTTGCGATGCACATCGCGGATGTCTTCGATGATCCATTGCGCCTGTTCTTCACTGATGCCGAGTTCCTCCTGATGGGAACGCAGCTTGTGCCGGACCCGTTCGGTCAGACGTTTGCCCAGCAACTGCCGGGTGGCCTGATGGCGGTATTCGCTTTCGCGGCGGCGCAGTTCGGCGTTAAAGGCCGATGCCAGAATACCGGCCGGTACGGCAACAATCCCGATCCCGGTCAGCGAGATGACACTGGCGAGAAACTTGCCAAATGGCGTGACGGGTACAACGTCGCCATACCCCACCGTGGCAAGGGTAATGACGCTCCAGTAAAGGGCATCAAGCAGGTTGGCGAACTGTTCGGGTTGGGCTTCATGTTCGGCGATATAGATCGCGCCGGCACTGAACACCAGCATACAGGCCAGTGCCGCACTGGCTGCGCCAAAAATGCCAAGCTGCTGGCGAAAGACCAGCAACATCAATTCAAGCCCGGTGGAATAACGGGTGAATTTCAACAAACGCAGCAAGCGAACAATACGGATAAAGCGCAGATCAATGCTGGTGAAGAACCACAGGAAGATCGGCAGGATCGCCAGAAGGTCGATCAGCGCCATCGGGGTCAGCATATAACGCAGGCGCGCAAACCGGCCATCAAAGCGCGGATCATCCGGGGCCGACCAGACCCGCAAGCCATATTCGACAGCAAAGATCAGGGTGCAGACGATTTCAATCGTGGCGAACAGGAAGAAATACTGCTCGGCAAAGGTTTCGACTGAATCAAAGATCACCGAGACAACGTTGATGATGATCGCACTGGCCAGAACCAGATGCACCAGAAGCGAAAAGCGCGACTCCCGGTCGACACCATGCAGAAGTTTCTGGGTTCGTGATCGCAGGGTCGGTTTCATGGCGCGCGTACTCGGTCCGGGCAATGGGTGCACTATTGCCCGCCAAGTTTTGCGCCAATCATTTCAGAAATGGTTAAACTACCCGACCTGGGTTAATCCGGCGGATCAGTAACCCTTTGCCGCGTGGATGAAATCAGCAATCTTGCGGGCATCCTTGACACCCTTGCTGCGTTCCACGCCCGATGACACATCGACCCACGGTGCACCTGAAATCTTTACCGCTTCGGCGACATTGCTGGGATCAAGTCCGCCGGCCAGCATCCAGTTGCTTTTGAAGTTCTGACCGGTCAGAAGCGTCCAGTCGAATGACACGGCATTGCCACCGGGAAGGACGCTGTCCTTGGGTGGTTTGGCATCAAACAGCAGGAAGTCGGCAACGCCGTCATAGTTCTTCTTGGCATTTTCAATATCGGCGGCTGTGCTGACCGAGATCGCCTTCATGACTTTGAGGCCGAAGCGTTCCTTGACCTCGGCCACACGTTCGGGGCTTTCCTTGCCGTGAAGCTGAATGACATCGAGATTGCCAGCGGTGATCGCATTTTCAAGCGCCTCGTCACCAGCTTCGACGAACAGACCGACCTTGTAGATGCTGTTGGGGACGCGTTCAGTGAGTGTCTTGGCACCCTTCAGCGATATATGACGCGGGCTGGGTGGGAAGAAGACATATCCAAGGGCATCGGCCCCGGCACTCATGGCGGCAATCGCGGCATCTTCGCTGTTAATTCCACAGATTTTGACCATGCAGCTCATCGGGGCATCCTGTTCTTGTCTTCGCTCTAATCTTGGCAACAAGGGGTTGTTGCATCTGATTGACTTAACAGAAATGACCACGATCCAACAGGATATTTGCGTTTTGGCGTGGCTTTCCACTGGCAGGATAATCATTGCTGCGCTATTTTCCCGCCCATGAGCAAGAACACAGACCCTGCCGCGGGCGAAACCGGCGAAAACACAACCCATTTTGGTTTTCGTGATGTTCCCGAAAGCCAGAAGGCATCCATGGTGCGCGAGGTGTTCGACACTGTCGCGTCCAAGTATGACCTGATGAACGATCTGATGAGCGGTGGGGTGCATCGCTTGTGGAAAGACAGCTTCATCAACGAGCTCAAGCCGCGTCCGGGAATGAAGCTTCTCGACGTTGCCGGGGGCACCGGGGATATTGCGTTTCGCTTCCTGAAAAATGGCGGTGGGTCGGTCACGGTTTGTGACATCAATTACGAGATGCTCCATGTCGGGCGCGACCGCGCGGTTGATCACGGACTTCTGAAAAACATCAACTGGACGGTGGGCGATGCGCAGAAATTGCCGCTGCCTGATCAGTCGGTTGATGCCTATACCATCGCCTTTGGCATTCGCAACGTGACCCGCATCGAAGAGGCGCTTTCGGAAGCCTATCGGGTGTTGCGTCCGGGTGGAAAGTTCCAGTGCCTTGAATTTTCCAAGGTGGTCGTGCCGGGCTTTGACAAGCTTTACGATACCTATTCGTTCAAGCTGTTGCCTGAAATCGGACGCTTCATTGCGGGTAATCGTGATGCTTATCAGTATCTGGCCGAAAGCATTCGCCAGTTCCCCGATCAGGAAACCTTCGCATCCATGATCCGGGCTGCCGGGTTTGAACGTGTGAAATACCGCAACCTGTCTGGCGGGATTGCGGCCATTCATTCCGGTTGGCGGATATAAGGGCGTTTGACGCATGATCCGGTTCGTTCGTAACAGTTTCCGCCTGCTTGCCATGGCGCGCACATTGGCGCGCTATGATGCGTTGTTTCCACTGGCCCTTGTGCCGGGTGGCAAGCTTGTCGCGTTTTTGGCCCGCCTGACGGCACCCTTTTCACGCCGTTCCGATTTGCCGCCGGGCAAGCGTCTTGCCCGTGCGCTTGAAGAACTTGGTCCGGCCTTCATCAAGCTGGGGCAAACCCTTGCGACCCGGTCTGACCTGATTGGGGATGATGTGGCAGCCGACCTTTCGTCGCTTCAGGATCGCCTGCCGCCCTTTTCGGCCAAGATCGCCAAACGCATCATTACCGAACAGCTGGCCGAACCGTTTGACATGCTGTTTGCCGAGTTCGATGAAGAACCGGTGGCAGCAGCATCGATCGCGCAGGTGCATTTCGCGACCACGACCGACGGGCGTGAAGTTGCGGTCAAGGTTCTGCGCCCGGATATTCGGTACCGCTTTGCGCGCGACATGGACCTGTTTTACTGGATCGCTGAACTTGTCGAGTTGACCCAACCGCGTTTGCGCCGCCTGAAGCCGATTGAGACGGTCAAGGCGCTTGAAGACAGCGTGCATCTTGAAATGGATTTGCGGTTCGAAGCCGCCGCGGCATCGGAATTCCGCGACAATTTCGAAGATGATCCGACCTACTACATTCCGCAAATCGATTGGGAACGCACCGCCGAGTATGTGATGACCATGGAACGGGTCAAGGGCGTGCGTATCGATAATGTCGAGGCGCTTGATCGCATGGGCATTGATCGATCCGACCTGCTTGCCAAGGCAGCCGGGGCGTTTTTCCAGCAGGTTTTCCGCGACGGGTTTTTCCATGCGGATATGCATCCGGGTAACCTGTTTGTTGATGAAAACGGCCGGGTCAGTCTGGTTGATTTCGGCATCATGGGCCGGGTGGACAAGCAGACGCGGCTTTATCTGGCCGAGATGCTTCTGGGCTTCCTGACCCGCGATTATCACCGCGTGGCAGAGGTCCACTTTGAAGCGGGCTACGTTCCGCGCAACCAATCGCTTGAAAACTTCCAGCAGGCCTGCCGGTCGATTGGTGAGCCGATCCTGGGCAAGGAATTGGCCGATATTTCTGTTGGCCGGTTGTTAGGTCAGCTGTTCCAGATTACCGAGCAGTTCGGCATGGAAACCCAGCCACAGCTTCTGATGCTGCAAAAGACCATGATCGTTGCCGAGGGGCTTTCAAGAATCCTCAGTCCGAACGAGAATATGTGGGAACTGTCGCGTCCACTGATCGAAGACTGGATGCGCGAAAACCTTGGCCCGGAAGCCAAGATCAAGGAAGCCACCCTTCAGGCCGGATCCATGTTGCGCCGATTGCCGCGTGTGCTTGAAGCCGCCGAGCAGGCATCATCGGTCCTGACCGAACAGGGCCTCCGTCTGCATCCTGAAACGGTTGCCGCCATGCGCGGCAAGGCGGGGAATGGCCAGAAAAAGTCAGGTGGCGTATCGCGCCAGACCCTTGTGATGTGGGTGGCGATTGCGGCCCTGGCCGTGGCGGTTTACCTGAAATAATCAAATCATCCGCGTGGGAACTTCACGATGGCAGATGGCGATAAAACCATTGAAGTCAGTATTGATCGGGCGCGGCTTGATCTTGATTACTGCTATGATTTTATCGCGGCGTCCTATTGGTCCGGCGGACGCACACGCGGTGAATTTGATCGATCGGTGGAAATGTCCTTTCCCGTCGGGGCCTATTGCGACGGGCGTCAGGTCGGTTTTGCCCGCGTGGTCAGTGATCAGATTGCCATCGCCTATGTTGCCGATGTCTTTGTCGACCCGGATTATCGACGGATGGGCATTGCGGCACGAATGATCGAGGCCCTACATACCCATCCCGAATTACGGCGCGTGAAGCGCTGGCTTCTGGCGACGCGGGATATGCAACCGCTTTATCGTTTGCAGGGCTATGCCGATCTTGATGACATGATGATGATGCGCCTTGATGGTGACGCCCAAAGTCGCGATCCACTGCGCTAGGATCAAGCTTGCAAACAAAAAACGCCGCCACGGATAGCCGGGCGGCGTTTTTTGATGGGTTTATCGCAAAGCTTAGCTTGCGCGGACTTCGTCAAGGAAGTTGCCGACTTCACCACGCAATGTGCCCGACTGGCTGTTAAGCTTGTCAGACGCGCCAAGAACCTGATGTGCGGCCTCGCCGGTTTGGCGGGCGGCTTCCTGCATTTCGCGGATGTGGTTGGAGACTTCCTGCGTGCTTTGAACAGCCTGCTGAACCGAGGTCGAGATTTCTGTGGTTGCCTGACCCTGTTCCTCGACCGCAGCGGCGACCTCGGATGCGATTTCGTTCAGGTTGGCAATGATGCCGGTGATCCCGTCAATCGCCCCAACGGCCTGCTGTGTCGATCCCTGAATACCGGAAATCTGTTCCGATATATCCTCGGTCGCGCGTGCCGTCTGATTGGCGAGGTTTTTGACCTCGTTGGCGACCACGGCAAAGCCCTTGCCAGCGTCGCCGGCACGGGCAGCCTCGATCGTGGCGTTCAGTGCCAGCAGGTTGGTCTGTTCGGCGATTGCCTGAATGATCTGGACAACCTCGCCGACTTTCTGGGCTGAGACATCAAGACCCTGAACCATCTCGTTCACCCGGGTGGCCTCGGTCGAGGCATTGGCGGTGATGTTTGATGTTTCATTCACGCGTGCACTGATGTCACGGATGGAAACAGCCAGTTCTTCGGCGGCACTTGCGACAGTTTCAACGCTGTGGTTGGCTTGTTCGACTGCGGCAACAACCGCTTGTGAACCGGCTTCGTTTTGCTGGACTGCTGCCACCATGGTCTGGGCAACTTCCTGCATTTCGCCAGATGCACCAGACACGCTGTCGACTACACCCATAACAGTCTGTTCAAACCGACCGGCAAGGGCGGTCATGGCATCGCGGCGTTTGGCTTCGGCGCGTTCACGTTCCTGTTCGCGTTCGCGATCAAGCTGGGTAACGCGTTTGGCGTTTTCCTTGAAGATCTCGACCGACGAGGCCATTTCGCCGATCTCGTCATTGCGTTTGAGACCGGGAATATCGACATCCAGTTCACCATCGACAAGCGACTGCATGGCGCCATTGATCTTGACCATCGGGGTCAGGATCTGATTGCGCAGAACACCCCAGGTCACACCAAGCAGCAGCACCAGAATGGCAGCGGCAAGGGCAAGCTGCACAATGACGGCCTGTTTGACTTCGGCACTGACGCGGTCAAGCGACCAGGCGGTGACAAGCATGCCACGATACTGGTCTTCGTCACGACGTTTGGAATATTTGGTGATCGGTGCGGCAACGATGACGGCGTCTTCGGTGATGAAGCTGACGACTTCCTTGTTCTCGATCTTTTCGAGATGCGCTTCGATCAGGGCAGCCAGATCATGTTCGCGCAGGTTTTCGGACTGATAGGTGCTGATGGCATCACCACCCGGGTTGGCCGCGATCAGGCTTGCCAGCTGGGAGCCTTCCTTATCGGTGATCTTGCGGAATTCCTTTTCGACCGATGCACCATCCATGGCAATGAAGCCCGGCTGAACGGCAGTCGACAGCATTTCGGTTTTTTCGACCGATTCATTGTACATGATTTCGATCATGGCATTGCGCTGTGAAACGGTCTGGATGGTCATCATCGCGGCGAACCCGATGACAAGCAGTCCGACAATCACAAGAATCACTTTACGTCCGACAGACGCGCCGGATCTTTTTGGTTCAGCCATTTACGGTCTCCCACTCCTTCAAAGGCAGTATTCACCAATTCCCTAGTTCTGACGTCGGTGGTCGGCCTGAAGCTCCGATCCTGAAACCGACAATCAGGGTGTGACGAACTGTTACCCTGCGCGTTTTGCACAGTGGCCGGCTCGTACATTTATTTTCTCGTAATGCGACGCAAAGACGTCGCAGCTCACGTATTGGTTTATTGATTGACTATCGAAGCTACTCCATCCGGTAAAATTTCTGAAACAAGAAACGACCGGGGGCGCGAATATTCCATTTCCATAAAACCAAATGAATAAATCCACTTATTGGTAAGGCTTTTTTGGTAAATTATGCTCTCTTCTAATATAGCTGCACCCCGCCGAATCGGTCGGTGTCGCGATCCATCGATTTGACAGGCCTTCAAGGGGGCGATGGCATTTGCCATATAAAGGCAAATGCACCGGGGGAACGGGAATGGCGAAAGCTGCAACAACACGCAAGAAACGACCAGCCAAGAAGGCGTCGAAATCCACTGCAAGCAGCAAGGCTGCCAAGAAGGAAGACGTCGTCGCCGCCACCACCAGCACCACCCCTGATGACGCCGATCCGAAAACCGACGATACCATCGCCAAGGCCGACGAAGCGGCTGCGCGCAAAAGTGCCGAGGCCGCCGTGCAGCGCCGTCAGGTGATCAGCGATCTGTTCCAGCGGGGCCTGGCTGCTCATCAGGCGGGCCAGATTGATGATGCCATTCGCCTATACAGTACCGCCCTTCGCCAGAACCCCAATCAACCCGATGTCTGGAACAACCTTGGTGTCGCGCTTCGCCGTAGCAAGAAGTTCGACGCGGCCCTGATTGCCTATCGGAGGGCCGCGGACCTTCGGCCGGAAAATGCCGGAATGTGGTCGAATATGGGGAACTGCCTGCGCGAAATGATGCGCTTTGACGAGGCGCTTGTTGCGCACAAAAAGGCAATCGAACTTGATGACAGTGTCAAGTCGCACACGTTTAATGCCGGGCTTGTTTATCGTGATATGAACCGCTTTGACGAGGCGCTTGACTATTTCGAGCGCGCGCTTGCGATCGATCCCGATTATGTCGATGCCAATTGGGACAAGTCATTGGCGCATCTTGCCCTTGGCAATTACGCCGAAGGCTGGGCGGGGTATGAAACGCGCCGCAAACTTGCCGATAATCCGATCCGCCCGCTTGAAACAGCACCCGAATGGGATGGCAAGACGGATCTGCGCGGCAAACGGGTTTTGCTGCGCGCCGAACAGGGCTTTGGCGACATGATCCAGTTTGCCCGTTTCGTACCGCTGGTGGCGAAAAAGGCCGGGCATGTGATCCTTGAGTGCCGCAAGGAATTGATCCCGATCATGAAGACGGTTTCGGGTGTTGGCACTGTGGTCGAGAAGGGGCGCGCGCTTCCGGAATTTGATGTGCATGTGCCGCTTCTGAGCCTGCCGCATGTGATGGGCATTGGCGCGAAGGATCTTCAGAAACTCTCGACCGATAGTTACCTGACCCCGCCGCAGGGCAAACGTGCGCGCTTGGCACCACCACCGGGTACGGCCCTTAAGGTCGGGCTGATCTGGGCGGGCAAGCTTAATCCGCGCGACCGATCCTGCCCGCTTGAGACCCTGCTTCCGATTTTGTCGGCCAAGGGGGCTGCGTTCTACAGCTTCCAGATCGATGAGCGCCGGGCCGATATCGACAAGCTCGGCCTGCATGCCTTTGTCACGGATCTTGGCGACCATATTCATGATTTTGGTGACAGTGCCGCACTGATGCGCGAGATGGATCTGGTGATTACCATCGACAGTTCGCCCGCCCATCTTGCCGGTGCCCTTGGCGTGCCTGTCTGGATGTTGCAGCTTTACACCACCGACTGGCGCTGGATGGTCAATCGGTCTGACAGCCCCTGGTACCCGACCATGCGCATCTATCGTCAGGAAAAGCCCGATGACTGGTCCGCACCGATCCAGAAACTTGGCAGTGATTTTTCCACGCTCCTGCAAGCACGGCTGAATGCCGGGTAAAAAACGAACACGCTAGCGAATACTTGCCTTCGTGCCCAACTCGGCGTAGTTAAGCGGCTTGATTTTGTGGAATGCGGGTCTGGATGATGGCGCCATATGGTGATGTCCGGGCACATTCATTTGGCGAACCGATCTGGCGCAGGAGAATTCTTGTGAGCGAAGCTGCTTATAACAAAGGTTTCCCGGTTTCCTGGGAACAGATGCATCGCGACGCCCGTGCACTGGCATGGCGACTGTTGGAAAAAGGCCCGTACAAGGGAATCGTGGCAATCACCCGTGGCGGTCTTGTGCCTGCGGCCATCATTGCACGCGAACTTGATATTCGCCTGATTGATACGGTCTGTGTTCGCAGCTACTCTGACAAGACGCGTGGTGATCTGGAATGGCTAAAAGAAGTCGAAGGTGACGGCACCGATATGCTGATCATTGATGACTTGGTCGATACCGGCAAAACCGCCAAGGCTGTGCGCGAAAAGCTTCCGAATGCGCATTTCGCAACCGTTTATGCCAAGCCGCTTGGCCGCGAAATCGTTGACAGCTTTGTGACCGAAGTGTCCCAGGATACGTGGATTTACTTCCCGTGGGACATGGAACTGTCGGTTAACGCTCCGATCTCTGAACGCGTCCGTTAATCGGTCTGGGGATACCATCCGTATCCCTTGTAAGGCCGATTGCCAGACAAGGAGATTTCAGGATGCCCCAATATTCACGCCCGGACTTCCATCGTATGTTGCACCAAGCGCGCCGATGGGCTGGGCGTTTGTGTTTGGGCAGCCTTTCCGTTGTGGCAGTCACAGCGTTGAGTGTCTCAGCGCAGGCCCAGCAGCTGTCCGAACGGGTCGCACGCGTGCAGTCATTATTGACGGCCGAAAGCGGCTATCGTCTGTCGGTCTTTGCCGAGGTCCCAAATGCCCGCACCATCGCCGTGGCGCCAGAACTGGGCGGTATTTTTGTCGGCACGCGCGGGAGAAATCTTTATTTCGTGCGCGATGAAGACGGGGATGGCGTTGCCGAGAGCGTCAATCTGATTGCCGATGACTTCAAGCTGGCCAACGGGATTGCCTACAAACCCGGGACCCTGTTTGTCGCTGATCAGCATCGTATCGTCTCATACGATCTTGCCAATTTCGATGGTGAAACCCTTGGTCGTCCGCGCATCCTGTTTACCAATCTGCCCGATGAACGCCATCATGGCTGGCGGTATGCTGCGTTGTCGCCGGATGGCGACCGTTTGTTTGTTGCAGTCGGAGCGCCGTGCAATATCTGCAAGGTCAGTGGCCTTGAAGGCACGATCATTTCCATTCCGGTCAATGGCGGTGCCCCGCAGATCTATGCCAGCGGTATCCGCAATTCAGTCGGCCTGACATTCCACCCCGAAACCGATGAGCTGTGGTTTACCGATAATGGCGGGGATCGTCTGGGCGATGATATCCCGCGCGAGGAACTTAATCGTGCCAGCCAGTCCGGTCAGTTCTTTGGTTATCCATGGTATGCGGGTAGTGACACCAGAAGCCCGCAATTTTCCGATGAATCATTGCCGGAAGAGGTCACTTTCCCGGAATTCACCTTTAGTGCCCATAATGCGCCACTTGGCTTTACCTTTGACGGTGGCGATGCACTGGTTGCCCTGCATGGATCGTGGAACCGCACAATCCCGGATGGCTACAAGGTGGTTCGGGTCGAATTCATCAATGGCAAGCCGGTAACCGACAATCCGTTTCTTGATGGCTTTCTGCGCAACAATGGTGAGGTTATCGGCCGACCGGTTGATGTGAAACACTATATCGACGGGTCGATCCTGATTTCCGATGACCATGCCAGCGCGATCTGGCGCATGGTGCCGGAAGGCTGAATTTCATGGGTTTGATCAGGGCAAATATTTGCCCTGATCGCATTGCGATCAGCTTGCACTAAGCAGAAAAGCGGGCTATAAAACGCGCGCTTTGCGGGTGTAGTTCAATGGTAGAACGGCAGCTTCCCAAGCTGCATACGAGGGTTCGATTCCCTTCACCCGCTCCAAGCTCTCCCTAGAAAATCATTTCGGTTTTAACAGCCCCTTGCAGGCTGGCCATGCTTATGGTGCGGGTGGCAGGTAATTCAGCGCCATTTCACGGGCTTCCTCGTCGCTGCAGATTTTGCTGCTGGTCTGGGTTAGGTCTGCGAAGCGTGGATCAAGGGTGCTGAGGTAATTGCCCTTGCCATCGGCAATGAACAGGCAGCGTCCGGTTTCACCATCAAGGCGTTTGCCCGCCCGCCAATCAGCCGGGGCAATCATATCGCCACCATGGATGCCGATCCCGGCATTGTCCGCTTCGCGCGACAGGCGGTCATAGCGGTGTGAGTAGCCTGCGATGGGAAGGGCTTCACCGTCGCTGATCATGGCGGCCGCCACATCACGCTCCCCGATGCCACATTCCACGATGGGGAAATCATCGGCCTTGCCCGCACGTTCCGCGTCACCGGCCCAGCAATGAACATCAAACGGTGCCATGGCGAAATATTTGCGCAGCTGCATGGCCGAAGACATGCCGCAATCCCAGAAACTGCCATTATGCAGGCATTGCTGTCCGAGTTCGGGGGCATCCATTCCGGCAATATCAACGACCTGCCCGGCAATCATGATGGTGTCGCCATCAATGACATGCACATCGCGTCCCTTGGCGACCAAACCACCCGGGTCCGCAAGCTCGGACGTGTTGTCGGCGGCATGAACCGGGGTGCTGCGCCAATGCAGGCCAAAGGCAACGATGGCGGGGATGGCAAGAAGGATGATCAGGCGGGCAACGCGTTTCACACGGACCTCAATGAAATGCAGGAATAGGTGAATGACACTACGGTCATGGCAAAAGAACAAGCAAAAAGAACGGCAAAATGATGACGGGCTTGGCAGGCCGGTCATGCGCAAACGTTACTGGCACCACGTGTGCCATGCACAATAAACCGGATGCATCATTTGTCATTTGGCGCTACAAGCGGGTTTGTCTTTCGCTGTCGGGGAAGCTTGTTTGTTTCGTCTGCAACCCATCTTTTTCGTTGTCGGGGTTATGGTCATTATCATCGGTATTTCGATGATGGTGCCTGCTGCTGTTGATCTTGCATATGGCAACCCGGACTGGAAAATTTTTGCGCAGGCCTCGATGACGGCCATCGGGCTTGGCGGCATGGCGTGTCTGGCCTGCCGATCAGATATCGGACCGCGGGTGACCGCGCGTCAGGGCTATGTCCTGACGGTGGTGTCGTGGATTGCGATCAGCCTGACCGGGTCCCTGCCGCTTTGGTATTCATCCCTTGAAATCAGTTTCTGCGATGCGGTGTTTGAAACCGTGTCGGGCCTGACAACCACCGGGTCGACGATCCTTTCGGGGCTTGATCAATTGCCACCAGGATTGTTGATCTGGCGGTCTATCATGCAATGGCTGGGCGGGATCGGGATCATTGTCACCGCCCTTGCCCTGTTGCCAATGATGCGGGTTGGCGGCATGCAGCTTTTTCAGATGGAAAGTTCGGACCGGTCGGAGAAACTCAGCGGTCGCATGCGCGACATGTGCCTGCAGATCGTGATGATTTATTCCGTTCTGACCGTGGTGTGCATAGTGTTGTATCGCATTTTTGGCATGGGGTGGTTTGATGCGATCAATTACGGCATGACGACGCTGTCGACCGGGGGATATGCGACATCGGACCTGTCGTTTGCAAAGTTCGATACCAGCCTGTCGCTGCACTGGATTGCCATCCTGTTCATGTTCTTTGGCGGGCTTCCGTTTACGGCCTATGCGGTGTTCCTTCGCAAGCGCGCGATCAAGGCCGTGATTGGCAATCAGCAGATCAGATTGTTCTGCCTGATCATTGCCGGCTTTACGTTGTTGCTGACCGTGCGGTTGGTGCAGATATCAGATGACAGTGTCTTCCGGTCGCTGACCATGGCGGCATTTAACCTTGTGTCGGTGATTACGACCACGGGCTATGCATCGGGTGATTACCTGTTGTGGGGCCCGGCGGCGGTCATGCTGTTTTTCTTTGCGACCTTTATCGGCGGTTGTTCGGGGTCGACATCGGGCGGGTTCAAGATGTTTCGCCTTTATGTCGTGTTTACCGGGCTTCGCACCCATTTCATGCGCCTGCGCAGCCCGTCAGCCGTGGTGGTCAGTCGCATTGATCGCCATGAAATAACGTCTGACATCTATAACGCGGTCACGGTCTATGTTTTCCTTCTGACCATCAGCTATATCGCGGTGACGATTGCGCTGGGTCTGACCGGGCTTGATCTGATTACCTCGATGAGTGCGGCGGCGACATCGCTTGCCAATGTCGGGCCGGGGCTTGGCAATATCATCGGGCCGGCGGGTAATTTTCAGTCCTTGCCGGATTCCGCGAAATGGGTACTCAATGTTGCGATGGTTTTGGGCCGGTTGGAGTTCGAGACACTTCTGGTCCTTCTGATGCCGTCCTTCTGGCGCGACTGATCTTTCTTTTCGAATTCAGTGCTGTCTTTTCTGGGCTGTGACGGTTGCCACAGACCGCCGGTTTTCTTTGCGTCATTTTCGCGCAGACGATAAGTTCGTAGCGCTAAGAACGAACAAACAAACATTGGACACGGACATGAAACTGCAAAAGAAAATCGCGACCAAAACTGTCGGGGCCTTTGCCGTCCTTTTCCTCATTGGTGCCGTTTCGGCCTGCTCGCCCGAGGTGGGGAGTGACGAATGGTGTAATGACCTTAAGGAAAAGCCGAAAGGTGACTGGACCGCAAACGAAGCGGCCGATTTCGCCAAACATTGCCTGATGTAATTGGCGTTATCGCCTGATCGCGTTTGGATGCGGTCGGTCGATTCTTTTTCATAGTCTGGATATGTCGTCTTTATGGCGGCTAAATCCGCCCTTTGACATCTGCTTGGCGGTGGTTCAGTCGAAGGGCGGATTTTTCATATCAAACCGTTGAAAAACAGCGTGGAACAATCTGTTGTCTGGTGCGTTCGAACCACAACAAAGCTGCGCATGCTTGCAATGCACCAAGGTAGATTTGCGTTGCCCTGATTAATCCCTATAATGCGCGGCCCGCGAATGATCGCGGCAGTCGAATATGACAACAATTTTTTGCGAGGTTAGACAACTATTATGAGTGCCGAAAATCTCCATGTCGGTGTGATCGGCGCAACCGGTGCGGTTGGCGTCGAGCTGATCAACGTTATGTTTGATCGCAAGTTCCCTGTAGGTGAACTCACCCTGTTCGCTTCCGAGCGTTCAGCGGGCAAGACCGTGGAGACTAAGTTCGGCACTAAGACCGTCGCGCTGTTTTCTGTTGAAGAAGCCAAGCAGTGCGACATTGTCTTCCTTGCTGTTTCCGGTGATTTCGCCAAGGAATATGCTCCCAAGATTGCCGAAGGCGCGCTTGTGATTGATAACTCCTCGGCGTTCCGCCTGAATGACGATGTTCCGCTGATCGTGCCGGAAATCAATGGCGACCTTGCCAAGACGGCAAAACTGATCGCGAACCCGAACTGCACCACGGCAATCGCCGCAGTCGCACTTTGGCCGCTGCATCAGGCCTTTGGCCTGAAGAAAGTAATCGTTTCGACCTATCAGGCTGCATCGGGTGCCGGTCAGCCGGGTATGAACGAATTGCGCGAAGGTCTGGCGGCCGGTCTTGCAGGCAAGCCGGTCCCGGCAGAGGTGTTTTCATCTCCGCTGGCCTTTAACGTGATCCCGCATATCGATAGCTTCCAGGACAACGGTTACACCCGTGAAGAGATGAAAGTGACCTGGGAAACGCGCAAGATCTTTGGCGCGCCGGATCTTCCGGTATCGTGTACCGCGGTTCGTATCCCGACCGAGCGTACCCATTCCGAGGCCATCGTGGTTGAAACCGAAAAGGTTGTTACCCCGGATGCCGCACGTGAAGTGCTGGCAAAGGCCAAGGGTGTCAAACTTGTCGATGATCCGGCAAACAACAAATACCCGATGCCGCTGACCGCGACCGAACAGTATGACGTCGAAGTTGGCCGCATCCGCACCAACCTGATCTTTGGTGATCATGGTCTGGAACTGTTTGTTGCCGGTGACCAGTTGCTCAAAGGTGCAGCACTTAACGCTGTTCAGATCGCCGAGGCATCCATCGCCGACTGATCGCATACCTTTCCGAATTAAAAGAAAACACCCCCGGCAGAGAGTTATGCCGGGGGTGTTTTGTATCTATTGCTGCCTGATCAGCGCGATCAGGACAGCGAGATATGGTCGCGTCCTGATGCCTTGGCGGTATAAAGGGCGTTATCAACACGCGCCATCAGGGTATCAAGGTCTTCGCCGTCACGATATTCCGTGACCCCGGCACTGATCGTGACCGGGATATGATCGCGGCCAAAGCGAACCGGGGCATTGCGCACATCATCGGCAAGATCGCGCGCCTTGGTCAGGGCTTCCTTGCGATCCTTTCCAGGGAACAGGATGACAAACTCATCCCCACCCCAGCGGCAGATTACGTCGGCTTCCTGAACATTCTGGCGGATCATGGTCAGAACTTCGCGAAGGGCAGCATCCCCGCCCGGATGGCCATAGCCATCGTTGATTTCCTTGAAACCATCAATGTCAAAGCACATGACCGAGAGTGATGTTTTCTGACGCTTGGCGTTCTGTGCAGCCTGAGCAAAGAGCATGTCAAAGACCTGGCGGTTAAAGGTGCCGGTCAGCTTGTCACGTGATGCCAGTTCTTCGAGGCGTTTCTGATAGTTGCGCACGGTCAGGAAGGCGACGAGCCCCACGACGACAGTGATCAGAAGCGAGATCGCGATATTGATGAATAGCGTGTTCTGAAGACGTTCGTCAGAGGAATAGTCGCTTTGTTCGACAATCAGAAGCCAGCCGAATTCTGGCACCAGACGGCTGTTGACGAAATAGGTATGCCCGCCTTCCTCATAGCTGATCGAGGCGCCCGGCGAGGTCAGGATCTTGGTTGCCTGATTGCGCATGCCCGGGCGTTCCTGCAGGCTATGCGCATCGCCAAATCCGCTGCCGCGCAGGGTAACGTGGCCTTCGGTATCGATGAAGTAGATCGTGCGGCCATAGCGCGCCTGATAAGTCTCGATCAGGTTGGTAACGGAACTCACCGCAAGGCCAACACCGGTAATGCCAATGACATTGCCGTCATAATCACGCACCTGATAATTGACGAAAATCGACAGGCGCGACCGATCAACCGTGTCATGGTCGATATTGATTTCATAGGGCTGCTTGCTGTCGCGGGCGCGGAAATACCAGCCATCGGCCGGGTCATCTTCGTGCACCTGTTTGATCACCCCTGTCGGGTGATAGTAATTGCGCGTTTCATCCGAGATGAAATAGGACGTGATCGTATCGTAGCGTGACTGGATTTCGCTAAGATACTTGGTGATCTGTTCCTGATCCTTTTCGCCGGAAAGGGCCCAGTCCCGGAAGAACGTGTCATGGGCCATCAGCGAGGAAATGAAGATCGGCTGCAGCAGATCGCGCTGGATCTCGGAATAGATATTGTCACTGGTAAGCGGCAGCGTGCTTTCGGAGATTTGTTCTTCAAGCGAATCCCGGGCGACATAAAAGCTGACAAAACTTGTGGTCAGGAAACCGACCGCAAGCAGAACGCACAGAACAATCGCGAAGTATAGTTTCTTTCCCCGCACGGGAAGCTCCCCAAAAGACAGTCAAAAGGTGGCAATCGATGATTGGATACATCGTTTTGATCCGCCCTAATCTAGGGGAAACTGCATCATGTTGCACGACACAAAATCAATTGCCGGCAGGTTTGTCGGGGCCGGGGCACGCTCGTGAACCAATCCAAACCGAGACGCAATCTGGAAGCTTTCTGACCCACCTTACAGTCATCGGAAATCAGGGGAATTCCTGTGCTACCTCCAAAGCGGCCTTGGTATGGGTAGGCGTAAGCAGGGTCGTTCAAATGGCGGCGAAAACAGGTGTCTTTTCATGAAAACCAGCGCTTCAGGCAGCTAAATCGCCGGCTTTGAGGGCGTGTTCAAGCGCGTAACAGCCGAAAAGGACTGGACATTGTGGCGTCATGTGCCAAGAATTTCGCTGCTTTTGATGAATGGGGTACATGTTGACCGATTTTTCGGGTATGCAGTGCCTCCCAGAACAGAATATCAGACGCACCATATGCCGTTTGTCCGGGGGGATTGCGCGGTATATGTGCCAAGAGGCGCTTCATTGATCGATTTCCGTCCCATTCTTTTCATCGTCGGCATTTTGCTTTGTACGTTGTCGGTTGGCATGTTCATCCCGGCACTGGTTGATTTGTATTACGGGCAAAGCGACTGGATCGTGTTTTCGGCGGCGTCCTTTGTGTCGCTGTTTGTCGGCGGGGCACTGATCATGATGAACCGCATGGACAACCTGAAGATCAACTCGCGCCAGGCCTTTATCCTGACGACATTAAGCTGGTTGGTATTGACAGCGGCATCGGCCCTGCCATTTGCCTTTTCCGATCTGGATATGTCCTATACCGACGCGTTCTTTGAGGCGATGTCAGGCATTTCCACCACCGGATCCACCGTGATTGTCGGCCTTGATAATGCCCCGCAGGGGATCTTGTTGTGGCGGGCCTTGTTGCAGTGGCTTGGCGGGATCGGGATCATTGTGATGGCGATTGCCGTCATGCCGATGCTGCGCGTTGGTGGTATGCAGCTGTTCCGTATGGAAAACTCCGACAAGTCGGACAAGGCCTTCCCGCGTGCGACGCAGATCGCGATGGGGATCGCGATGCTGTATCTGAGCTTCACCGGGCTTTGGGCGATCATGCTGTGGTCGGCGGGTATGACACCGTTTGACGCCATTGCGCATGCGATGACAACGATCGCGACTGGTGGCTTTTCGACCAAGGATGCCTCGATCGGGCATTATGACAGTGCCGCGATTGACGTGATCATTACCCTTGGCATGGCGACCGGTGCCTTGCCGTTTATTTTGTATCTGCAGATGCTGCGCGGGCAGGGACGCGCCCTGTTCCGGGACAGTCAGGTGCGCTGGTTTATCACGATTGCGGTTGCGATCATTGTCGGTCTGGCCTTCTGGCATTCGGAAACCAATGGTGTTGGCTTCCTTTATGCGCTGCGCTTTACGTCATTTAACATCATGTCGGTCATGACCGGCACGGGCTATGCCACCACCGATTACGGCCTTTGGGGGCCGTTTGCGGTGACGGTGTTCTTCTTTGTCATGTTTATTGGTGGCTGTGCGGGGTCGACGACCTGCGGGGTGAAGATCTTCCGCCTGCAGGTTCTTTATGAGATTGCCAAAATCCAGCTGTCGCACATGCTGCGCCCGCATGGCGTTTTCATTGCCTACTATAACCGTAAACCGCTGTCAGAAGACGTCACGGAATCGGTTCTGAGCTTCTTCTTCCTGTTTGTCTTCTGCTTTGTCGTGCTGGCCGCTGGCCTTGGTGCGATGGGGCTTGATTTCATCACGGCGGTTTCAAGTGCCGGAACGGCGATTGCCAATGTCGGGCCGGGCCTTGGCCCGATTGTCGGCCCGTCGGGCAACTTTGCGACCCTTCCGGACGGGGCAAAATGGCTGATGTCGATCGGGATGCTGATTGGCCGTCTGGAAGTCTTTACGGTTCTGGTTTTGCTGTTCCCGGCCTTCTGGCGGGACTAACCAACACCTACAACGGTTAACGCTTAAGTTTTCAGGCACCTGCAGGCGATGCTTGCAGGTGCTTTTTCATGTGGTTGACAGTCTAGGACAAATGACCTAATTCTAGATATAGGACGACTGTCCAAATGCAGATTGAATCGGGTGATAGATCGGGAAATGGCAGTAGAAACACGGGATCGAATTATCGAGGCAGCAGACCTGCTATTTTATCAGCACGGGTTCGAAGCCACATCGTTTGCCGATATTGCCAGTGCCGTTGGCATATCGCGTGGCAACTTCTATCACCACTTCAAAACCAAGGATGACATCCTTGATAGCGTGATTAACCGGCGCCTTGCCAATACCGAGCAGATGCTTGATCGCTGGGAAGTAACCGGTTCAGACCCGGCTGAGCGTATTCGCAGTTTCATTCATATTCTGATCGTGAATGGCGAGAAGATCCGGAAATTCGGCTGCCCGGTGGGCACGTTATCCTCAGAACTGGCGAAACTGAACCATGCCGCGAAAAGTGATGCAGCGGCACTGTTTACCCTGTTTCGCAGTTGGCTACGTCGGCAGTTCGAACGTCTGGGCTTTGGTGATAGATCGGACGAATTGGCGATGCATATCCTTGGCCGAAGCCAAGGTGTTGCGACCCTTGCCAATGCGTTTGACGATGATGGTTTCCTGCATCACGAGGTCGATCTGATGTGTGCCTGGCTTGATGATCAGATTGCAGGCCTTACCACCACCAACAACTCAATCAGGGAGTAGGGAATGTTTACGATCTTTTTGAAGTTTGCCGAAAATCGCCAAAAAGCCCCGGAATTCATGGACGCGCATAAGGCATGGATCAAGCAAGGTTTTGATGATGGCGTGTTTCTGATGGTCGGGAGCCTACAACCCAATATGGGCGGTGTCGTTCTGGCGCATGGTGTGTCGCGAGATGCGATTGAAGCGCGTGTGAATGATGACCCGTTTGTTGTCGAGGGTATCGTGACATCTGAAATTCATGAAATCTCGCCCGCGCGTGCCGATGAACGCCTTAATTTCCTGATGGCCTGACCCATGAGCAAAACAACAATCGGAACGGATGGAAAATGTCGGTGCGCGTGGTGTGATGCAGCACCTGAGTTCAATACGTATCACGACACGGAATGGGGATTTCCGGTTACCGATGACATCCGTCTGTTTGAGAAAATCTGCCTTGAAGGTTTTCAGTCGGGCTTAAGCTGGCGCACGATTTTGAGTAAACGCGAAAACTTCCGCAAAGCCTTTGCCGGTTTTGACTTTTACAAGGTCGCGCAATTTGATGAAGAGGATGTTGAACGCTTGCTTGGGGATGCCGGGATCATCCGTCATCGCGGCAAGATCGAAGCATCCATTAACAATGCCAAGCGGGCCTGCGAGATGGTCGCGCAGGAAGGGTCACTTGCCGCATATTTCTGGCGCTTCGAGCCGAAACCAGATGAAGTAGACCCGCCACAATCTATGTCAACATCGCCGACCTCCGTTGCGCTTTCCAAGGACCTTAAGAAACGGGGTTGGAAGTTTGTCGGACCGACGACGGTGTTTGCCTTCATGCAGGCAATGGGCCTGATCAATGATCACGCGCAAGGTTGTTTTTTACGTCAACAGATTGAAGACATGCGTCTATCAATGACGCGCCCGGTTTAACGCAAAACCATAAAAAAAACACCCCTTGCCCAGTATTGGGACAAGGGGTCTTGAGGGCGGGGACCGGTGCAGATCCCCTGATGATAATCCGGCAAGGATTATAGGGTCTCGGTCGTTCCGTATCGCTTGAGGTGCCAACCAAGGGGGAGGGTGCAACAGGGGATCGGGAGGCTTAAATATCAATACGGAACGCTTTAATTCGGGTGGCGACACCGAACCTTGGGTCAGGAGCGGATCGGGGATCGGGATCAGGCCCGGCATCGCCATAACCCAAGGTGGCAAATGCCATTAAAAAGATAAAATCGAATATCAAATAAAATTCGATAGGAAAAATCTATGAATTAGGTGCGCTGCGGTGGTGCAATGCCGCAGCAATCAGCTGCTGATCGGCAATGTGACTGTGAAAACAGCACCATCCGGTCCTGTTGCAGTGAGGAGAAGTTCGCCGTTATGGGTACTGATCAGCTCGCGCGCGATGGCAAGACCAAGCCCGGTGCCGCCTTCACGTCCGCTGCCCGCAAACGGAACGAACAGGTTTTTGATCGCCTTTTCCGGCAATCCCGGACCGTTATCGGTGATGATCACATCAATGAAACTGCGGGTCTTGCCCGATTCGGTGCGGCCTTCCGTACCAGCTTCGGGTTCAGCCTGAATGTTGTGGGTGATGGTAACGACCGTTGCCCCGGCTTCGATCGGGTTGCGCATCAGGTTGCTAAAGGCGCGAAACAACATGTCGTAATCGGCTTCCAGCATGACGTCTTCGGGAAGGTCGATTTCGATGCGGGTCGGGCAGGGTTCATCATCCTTCTGCGTGTCATCCATGGCGCCATCAAGAAGCTGCTCGCATTTATGCAGCAAAATCTGATCACGGATTTCTTCGATCAGCTCGATCAGGGTAAAGGTCGCAAGGTCGCGCGGTGGCGGGGTTTCGCGCGCAAAGGACAGGGTTTGTTCACTGATGTAAACCGCGCGTTCCATCGATGATAGAAGCCTCGGCACAACAGCGCGGACTTCGTCATCCTGGCTTCTGGCAAGCTGTTCGGTCATCAGCATCGAAGTTGCCAGTGCATTGCGCAGATCATGGCTGATCTTGGTGGCAGCTGTGCCAAGGGCAGCAAGGCGGCGGCGCTGATTAAGCATCGCCTGAATATCTTGCTGCATCATGGCGAGTTCCTGACGCGCAACGCCAATTTCATCGTCACGTTCGCCCGGATCGATCAGCGATGATTTATCCTGCGGGTCTTCGCGGAAACGGATCATGTCATGGGTCAGGGTCCGCATCGGCCGAACCAGCAACCGGTTGAGTGCGAAATAAACCAGCCCAGCGGTAAAGAACGAAATCATCAGCGACAGGCCAAATACCCGCCAACCGAAATTGCGCATGGCTTCAATCAAACGGTCCTCATGAACAAGGACCTCGATCTCGAAATCCGGTGCCATGGATGGCATGCCGACAACCCGCAGCACCCGGTTCTCGGTCTGAGTCAGGGTTGATAACCCTTCCATCAGGGCCATCGGGATCGAAAAGTTTGTCAGTTGGACATCCTTGTCGACCTTGGCAGGCATATCATCGCGTTGCAGCAGCAACTTCCGATCTTCACGACGCAGAATAACGGCCTCGATCCCGGCATTGGAAAGCAGCTCGCGCTCAAGATCATCAGGGATCATTTGATCCGGGGTGGCTTCAAGGGCAAGGGCTGCAAGGTAGCCGGAATCAAGATGCGCCTTCAGCCAGTCAATCCGAAATCGCGCGACAGAGGGGGCAAAAACAAACACCTCTGCAAGCATCACAAAGCTTACCGTCAGCACCAGAAGGCGCGCGGAAAGTGACTTGGCCCATGGGGGCAATTTCAGATGCCGGTTATTCATGAGATGATGTTAGGCCAAGAAGCCGAAAAAAGTACAGCAATACAGATGCTTGTTTTTATATGCGAACCAATAAAACCGGTCATCCGAACTTAAGCAGGAAGCGGACCAGCTTGCGGGTTTTTTCGCTAAACAGGCTGGGCGTATACCAGGCCCCGGCAACGCGTTTGGACAGTTCGCCAAGGGTCGGATAAGGCGCGATCATGCCGGCAATCGCACCGATCTTCATCTTCTTGCTGATGGCAAGCGACCAGACGCCAATCAGCTCGCCCGCCTGTCTGCCGACAATGGCGGCACCCAGTATCTTGCCCTTTGGCGTGGTGATGACCTTGATAAAGCCTTCGGTGTCTGCTTCTGCGCGCGCACGATCATTTTCGGCATAATCCCAGGTCACAACGCGGATATCATCGCCGAACTTTTCACGCGCGGCCGTTTCCGTCAGGCCGACTTGGGCCAGTTCCGGGTTGGTGTAGGTCACCCATGGCACGCCGCTGTGATCGACCTTGGCCGGAAGGCGGAAAAGCGCATTGCGGATCACGATCCCGGCGTCATAACCGGCCATGTGGGTGAATTGAAGTCCGCCGGTGACGTCACCGATGGCAAACACTTTGCGGTTTGAGGTGCGCAGACGCGCATCAACGGAAATGCCGCGTTCGCTGTGATCAATCCCGGCATCTGACAGACCAAGATTTTCGACATTGGGTTTGCGTCCGGTTGCCAGCAAAAGGTGGCTGCCTTCAAGGGTGATCTCGATGCCCTGGTGTTCGATCACGACCCTGATCTGATCATTCACATCAAGGATTTCCTTGGTTTTGGCACCTTCATACAAGCTGATGCCATCGGCCTTGATGCGGTCGCGGACAACCGCCACCAGATCGGTATCATCCTTGGGCAGGATGGTGCCCATTTCGATCACGGTGACTTTTGCACCCAGTTGATGATGGGCCTGTGCCATTTCCAAACCGATGGGCCCACCACCGATGATGATCAGATGTTCGGGGCGAATGCGGTTTTCGAAAATGGTTTCGTTGGTGAAATAGCAAACGCTTTCAAGACCGGGGATCGGCGGGATGGCGGCGCGTGAACCGGTGGCGATGACAAAGCGCTTGGCCTTGATCGTGCTATCCCCTGCAATGACCTCGCCAGGGCCGGTAAAGCGTGCTTCTGCCTGAATGACGGTGCAGCCGAGTTCTTCGAACCGTTCGACCGAGTCATGCGGGGCGATGCCAGCGATCACGGAATGGACATGGTCGATTGCCCGGCCAAAATCGACATCGACCGATCCGGTCAAAACACCAAAGCGCGAAGCCTGTCGTGCATTTTCGGCCGCATGGGCAGCCGCCAAAAGCGCCTTGGACGGAACGCAACCGGTATTAAGGCAATCGCCACCCATTTTGCCCTTTTCGATCAGGACGACCTTTGCTCCCATCTGGACAGCACCAGCGGCAACCGATAGGCCGCCGGACCCAGCACCAATCACGCAGATATCAGTATGGATGATCTTATTCATGTTTGTCCGCCCCGCTTTTGCCTTGGCGCAGTTTCTTATAAACCACCGGCAGAAGGGCCAGCACGGCCAATCCGATGATCGGGGTCAGGATACGTGGTTCAAAGATGATGCCTAGATCGGGCGTCTTGCCCTGATCAAACAAGGCTCCAAGCCCATCACCAATGGAAGCATATACAAAGGTGCCCGGAATAATGCCGATCATGGTGCCCAAAACAAAGGAGCGCAATTTGACCCCAAGAAGAGCTGGCACAAGATTGACCAGCCAAAACGGGAAAATCGGGATCAGGCGTAAAACCATCAGATAGCTGAAGGCGTTTTCGGCAAAGCCTTCTTCCATTTTGCGAACGGCGTTACCGGCCTTGGCGCGCATCAGGTCATAAAACGCATAGCGTGCGGCCAGATACACAATTGTTGCGCCAAGGGTTGCACCGATCACGATGTAGCTTGTCGCAAGGAACGATCCGAACAAAAAGCCACCTGTGATGGTCAGGATCGAGCCGATCGGCAGGGACAGGGCAACGGAAACAACATAAAGCCCCATGAAAAACAGCACGCTTGAAACCGGATTATCGGCAACAAAGCCCTGCAACAGGTCGCGATTTTCACGCAGCGTATCAAATGACAGCAAATCCAGAGCGCCGCTGGCCCAGGCAATGACAAGACCGATAATCAGCACCGCGACAGGTAAAAGCTTCCGCCAGAGCGGCTTTGACGCGCCTTTGATTTCCGCTTGGATATCTGGTTTCTGGTCGGACAAGTGTGACGCCATTGAACTGGTTTTGGTCATTTATTTCAGGCTCTTGCAGGTCGTTCATTTGGTGTGATGAGCAAACCCTTCAAAACAGGATCGCATCATTTGATCCAACATTAGAGAGAAAATTCAAAACTTGCTCATGAACTGCCTTCACCATTGCGTGAGGGGAATTTGTCCGACGTGACGCGATAGCGGACCCGGATATGCGCAAAAATCCTGAGGGAGTGGCGCTTGACGTAGGGGAAAACTGGACGTATCGTCTGCCAATCGTGGGATTTGTCGACCGGCTTGCGGCCACGTAAAAAATCGCTAAAGAGGGGTAGCTTGGCTTCGGCCCTGACCCATTCATGCCGGTCAGGGTTTTTTTGTGTCCGGATCACACCATATTCCGGGCATGTAGGAGCAAGACGATGACGACCGAAAAAAAGGCTTCCGATAACTGGCGCGCGGCGACCCGTTCCGTACGTGGCGGCACAGCGCGCAGCGGCTTTTGCGAGACTTCCGAAGCCATCTTTATGAATTCCGGCTATGTGTATGACACCGCCGCCGAGGCAGAAGCCTCCTTTGATGGCAGCGGCCCGGAACGTTATGTCTATTCCCGTTTTGCCAACCCGACCGTCGGCATGTTCGAAGAGCGCCTTGCCCTGATCGAGGGCGCGCAATATTGCCGCGCGACGGCATCGGGCATGTCTGCTGTCTGGAATGCATTGGCAGCAAGCACCAAGGCCGGTGGCCGTGTGGTCGGATCACGCGCCCTGTTCGGGTCATGCGAATTTATCCTCACCACGCTTCTGCCGCGGTTTGGCGTTGAAACCGAGCTGGTCGATGGCACGGACAAGGCTGCTTGGGAAAAGGCACTTTCCAAACCGGCAGATGCGGTTTTCCTTGAAACCCCGTCGAACCCGACGCTTGAGGTTCTTGATATCGCCTTCATTTCCGAACTGGCGTACAAGGTCGGGGCCAAGGTCATCGTTGATAACGTCTTTGCCACGCCGATCCTGCAAAAGCCGATGGAACTGGGTGCTGATATCGTTGTCTATTCCGCGACCAAGCATATCGATGGTCAGGGCCGCTGCCTTGGTGGTGCGATCCTGTTTAACGACAAGGAATGGCACGACGAACATCTGACCACCTTCCTGCGCCATACCGGGCCAAGCATGAGCCCGTTTAACGCCTGGGTGCTGCTCAAGGGCCTTGAAACCCTTAGCCTTCGTGTCGATCAACATATCCGCAATGCTACAGCCTTGGCCGAATTCCTGTCGGAACAGCCGCAGGTTTCGCGCGTTCTGTATCCGGGACTGAAAAGTCACCCGCAGCACGAATTGGCAATGCGCCAGATGTCTGGCCGGGGTGGTGGATTGATCGCAATCGAGCTTGCCGGGGGCAAGAAAGCAGCCTTCTCGCTGCTCGATAACCTCAAGCTGATTGATATTTCCAACAACCTTGGCGATGCCAAAAGTCTGGCGACCCACCCCTGGACCACGACGCACCAGCGCGTGCCGGGCGAGGACAAGCTTGCAATGGGCATTACCGAGGGCATGCTGCGTCTATCTGTCGGTCTGGAAGACATTGATGACCTGAAGGAAGATCTGTTGGCGGCCCTTGCTGTTTAAAAGCTTGGAACAACAGTAATCCTGACATCGATCCGGCCCGTACATTGTGCGGGCCCTTTCGTATCTGCCCTGGACGCCGTGCTGGTTTGTTTTGACTGGCGACTGGTAGTTTCGGGACGGATTGTCTACATAAAGGTCCATCTATCGCATTCTTGGCTGATGCAAAATTGACTGGAACACACTTGGCCCGGAGACATGCATGTATTCGACCGTAACCCACGATATCAAGGTGTCGGTAAATCCGATGTTCCTCGAGGACGAATCAGATCCGGAAACCCATCGTTATGTTTGGGCCTATCGCATCGAGATTGAAAATCTCGGATCGAAAACCGTTCAGTTGTTGAACCGTCATTGGCGGATTACGGATTCGCGCGGCGAAACCCAGGAAGTCAAAGGTCCGGGTGTCGTTGGCGAACAGCCTGTTCTGGCGTGCGGTGAAAGTTTCAATTACACAAGTGGGGCGCCATTGACCACGCCAAGTGGCTTCATGGTAGGGACTTTCGAAATGACGGATATGGACGGCAATCATTTTGATATTGCGGTTCCGGCCTTTTCGCTCGACAGTCCGCATGGGCAACACACTGTGAACTGATCCGATCAGCCAACAGTATCAGTTAAAGCGGGTCAGGAGCCCCACCAAGGCAGGCGTTAATCCTGCGGAATATGACAAAAGGATTTGGTATGTGCAGCGAACATAACCCGGTGAAGCGTCCGACACGCGAAGAAGCAGAAGAGGCGGTCCGGACACTTCTGCGTTGGGCCGGGGATGATCCCGACCGCGAAGGATTGCGCGGAACGCCTGATCGTGTGGCGCGCTCTTATGGCGAATTCTTTGCCGGTTATCAGCAGGACCCGGCTGAAATCCTTCGCCGGACGTTCGAAGAAACCGACGGCTATGACGAAATGGTCGTTCTGCGCGACATTCGCGTCGAATCCTATTGCGAACATCACATGGTGCCGATCATCGGGGTCGCGCATGTCGCCTATCTGCCGCGCCGCCGTGTTGTGGGGATCTCCAAGCTGGCCCGCGTTGTCGAGGTTTATGCCAAACGCCTGCAGATTCAGGAAAAGATGACGGCACAGGTCGCCAACACCATTCAGGAAGAACTCGATCCGCTTGGTGTTGCGGTGGTGATTGATGCCAATCACCAGTGCATGAGCACGCGCGGTGTGCACAAGACCGGCGTTTCCATGGTCACCAGCCGGATGCTGGGTGCGTTCCGCGATGACCCGATCACGCGGCGCGAATTCTTTGCGATGATTGGCCGCTAAGCCACACATCGACGACCAGAGAACACAAAAGGCCGCAGCACGATAAATGCTGCGGCCTTTCCATTTACGCCACGCGCAAAATTGCAGTGCGCGCTATTCCTTGAAATCGCTGTGGCAGGCTTTGCAAGTGCGCATCATCTGGCCCAGGGCTGCTTTGAACTCGTCTTCCGAGCCGTTGTTTTCAGCAACAGTTTTGAGGTTCCCGGCAGTGCTGTTCAGTTCATTGGCAAGATCGGTGAATTTCGACCAGTCATCCCAGATATCTGAAAGCGCTTCTGACGGTTTTTCATTGCTGCCTTCCGGGAAAAGGGCGGTGAATGTTTCACCCGAATGGCTTTCAATAATTGCAGCCGATTTTGCGACCTGTGCCGGGTCATAGGGCAGTGCACCCTTCATCATCGGCACCATGATCTTGACCTGCTGGCCGATGGCCTTCATGCCATCCATTCGTTCCTTGACGACGCCGGTCGCGCCTTCATGGGCGATGGCAGCAATGCTGACGGTCATGGAAAGTGCGATGGCGGCACCTGCTAGAACTTTCAAATCTCTCTTCCTTTTTAGATTTTCGGGTTGCGGGAAATTATGACGTTTAAGGGCCAAAACGGGCAAGGATCTGGTTCACAGCACTGACATAGTGCCCGCCAAACAGGCGGACATGAACCAATAGCGGGTAAAGGTTATACAAATCACGGCGTTCTTCAAAAAATCCGGGCGTAATCGGCAGGATTTCATTATATCGCGCGAAAAATTCCGGAGTGAGGTCGCCAAATAGGGTGCCAAAGGATAGCTCGATCTCTCGGTCGCCGTAATAGATAGCCGGGTCGATCAAGCCCGCCAACTTGTCTGAATGGCACAGGATATTGCCACCCCACAGATCACCATGCAGGAGGGATGGAGTACTGTCTGTCGGCAAATATTCCGGCAGTTGATCAATCAATCGATGCAGCCGTGCGACAATACTGCCGGGAAGCTTGCCCTCACTATGGGCACACTCCGCCATATGACGCAGTCGGTGTTCGGCAAAAAAGGTGATCCAGCTTGTTTCCTGGGTGTTGGGTTGATGCAGCCCGCCAATCAGGGTGTCAAAACCAAGTCCGAAGGTATCGGATGTCACCCGATGCTGGGCGGCGAGCTGTTCGGCCAGATCAAGCTGTACTTGGGTGCTCATGTGATTGTCATTGGTAATGAAGCTCATCACCAGACAGGTCGCATCGGCATGGATGACGTCAGGGCAGATGATTGGAGAATGGGATTTGAAATAGCGCAGCATTTCGGCCTCGATCAGAAGGCCTGCATCCTCTGTGGTGCCCTGCTTGATCACCACTCGCCGTCCGTCATCAAGGTCGGCGCGCATTACATTGGCAACGCATCCACCAGAAAGCGGGGTAACGGAACTCAGACCTGCCCCGGTGTGGCGTTTGATCAAATCTGCCAGCGCGCTTTTATCCATGGCGAATCCCGGTTTCGGTTTGGATCTAGATCCCGTGTTTTTCGCGGATGTGCGAAAGCAGGCTGCTTGAGGCTTCCTCGATCATGTCAAACACATGCACAAATCCGTTTGCCCCACCGTAATAGGGGTCGGGCACACTTTGGCCAGCCATGGTCGGATGATAATCAAGAAACATCTCGATCCGGTCATGATGGCTGGCGGGTGCCTGACGGCGCATATCGTGGAAATGCCCGTCATCCATCGCCAGAACATAGTCAAATTCGTAATAGTCGTCCCGGCGGATCTTGCGCGATCGAATGTCGGTTAGGTCGATGCCGCGGCTTTTGGCCATTTCGCGTGATCGCGGGTCGGGCAGTTCACCGACGTGATAGGCCGACAAGCCGCAGCTATCGACGCTAATGTGATCCTCCAGCCCGGCATCGCGCACCAGTTTGCGAAAAACACCATCGGCGGTGGGCGAACGACAGATATTACCGGTACAGACGAACAGAACCTTGATCACGTTATCAATCCGTATTGATGGAAGGGCGCAAAAGAAGGTTTTACAGTGACATGGTCGCATTCCCCGGGCAATGCCCTGTCAGGGTCAAAAGGCTGCGCCATTGACGATTGTGCCAAAAAACACGGTTAATGTAACAGCTTCGTGACATTTTGGATCCTGCGCTGACAGCTCAGTCATTAGTTTGTATGATCGCGCCAATATTTATTGTCTTGGCGCGTTTTGATGCAGGAATTTGTTTCTTTCGGTTTGCATGTTGCCCTGATCCGGCAATTGGCCTGGTTGCCGCGGGGTTATGACCTTGTTCCGGCCGGGACGGTTGTGACCTCTGCCAAGTTGCGCAGCATCATGCTCGCCCTTGAAGAGATTAATGGTCCGGCCGTGCTTGTGCGCCTTGGGCGTTACCTTGCCGCCAAGGAACAGGAACCGATCCTGACCATGTTGCGCCATTCGGCAACCCCGTCGGTCATTGCCGATCGTTGGCGCCGGTTGGAGGGCTATTCTCATGCCCGCGCGCGCAGCGACTTTTCCGTCACCGGAAAATCCATGACGATCCATCGCGGGGTTGTGCGGGGCCAACCGCCGGCACGTGTTGAAAACCTTTTGTCGCTGGGCTTTTTGATCGGCTTGCTTGAAGCAGCCGGGGCCGAAGAAATTGATGCCACCATCCTGCCAAGCCATGGTCCGGCGGTGCGCGTCATGCGCAAGGGCCGGATTAGTGACAAGCTGACCTTTGCCGGGCGCGGATTACGCTTCCGCATCAATTGGGGCAGTTTCGAACAGGTTTCATCTTCCTATCCGTTTATGGCCAATATGCCGGGCACCGCGCCGTCGATCGGGGCGCAGCGGCCAATCGTGCAACAGCTTTGTACCGTGTTGGAACATGACGTTGGGCGCAGCTGGACAATTGACGAGGTTGCCGCCGCACTCGACACATCCGGGCGCACCTTGCAGCGCCGCTTGCAACAGGCCAATAGCCGGTTTTCCGATTTGCTGCGTCTGGTGCGTGTGCGTGAAGCCTGTCGGTTGCTGTATGGCACCAACCTGTCGGTTGGCGAGATTGGCTTTTGGTGCGGCTTTACTGATAATGCCCATTTCTCGCGCGATTTCAGACGCTTGCTTGCCATGCCGCCCTCTGTCTATCGCGAAGCCAGCATCGGGCATGCCGGTCTGACCCGGGCCTGAGGCGCTCCCATTCTTTCGCACGTTCGGTGCCTTCTGCGGACACAGACTGAATGGCACATGATTGACCTGCTTGGTTTCCTTGGGTATCAGCAGCGCGATGCACGAAGTCACCAATCATCGTGCCCCCCTCGCATCCAAGAGGCTGCCATGACCGATTCCATCCAACCTGCAAACGAGTATTCCGGCTTTTTGCCGCCGCGTTTTCACAAACGCCCGGATGCCGATGATGTGATGGTCAAAACATGGACGGTGGGCGATGCCCTGACCGATCATTCGGTGCCTGAAATCCCGGCGGCCCTGTCGCTGTTTTTTGATCTGGTCGCGCCTGCGGGGACGCGCGCCAATTCAAACGGTTTTGCCATGTTGTGGCTTGATCGTCATCCGCATGAAGAACCGGGTTGGCGTCTGTCGATCGGCCATGTCGGATCGGAAGCCAATCTGGAAATGGCGGTGGCCAAGCCGCTTGCCCGATTGGTCGATGCGATGCCGATGGCGAATTTCGAATGCGAAGACTGGCACATGACCCGACCGCTCTGGCGCAAACGGGCAGAGCCGGTGAAGCTTGTTTTCTGGGGTGATTTTGCCAAACATGCGCGCGCCATTCTGGGCCATAGCGATGGTGCATCGTTCTATCAGCCGCTGGGTGCGGGTCTTCGGTCTGACAATTTTGCTGCTATGTTGCCGTTACTCGAAGACATGCTGGGCGCCCCTTTCCTGGGAAACGGCATGGGGTTTGAAGATGCCCTGCGTCTTGGTATCGCCTTGGGGCGGGCGCACCTGATTGAAAGCTGGATCGAGGCCGGCGGTTCTGAAAAGGAACCCTATTTCCGACCAATGAAAATCTGGCATCAGGCGTGGCTTTCCAATGCGCTCATTGATCCGGCGGTGGCAAGCCTTGCCATGTCGGGCAAGCCGCCGATGCCCGCGCTTGATTTTGCAAATGACAGCACACCGGCATCACGCCGGGCAGCCCTTGATGATCTGTCATCCTGGCTGACGACCGTGTTCTTTAGCGATGAATATCCGGCCCTTCGCAATGCCTTTGTTGCCGGGGTGCAAAATGCCGTTTGGCTTGATAGCGACCTGCAGCAATATGTGCAGCCGCAACAGCGGAGCGAGATTTTGCAAGGTCTGATGCCCTATTGCCGCTGGTTCCTTGCCATGGCGCTTTATAATCATCTGGGCAATCTTGCCGCCGGAACGGCGCGCGATGATCAGGTTGCCTTTTATGCCACCATGGTCGATGCGCTGCCGGAACTGGCCCCGCTTGGAGAATTCGCAACCCAGCGCGATATTGAACAGCACATCATCCGGATTGACGCCCCGCGCGCGGCATCGGCGTTTGATACGCTGGTTCTGCCGTTCTGCGATCTTCTGATGCCGCGCCGTCAGTTTGATGCCGCCCGTTCCTGATCAGGCAATCTTCACTGCCAAAGAAAAAGCGCCGTGCGGAGCTTCCGACGGCGCTTTTTTAGTGGCTATTTGATGTGACTTATATCTGATCGGGATGTTCCGGGATCTCGCGCGATGACACGATCAGGAACCGGATCGCAAGGCCACTGACGGCGACAAGGCTTGCAATCGCAATACCCCAGAATAATCCGGGCACGCCCATCTCACGCGTGAAGGACAGGTAATACCCGATCGGGATCATGACAAAGACATAGGACACCAGATGCAAAACCGTCGGTGCCCATTTGTCCCCGGCCCCACGAAGCGCACTGATCGCGGCATTCTGCCCGCCATCAGTCGGGAAAATGATCGGCATCAGGACCAGAACAGACACCGTTGTCGCAATCACGGCAAGGTCTTGGGTGAACAGATGGGCAACCGCGTTTGGAAACAGATAAAGCGGAACGCTCAGCCCCAGCATCACGATCATGGTGGTGAGAAGACCAATCCATCCGGCAAGTGCCATGTCCGGTCGATCCCGTCTGCCATAGGCAATACCAACCCGAACCGAGGTCGCCGAAGCCAGACCAAGGGCGACCATGAACATCAACGCCAGTAGCGTCATGCTGATGCCATAGCTCGCCGCGGCAATTACGCCAAGGCGTCCGGCAAAAAGCTGCATGGCGGCAAAGGCGCCGGTTTCCATGCCCTGACTGGCGCCGGCGGCATATCCCAGATGACGGGCATCGCGAGATCCGCGCCACCACCCGGCAAAGCCATTGCGGATGCCATAAAGGTGATGGCTTTTCATCAACAGGATATAGCCAAGCAAACTAAGCGCCATGATCCAGCGGATGATACTCGATGTCCATGCCGCACCTTCGGCCCCCAGTTCCGGCAGGCCAAAGGCGCCATATACGAGGCCATAATCCAGAACAAGGTTGATGAAGTTCGCGCCAATCATCATCACCATCCCCGGCAGCGGGCGCTGCAACCCTTCAAGGAAGAAGGCACAGGTAATGTAAATAAGGGCTGCCGGCATGCCGATCGACAGAATCATGGCAAGATCACCGGCATGATCGGTGATCTCGGCTGGCTGACCGGTAATGGCAAACAGCCAGTCCGACTGCATGGTCAGAATGGTAAACAGGATGCTGATCAGAATCGCATAGGGCATGGCGTTACGCCAAACCGCACCAGCGGCCATCAGGTTATCGCGCCCCTTGGCATGTGAAGTCATCACCATGACCCCGGTCAGAAGCCCGATGCCCGTCACCATCAAGGATGTGAAAGGTGCATGCGCGATATTAAGATACGCCAGTGCCGCACTGTCATAGTTGCCAACGACAATGGTATCGACCACGGCCATAATCAGCATGCCAAGGCGGGCGATCGTAACCGGCAGTGCGAGCCTGAAAAGTTCGCTTAGATGGCGTTTTACCCGGTTATTGGGATAAAGCGGGGTTGGCGAAGTCGCCGGATCAATGGGGGGCGGTGGACCCGCGGCACCATCTTGTGGGGCAATCGTCATTGGACTGTTTCCTGTTATCTCTATCTGGCAATCAGACGTCGGGATCGTGGTGGCGGTCCGACCTCTGATGCCATTTTGCCCCGTTTAAGTTTTATATGGGGTCTATCTGTGGGCGGCGAACGGTCGCCGGGGAATGGCCATCAGCAACTTGGCCGGATCATCGGTAATGACCGATGTGGCTCCCCAGGAAAACAGCTCCTTGGCGCGTTCAACGTCATTAATGGTATAGCAAACCAATGGCACACCGGCATCGACAATCTCGGCAGCACTGACCGGTGTCAGGGCCTTGTGGTCGATATGAATGGCGGATGCGCCAAGGCGCTCATATTCTGCCTTCCAGTTTTCCGGCAGCGTTTCAAGCAACCAGCCGCATGGCAGGTCCGGCATGTGCTTGCGCATATGGGCAACCGCAGTGTCATCGAAACTTGAAATCAGAATCGGCGGCACGGTCTTGGATGTGCCAAGTTCCTTGATGACTTCCTCGCACAGACGGACCGGCTCACAGCCCGACGGTTTGATCTCTAGATTGGCGCCCATATCCATGAAGTACAGGGTCTCAAGCGTATCGGACAGGGTCGGGATACGTTCGCCCTTATATATGTCTGAAAACCATCCGCCGGCATCAAGGTTGCGAAGGGTCTCGAAATCGCTGTGGTGAATTGGCCCCGTGCCGTTGGTGGTGCGTTCAAGTGTATCGTCGTGAATAAGGACGCACTTGTTGTCAGAACTTAACGTGACATCGCATTCAATCCATTTGGCCCCGCGTGCACCGGCAACGCGGAATGCAGCAATGGTATTTTCCGGGGCTTCAATCGAAGCGCCACGATGGGCGACAATGTGCGGGATCTCGATCACGGATACAGGCCTTTATATATGTGGGGCTGCAACACCGAACACATCTGGCGGATGGCCATTGGTGATCTTGGTGGTGCAAAGAACATCAATGCGATTCTCTTACGCGACTTGGATTGTGTGAAAAAGCGAAAATCTTGTTGCGATTTGAACGTTTCGTTTTTCGTTTTCGCTGCGAAGTCATTGGACTCCATATTGTAATCAAGGACGCAGAGTCGCTTTTTCCGTTGGTTTTCGGTGTTATGCACTGATGTGGGTCGAGCTATGCAAGGATCGGTTTTCTACGTGAAACCCCCGAAAGCCAAGGGTTTGTGCGGACCGTTTCGGGGCTGGAAAAAACAATCGCCGAAAATCTCCATAAATCTCGAAAAAAGGTGTTTACAGGTTTGTATTGGGGCCCTATAACCCGCCTCCACCGACGGGGTGCGGCGCCAACGAGACGGCGACGCGGAACGGGCGGTTCGGGGCTTCGGCCTTTGAGTTCTTTGACATTGTAG
>NZ_PAQR01000025.1 GCF_002709775.1 Thalassospira sp.
AAATCGATCGGTCGTCTCCAGGATGCACAGACTGTAGCGCCATAACGCTGCCCGCGCATCCCTTCCTTCTGATCTACAATGTCAAAGAACTCAAAGGCCGAAGCCCCGAACCGCCAAGTCCGCGTCGCCGTTTCGTTTGGCGCCGCACCCCGTCGGTGGAGGCGGGTTATAGGCCCCACTCCCAAAACTGTCAAACCCTTTTTCGGAAAAAAATGCCGAAAAAATACAATTTTGTGAAAACAGGCCAAACAGGCAGGAACCGGGGTTATTTTGCCCTCATCCCGTGGTTGATAAACCAGAGACAAACATGGATCACGCTATTCGGCATCAGCCACTCATGGGCTTTCCAACACAGACATGAAGGATGCCGAACTTGCCCCTGTCTGGAAGCGCGCTTTAAGCACGCCCGAAACACTACATATATATGTGTCGTTTCAAGTTGGTATTTTGGCCCCCGAAACGCCTGTTTCGTGACCCGAATTACAAACAGCTTTCGACTGCCTTGATCTTGCCATTCTGCGATGCCACATGATCGCCGCCCATCAAAGCAAAGGCGGCAGGATTCCCTCAACGGTTCGTAAAGGAAATCGCGCCATTATGTCGTGATGGGTTCCACTTTTGCCCGCAGCAATTCGCATTTCACATCGCCAAATCTTTTATGTATAAGGTTTGAGGCGATGTTGCCGGAAAGAGCAACAGCTCGGGTGAACTGATTATTGTCTTTTAGGGGAGTTCTACGGCAATGGCCGGAAGAGACTTGGTTTCTATTGCAAGCGTGATGGTGATTCTGGGGGGAACAACCGGGTATCTGTTATCCGATCATTATTCCAACGCCTCGGATACGGCCCTGTCCGCCAGTGCAGCTGAGAGCCTCCATCTGGATGGTGACACCCCTGTCACCGAAACCGCCAGTATCCCCGATCTTGAGCCGCGCCGCGAAACGGTTGTCCTTGAACAGGGCTCCAACCTGATGGCGACACTGACCGCCACCGGCCTTGAGCGCACATCAGCCTATAACGCCATTGAAGCGCTGCGCGATGTTTTCAATCCGCGCAAACTGCGTGCCGGTCAGGAATTTGACCTTGTATATGCCGCAGACGCACAAGACGATATCGAACTTCTCGATCAGATGAGCTTCCAGCCCGATCCCGAGACCATTGTTTCGGTATCACGCACAGATGATGGCTATCAGGCATCCTCGGACAAGATCGAACTGACCCCGGCACGCAATGTGGCGTCCGGCACGATTGAACAGAGCCTGTTTTTGGCGGCTGAACGCAATGGCGTTCCGATCCCTGTTCTGATGGACCTGATCGAGCTTTATTCCTATGAGGTCGACTTCCAGCGCGACATCCAGCCGGGCGACAGTTTCGAGATCATGTATCAGGAACTTCAGAACGATGCCGGCGAGCGCGTTCGTTTCGGTGATGTCCTTTATGCCAGCATGACGCTAAGCGGTCATGAAGTCCGGCTTTATTCCTATACCGACAGCAATGGCGAGACCGACTTCTATAATCAGAAGGGTGAGTCTTATCGCCGTGCGCTGATGCGGACCCCGATCAATGGTGCACGCCTGTCATCGGGTTATGGCAAACGCAAACACCCGATCCTTGGTTACACCAAGATGCATAAGGGGATCGACTTTGCTGCCCCGACGGGCACACCGATCTTTGCCGCGGGTAACGGCACGATTGCCAAGATCGGTCGCAATGGCGGGTATGGCAATTACATCCTGATCCGTCACAACGATTCCTATGACACCGCATATGCCCACATGAACGGCTTTGCCAAAGGCCTACGTCAGGGTTCGCGCGTCAAGCAGGGTGACGTTATCGGCTATGTCGGCACCACGGGCCGTTCAACCGGCCCGCATCTGCATTACGAGATCCTGAAAAACAACGCCCAGGTCAACCCGATCCGCGTCAAGATGCCAAGCGGCAAGACGCTTAAGGGTGATGAGCTTGATCGTTTCCTTGCCGATTCTGATGTGCTGCGCAAACAATATGCCGAACTGTCGATCGGCAACCGCAAGATCGCCAGCGCCGAGTAAGGCACAGATCAAACACCAATGAAGAACCCGCCCTTGTGGCGGGTTTTTTGTTGCCTTGAGGGAATGGAATCGACGACAGCGGCCAGCAAGGAACAATCCTACTTCGCACGTTCAGCGACAAAGCAGATCAGACCTCCCCCACATGGGTGGCAGGAATACTAGAGAGAAGCGTGTTTGCTTTGATTAGGCAGCGTCGCGGTCAAACTGCAGCTTGGCCAGACGACCATATAGCGGGGAGCTTTCGAGCAGTTCCTGATGGGTGCCGACAGCGACCAGCTTGCCATCATCAATCACGGCAATACGGTCGGCATGAAGAACCGTCGCCAGACGATGGGCAATCACCAGCGTCGTACGTTCTTTCATGATGGTTTCGAGTGCCTTTTGAACAACCTGTTCGCTTTCGGCATCAAGGGCACTGGTGGCTTCATCAAGAAGCAGGATGGTCGGGTTGCGCAGGATGGCGCGCGCAATGGCAATGCGCTGACGCTGACCACCGGAAAGGCGAACCCCCTTTTCACCCAGGAAGGTATTAAACCCGTCTGGCAGGCGATCAAGAAATTCACTGGCATGGGCGGCATCGGCAGCGGCGCGGACTTCATCATCGCTCGCACCCGGGCGGCCATAACGAATATTGTCCCAGGCATTGGCAGCAAAGATCACCGGATCCTGTGCAACCAGACCAATGCGTTCACGAACGACCACCGGATCGGCGGTTTTGATATCAACACCGTCAACACGGATCACGCCACTTGCCGGATCATAGAAGCGCAGCAGTAGCTGGAAGACCGTGGTCTTGCCAGCACCCGACGGACCAACAAGGGCCACCGTCTCGCCCGGCTTGACCGACAGGTTGAGGCCTTCGAGGGCAGAGCGATCCGGGCGTGCCGGGTAATGGAAGGTGACGTCTTCGAAACTGACATGGCCCTGATGGGGCACAGGCATCGGTGCCGGATTTTCCGGCGCCTTGATTTCGGGCTCGGTTGAAAGCAGAGCGACAAGGCGTTCGGCGGCACCGGCTGCGCGTTGCAGATCGCCGATAACCTCACTGATGGCACCAACCGATCCGGCCACGACAACCGCATAGAAGACAAAGGCAGAAAGCTCGCCGGCCGAGATCGTGCCATTAAGCACATCATGGCCGCCGATCCACAGGATGGTGCCGACCGCCCCAAACACCATGACAATGACAATAGCGGTCAGAAGTGCACGCGCCGAAATACGGGCGACGGCGGTTCTGAACGCACCCTCGACGTGGCCGCTGAAGCGATTGCTTTCGATTTCTTCGTGGGTATAGGCCTGAACCGTGCGAAGCGCATTCAGCGTTTCTTCGGAAAAAGCACTGACATCGGCAACCCGGTCCTGGGATTCGCGTGACAGTCGACGCACACGGCGGCCATAGCCAACAATCGGGATCACCACCAACGGCACGACCAGCAAGACAAGGGCTGTGAGTTTGGGGCTAGTGATGGCAAGCATCGACAGACCGCCGACAAACATCAGGGCATTGCGCAGCGCAATCGAGACACTGGAGCCAATGACTGCCTGCAGAAGCGTGGTATCGGTTGTCAGGCGCGAAAGCACTTCACCGGTTCGGGTGACTTCGAAAAAGGCCGAGTCCAGTCGGATGATATGGCGATAGACCGCGGACCGGATATCGGCGACCACGCGTTCGCCGATCCAGGAAACGAGGAAGAAACGCATATAACTTGCGCCTGCCAGAAGCAGTGTGACCGCAAACAGCACAAACAGTGCGCGATCAAGCAGCGCGCCATCACCTTCGGCAAAGCCTTCATCGACCAGCATGCGCAGGCCATTGCCAAGGGCCAGCACCGTTCCCGATGCCGTGACCAGAGCAATCAACGCGCCGATCAGCTGCAAACGATATTTCGTGACAAACGGCACGATCGCACGGAGCGACGAGAGGTTCCGGCTGGTTTCACGATCAGAGAGTTTTGCAGAAGAAGTCGGTGTACGCGCCAAGGCACTTTATCCCGTATGCAGTGGGAACCACGCAGCCAATCAGAGATCAGCCAAGATCAAGTTTGTTTCCGGTTTTGACCGCAAGATCAGTCGCAAGCTGATCATTTAGCGTGGTCGAACCACGGGTCGAGGTCCAGGTTTCGTTGTCTTCATCAAAGTCATAGTGGCTTGCGCCGCTGACTGGCGAAGACAGCCAGACCTGACGGTTCGGGCCATGCTTGTTAATGATGAATTGTTCGCCCGAATCGAGTTCGATGGTCAGGATTCCGGACTGCAGATCGACTTCAAGGTCATCGCCCAGTGCATCATCAATAACATCAGACAGCGTTTCGATGGTTTCGTCTGCAATCTGATGGAAGCGGGTTTCCTCAAGGGCCACAGTCTTGTTCTCCGTCTGTCATCGGGGTCAAACGCCCCGGCAAGGCGACAATCAATTGTTGGCGCACCATACTATATAAAGAGGCCTGTGCAAGTATGCATAAGCACGGGTGCGAGAAAAGCTTGAAACATGGGGCAAGCGCTGCTAAACGACCGCCAGATCGCTACTGCACTCCCCTCATTTGGCGTTAATCGGATAATTACCGGTTACAGGGGTTGCGCGAGCCGATTTTTTACACTATACACCGCGCTTCAAATTCCGGAGTGATAGGCGATGAAAAAAGATATCCATCCCGATTACCATGAGATCACCGTTCAGATGACTGACGGCAGCACCTTCACCACGCAGTCGACCTGGGGCAATCCGGGCGACGTGTTGAAGCTCGACATCGATCCGAAAAGCCACCCGGCTTGGACTGGTGTTCACCGTCTTCTGGACAGCGGCGGGCAGCTTGCTAAGTTCAAAAAGCGCTTCGCTGGTTTCAATATCGGCAACTAAGCAAAGAACACGCTTCTGTGTTCTGTGGGATCAGCGCCCGTCGCATCTTCTTGATGCCGCGGGCGTTTTTCTTTGTCTAAACCATTAATCTGCATAGCTGGTGGCGGTAAAAAACTATAGTTAGAACAACTATTAGCTGCTACCCAGCATATCTGATGGTGATTTCGGCATTTTTTTGCCATAATCCCCTTCGTTAGGATAAGGCGGCTTGGCTTTGCTGCCCTGTTCTGCTTGCAAGCATCACCAGGCTCTTAGATGAATCAAGTGACGGCACGTAACCAGGTTAGCTATGAGGTCTATGTTAAAGACCGCTCAGGCCGGTGGCAGATCCACGGCCACTTTACTGGTGCGCAAAAAAAGCAGGCAGAAGAAGAAGCCAAACAGATCGAGCGTGCCAACCACGTTACGGGCGTGAAGGTCATTCGCGAGGTTTATAACAACGCAACCAACAGCTCTGACGAGTATGTCATTTACGAAACGCGCGGTCAGGGCAAGCTTGAGAACACCAATCCAAAAGCACAGCCAAAGCGGTCATCGCAGGCCAAGGCGCAAGCTCAGACTCAACGCCCGGGCCCGGCACCGGCACCGATGATGCCACGGGCCGATGCATCCGATGACAAGCCGAGTGAAGCTTCCCCGGCAACCATCAAAAAGCCAGCAGCGCGGTCATCCGGATCGGTTGCAGAAAGCCAGACGCTTGTCGGACTTGGCCTTAAGATGGCTATGGCGTTTTGTGTGGCGATTGCGATTGGTCTTGCAACCATGTTGGTGACGGCCAAGGGTCTTGAATTCCTGCCGGACATGGGTGTGAAGATCAGTCAGAGCTTCTATGACAAGATCAACTTCCTGTCCTTTACCGTTGGCTTTTTGGCGAGCGTCGTCCCGATGCTGATGGCGCTGACCAAAAAGTTCAAAGGCCGTGCGCGGAAATCATCCGCCTCATCCGCCAGCCCGGCAAGGGGCAGAGGCACCCGTTCGGGCCGAGGCACCGCACCCGGACAAAGTGCCGGTTCCGATGCCCGGCGCAAGTCGGCAGCCGAAATGGCCGCAGAAATGGCGCGCGAGGAAAGTGGCGAAGCCGCTGACGACGTGCCCGAAGAACAGGACATCACTGAAGAAGCACCGGAGGCAAAGGCCCCAGAGCCGATCGACGACACCCCAGAAAAGCCGATGGTCGAGACACGGGAAATGCGTGCGACCCGCGAGCAGATGCGCGACTTCATCACCGGATCGATCCAGGCCATTCAGCGAAGCGTGCCGTCGCTTGATGCCTATCACAAGTTTGGCGTTAACCTTTATGTTGCTGGCGCCTGTGATGCGTGCAGCGAAAAACATGCCCTTGATCAAAAAGACGGGCGCATGATCCTGCGCGATTGCATTTCGGCGCTGGGTGCGAACAAAAGCATGGCCGATACATTCTGCAAGAATGTTGACGACTATATCCTCGAGCCGAAATACAAGGATATGTACGGTGCCGGTCGCCAGTCGATGGACGACTATATCAAGAACGAGAAAAGCATCACGACCTCGGTATCGAAGGCCATTGCCGACTGGAGCGACAAACCCGCTGGCGGCCCACAAGGGGCTGCCGGCAAGAAGCTTCATGCACTTATGTTTACCGATATCGTCAATTCCACCGCCAAGACGCAGGAATTGGGCGATCACGGCGCGCAACAGATGGTCCATATCCATAACCAGATCGTGCGCACCGCGCTGATCAATAATTATGGCAAGGAAGTCAAACATATGGGCGACGGCATCATGGCTGTGTTCCCGTCTTCTGCAAGCTCGGTCGAGGCTGCCATTGAAATCCAGAAGAACATGGCTTCCCACAATGCCAGTCAGGACCTGAAATTCCAGATCCGTATCGGCATCAATGCCGGCGAAGCGATTGCCGAGGAAAACGACCTGTTTGGCAGCGTGGTACAGCTTGCCGCACGCGTCTGTGCACAGGCGGGCGGTGATGAAACGCTGGTATCGGATAACGTCAAGAATACCTATAGCGGCAGCCGGGCGACCTTTGTCTCCCAAGGCACCCGCCAGATGAAGGGCTTCTCCGAGCCGATTGAGGTCTTCCAGGTTCAGGCACGGACCTGATCCTTCGCCCACACTTCTGTCTCCATCCATAGCAAGACGACAAACGCAAGCGACGCGTGGGCGTGGTTCCGTCATTAATGGATTTGATGTGAGGGAAAGACGGTTAGAGCTTAGCCGTTGCAGCGAGCGGCGACCTGAAGCTCCATGCGGGCAGTACGCATATAAAGCGAGTGCGCGCGACCCATCAGATCAAGAAGACCGGGCGAGATAAATCCGCATTCTTCGTGCTGGTTGATGGTGCAAACCCGAAGATCGACCATCAGGTCATCGATATCGACCGCCTCGTCCCAGGGAATTTCGCCCTCTTCCACCGCGCGCACGGCAAGCAGCCACGCCATTGCACGGATCAATCGCGTGGTCATGCGCATCTCTTCGACGCATTGTGCAACGGCTTCGCGGTTTCCCCGTTTTCTGCTTTGCCCCCGATGCGCAGAGAGGTAATTGCGCGCCTCGACCAACAGGGTAAAGGCTTCATCGTAGGTCCGCGAAAAATGAACAACCGAGAAATTGCTTTGATACGACGCCGCCTTTGACGTCGGTGGATGCTCGTGAGTCATCCTCAATATATTGGGAAGGTGATGGACCGCTTCAAGGCAGGGAAATGCCCAAATAGAAAGACCGCCCACTTTCGGGGCGGTCTCACCTCAACCTGCTAAACTTGCCGGACTTTTTTGGTTTTGTTTTTTATTGTGTGCGAACTTTAGCCAGCGCTTCACAGGCGGTCAAGGCTATTCATGGCACAAATGTGACAATACGTATTAACCCGTACCCTTTTGCGGATTTATCCATATTCACGCGCGCGAGGTGACCGCAGTTCAATAGCATTAAGCCATTGAATATAAATCAGAAAGAAAAAGAACCGCCCTAAAAAGGGCGGCTCAGTTTAACAGGGAGGCATCGAAACATCACGTTCGACAAGGGGGCCATCAGATGACCCTCTATTCCACATATAAGGCGGCAAGTTTAATTTTCAATTAACCGCAGGTTTAAAAAAACCATCCTCACGCATAGTATTCAGAAAACTGCTGCGAGATGGCGCCACCGCACCCTAGCTTTTGAAAAGTGCCTCGGCCCCTGCCGCCGCACCCTTACGGTGCGAGAGCGCCTCATCCACATGTTTAATTTCGCGTTCCAGTGCGGCGCGATAGTCTTTCAGGCTATCGACAGACATGCCTTCCAGATTACGCGGCAGACCAAATTCACCACCTTTGAAGATTGCGACATCTTCTTCGTCCACGGTCATCCTCCATTGTTTCCGACCCGGTCACGGTCATTGAATCTCTTACTGATCCTAGATAGGTATAAAACGCAGTTTTCGCCAATGAGGTCCCTATGTCCATTTCAGAATTTCCCGAAAATATGAAAGCCATCGAGATCATCAAGGACGGTGACAAGCCTGCTCTTGTGCTTGGCGAGGTCGCGGTGCCGGACTATGGCGCTGATGATGTGCTGGTTCGGGTGGCAGCAAGCGGGGTCAACCGACCGGACCTTATGCAGGTTGCGGGCATGTATCCGCCCCCGCCCGGTGCATCGGACATTCCGGGGCTGGAGCTTTCGGGCGAGGTTGTCGCGCTTGGCGCCAATGTCACTCGCTGGAAAATCGGCGACAAGGTTTGCGCACTGGTCACAGGTGGCGGCTATGCCCAATATGCGGCCGTTCCGGCAGTACAATGCCTGCCGGTGCCAAGCGGCATGTCCATGACCGCCGCAGCCGGCGTTCCGGAGACCTTTTTCACGGTCTGGCATAACATTTTTGACAAGGCCAAGCTTAAGGCGGGCGAGACGTTTCTGGTTCATGGCGGGACGTCTGGGATCGGCACGACTGCCATTCAACTTGCCAAGGCATTTGGTGCCAGGGTGATTGCGACGGCTGGCAGCGATGAGAAATGCCAAGCCTGCCGTGATCTCGGCGCAGATATTGCGATTAACTACAAGACGCAGGATTTCGTCGAAGAGGTCAAATCTGCGACCGATGGCAAGGGTGCTGACGTCATTCTTGATATGGTTGCAGGCGATTATGTCAGCCGGAATTTCAAGGCGGCCGCCTTTGAGGCCCGCATCCTGATCATCGCTTTCCTGCGCGGGCCAAAGGCCGAAACCAACTTTACGCCGCTGTTGCTGAAACGTCTGACGCTGATGGGCTCAACATTGCGCGCACAGCCCGTCGCCAACAAGGCGGCGATTGCCGATGCCTTGCGCGAGAAGGTCTGGCCGCTTCTGGAATCCGGCAAAGTCGCACCTGTGATCTATAAGACCGTCGCGCTTGAACAGGCATCAGAGGCGCACGCCATATTGAAGGGTGGCGCGCACATCGGAAAAGTGATACTGGAAGTCGACTGATCGCGTATGGATGAAGGTCTGATATCTTTTATCTGACCAATCCATGGCAACATGCGTATGATTGCGGCTCGAAAAGAAATATTCTTTTCAGAACACCGCAACAGATTGTTGCATTTACCCGCACATTGATCGAAAAGAACGCAATGGCGGGTCCGATGATGCGCAGCAACCCTTGTGGTTGACCTTGCTGCATTGTCGGACCACCAAAAGAGATTATATTCTGGGGCATACATTCCCGCGCTTTTTGGGCCTTATACCCATCGCCGGTCTCCAGAGAGAAAGAAGGAAACAGGAGGAAATATGGCACAGCCCCTCATGCCCAAAGCAACCGCTGTATGGCTTATCGACAATACCGGCTTGTCGTTCCGGCAGATCGCGTCTTTCACCGAACTGCACGAACTTGAAATTCAGGCCATCGCAGACGGCGACGTCGGCCAGGGTATCGTTGGCCTTGATCCGGTCGCCAATGGTCAGCTGACCAAAGAAGAAATTGAACGCTGCGAAAAAGATCCGCGCGAGCTGCTTAAAATGGCGAAATCCGATCTGCCGCGCCCGCGCGCGCAGTCCAAAGGTGCCCGTTACACCCCGGTTTCCAAGCGCCAGGATCGCCCGAATGCGATTGCATGGCTGCTTAAGCACCACCCGGAACTTTCCGATGCACAGGTTTGCAAGCTGATTGGCACCACCAAGGACACCATCGGCAAAATCCGTGATCGTTCGCACTGGAACTCGGCAAACCTTGCACCGCGCAACCCGGTGACCATGGGTCTTTGCACCGAGCTTGACCTTGAGAAACAGGTCGTGATCGCGCGTTCGAAAAACCCGGAAAAGATTGCCAAGGACGTCGAACCGGATCCGCTGCCGGAAGAGCTGCAGATCAATCCGGAACCGGATTATCCGGGCAAGAAAAAAGACGAGAAGAAAGACGAACCGAAAACTTCCGATTACATGGAAGCGGCCGAAAACCTCTTCAAATCCTGACCTATTCCAGAGGCCGCCCACCGGGCGGCCTTTTTCATTGGGCTGGCGAACAGAAACCCGTAAGGTTTGTTTCACACGATTGCAGTCAAACGGTAACGCAACCGACACGGATGGCTCATACCATTCGCCAGCTTTTCAAATGAACAACACCGAAGACACGTTTCCATGCAAAAACGCCCAACCGAACGCCAGGCCGGTATTGTCGAACTTGTCCGTGCAGATGGCTTTCGCACCATCGAACAGCTTGCCGAACGCTTTGATGTAACGCCGCAAACCATCCGGCGCGACGTCAATGCGCTGTGTGATGAGGGGCTGCTGCGCCGCCGACATGGGGGTGTTGAACCGGCACTCGAGCATGAAAACATCGCCTATCGGGCGCGCAAGGTGCTTAACGTCAATGACAAGCGCAAGATCGCAGCTTTGGTTGCGCGTGAAATCCCCAATGGCGCATCCCTGTTCTTTTCCATCGGCACCACGCCAGAGCTTGTCGCCAACGCCCTGTTGCAGCATCGCGATTTGCGGATTTTCACCAACAACCTCAATGTCGCCTATGTCGCCGCCACCAATGACAGCTTTGAGGTCACCCTGATTGGTGGACGGCTGCGCAATCGTGACCGCGATGTTCTGGGTCCGGAGGTCGAGGCGTTCTTTAACAGCTACAAGGTTGATTACGGCATTTTCGGTGTTGGCGGCATTGATCCGGATGGAAGTCTTCTTGATTTCGATGAACAGGAAGTCCGCGCCCGATCCGCAATCCTGAAAAATGCGCGCAAATCCTATCTGGTGGCCGATCACACCAAGTTTGGCCGCAATGCGGTTGTGCGTGGCGGGTCTATCCGTGATGTCAGCGCGTTCTTTACCGATTGCCCACCACCCGACCATATCGCCGAAATGATCACCAACGCTGGTGTTGCCCTTTACGCCCCGGAACCGGGTGCCGATTTTCCGACCTTCTTCATTTCTGACGAAGACTGACCAGCTTAGTGCCCGGTCTTACGGCTTTCTGCAGCTGCCTTCAGGCTGTTGCAGACAGCCTTTAGTCCCGGCGTCAGGGTTTTGTCACGACGCATGACAATGGCAAGCTCGCGCGCTAGTGGCGGTGACAGCGGGCGGGTTTTGATGGGGAACTGGGTGCGATCCGGCCTTGCGCCCATTTCGGGCAGGATCGTCGCGCCGATCCCTGCCCCGACAAGCTCCCTGATGGCTTCGACACTGCCCAGTTCCATGACAGATCGCCCGTTAACACCGAATTTGCGCAGCCATTCATCAACCAGTGTCCGGGTCAGTCCGCCGCGCTCATAAAGCACCAGTGGCATGGCCTCCAGATCGATGGGGCGGATGACATCACCAACATCAGCATCCGCGTGAAAGATCGCAACAAACGGATCGGTCATGATCGGCGTTACTGACAGGCTTCGCCCGGTGCACGGCATGGTAACGAGCCCGACATCCAGCTTGTTGTCTTCGATCGCGCGCACGATATCGCTGGCATTGCCTGTGCGAACCATGATTTCAAGCTTCGGGAAGCTGCGTTGAAGCTTTTCCAGGATTGCTGGTAGGAAATATATACAGGCCGTTGCCCCGGTTCCAATCCGCACACGTCCGGTCGTGCCACTTGAAAAGCCGGCAACTGCATCCTCTGCCGCGCGGACGGATGCATCAATGTCGCTGATACGGGCAAGAAGCGCCAATCCGGCCGGGGTGGCTTCGGCACGTTTACCAACGCGCTCGATCAGTTTCACACCCATTCTGGTTTCAAGCTGGCGAACTTGCTGGCTGATAGCCGGTTGACTGAGATTAAGCTTGTCAGCTGCTGCGGAAAAGCTACCCAGTGCGACAACATCTGCAAAGGCATGAAGCTGATCAAGGTTAAGCGCACGCATATAAAACTTTTCCTTATGCTGTGCATAATTTATCAAAACTTATCTTATGCCGTGTTTGCGCATATTGTCAGCTCAAACATCATCATGCCGGATAAAGTCATGCCCCTGAATACCGCCACCAAAGACGTTCCAACGCGACACTCAACCGACATCACCATCCGCGATGCCGTGATTGAAGACATTCCGGCCATCACCGCGATCTATCGCCACCATGTGCTGCATGGTACGGCTTCGTTTGAGGAAGAGGCTCCTGACGCGACTGAGATCGGCAATCGCTTTCGCGCCATTCGCGATAAGGGCATGCCCTATCTTGTTGGCATCCGCGATGATGAGATCGTCGGATACTGCTATGCCAGCACCTATCGCCCGCGCACGGCCTATCGCCATACGGTCGAAAATTCGATCTATGTTGCCCCGGATTGCGTCGGTCAGGGCGTTGGCAGCTTGTTGATGGTCGCCCTGATCGAACGCTGCGAAGCTGGCCCCTGGCGTCAGATGGTGGCTGCCATCGGCGATAGTGCCAACAAGGCCTCGATCACCCTGCATCAGCGCCATGGCTTTGAAATGATCGGGACCTTCAAGAAGGTCGGTTACAAGTTTGATCGCTGGCTTGATTCAGTTCTGATGCAGCGCCCGCTTGGCGAAGACAGCCCCGTCATCCCGAAATCCTGACTGCACATAGAAAAAACACCCGCTTTTGAAAGCAAAAGCGGGTGCAAGGCTGCTCCGTTAACAGGGGAGCGGGAGTGTGCATCTGTGATGGATGGTTTTATCTATTTGGCATAACCGATCTCTTTGAGGACTTCGGCGATTTCGGGAAGGATCGCCGGATCATCGATCGTTGCCGGGGTGTTGTAACTTTCGCCATCAGCGATGGAACGCATGGTCTTGCGCAGGATCTTGCCCGATCGGGTCTTGGGCAGACGTTCAACCACGGTAGCCTTTTTAAAGGCGGCTACCGGGCCGATCTGATCACGGACCATGGCAACAATTTCGGCCAGGATCGCATCATGCGGGCGGGTCACACCGGATTTCAGAACGATGAAGCCAAGCGGCAATTGCCCCTTAAGATCATCATGCACACCAATCACCGCACATTCGGCAACGTCGGGATGACCTGACAGCACTTCTTCCATCCCACCTGTCGACAGGCGATGGCCCGCAACGTTGATGATGTCGTCCGTGCGCGACATGACATAGATATAACCATCTTCATCGATGAAGCCGGCATCGCCTGTGGCGTAATATCCCGGGAATTCTTCAAGGTAGGATGACTTGAAGCGATCGTCATTCTGCCAAAGGGTCGGAAGGGTTCCCGGTGGCAGCGGCAGTTTGGCCGCAAGCGCACCGATTTGACCGCGTTCAAGCGGTTTTCCTGCCTCGTCCAGAACCTGCACATCCCAACCGCAGGCTGCAACCGTCGGCGAGCCGTATTTGATCGGCAGCAATTCAATGCCGCGCGGGTTGGCACAGATCGACCAGCCGGTTTCGGTCTGCCACCAGTGATCAATCACCGGCACGCCGAGGCTGTTTTCAGCCCACTGCAGGGTGTCGGGGTCCGAACGTTCACCGGCAAGGTAAAGCGCCTTGAGGCTGCTGAGGTCATAATTTGCCATGTGGGCGGCCTTCGGATCATCGCGCTTGATCGCGCGGAATGCCGTTGGCGCGGTAAAAAGGACCTTGACCTTGTGCTGGGAAATCACCCGCCAGAAGGCACCGGCATCAGGCGTTCCTACCGGCTTGCCTTCAAACATCACCGTGGTACAGCCAGCCAGAAGCGGTGCATAAACGATATAGGAATGGCCAACCACCCAACCAACGTCGGACGCTGCCCAGTAAACGTCGCCGGCCTCGACATCATAGATGTTCTTCATCGACCAATTAAGCGCGACCATATGGCCACCATTGTCACGGACAACGCCCTTGGGCTGGCCGGTGGTGCCAGACGTGTAAAGGACGTAAAGCGGATCGGTGGCTTCAACCGGCACACAATCAGACGGTGCCGCCTTGGCGCATTCGACTTCCCAGTCGTAATCGCGACCATCGATCAACAGCGCGTCGCTTTGCGGGCGCTGGAACAGGATGACGCTTTCGGGTTTGTGTTCTGCCATGGCGATGGCTTTATCAAGCAGCGGCTTGTATTCGATCACGCGCGATCCTTCGATGCCGCAGCTTGCGGTCAGGATCAGCTTTGGTTTGGCATCATTGATGCGGGTTGCCAGTTCGTTGGACGCAAAACCACCAAACACCACAGAATGGATCGCACCAATACGCGCGCACGCCAGCATCGCCATCGCGGCCTGCGGGATCATCGGCATATAGATAATCACACGATCACCCTTGGTCACGCCACGCGCATGCAGCGCACCGGCAAGGCGGGCAACATCATCGCGCAGATGGGAATAGGTGAATGTCTGAACGGTGTTTGTGACCGGGCTGTCATAGATCAGGGCGGGCTGATCACCACGGCCGTCTTCGATATGACGATCAAGCGCGTTATAGCAGGTATTGACCTTGCCACCGGTGAACCAGCGATAAAATGGCGCGTTGCTGTCATCAAGAACGCGATCCCACTTCTTGTACCAGGAAATGTTTTCAGCAGCTTCTGCCCAAAAGCCTTCCTTGTCGGCGATCGAACGTTCGTAAATTTCCTGATAGCGACCGGTCATTGGTGAAAAACCCTCCCGCGGCGTTGGTCTGGATGCATCCATAACCGGAAGCATCCGTAGCGTTATGCTCGTAAATCGGCATCATAATACCGATTTAATTCACACATACCCCTTAGACATTGGTAGAGCCTCGTAATCCCTTATTTTCTGCGGATTACAATTACTCAAAACACTGACATAACTGATCCCCCAAGGCCCGGGATTCGTATGTCTTTGCGGTGATGTGATTAATGTGGGGAGTTGCCCGAAGTTTTGAAGTGCAGACATAAAGTTGCCGCCTCAAGCGTGGGCGATAAGATGAGGCGGCAAAAGCAAGAGTTAGGAAATCTATGAGGTCGTCAAACCGTTCACGTGGGAGATCGCGTGTTCTTGCTCACGCGTTTGGCCACGCCCGAACGGCTAATGGGTTATTCGGTTTATCTCGTCCTTGATTTCAAGCTTGCGACGTTTAATGTCTGCGACAACGGAATCGTCGGGCGCCGGGCGGCGCGTCTCGAGGTGGAGTTCCTGCTCAAGCGCAGCATGTTTGGCAGTAAGAGCTTCGATATGGCTTTGAACGCTCATTCGCCTACTCCTTATATCTGACATTGCCCACAGGAAGATGGTATTAATTTCGTAACATGATTTCCAGTGTTTCGATCAGGAACGTGAACAGGAACACAGTGTCGCAAGGAACGCTATGACGCAAAAAGATCGACTTATCATTGGCATAACCGGCGCGTCCGGGGTGATTTACGGCATACGTTTTTTACAGCTGCTGAAAAATGCGCCAACCGAGACTCATCTGGTCCTTTCGAAAGCAGCCGAGCGCACCATCGCCTATGAAACCGATTTTAAAATCCGCGAAATCAAGGAGATGGCTGACGTTATCCATGACAATGCCGACATCGGTGCCCCGATTGCATCGGGGTCCTTCCGTGCATGCGGCATGATCATCGCCCCCTGCTCCATGAAGTCTCTGGCCGAGGTAGCAAGCGGAGTCGCAGATAATCTGATTGCGCGTTCGGCTGATGTGATGCTGAAAGAACGTCGGCGTCTGGTGCTGATGGCACGTGAAACGCCGCTTCATGCCGGCCATATTCGCAACATGGCGCAGGCGACCGAAAACGGCGCAATCATTGCCCCGCCGGTCCCGGCATTCTATGCCCGGCCAAAATCACTTGAAGAAATGGTGACGCAAAGCTGTGCGCGGGTTCTGGATCTGTTTGACATCGATCTGCCCGAAACGGCGCGTTGGGGTGATCCCGAAGCCAGCAACCAGATCCCGGTCACCGGAAAACCGAAAAACCGCGACTAGGCCCCGGGCTGGGGATATCAAAACGCTAGGCGATCCCCATCAAGCGGGTGAGTTCGCCAAGCGCTTTGTCACATGCGCTCTGATCAAGCTCGAACCGGTTGGGTGACAGATAGGCGTGCACGGCGGCAATCGGGTCATCAATCGGTACCGTTTGCACCGCTTCGCACAGAATGTGCTGCTCGATCCGTTCGGCCTGTAATTCTTCTGCTTTGACCTTTTGGCGCAGGTCCTGCGCGCTGGCACGTGGGTCATTGCGCAAATGGCGCCGAGTATGGCGGAGCGGCTTGATGACGTTTTCGCGCCAATCGCGAACAGATGCCTCGAGCGAGGAAATGCTCATCGGCGCCAGCCCCTTTTGCCCGAGAAAGAACATGAAAAGCAGCATGTTCACATCAAGGTCACAGCGATCCTGAAGATCGAGACACAGCTTGGCCACGCCGTCGCGACCATACATCGCGACCGTAAAGGCCCAGACTTCTTCCTGATCCATTCCCAACCTGCTTGTTTATTATTGGATATCAGACTGTTTTGGCCGTTCTGGCAACTTTTGGTGGATGCCCAAGATAGGCACCAAGCCCCTTGGCAGTCGAGACCATCGTGCCCGCAGTATCAACAAGGCGAGGTCCGACAATGACATCTTCCATCGCCACATCCACGACCTTGCGCTGCTGCCAGGCGCACACGCGATCAAATTTCTTTTCGGCAATCAGATCCACCGCATGCACACCAAAGGCGGATGCAATCACACGGTCACGCGGCGATGGTGTGCCGCCACGCTGCACATGGCCCAATACCGTCACACGGGTTTCCCAACCGGTCCGTTCGCCTAGTTCATCGGCCAACCAATGACCAATACCGCCATAACGGACCTTCTGGCCGTCATTCCCCTGTGTGACCGCCGATCCGTCATCGCGCTTGACGGCCTCGGCCACGATGACCAAGGCATGGTTGCGGCCGCTCTTGCGGATATTGAGGCAATGCTGGGTCAGCTCATCAAGGTCATAATCCATTTCCGGGATCAGGATCACATCCGCCCCACCGGCCACCCCGGCAAACAGCGCGATATGGCCCGCATCACGCCCCATGACCTCAAGGATCATGATCCGGTCGTGTGATGCTGCTGTTAGCTGCAAGCGATCCAGCGCGTCGGTCGCGACATTTACGGCCGTGGTAAAGCCTATGGAATATTCGGTTTCGGCAAGGTCGTTATCGACCGTCTTTGGGATACCGACCAGATTGATCCCGCCCATCTTGGCCAGACGATGCAGGATGGCCATGCTGCCATCCCCGCCAATCCCGATCAGGGCATCCAGACCAAGCTTGTGATAGCCTTCGATAACTTCGCTGGATCGGTCGGCAAAACTGCCACCCGGCATCGGGTAATGGAACGGGTCTCCCTTGTTGACGGTGCCCAGAATCGTCCCGCCAAGGCGCAGCATCCCGTCATTATTGACCTGATCATTAAGGTCAATCGCCTGGGGCGGATCCTGCATCAGGCCGTGCGTGCCCTGACGGATACCGACCACGTCCCAGCCATAGCCCAGAACAGCACGACGAACGACCGCAAGAATAACCGCATTCAGTCCGGCGCAATCCCCGCCACTGGTCAAAACTCCGATCCGCATTTGCTTCCTTCCCAATCGTGCCAAATTTGTTTTACAGGGTGGTACAAATCATATGGGTTGCCAACATGATATCTGGTATTATCAACATCCCCTCGCATTGGATATTAAGCTGGATCAAAAATGGACGAAATCAATCAGATCGAGATTGAAAAGAGACTTATGTCGCTCCGCGAGGAACACCGCGATCTGGATGTCGCCATCGAACAAATGGTTCAGGCCCCCCATCATGATCAGCTGCGTCTGGGCCGCATGAAAAAGCGTAAATTGGCGCTGAAGGACGAGATTCTTTATATCGAGTCGCAGCTCGTACCCGACATTATCGCCTGATTTCTGATCGGCTTATCGCCAAACACGCCTTCCCAAATCACTCTCATAGCAACACGGACCGCGCCAAAAGGTGCAGCCTGATCCATGATTGTATCATTTGGATGGGATGTGCGTCAGATTCCGTGGGGAATGCGGGCCAGTTGGGCCTGATACATTTCCTTGTGCGCACGAAGTGCTGCGTCCGCTGCATTCAGGGCCGAGGCCGACGTATCGCCGCTTTGCGCATGATGCAGCCCGAATACCGGCACAACCGATATCGGCTGATCATTATGAATAAACGGATGCTGATCAAGCCAGCGGGTCACGGCATCGACACGCTGCCAGACGTCTTCTTCGTCAACATTGTACATCAAGGCCGCGAAATCATTGCAGCCAAGATAGCCAAGATGATGCGGCGACATGATGAAGTCCGCCATGATGCGACGCACATAGTTAAACAGGCCTTCCTTGCAGTCCTGTCCATGACGCTGGAGGATTTCGTCGAGGTTCGCCAGTTCGCACATCAGCAGCATCCGGCTGGTGCGATCCCGCCCTACCAATGACATTTCATTTTCAAGGATCTGCAGAAAGGCCGGGCGACTGATCGCGCCGGTGAACGGATCGCGGCCCTCATTGCGGGCCAGATGCGCCTGACGCTGCTTAAGGTCACTCAGGTTTTCATTCAGCCCGTTGATGCGCACCATCAGGCGACCAATCGCCTGTTCGACGGCGGGTGTGACCTGATTATCCGGGATGCCCAGAACATTGGCCATATCGGGGGTATGGTACGGAGCTTCATCGACACTGTCGGGAACATCGCTGGTATCGATGTCGACTTGATGGTCGCGATTGGGCGCACGACGATGGCCGGCATCCTTGCCATAAGCAAAGATTCCGTGGGGGCTTGGTGGGTATCTTCCGTCCCCGCCCCCCATCGATGGTGTGATTGATCCGGGCCTTGTGACCTTCATGTCTGACCTTCCCGTGCTACCTGCACAGTTATATGAGCTAATGGTAAATAATAGATCAAAAACCCAACCGGTTCATCCCTATTTTATATCCATTACAAGTATAGTTTCATAATACATTGGAATAGCTACAGAATTTCCGGATACCCGCAGGCACATTTCGCAGATTTCCATGATCTGCAATGCATCAAGCAGGCTTGCATGATAGGTCTTGCTGCATATAATGCGGGCCTTCATGAAACCGCCCGAAAACGGAGCCGCCACTATGAGCGATCAAACCCCGGTCATCGGCATTATCATGGGAAGCCAGTCTGACTGGGAAACCATGAAAAATGCAGCAGATGTCCTTGATGCGTTGAACGTCGCGTATGAGACCAAAATCGTCTCCGCCCATCGCACGCCTGATCGCCTGTATGATTATGCCAAGACGGCAAAGTCACGTGGCCTTAAGGTTATCATTGCTGGCGCCGGTGGCGCTGCCCACCTTCCTGGCATGGCTGCGGCCATGACGCCGCTTCCGGTCCTGGGTGTTCCGGTTCAAAGCCGCACACTCAAGGGTCTTGATAGCCTGCTTTCCATCGTCCAGATGCCAGGCGGCGTTCCGGTCGGCACCCTTGCCATCGGTTCGGCCGGTGCAAAGAATGCCGGTCTGATGGCGGCCGAAATCATGGCGCTGATGGATGATGGCCTGGCCGCCCGCCTCGATGACTGGCGCGCAGCCCAGACCGCATCGGTCGCCGACGAGCCGGTTGACCCGGCACCGTGATTTGAAAAGGCGCGCCCGACGGGGCGCGTTTTTGTTTTCACATGACATTAAGACAGTTGTCGCACAGCGGCACAGCGCAATACCTTCCCGTCAGGAAGAGTTTTGATCGAGGATTACATGACGCAGGATTTCGACACGCGCATCATCGCCCCGGGCAGCACCATTGGCATCATGGGCAATGGCCAGCTTGGCCGTATGGCCGCTTTCTGTGCCGCAGAGCTTGGCTATAAGGTTCATGTCTTTGGCCCCGGCGCTGACAGCCCGACCGAACAGGTCTGTGCCAAGGCAACCGTTGCCGACTATAGCGACCTTGATGCGCTGCGTGCCTTTGCCGCGGATGTCGATGTGGTGACGTTTGAATTTGAAAACGTGCCCCATGACAGCGTCAAACTGCTTTCGGACCTTGTGCCGGTCCGTCCGGGCTGGAAATGCCTGCATATCTCGCAAAACCGCCTGCGCGAGAAGACGTTCTGTAATGACCATGGCATCGGCACCGCCCCGTTTGAGGCTGTCCGGTCGCTTGCTGATCTTGAAGCCGCCGTTACCAAACTTGGCCGCCCGTCGGTTCTGAAAACCACCGAAATGGGCTATGACGGCAAGGGGCAGGTCAAGATTGCCGACGATACCGATCTTGCCGAAGCCTGGGCAGAAATGAACGGGGCCGAAGCCATCCTTGAAGGCTTTATCTCGTTCGAGCGCGAGATTTCCGTCATTGTCGCGCGTGGTGTTAAAGGCGATACCGCCTGCTTCTGCCCGGTCGAGAATGTGCATACCAACCACATTCTTGATGTCACCGTTGCCCCGGCCGAAATTGCCGACGACCTTTCGAAAAAGGCCGAAGACATCGCGATCAAGCTGGTCAGTGCCATGGAGTTTGTCGGACTTCTGGCGGTTGAGATGTTTGTCACCACCGATGGTGACATTCTGGTCAATGAAGTTGCCCCGCGTCCGCACAATTCCGGTCACTGGACGATTGATGCCTGCGTCACCAGCCAGTTCGAACAGTTCATCCGTGCTGTTTGCGGCCTGCCGCTGGGCGATCCGGCGCATCATTCCAAGGCCCGCATGAAGAACCTTCTGGGCGATGACATCAATGACTGGCAGGCAATTTTGACCGAGCCGAATGCGAAACTGCATCTTTATGGCAAGGCCGAAGCAAAGCCGGGCCGCAAGATGGGCCATGTGACGTGGGTTCTGCCGAAATAAGGCGATCCCCACCGCCGACCAAATCAGGAATTCGCCCCGGATGCCAAGCGCACCCGGGGCTTTTTCGTTTGTAGTTCATAGCGTTACGCGAAAGATGACCTGGCTGGCATTTTATGCCCAGTCGATTGGCATCCGGTTTGCTGTTGTTAGGGCAGGAAACTCTTTACGGATGACATGTGATGAAAAAGCTTCTGATCATTCTTTCACTGACCCTTGGCCTGATCGCGATTGAAAGCCGCACCAACCCCGCCATGGCGGTTCCGGGTGCTGCCGGCTTCCCCGATGTGATCGAGGGCGACAAGCTTCGCTTTGGCAATATGATTGTCGAACTGTTTGGCATTCGTGCGCCGAAACCCGGCATGATCTGCCGGGCCGGATCGGTTGAATTCCAGTGCGGTGCGGCCGCTGCCCAAGCGCTTGATCGCATCATTGAAAACTACGCTATCAAATGTCAGCAGGTTTCGGACGTGCAGCTGTTCCCGATGCTGACCGAATGCCAGATGGGCCAGAATGACCTTAACCGTCTGATCCTGCGCGCTGGCTGGGCGATGGTTGATATGGTCAGCTGCGACAGCCATCCGAGCTGTGCGACCTATCTGAGTGACCAGAAATTCGCCAAGGATAACAAAAAAGGCATCTGGATGGGCACCCCGCCGTCCGAGCTGGTTGCCCTTGCCGCCAAACCGACCAAGCATGACCTGCAGGATGCAGACGACGCCAACGCGCTTAAAAACATGCTTGATGACGCGCGTGAACCGCAGCCGGTCGAAAACCCGATCAAGATCGATCTGGCGTCCGAGCTTGAAAAAGCCAACGAACCGGATCGCACGCTGCTGAGCTTCCTGACCAATACCTTCTGATACCGCACAGGCAATTTCGAGAGAGTTTCCTTCCCTCAAAACTCAAAACGCCACCGGCATACTGCACGGTGGCGTTTTTGTTTTGATCAGACTGCGACCGCGTTAAGGACGATCAGCCACCAAACTGGCGGCGCATCCGGCCCGGTGTTGGCATGCAGCGTGCGATTTTGGCACCCATCTTAAACGGTGCTGCTGCAACCTGGCCTGCCTTGCCAAGCTTGGCGGTGATTTTCGGAATTTGCAGGACATTGCCAATACGGCGATCCAGAAACGCCCAGCTATCCGCATGGCCTTCGGATGTGTCATCAAGCCAGTAGGCAAGCGTTGATCCATAGACACCAGCCAGCAGCATACGCTTGGTGTACCAGTTATGATCGGTCGAGGTATCACCAGCAGCAACCCACATCTTATCGACCGTGCCATGGGTCAGTTTCAAACCAAGGGCAGCATTCTGCGGCAGGGTCATATAGGCAAGGGCAGCACGCACGGTATCTTTCTGAGCTTCGACCAGATCAAGGCGGGTCTTGACCGCCGCTGCAATACGCTCACGAATTTTAAGGTTCTCAAGGCCCATTTCATCAAGAGCAGCAACCATCTCGCGATCGGTCAACTCGACATAGGTGGTGATGGCCTGACGAATGCCATTGGGCAGCAGTCGATCCACCTCGCCCGGGGCAAGGTCAAGATCGTCCGCGCCAGCCTGCAGCGCCTGTTTGGTCCAGCCATCAAACGGCACATGTTCAAGAGCTGCCTCGACCAGTGCTTCGCGCTGAGCTTGCAAACGGGTCATGCTTTCAGTGACAGACATTCAGGCCTCCTCATCATCAGATCCGGCATCGGTCGAAGCCGATTGCCTAAAGGTAGTCTCGGGCGGGTTTTCGCGCAATTCCTCGTTAAAACCAAGCAACGACATGTCTTCCATACGTTCGGGATACATCACCCCGATCAAATGATCATATTCGTGCTGAACAACGCGCGCGTGGAAGCCACCGGCGGCGTGCTCCACGCTCTCGCCCTTTTCATTTAACCCGCGATAACGGATTTTGTTCCATCTTGGCACCACACCCTGCAGGCCCGGAATGGACAAACACCCTTCCCAGCCATCAACGATGTCATCGCCAATCGGCTCGATTTCCGGGTTGATCAGAACGCTTAAGGGGATTTCGCCATCGTCGGGATCATCGCTTTTGCGAAGGGCCGGCACGTAATAGACCATGATGGCGAGTGACTGAAACACCTGCGGCGCCGCAAGGCCAACGCCCCCGGCATCCTTCATGGTGTCCTTCATATCAGCAATCAGACGCTGAATTTCAGGATCAAGCGGGTCTTCGACCCGGTCCGCAACACGGCGCAGAACCGGGTGGCCCATCCGGGCAATTTTAAGGATCGACATGGCCCTATATCCAACCAAAACCGTCTGGCTGTAAAGCCCTAATGCCCTGAAAAGACCAGTGTCTGGATCGGCCAGATCAAGGCCTGCACACGCAACAGGATGGCATGCACCGCGCCCACGGTCTGCACCATATGTAAAAACAGCCAGCGGCCCGCACCGATGTCCGGGTCTTCAAGCTGATCATGGGTGTTGGTATAGGCATTGGCGATACATTTACTGCCAAGCGGCACATCGGTTATCGATTCCGGATAAAGCGGCACCATCTTGGCCAGGAACGTGCCCGGCTTGGCGCGATCGGTAATATCAAGCAGCTGGTCACTTGGCCGGAATTGGCCGGCGGCAATCACCGGCTGCACTTCTGTCACCACCATCGGGATGATTTCAAACGGAAGGGACGCGCAAGTGACTTCCGTGATCACACCGGGTTTGACGACCTGTGTCGCGATCTGGGCAAAGCCCGCCTGATAGATGGTTTCGCCTTCTTTTTCCGGGATCAGGATGCCAGCCGGACGCAGGATCGGACTGACATAATCCCCGACCTGCAGGGCAAATTGCTGGATCTTGCCCGCAACACCGGCGCGGACCACGGTTTTGGAAAGCTCCGCCTCGGCTGATCTTAGCGCGGCCTGCGCATTGGCAAGCTGAGCCGGCAGAAGGCTTTGAAGCTTGGTTTCAATCACCGTCATGCTGGCAAGGGCCGCATTCAGCCCGCCCTGCCGGGTTGTCAGGGAAACTTCAAGACGCTCGACCTCGCGGCGTGATACCGCATTGGTGCCGCGCGATAAAAGGTCGGATTTGACTTCAAGTTCGTCACGCACCTGATTATAGGCCCCGCGTGCCTGTTCAACATTGCCCTCGGCCACAGCAAGGTCAGCACGGGAAACTTCCATCTGGGCCCGGATTTCGGCAATGCGCTGTTCGGCCATGGCGACCGCTTCACGCTCTACCCGGTTATCAATACGAAACAGCTGATCACCGCCCGCGACGACCTGATCATTCTCGACATAAATCTCGACCACGCGACCGCCCTTTTCCGGCAGGATCGTAACGGTGCGGAAAAACGACGACACATTCATGGTCGATGGATGGAAATAGAAAATCACCGCAATCAGGGTGATGGTCAGGATCGCACAGCCGACAATGCCGTAGCGCAGCTCGTACCAGACGGAAAACAGGGTGATTTCCTTGCCAATCCGCTTGCCCTGACGATACCGGCGGATCAGATAATCGGGCAGGATGGTAAAAATCGAACACAGAAGAAGCTCAAACATCTTTGGAGGCCTCCTGCGTCACCGGTTCCGAATGACTTGGCCCGTCCGAGTCGTCGATTGCGCCCTTCTTGCGCGCCATGGCTTTCACAGACTCTGCGATTGATTGGATCGGGCCATAAAAATCAGGTACTTGAACCACCGCAATCACAAGGGCCGCCAGCCAGAACAGGTTGTTATGGGTAAACAGCGCCAGCAGTGTCAGGATGCTGATTAGCTGGATTTGCGTATGGTTGGCATGATGGGCCATTCGTTCCGGCAGGGCATGCAAGCTAAGGTAAAGCGCGCCTGCCCCGAACACCGCCAGCACCACGAACCAGACAATAACGGTGAATAAGACATCTGATTCGCCTGGGGCAGTAACAAAGAACGGCGCATGTGCAATCGCCGTTTCGCGCAAGCCACCTTCCATTTCCGATCCTCCGAGCTGTTTGCATCGTGCCCGGAAAATCGGGGGAATTCAGATCGTCCGCCTGATTGAAGTCAGGCAATAGCTGCTGTTAACTCAAGGCATTATAACAACTTTTGATCTATTTTTGTTATTTGATGATCGCCATTTGGTTTTAAAGGGATCAAAACAGAAAAACCGCCTGCTTGCCCAATGGGTTTGCCAATTGCGGTCCAATAAACGTCAAAGGCGAATATCCCCTTCCCTCTTTTCTTTTTGCCCGCTTTGCACTATATACAGGCCACGGTCATGTTGACTGTAAATCCAACCGGGGGGCATTCCGCACTCTGGGTGTTTTTGTTTTTTTGAAAGGAGCGTGGTTTCCGTGCAGGTAATCGTTCGCGACAACAATGTCGATCAGGCTCTGAAAGCGCTTAAGAAAAAGATGCAGCGCGAGGGCATTTTCCGTGAGATGAAACTCCGTCGCCACTTTGAAAAGCCGTCGGAGAAGAAAGCTCGCGAAGGGGCGGAAGCAATCCGTCGTGCCCGCAAGCTGGAGCGTAAGCGCATCGAGCGCGAAGGCTTCTAGTCTTTTTCACTTTCGGGGTATCTCGAACGTGACTGTACGATCGAATTTGGCTTGCCAAGTTCGGACCCGTGCGCCAAGCCCGCCTCGGAGCAATCCGGGCGGGTTTGGTTTTTCTGGACTGTTGTGAACTCAGTTTCCAGACACCCACGCCCGGATGTCATCAAGCATCGTCGGCTCGTAGCCAATCGGATCTGGCATTGGTTCAGACCGCACAATGATGCCCGACTGGGTACGATAGACGGTATAAAGCGTGTCTTGCGAGATATCGGTAAAGGTCGAACTGCCATATTCGGCATCGACCAGGAAATTCCATTCCGCCAGATAGTTCATCAGATCAAGCGCATCACCCTGCCCCAGATCATAGGCCATCTTCGGCTTGGTATTTTCATCATTGATATCGCGATAGCGGCCTTCAAAGCGCACCAGCTTATAGCGAGCGTCCATACCCATCACATTGGCCCAGGGCTTCAGCTTGATGAACTCCGCATCAATTCGCCACTGATCACCATAAATCTCAAAGATACCGACATCGCCGCCTTGGCCTGCCGCCAGATGCGCCTCAAACACATCCTCGCCGAGCGGTTCGAAATACATCTTGGCAATCGGCTTTTCGGCCGTCAGTCGGACATAGGTCAGGATCGTCAGCCCCATGGACGCTACCAGCGCCACAGAAAGCACAACCACCAAAAGCAGAGAAACCCTTACCAACCGAAACATGCGACCTTCCGTACCAGACCTTCTGGATGAAGCATGACAGAACTATAAGGCGTTGTAGCGCCGAAAAAAAGGCGGCCCCATCGGAGCCGCCTTTTATCGTTTCAAACCGGATAGTTTGATCAGTTATCGAGATGCATGACGATTTCTTCGCACATCTTTTTGGCATCGCCGAACAACATCATGGTGTTGTCCTTGAAGAACAGTTCGTTCTGGATGCCAGCGTAACCGGCTGACATGCCGCGTTTGACGAACAGAACCGTTTTGGCCTTTTCGACTTCAAGGATCGGCATGCCGAAGATCGGGCTGGCCGGGTCGGTTTTGGCGGCCGGGTTGGTGATGTCATTGGCACCAATCACGAAGGCCACGTCAGCCGAGCCGAAATCACGGTTGATTTCTTCCATTTCCAGCACGTCGTCATAGGGCACGCTGGCCTCGGCCAGAAGCACGTTCATGTGACCTGGCATGCGTCCGGCCACCGGATGGATGGCGTAGCGGACATTGACCCCCTCGGATTTGAGGATATCGGCCATTTCACGAAGGGCGTGCTGTGCCTGTGCGACGGCCATGCCGTAGCCCGGAACGATGATGACGCTTGATGCATTCTTCATGATGAAGGACGCATCATCTGCCGATCCGGATTTGACCGAACGATCACCATCCGCGCCAGCACCTGCGGCTGCTTCGCCCTCGGCCCCAAAGCCACCAAAGATGACATTGAAGATCGAGCGGTTCATGCCCTTGCACATGATGTAGGACAGGATCGCCCCCGAGGCACCCACCAGCGCACCGGTAATGATCAGCGCGTTGTTTTGCAGGGTAAAGCCGATGCCACATGCTGCCCAACCCGAATACGAGTTCAGCATGGAGACAACGACCGGCATGTCTGCCCCGCCAATCGGAATGATCAGCGTGATGCCCAGAACAAGTGCCAGTGCCACCAGGATCCAGAAGGCCGTATGGCTTTCGGTTGCCACAAGGATGACACCAAAGACAACGATGCCAATACCGATGGCAAGGTTGAGCATATGCTGCCCCTTGAAGCGGACCGGCGTGCCCGAAACGATGCCCTGCAATTTACCGAACGCAATCAGCGAGCCGGTAAAGGTAATCGCACCAATCGCAACACCAAGACCCATTTCAATCAGGCTGGCCGCACCGATATTGCCCGCCGTACCGATACCATAGGCACCCGGCGAATAAAGCGCAGCCCCGGCGACAAACACGGCTGCCAGACCGACAAGCGAGTGGAAGGCCGCGACAAGCTGTGGCAGCGCGGTCATCTGGATCTTGAGCGCGATGACCGTACCGATGGCACCACCGATCAGGATCCCGACGATAATGGTTGTGTATGACAGCACAGCCGGGCTTGCCAGCGTGGTAAAGATGGCGATTGCCATACCCACCATGCCAAGGATGTTCCCGGTACGGGCCGATTCAGGTGACGAAAGTCCGCGCAACGAAAGAATGAAGCAGACCGAGGCCACCAGATACAGGAAAGCCGACAGGTTTTCCGACATTGTGTGTTCCCCCTACTTCTTTTTCTTGAACATATGCAGCATGCGCTGGGCGACGATGAAGCCGCCGAAAATGTTGACGGATGCCAACACCACCGCAATGAAGCCCATCATCTTGGAGAAGTTCATCTCCACCGGGCCTGCTGCCAGAAGCGCACCGACGATAATCACCGACGAAATGGCGTTGGTCACAGCCATCAGGGGTGAATGAAGTGCCGGGGTGACTTTCCACACGACGTAATAGCCAACAAAGCAGGCCAGGACGAACACCGTCAGGCCAAGAACCGTCGGGCTAACGCCTGATCCCTGGACCGCAACCGCGGCCGAACCAGCAGCATCAGATGCGCCGGTTGCCAGACTGTCGGCAAGCTTTGCTGCCTTTTCCGCAAGGCCAAGGGCGGCATCGCGGAGTTCATTTGCATTCTGCGCTACGGATTGATCAGCCATTTGCGACCTCCTCCCCGCCGAATTTCGGATGAACGACCTTTCCATCGTGGGTCAGGCGCGTCTCCTTGATGATCTGATCTTCGCCATCAAATGCGAGTGCGCCTTTGTCCTTATCGACAGAAAGGGTGATGAAGTTCAAAAGGTTCTTGGCATACATCGCCGTCGCATCGGTTGCGACGGAACTGGTGATGTTGGCGGGGCCTATAAGCTTCACGCCATTATCGGTCATAACCGTTTCACCAAGCTTCACGCCAGCAACATTGCCACCGCGCTCAGCCGCCAGATCAATGATCACCGATCCCGGCTTCATGCCAGCCACCATGTCGGCGGTGACGATTTCCGGTGCCGGACGGCCCGGAATAAGGGCGGTGGTAATGACGATGTCGGTTTTGGTCAGGACCTCTTTAAGCTTTTCGGCCTGTTTTTTCTTGTAGTCATCCGACATTTCCTTGGCATAGCCGCCCGATGTTTCCGCATCAGAGGCATTGTCATCTTCGACTTCAATAAAGGTGCCGCCAAGCGACTGAACCTGTTCTTTTACCGCCGGGCGCACATCAAATGCCGACACAACGGCACCAAGGCGCTTGGCGGTTGCTATCGCCTGCAGACCGGCAACACCGGCCCCGACAACAACAACGCGTGCCGGCGGCAAGGTGCCCGCGGCCGTCATCATCATCGGATAGATGCGGCCAAATTCATGGGCGGCATCAAGAACCGCGCGATAGCCCGCGAGGTTGGATTGTGATGACAACACATCCATCGACTGCGCACGCGAAATACGCGGCATCAGCTCCATGGAATAACCATCAACACCGGCCTTTGCCATGGCCTCGATCAGCTCCTTGCGATCAAACGGCTCAAGCAGGGCGACGACTGCGACCCCCTTTTTATAGGCGGTTAATTCGTTGGTTTTGCCATCAATGACAGGTGGGCGCACCTTGAAGATGACATCAGCATCCTTCACGGTGGTTTTCATTGTTTTGGCAATGGTCGCACCGGCATCGACAAAACGATCATCCGGTATGGCGGCGTCAATTCCGGCACCAGCCTCAATTGCAACGTCAAACCCGAGAGCCTTGAGCTTTTTCACGGTCTCTGGTGTGACGGCAACGCGCTTTTCCCCGGGCCATATTTCCTTTGGAACGGCCAGTTTCATCGCGTTTGACCTCCTTCCCTGTTGATTGGTCAGTTTGACAATCCGTGTTCATTCAAAGCAACCGGTTCCAGAACGTCATTTCGCGTTCCTTTCGGACCGATCACAGGCAACCCTTATCCAATTCAATTGCTTCGGACCGACACACCTATCGGCCCGAAAAAAGAAAAAGGCGGTTCTTCAGCAATCGCAGAAGAAACCGCCCACTTTCCCACCACGCATTACAAGGCATAAAACCTTGCCGACATGTCAGGTCCCACCCGCCATTGGTGCTCAGGACAAACAATCAATGACGCCCTGCATGTCTGCGTTGAAAGCAAGATGCGATTTCTCACCGACAACCACAATCCGAAAAACCGATAAAAAAACACTTTAACAAAATATCAGTTAAAACTTCTAAAAATCCGATATGTGCGGAAATTCGCACATTTAATTTCCATTATGGAACAAGTCCTGATCCGGATCGTCACACAATAGATCGTTGATTTTCGGCAGTTTCCCCTGTTTTTACCCCACGTTGTAAGTGAATATTATCTTACAAATAAACGTCCAAGTCTTCATTTATTGCTTGTACGGCACGCAATAGGGAACGCTGCAAACGCCAAAAGGTTCGCAGAAATATTCTCGATTTTTTGAAAACTAACCGGGTTCAGGTGCCGAAAATCGTGTTTTTGATCGCGCAACTTGATCAAAAACCCGTTCGACTCTGCATTGAAAACGCGAATCGCTGGGGACCGACCGCGCGCAATTACGCGACCTATGCGTCGGGTCGCTCGAGACCAATCTGATCAAGGGCGGCTTTCTGCCGGGCTTCGAGTTTTGCGACGTCAAAGTCGCCAACCAGATCGTTAAACAGGCGATACCAGTTCACCTGTGCATCCAGACGCAGGAACACCGCGCCAAGCCCGACCGCTGCACGGTCAACCAGAACGAACTCACGCGGCGGTTTGACGCCGCCAACACGGCGCAGTTCCTGATGCACCTTGCCAGCCACTTCCGCCCCATAGGCGACCGAGTTGGTTTCGCCCATCTTACGTTCGCGGTCATCAAGGATCGGGCCGTAGACGAAGCTCGCCCAGATATTGAGCACATCAATCAGTTCGCGTGACGGGTTTTCAAAGCCCCAGCTTTCATAGGCCGAAACAGCCTTTTCCTCGTCCTCGTCCCGCAGTGCTTCATAAAGCGTGATCACCGCCTGAACGAAGTCGGGTTTGAAAATGCGGATACAGCCGAAATCGAGAAGATTAACCGACAGATCATCGCGCAGCGTGTAATTGCCCAGATGCGGATCGCCGTGGATCACGCCATAGCGATAAAACGGCACATACCAGGCCCGGAACATATTAAGTGCCACCTGATTACGCGCATCCTGATCAGGATCGCTTTCAAGGAAATGCTTGAACTTCTGCCCCTGCTGCCAGGTCATGGTCAAAAGCCGCTTGGTGGTCACGTCATCAACCGGTTCGGGCACATGTACGCAATCCTCATCGGCCAGCATATGGCGATACAGGCGCATGTGTTTGGCTTCGCGGGAATAATCAAGCTCCTCGCGCAGGCGGGCTGTCAGTTCTTCCTGAATGTTCTGTGCATCAATCGCGCTGTCATAGCGCTTATAGATCGCAAAGGCCGCACGCAGCTGTTTCAGATCGGCCTCAACAGTTGCCGACATGTCGGGATATTGCAGCTTGCACGCCACATCACGCCCGTCGGGAAGCGTTGCCTTATGCACCTGCCCCAATGATGCTGCTGCCACCGCATCGTGGCTGAATTCGGTGAATTTTGATTGCCATCCCGCGCCGAGCTCGCTGCGCATCCGGCGTTTGACGAACAGCCAGCCCATGCTGGGAGCATCTGCCTGAAGCTCTGCCAGGGCCTGGGTATATTCCTTGGGCAGGGCATCGGGGATGGTTGAAAGTATCTGGGCGACCTTCATAAGCGGGCCCTTGAGCCCGCCCAAGGCAGAAGTCAGTTCGGCGGCGTATTTGGCGTGATCAATCTCGCCGCCGAACATTTTCCCGGTGGCAAGGCGCGCGGCCAGCTTGCTGGCCGATGCGCCCACCTTTGCATAACGACGAACCCGCCCGCCAAACCTGTTTTCCTCGTTCGCGGCGGTATAATCATCGTCGTTATCACTCATCTCAGGAAAGCTCCTCCAGCTCGTCGATCATACGCTTGATCATATTAAGGCCCCGCTGCCAGAAGGCCGGGTCCGATGCATCAAGTCCGAACGGTGCCAGAAGTTCCTTATGCCGTTTGGTGCCACCGGCCTTCAGCATATCAAGATACTTCTGCTGGAAGCCGTCTTCGGCACCCTGATAAACATCATACAGCGAGTTCACCAGGCAATCGCCAAAGGCGTAGGCATAGACATAGAACGGCGAATGGATGAAGTGCGGAATATAAGACCAATAGTACTTGTATTCGTCTTCATAACGGATGGCATCGCCCAGACTTTCATGCTGTACGGCCAACCAGATGTCGCAGATCTCATCAACGGTCAATTCACCTTCGCGGCGCTTTTCATGCACGCGTTTTTCAAACTCGAAGAACGCGATCTGACGCACGACAGTGTTGAGCATATCCTCAACCTTGCCGGCCAGCATGATGCGCTTCATCTTCGGATCAGACTCTGAGCGCAGCATCGACTGGAAGGTCAGCATTTCACCAAAGACCGATGCGGTTTCCGCCAGTGTCAGCGGCGTATCAGACAGGAAATAACCCTGCTCACCGGCCAGGACCTGATGCACGCCATGGCCCAACTCATGGGCAAGCGTCATCACGTCACGGGTTTTGCCATGATAGTTGAGCAGAAGGTACGGGTGTGCGGACGGCACGGTCGGATGGGCGAAGGCGCCCGATGACTTGCCCGCACGCGGCGGTACATCGATCCACGGGTTATCAAAGAACTTCTGACCGACTTCTGCCAGTTCAGGGGAAAATTCGCCGTAAGCCTTGAGCACGGTCGAACGCGCGGTATCCCAATCGATCTGACGATCATCATCATCGGGCAGCGGCGCGTTACGATCCCAGTAGTCGAGCTGATCAACGCCGAACCATTTCGCCTTCAGGCGATAATAGCGGTGCGACAGATCGGCATGGCTGTTCTTAACGGCCGTGTTGAGCGCGTCGACAACTTCATCCTCGACCTGGTTGGACAGGTTGCGGGACGATACCGGGGTTGCGAATTTGCGCAGGCGATCATCAATTTCCTTGTCCTTGGCAAGGGTATTGGTGATGTGCGCCAGAAGCTTGATGTTCTTGCCCAGAACGTCACCAATCGATTTCGCGGCCTTCTTGCGGTCCTCAACCTTGCTTGAAGACAGCATGTTGGCGGCATCTGACATGGTCAGATCTTCGCCATCAATCGGGAAGCGGAGTTCTGCCATCGTCTGATCAAACAGGCGCACCCACGCGGCCGATCCGGCAACGCGGCGTTCATGCAGGACCTGCTCTACCTCGTCGGACAGCTGATGCGGGCGGAAGGCACGGTTTTCATCAAGCCACGGGCGATAACGACGAAGGGCTTCGCTCTGATCATACTTGGCATCAAGCGACGCATCTTCGATACGGTTGATTTCAAGACCAAAGAACAGCGACAGGCTGGAAATGCCTGTCATTTCTTCCTGAACGAACTGATAGAACTGGCCAATGGCCGCGTCCGAGCTGTCACCGGCATATTTCAGTTGCGCAAACGATCCGATCTTGCCGCAGATTTCACTGATGGCCTCGTATTCGGCAATGGCAGCCGCCAGTTCATCACCCGACAAGTCATTGAGCTTGCCCTGATAGCTTTGCTGGAATGCCTGAGAGCGGCTTTTGGCATCATCAAGATCGCGCCGGATATTCGGGTCTTTCAGATCGTTATAGAGATCGGTCAGATCCCAGGTCGGCAAATTCTTGTTGATCGCGTTCATTTGTCCTCCAGACAGTCTCGTTGGTCGCGTGCATCCGATCCGCAGCGGCAAAGGTGTGTGCCTTTGCTTTTTAATCGTCCTGATCCGATATATAGCCCGTCAAAGCCATATCACCAGACCCGTTTACAGATACGGTTTCAAATTGCTGGGTCGATCATATCGTTCCCTGTGCTACGGACAACAGCAAAGCCGCATCAAGGGCCAAACAAACCGCATTTTACGGCGCCTTTGACCGGAACAAGGCACCCCAGACCGCGTTTCTGTGACATGGGCGACAATTCGGTCTTTAAAATGTCATTTTCAGGCTGCGCAATTGTGCAATCCCTGATAACAAATTCATCTTGGAACGTTCGTTTATTCCGATCTGCTGCGCGCTCGCGCGGGTATAAGGAAAAAGGAAATGACAGCGTTACCATCAGGGCAGCGCAAAGATTGCCCGTTCGCGGGAACCAAGAGTGAGGCAAGGAAACGTCATGACAAGTTTGCAGGATTATGCCAATTGGCAAAACTTGCCGACCATGTTTTTTGAAAAGGCCAAGAAACATGGCGACACGCCGTTTCTTTGGACCAAGGATTCAGAGGGCAAGGAATTTGTCCCGACAAGCTGGCAAGAGGCCGCCGATCAGGTTCGCGCCCTTGCGCGCGCCCTTTATGACATAGGCGTACGTCCTGGCGACCGGGTTCTGTTGGTTTCGGAAAACCGCACCGAATGGGGCATTGCCGATCTTGCCATCATGTGCGTTGGCGCCATGACCGTCCCCGCCTACACCACCAATACAGAGCGCGATCACCTGCACGCGATCGAAGACAGTGGTGCGGCGATTGCCATTATCTCGACCAAGAAACTTGCCCAGCCCTTCCTGCATGCCGCCCTGGATAGCGGGCGCTGCCGCCATGCGATCATGATGGAAGAATGGGGTCAAAGCTTTGTCGGCGATATTACCATTTCGCGCTGGGATGACCTGATCGCCAAGGGGCGTGGCCTGACACATGATGTCGATGACTGGATTTCCAAGATCAATCGTGATGACCTTGCCTGCCTGATCTACACATCCGGCACGGGTGGGTCGCCCAAGGGTGTGATGCTGAGCCACGGGGCGATCATTTCAAACTGCATGGGCGCATTTGACATTATTGATACGCTTGGCATCGACAAGGAAATCTTCCTGTCCTTCCTGCCGCTGTCGCATTCCTATGAACATACTGCCGGCCTTTATTTCCCGATCAGTATCGATGCCCAGATCTATTACGCCGAGGGGCTCGATAAGCTGGCGGCCAATCTGGCTGAAGTCAAACCGACCATCATGACGGCTGTGCCGCGCCTGTATGAGATGCTTTATCAGCGCATGAGCCGTATGGTCGAAAAGGAAGGCGGCATCAAGCAGAAGCTGTTTGATCTTACCCTGCGTCTGGGCCGCAAGAATTACGAAGGCGAACGGCTTGGCCTGATCGAAAAGCTTCAGAACCTTGCCTGTGAACTCTTGCTCCGTCGCAAGCTCCGCCAGCGCTTTGGCGGCCGGATCAAGGCGATGGTATCAGGTGGCGGTCCGCTGAATTACGAACTGGGTGTGCTGTTCGTATCGTGCGGCATCCGCATCCTTCAGGGTTATGGCCAGACCGAATTTGCCCCGGTGGTGTCGTGCAACCGCGCGGAAAACAACAAGCTGCGCACTGTCGGCCCGCCGATGGTCGGGGCCGAGGTCAAGATCGCCGATGATGGCGAGATCCTGCTGCGCGGCGAAAGTATGATGAAGGGCTACTGGAACCTGCCGGATGTGACGGCGGCGACCATTATTGATGGCTGGCTGCATACCGGTGATATCGGCAAGTTCGATGAACAGGGCAGCCTGATGATCACGGATCGCAAGAAGGACATCATCGTCAATTCCGGTGGCGACAATATCTCGCCCCAGCGGATCGAAGGCCTGATGACCCTTGAAACCGAGATTTCCCAGGCCATGGTCTATGGCGATGACAAACCCTATCTGGTGGCGGTCGTCTGGCCGGAAGAAGACTTCATGCGCGAGTTCGCCCGCGAGAATGGTATTTCAAACTCCATCGAAGAGCTCGGCAAGAATGATGACTTCCGCAAAGTCATCCGCACCGCGATTGATCACGTCAATCAGCGCCTGTCGACGATTGAAAAAGTGCGCAGCTTCATGTTTGCCGAAGCACCCTTTACCATTGATAACGAAATGCTGACCCCGTCGATGAAAATACGCCGTCACAAGATCCGCGAAGCCTATGGCAAGCAGCTTGACGGCCTTTATCAGCGCAAGCGTGGCGGCCAATAAAACACCAAACGACTGACCATAAAGACGATGACGCGCCCCAAAGAAATCAAACAAACCCTTACCCTGGTCCGGGGTCTTCCCGGATCAGGTAAATCGACACTCGCCAAAAATCTGTGCCAGGCCACCGGTGCAGTTCATCTCGAAGCAGACATGTTCATGGTCGATCATGAAGGGTTCTACGAGTTTGATGGCACCCGCCTGTCGCAGACCCACGCCCGGTGCGAGGCGGAATGCCACAACGCCCTGTCCGAGGGACAAGACGTTGTTGTCTCGAACACCTTTACCCGCTTCTGGGAAATGAAGGCCTATATCGACATGGCCGACAAGCACGACATTCTGTTGCAGATTGTCGAATGCCATGGCCGGTTTGGCAGCATCCATATGGTGCCCGATGAAACACTTGCCGATATGCGCGATCGCTGGGAACCGCTGCCGGAAAAATACCGCTAAGGGACGCGCCCCTAGTTCACGGTTGAAAAGACCTGCTTGAGGATATCGGTCGTCCAGCGGGTCGGATCGCTTCGAATGTCAGCTTCCTGAAGGGCGATGTAGTGGAACAGGCCATCCATCGCCTTATCGGTTGCGTGATCGGTCAGCGATGCCTTGAGGTCGGGGACAAACGGCAATTGGGCGTACTGCCCCACCATCTGATCATAAAGCGACAAGGCACCGGTATCTGACAGGGCATCCGTGATCATCGGGCGCAGGCGGCCCTCGATATCGGTTCCTGAAACACGCCTAAGATACTGGGTTGCGGCATCATCCGGGCCTTGCAAGATGCCCTTGGCATCGGCGACCGTCATCTGGCTTACCGCATTGATAAGAATATCCCCGGCATCCTGCATCGTCTGTTCGGCTGCACGGTTCATCCGCAATTCGATTTCATCGGCGTAGCTTCCAAGGCCTGCGGCACTCATCAGTTTCTGGGCGGTCTGGACTTCGTCGGGCAGTGGAATATGCGCGACCGGATCGGCGTTAAAGCCATCAACGGCCCCCAGTTGATCGGTGACCAGATCCACCCCGATATCAAGTGCCTGTTTCAGCCCCTGCTCGACCGTATCCGATGACAGGGCCGAGATCCCTGAACCGCCCCCCGATGTGCTTCCCGACCCCGAAGAATTCATCGCATCGCCAAGCGCCTGCTTTGCCTTGTCAAAGAAGGATTGGGCATGAACCGGCGCGACGGTTCCGCCAGCCAGAACACCAACAACAAGTGCGACAGCACCGGCTTTGAAAACATGATCGGAAGTACGTTTGCGCATCTGTGGTCCTGCCATTTGCGTTATTGCCCGTGAAGGGAAAGACAATGAAGAGTAATCATGGCCCGAAAAAGACAAAACCCCGGTTAATCAACCGGGGTTTTGTATGTGATATGTCAGGCGGCCTTATTCAATGACCTCGACCTTTTTGCCATTCAGCAGAAGGTCGCTGCCCTCGGCCGAGACCGGAACCGTGTCACCATCCTTGATCCCGCCTTCCAGGATCTGCATTGCCAGCGGGTTCTGCAGATAACGCTGGATAACGCGTTTGAGCGGACGGGCACCATAGATCGGGTCATAGCCTTTTTCGGCCAACCAATCCTTGGCAGCATCATCAAGCTTGAGATCAATCTTGCGATCAAACAGAAGCTTCTCAAGACGACCAAGCTGGATATCGACGATCTTGCCCATCTGATCGCGGTGCAAACGATGGAAAAGGATGGTTTCATCCAGACGGTTGAGGAATTCCGGACGGAACGATGCCCGAACGATTTCCATGACCTGCGCCCGAACCTCACCGCTGTCATGACCCGGATCCTGATTGGCAAGGATCTCCCCACCAAGGTTCGAGGTCAGAATGATCAGCGTATTGCGGAAGTCGACAACACGTCCCTGTCCATCGGTCAGACGCCCTTCATCAAGAACCTGCAGCAGGACGTTGAACACATCGGGATGTGCTTTTTCGACCTCGTCAAACAGGACGACCTGATACGGCCGACGACGTACCGCTTCGGTCAGCGAACCGCCTTCCTCATAGCCGACATAGCCCGGAGGTGCACCGATCAGACGCGCCACCGCATGTTTTTCCATGAATTCGGACATATCAATCCGAACCATGGCCTGTTCATCATCAAACAGGAACTGCGCAAGCGCCTTGGTCAGCTCGGTTTTACCGACACCCGTCGGGCCAAGGAACAGGAACGAACCAATCGGTCGGTTTGGATCCTGCAGACCTGCACGGGCACGACGTACCGCGTTCGAGATCGAACGCACCGCATCATCCTGACCGACAACCCGTTTGCGCAGCGTGTCTTCCATTTCCAGAAGTTTTTCACGCTCGCCCTCGAGCATCTTGTCAACCGGGATACCGGTCCAGCGCGACACGACAGACGCAATGTGCTTTTCGGTAACCGCTTCTTCCTTGATACCGCGCGACGGATCGTTTTCCGCCTTTTCAAGCAGCGCCAGAAGGGCCGGGATTTCTTCGTATTGAAGCTGTCCGGCACGATCAAGCTTGCCATCACGCATCGCACGTTCAAGTTCACCGCGGGCCTGATCAAGCTGTTCCTTGATATGGGTTGAAGCGGCCAGTTCTTTCTTCTGGGCTTCCCATTTCGCGGTCAGCTCGGCGGATTTGCCTTCAAGCTCTGCCAGTTCCTTGTCCAGACGACCTAGACGGTCCTTGGACGCGGCATCCTGCTCTTTCTTGAGCGCTTCACGCTCGATCTTGAGCTGGATGATACGGCGATCAAGTTCGTCGATTTCTTCCGGTTTGGAATCAAGCTCCATGCGAAGACGCGAGGAAGCTTCATCCATCAGGTCAATCGCCTTATCAGGCAGGAACCGATCAGTGATGTAACGGTTTGACAGGGTTGCAGCCGCGACCAGTGCGTTATCGGCAATACGCACCCCGTGATGGAGTTCGTATTTGTCCTTGATCCCGCGCAGGATCGATACCGTGTCAGTGACTGACGGCTCATTTACAAATACCGGCTGGAAACGACGGGCAAGTGCCGCATCCTTTTCGATATGCTGACGGTATTCATCCAAGGTCGTCGCGCCAACGCAGTGCAGCTCACCACGCGCCAAGGCCGGTTTCAGAAGGTTCGATGCATCCATCGATCCCTCGGCCTTGCCGGCACCGACAAGCGTGTGCAATTCGTCAATGAACAGGATCACCTGACCGGCTTCTGATTCGATTTCGCTCAGCACCGCTTTCAGGCGTTCTTCGAATTCACCACGGAATTTCGCACCGGCAATCAACGCACCGAGGTCAAGCGACAGAAGTTTCTTGTCCTTGAGCGTTTCAGGCACGTCACCCTTGACGATACGCAGTGCCAGACCTTCGGCAATGGCGGTTTTACCCACACCGGGTTCACCGATCATAACCGGGTTGTTCTTGGTCCGGCGCGACAGAACTTGCACCGCACGACGGATTTCCTCGTCACGGCCAATGACCGGGTCGAGTTTGCCTTCGCGCGCGGCCTCGGTCAGGTCGCGGGCATATTTTTTAAGCGCGTCATACTGGTTTTCGGCACCCGCACTATCGGCCGTGCGGCCCTTGCGGATGTCATTGATCGCACCGTTCAACCCTTGTGCGGTGACACCGGCATCGGCCAGCACCTTGCCCGCAGTTGATTTCGGGTCAAGTGCGATGGTCAGAAGCAACCGTTCAGCCGTGACATAGCTGTCACCGGCCTTTTTGGCGACTTCCTGTGCCTGATCGATCAGACGCGCAAATTCAGAGGAAAGATAAATCTGACCATTGCCGCCGGAAACCTTTGGCAATTTTGCCAGTTCCTGCGCGCAACGTTCCTGGGCAACCTTCGGCTTACCGCCGGATGCCTTGATCAGATTGGCTGCCAGACCTTCTTCGTCATCAAGCAGCACCTTAAGCAGATGAACCGGGACAAACTGCTGATGGTTTTCTCGCAACGCAAGGGACTGCGCCGACTGGAGAAAGCCTTTTGACCGATCCGTAAAGTTTTCAAATTCCATTCCTGTCACTCCTTGAGCCAACAGTATTCAGACGATGTGGACCTTCTTGGAAGCGTCCACGGCATTGGTGTCATTACCGAATTCTAAAATTATAGATTATTTCGACAGCGACAACATTGATATGTCTCAGTCTAGCGCGTTTGCAACCACATACCCCTACAAAAGTTGCAAGAATTATTTGTGCACCGCAACACGGCTTTCTGGCATTATTCCAGATAGCAGGCGACGGTCTTGAATTTTGCATGTGACACAGGGTTGCCCTTGGCAAAACAACGTTCTAACGTCGCTCCGATATGCATGCCACTCGTCCCGCTTAATCCGGCATGCCAAAGCGCCATACAGGAACACAGATCATGACGATCGAACTCAAAGCCATCAAAAGATACCCGGTCAAGGGCATGCGCGGTGTTGATCTTGCAGAAGCAAAGATCAGCGCGCACCACATGATCACCGATGATCGTCGCTTTGTCATTGCCACACAGTCGTCCGTCGGACAGGAAGGCGTGCACGAATGGGCGCGCAAAAGCAACTTCCTGCAGTTGGTCAACACGCCGAAGCTGGCCGAAATCGGCACCGAATATGATGATGCCACCACGACCCTGACCATTCTTAGAAATGGGCGCGCCATCTGCAAAGGCAAGCTTGATGACGCCATGGGCCGCACCGTGGTTGAGGATTTCCTCAAGGCATTCCTGAAAAACGACATTGCCGGTACGCCGAAAATCTATTCCGTGCCCGACACCCATTTCGGCGACATGAAAGAACCGTTCATATCGCTGCTGAACCTGGCATCAATCCGTGATTTCGGCACCCGCATCGTTCAAAACGAGATTGATCCGATGCGTTTCCGTGGCAACCTTCTGATTGACGGGCTGGAACCGTGGAAAGAACTGGAATGGAACGAAGACAAGATCATCAAGATCAATGACATTTCGTTCCGCGTCGTGCACCCGATCACGCGTTGCAAGGCGACCAGCGTCAATCCGGACACCGCCATTGCCGATATCAATGTACCGCTGATGCTGCGCAAGGGTGTGAACCACCTTTATATGGGCGTGTATCTTGAGGCCCTAGGCGATGGCACGATTGCACCGGGCGATGAACTGACCATCGCCTAAGCGTTATCAGTCATTACCGGAATTGAATGTCGGGGCATGGACCGCCATGCCCTTGAACATCTCGTCGTGATACCAGTCAATGCGATGGGCGCGAATGGGCGGGCATCCCTTGCGGAACAGAATTTGTTCTTCCTTGGGGAAACGGGCCACTTCGGCTGATCGCAAGATCGGCTGATTATCCTGTGAACGCAGATGCACCGGGCGGCTGGTATCCTTTCCACCCCCGGTATCTTCGAATTTCGACATCGCGGTCAGGCCCGACACCCAATCCAGGTTAAATGCCCCTTCCTGCCCCAGCACCGAAATGGCATCAACGCGGCCCACGACATTTTCCCAATTCAGACACACATCCATCAGGCCACTCACACCCGAGAAGCCCGGCCAGACGATCATGCCATCGCCATAACCACCGCCCAGAAGGCGTTCGAACAACGGCATGCGGCCAACACTTTCGATCCCGTCCAGCAGCACGAGGAATTCCGGATCACCCGATTTCCATCCGCGCTGATTGATCAGGTTCATCATGCCAGCCAGCATCACACGGCTAAAGGATGGTTGAACTTCCGGGCTTTCGCCGCCCAGCTGCCCAATGACAAAGATCGACACCGGACCGCTGGTAATGTCTTCAAGGGTAAAGCTGCTTTTGCTGACCAGACGGGCAATTTGCGTATTGTCGAACTCTTCGGTACAGGCCCGGCAGGCCTCGATGATCTTCATGCGCTGATCTTCGGTCATATCAAGGATATTGAGCGCCACCTCGGAAATGCGGCCATCGGCGGACTCGATGCTCATCATTTCTTCGAGGATTTTGTAGAACCGGTGCGATGGCATGGTCAGGTTGCGGCGCACTTCGGCAAGGTTTCGGTTGTCCTTTTCACTGCGCTGGATCGTGAACACGATAAAGCCCTGCAACAGCGTCCTTGCGGTGCGGACTTCCTGCTCATCGAGTTCCTTGACAAACATCGGCGCCAGAAGCGTATCGGCAATAAGGCCGGTATCGGTAATCAGGCCTTCACCCTGCTGGCGGATGAAATCAAACGGATTGAAATGTTCGGTTTCAACACCGGTCTGTTTGTGCGGGTCAATCACGATCAGTTTCTGACCAAGCTTGGTTCGGCGCTCGTGAATGGCGCGAAAGATGCTGCCATACCGCTCATAGACAAACAGGTTGCCGGTATGCAGCAATGCATTCGGTTCGGCCGAGGCGCGGTAATACTCTTCGGGTTTGGTCGAAAAGGTCAGAACACGTTTAAGACCATTGGCACCAAGCAGGCGTTTGTCATTTCCCCAACGCCCCAGCACAAATGCCGGATTTTTATCAAGCAGCTTGCGGCCATTGAGGTCCTCAAGGGTGGCCCAGTCGCCTTCGCCACGTGATTTGGCGCCTTTTGTGCCCAGCTTGGGTTTCTTTGATTTGGAAGATGAAGATGGCTTCATGCGGTTAAGCACAATGACAACGAGCGGAATGAACATCGGGACGATGAAACAGACAGCCCCCAGAAGGGCCAACTCATAGTCACCATTAAACAGCCCAAGGGCGATAACCATACCGCCAAGAGCCCATAGCAAAACCATGACGACCCGAAATAAGCCAGTCCCCATCTAACACTCCCCGAGAATGCGCCTCTACCGTAAAAGGATGCCGGCTGTTTGATGCCGATCTTGGCTTCACGGTTTTATTTTGTGATTTGTCCCAGATCCCGTGCGACCGTTAATCGACAGTTGCGCGGGGTATTCGATTATATGCTTATACAGTTTCGCATCCCTTAAAGCACTGCGTCTTTGGGGGTATGTGCGGATTTGGCGCACAAACCCAAACGACAACACCCCTGCAAGCGTTGGCTTACAGGGGTGTTTGTCATGTTGAAAGACCGCCTTCTGTCAGATCAGGCCGAAACCGGCTCGGATCCCTCGTCAGAAGTGGCACCTTCTTCGTCTTCACGGCCAGCGGCACGGCTGCGGCCACGGCGCGCGGTCGGATGGCGACCACGGGTGCGCGCAGCACCGCCAGCAGCACGACGCGGCTTTTTCTCGCCGTCTTCGCCCTGATCAGCGTCATCGGCATTTGCCGCTGTGTCATCGCCAGATGCTTCGACCGGTGCATTTTCATCGGCATTGGCGTCATCGGATTTGCGCGGGCGACCACGGCCTGGACCACGTGCATCCGAACGGCGCGCACGTGGGGCACGTTTCGGCTTGCCACCATCGTCTTCCGACGCTTCGGCAGATGCATTTTCTGCCTCTACCGGGGTGTTGGTATCGTCATTGTTTGACGATGCATCGGAATTTTCGGTGCTGTCGCCCTGCTGATCATCGTTCTGATTGGACTGGGCGTCGTTGCGGTCGTCACGGCCACGGTTGTTGCGCTGACGATTGTTATCACCACCACGTTCTTCACGGCGCTGGTTTTCCCATTCCTGGGCGGCCTGAAGAATACGGTGATAGTGTTCAGCGTGCTGATAGAAGTTTTCAGCCAGAACCGGATCGTCAGTGCAATCCTTCGCCAGCGAAATGTACTTCTCATAGACTTGCTGGGCATTGCCGCGTACGCGGCCGTCCGGCCCATTGCTGTCAAAATTCTGGAATTTCGGATTTACTGGACGTTTATTCGACTGTTGCCGTCCGCGCGGACGTTTATTGTTATTTCTCATATCAACATGACTTTGGTGTTGAAGGACAATCCGGCGGCATCATCGGCCCCGGAACCACTCCGTCTGAAAAACATATTTCCCGCTAAACAGCGCCGATCACGGCATTTGTACAAACCTGCCGGGACCCTTATAAAAAGGAGCGGAGATTGTTGACTGTTTACAGGGGAACACGGCGCTTCCATAAGCGCGTCGGGCACCCGGCCCGTTCAATTCAACCTATATGGCTTGATCGGTTATTCCAACTGTTTTTTTCACTCGCCCGTGCTTTTTTTACATCACAGGTCTGGAATAATCAGATTACGCAACGCCCGACCGAACAGCGGGTTTTCTTTGCCGCGACGCAACGAACAATTCCGCCCAGATCTTCGCGATATTCCACCCCGACAAAACCGGCTTCAACCAGCAACTGACCCACATCCTTTTCCTGGCCGCGACCGATTTCAAAGATCACAAAACCGCCCGGCTTTGCCAGATCAAACGCCACTTGCGAAAGCGCGCGATAAGCCGCCAATCCGTCGCCTTCATCCGTCAGAGCAAGACGGGGATCAAACTTTTGCACTTCTTGCGACAGGGTCGTCATCTCATCGGCGGTGATATAGGGCGGGTTTGACATGACAAGATCAAATCCCTCTGCCCGATCAGTCTCATCAAGCGCACTATCCCAATCCGAAACGCGAAACTCGACCACATCATCAAGCTCCAGCAACCGGGCATTTTCGCGCGCGCAGGCCACTGCCCCTTCGCTCAGATCAAGTCCGATCCCGGTTGCCCCGGGCAGATCGCCAACGGCTGACAGCAAGAGGCACCCCGTGCCCGTTCCGAAATCAACAATCCTTGGCGCATCGGCATCTTCAAGGAAATCTATCGCCCATTCGACCAGCGTTTCGCTATCGGGTCGCGGCTCCAGCGTTTCAGGTGACAGTTTGAAGGTATGACGCCAGAAATCGCGCTCCCCCAAAATACGCCCGACCGGCTCATGCCCGATACGGCGTTTGATCATGGCGCGAAAGGCGTCGGCCTTGTCACCTGACACAGGGTCTTCGGGCCAGGCACTGATCCGCCCACCATCAACACCGGCCGCACGCGCCAACAAAATGCGGGCATCCATGCGCGCATTTTCAATACCGGCATTGGTCAGGGCCGTGACGGCCTCCGCCATCAGGGCACCAAGGGTTGGTGGGGTGTCAGAAGACATGATCAGCTTTCAATTTCGGCAAGCTTCTGGGCCTGTTCCTCGGCGATCAGAGCATCAATCATTTCATCAACCGCCGGACCACCGGCAATGAAATCATCCAACCGATAAAGCGTCAGGTTGATGCGGTGATCCGATACACGCCCTTGCGGGAAGTTATAGGTGCGAATGCGCTCTGAACGGTCGCCCGATCCGACCTGTGATTTACGGTCAGCCGCGCGTTCGCTGTCCTTGCTTTCGCGTTCCTGATCATAAAGACGCGACATCAGCATCTTCATCGCTTTTTCTTTGTTCTTGTGCTGCGACTTGGCTTCCTGGCTGGCCGCCACAACACCGGTCGGAATATGGGTGATACGCACCGCACTATCGGTGGTGTTGACGTGCTGACCACCCGCCCCCTGGGACCGATAGGTATCAATGCGCAGATCCTTGGGATCGATCTTGATATCGACTTCTTCGGCTTCGGGCAGAACGGCCACGGTCGCAGCGGACGTATGAATACGCCCGCCACCCTCGGTCACCGGCACGCGTTGCACACGGTGCACGCCACTTTCAAATTTTAGGCGCGCAAACACGTCTGTGCCCGACACGTTGACGATCACTTCCTTGAAACCGCCAAGGTCGTTTTCGCTGGCATCCATCTGTTCGAACTTCCAGCCCCGACCTTCGGCGTAGCGCTGATACATGCGATACAGATCAGCGGCAAACAGGGCCGCTTCCTCACCACCGGTGCCTGCGCGGATTTCGAGGATAGCGTTTTTGGTGTCTGCCGTGTCTTTCGGGATTAGCATCAGTTTCATCTGACGCTCTGCCTCGGGCAGCTGGTCCTGGATGTCGTATTTTTCGGTTTCGGCCATTTCGCGCATGTCGCGATCACTTTCCGGATCCGCCAGAATTTCTTCGGCGTCCTTCAGATCGCTTAGAAGCTTTTTATAGGCCTCAATCGCCTCGACCACCGGGGCCAGTTCGGCATGTTCGCGCGACAGCTTGGAAAAGCCGTCACCATCAAGCTCTCCGCTTGAAAGAAGCGCGTTGAGTTCGTCGAACCGGCGTGTGACGCCTTCGAGTTTCCCAAGGTCCAAACTCACTCTTAATTCTCCTGTTCAGGGTCGCTGGCCTGATCGTGATGTTGATCAGCGCCAAGCGGCTTGTCTTCAAGTTCAAACAGGCGCGCCAACAGTTTCTGGGCCTTGACCCATTCCACGGTGCCTGCACCGTCCGTTGTCGTCGCCAAATCCTTCAATGCCTGTGTCGGCGCATGCAAAAGGCGATTAACCAAAAGCCGGGTCGCCTTTTCCGCATCCCCGTGACTTTCACTAAGCGCATCCGCCCGGACAGCCTCGAACCGTTTTCGCAGATCGGCAATCGCCGGAACGGCTGCGCGTTGGGCACGGTCACGCACGAAGCTGTCAATTTCAGCTTCGATCAATGCCCAGGCCTGATCGGCCTTTTCTTCGCGCCCGCCGCGTCCTTCGGCGGCAATCTTTTCCAGATCCTCGATCCGGTAAAAGAACACCTCATCAATCTCGTCGACCTGCGGGTCAATATCACCCGGAACGGCCGTATCGATCATCAGGACCGGACGGAACCGGCGACGTTTGACCGAAGCCAGCGCGCGTTCCTTGTCGATCATGTAGCGGCGCGATCCGCCAGCCGTCAGAACAAGATCGGCTTCGGCCAGCAATCGATCAAGATCATCAATCTCCGACCAATGGCAATCAAGGCGCCGCGCAACCAGCCGTGCGCGCGCAGCCAACCTGTCCGTCACCAGAATACGTCCAATGCCCCGTTCGGCAAGGGATGCCGCAATCAGTTCGCCCATGTCACCCGCGCCAGCGACAAGCAGGGTACAATCACTCAGATCACCATGCAGGTCGCGCGCAACCGATTGCGCAGCAGCCGCGATTGAAACTGCCCCCTGCCCAATGCCGGTCTGGCTTCGGACCTTTTTGGCGATGGCGTAGGCGGTCTGATAGACCAGCTCCAACTCGCGCCCGACCAGATCATGCTTTCGGGCGATGCGGTGCGCATCCTTGACCTGACCAAAGACTTCCGGCTCGCCGATCACCAGACTGTCAAGCGATGCCGCCACCGCAAACATGTGGCGCAGGGCATCGCGACCGGATCGGATATAAAGCTCGCTCGCCAGTTGGTCACGATCAAGATCGGCCCAAAGCGACATCAGATCGATCAGGCGTTCACGCCCGCGTTCGGCCTCGGACGCCAGAAGATGGATTTCGGTGCGGTTACAGGTCGAAACGACAACCGCCTGCCCCAGTCGGGCCTGTTCGATCGCCGCCAGAAACTGCGGCAGTCGGGCTTCTTCGATGAACAGACGGTCTCGGGTATCCTCGCTTGAGCGCCGATGATTGGTGCCGATCACCATCAGGCGATCAAGCGGCCAATCCCCGGCATCCTCATGCGAAATCCCGTCTGTCACACCATTCTCACTTCTTGCCGATCACATCAGCCAGCTGATCAAGGGCGACTTCCTGCTGCTCGCCGCTATCAAGGTCGCGCAACTGGGCGACACCATTGGCAAGTTCATCGTAACCAAGGATCACCGCCAGTTTGGCATTGGCCTTGTCAGCACGCTTCATGCGCTTCTTCATGTTGCCGGAATAGCCAAGTTCAACCGCAACACCGCCTTCACGCAGCGTCTGGGCAAGGGTGCGGCATTTTGCTTCGGCCGCGTCACCCATCGGGATCAGTGCCACGGGGCGTGCACCGGCCGGGGCCTCGCCAACCATCAGGGCCAGACGTTCAACACCAGCAGCCCAGCCAACACCGGCTGTCTGCGGACCACCCATGGTCGAAATCAGCCCGTCATAACGGCCACCAGCCATAACCGTACCCTGCGCACCAAGGGTGTTGGTGGTGAATTCAAAGCAGGTGTGGCAGTAGTAATCCAGCCCTCGCACCAGACGCGGGTTCAGTTCATAATTGATGCCGATATCGCCAAGGCCTTCGGTCAGGCCCTTGAAGAATTCCTGGGAATGCGCATTCAGGTATTCGGCAAACAGTGGCGCGTTGGCCACCAGTTCACGATCCCCTTCATCCTTGGAATCAAGGATACGCAGCGGGTTCTTTTCAAGACGCGCACGGCTGTCTTCGGACAGTTTATCAAAATGACCCTTGAAATAATCGACCAGCACATCGCGGTATGCCGCACGGCTTTCCGGATCACCAAGGGTGTTCAGCTCCAGCGTGATGCTGTCCCAAAGACCAAGGGCTTTAAGGATATGTGCGCCGTAACCGATCATCTCGATGTCGCCTGCGACCTGCTCAACGCCAAGCAGTTCGGCACCGATCTGATGGAACTGGCGCTGACGACCTTTTTGGGGACGTTCATAGCGGAACATCGGGCCATAATAGCTGACCTTGACCGGGGACATCTGCTGCATGCCGTTTGAAATATAGGCGCGCGCGATACCAGCCGTTCCCTCAGGACGAAGTGTCACCTGTTCACCACCGCGATCTTCAAAGGTGTACATTTCCTTGGTCACGACATCGGACGTATCGCCAAGGGTACGGGCAAAGACCTCGGTAAATTCGAAGATCGGCGTGGTCATGCGATGGTAGCCATACAACTCGCCGATTTCGCGTGCGGTATTCGCGATGTAATCCTGCAGACGGTTCTGTTCCGGCAGAAGGTCGTGCGTGCCACGGACGGGTTGAAGCGATGCCACTTTGGGTCTCCGATCTAACTTGAATTCCAGATATTTGCGCAAAACATCAATGGGCGCAAACACATGCGAACATGAAAATAGCTTTCCGCCGGTGTGGCGGAAAGCCAAAATTAGTCAATACTGCTTTGGGTCAGGACTCATTAATTTGACTTCAATGGTTCATCGGATTTGTGCGGATACGCGAAGCAAAACCGCAGAAAGATATAAATCTTGCAAGGTTTTACGACAAAGTAGCCCGTGCAAATCCGATGAATCCGAAGGACAGACGTTATATTTGTAAACTCCGGCGTCAAATCCCTTGCGCGGGGAACCACCCCGCTCTGCAGCATTTTTCTTGGATTTTACAAATATAACGTCTGCCATTGATGTCCAATTAATGGGTCCTGACCCTAACTATTCCGCCGCAGTTTTCTTCGCGGCTTCTTCGGCTTCGATCTTGGCGGCACGTTCTTCGACCAGTTCGACGATATGGTCGACCATCTTTTCCGTGCTGATATTGTGATCCGGACGGCCGGAAATATACATCTTGTGGTTCCCACCACCGCCACCGGTAAGCCCGATATCGGTTTCACGGGCCTCGCCCGGGCCATTGACGATGCAGCCAATGATCGACAGCGAAATCGGTGTCGAAATGTGCGCGAGGCGCTCTTCAAGTGCCGCAACAGTTTCAACCACGTTAAAGCCCTGACGTGCGCAGGACGGGCAGGAAATGATCTGAACGCCACGGGTACGAAGGCCAAGTGATTTCAGGATATCAAACCCTACATGGATTTCCTCGACCGGGTCGGCCGAAAGCGACACGCGCAGCGTATCGCCAATTCCCGCCCACAGAAGGTTGCCCATGCCAATCGATGATTTCACCGTGCCACCGCGCAGACCACCAGCCTCGGTAATGCCAAGATGCAGCGGATAGTCGCATGCCTCGGCAAGGCCGTAATAGGCCGCAACCGCAAGGAACACATCCGATGCCTTGACCGAAATCTTGAACTCGCGGAAGTCCTGATCTTCAAGAATTTTGGCGTGGTTAAGCGCACTTTCGACCATCGCTTCCGGGCATGGTTCGCCGTAACGTTCCAGAAGTTCCTTTTCAAGCGAGCCGGCATTGACACCGATACGCATCGAACAGCCATGATCCTTGGCCGCCTTGACGACTTCGCGCACACGTTCGGTCGAGCCGATATTGCCCGGGTTGATGCGCAGGCAGGCAGCACCGGCTTCGGCGGCCTCGATCGCGCGTTTGTAATGGAAATGGATATCGGCAACGATCGGGACATGCACCTGTTTGATGATGTCTTTCAGGGCTGCGGTTGATTCCTGATCCGGGCAGGACACACGAACGATATCCGCACCGGCTTCTTCCAGACGATGGATCTGCGCAACAGTCGCGTTCACATCGGTGGTCAGGGTGTTGGTCATCGACTGCACCGAGATCGGTGCATCCCCGCCGACTTCCACATCACCGACACGGATTTTGCGGCTTTGGCGGCGTTCAATATCGCGATATGGGCGGACGCTCATTTCCGGTTCCAAAATGTTCAAAATGTCTTGGGGGAGTATATAGCTTATCAAACGCCGATTAGAAACCGTTGGCTAACAGATTTTCCGCCAGATTTCGCATAGCTGTCACGAAAAAAGGCGACCCGTTCGGATCGCCTTTCGCATTTTGTCTGTTTTATCGCCGGATGGCGTTGCCGCAACCTATTGAACGCTCGGCTCTTCGGTCTGGGTTAGATCGCTGACATCAAGCGAGAAGTCAGAAATCACCGCGCCATATTCGCCAACCGGCTGGGCTTCTGCGCCATCGATGCTATAGGTCAGCGCGCCGGCATTCCCGACTTCAAGTTTCAAACCATCACGATTCGGAACCATGTAGGTATCACCAGCCGTCAGCATGCGGGTCAGCAGCACATTGCCATCTGCCTCGCGGATACGAACCCAGCTGGTTTCAACCGCCGAAATGGTCACACGGCTGTCAACATTGACCGCACCAAAGACACGGGCACCACCGGCATCATCGACTTCCGGTGCTGCCGGAACCGATGCAACTTCGGCCGCGGGTGCAGCTGGTTCTTCAACCGGGGCTTCGGCCACTTCGGCAGCCGGTGCCGGCTCAGACGCAGGCTGTTCCGCCACTTCCTCGACAACCGTTTCAGGTTCCGGGGTCGGTGCTGCGGCCACAGGTTCTTCGCTAACCACCGGTTCTTCGGTCGCTTCTGCGACTTCGGCGACCGGTTCGGATGAAGCCGGCTCAGCTGCCGGTGGTTCCGCAACAGTCGGCTCTTCAACCGGTGCTTCGGTCCCGGTGACACTTTCTGGCGCGCTGGCAACGGACGGTTCCGGATCGGCAATCACCGGTGCAGGTGTTGCGACCTCGGCCTCGGCAGCCTGTGCGTCAGCAGCGTTTTCAAGATTGCGCGGTTCGGCTTGTTCGGTCGCCGGGGTCGAATAGCTTGCCAGACGTTCTGGGAGCGGATCGACCAGATCGGCAATGGTTTTGCCCTGGCTGGACAGGTAATACCAACCGCCATAGGCACCAAGACCGAGCATGACCGCAATCAACAGAACAGCACCACCCGGCACACGGCTTTCCTGAACCGGTTTCGGGAAGGACAATTCACTGCGGACAGCAGGCGCGTTGCTTTCTTCGCGGAAGCGGCGCGCGATTTCCGCGCCATCCAGTCCGAGATGTTCGGCATACGCCTTTACGAAGCCAAGACCGTAGGGACCGTTCGGAAGAACCGAATAGTCGCTGCTTTCAATGGCTTCGATGTAAATTTTACGAATACGAAGCATGCGGCAAACGTCTTCGACAGATTGCCCCAAACCATTACGGGCGGCCTTAAGCAGGCTCCCGACTTCGGTGTAGCCACCGATCTGGCTATTATCTTCGTCCATCACAACATCATTTGACGGTTCATCCCCGGACAAAGGCCTGAAACGAAGGCGCCCACGGGTCTCGTCGTCCAAATGATCTTCCTTTCGCTTTTTGATCGCCAACTCCGCACCCCCACGTTACGATCTAGCAATAAAACTAGCAGATATCCCCACCAAAAGCGATTGTTTTTAAAGTTTTACACCGTGATCTATTGCGAAAGCCTTAAGACGCGATCGCAAAGATCTGGTTGGGTTATCCATCACGGTCAGGATATAGCGTTCGACTTCGGACTTGCACATGCTTCTGACCATTTCCTTCACAGGACCGACAGAGGCTGGTGCCATCGACAAACGCTTGATCCCCAAGCCGATGAGGGCCATCGCTTCGAGCGGACGTCCCGCCATTTCACCACAAATGGTCAGGCGGACGTTCCGCTGATCACACAATGTCACCAATTGGCGCATAAATGCAAATACGCTTGGTGACAACGTATCATATCGACCTTCAATCCGCGGATTTCCACGGTCGGCAGCAAACATGAACTGCAGCAGATCATTGGTCCCGACCGACAAGAAATCAACCCGCTCGAGCAAGGCTGGTGCCTGCCAGATCAGGGCAGGAACTTCAAGCATCGCGCCGACTTCGACCTTGCGCGGTACAAAACCGCGCGCCGCTTCACGCTTGAGCTGTTCATCCAGAACCGCCTTGGCCATGTCAAACTCGGCTACCTCGGCAATCATCGGGAACATGACGTAAAGATCGCGGTCATGACCGGCACGGATCAACGCACGCAGCTGATGCACCAACACCGCCGGACGATCCAGCGTGATCCTGATCGACCGCCAGCCCATTGCCGGGTTCTCTTCTGTCATATCTTCCCAATAGGGCAGCAATTTGTCGCCGCCGACATCAAGGGTACGGAAGACAACCGGCCGGCCCTCGGCCTGCTCGAAAATGCGATCATACAGGCGGGTCTGATCGGTGATATCGGGCATGGCGGATCGCACCATGAACGGAATTTCCGTCCGGTACAGGCCAATGCCGTCAGCACCGCTTTCAATCACATGCGGCACATCGATCAAAAGCCCGGCATTCACATTCAGCGAAATCTCTGCCCCGTCGGTGGTTTTGGCCGGCAGGTCACGCATCTGGGCGTAAAGTGCTTTTCGCTCTGCCCGGGCACGCAGGGCGCCGTCAATCACGGCACGGACGTCTTCACTTGGGCGAACGAAAAGCTGACTGTTATCTGAATCGACAATCAGCGGGTCACCGCCCTCGACCTTATCAAGGACGCCCTTAACCCCGCCCAGCACCGGAATATCAAGCGCGCGCGCCACAATCGCCACGTGCGAAGTGTGCGATCCTTCCTCAAGCGCAAGACCGCGCAAGCGGGTGTGGTCGTAATCCAAAAGCTCTGCCGGGCCGATATTGCGTGCGACCAGAATGATGTCATCAGGCAAATCACCAAAGGCCGGTGACTGATACTGCCCGGAAAGATGTTGCAGCAACCGATTGGCCAGATCTTCAAGATCGTGCAAACGTTCGCGTAAATAAGGATCCGTCACCTGCGCCATGCGCGCACGGGTATCGTCATGCACCTTCTGAACGGCCGCCTCGGCGGTAAGGCCCGTATGCACCGCTTCGGTAATACGGTTCAGCCACCCGGTATCCTGGGCAATCATCCGATAGGCTTCAAGGATATCGCCCGGATCGTCGCCCTCATCCATGCCATCAATGCCTGAAACGGCTTCAAGCATCTTATCAAGATGGTTTTGCAGGCCATGCATGGCTTCGCGCAGACGAGTAAGCTCTTCTTCCGGATCGTCAGACACCATGCGGTCAATGACGATACGTGGTTCATGCAGAACGGCAATACCCTTGCCAATCCCCGGCGCCAGACGCGCACCACCAAGACGCAACGGCAATAGCGCAATCCCATCAGCCGGGATCAGTTCCTCGCGGCTGACAAGTTCACCAGCGGCGACCATTTCGGCCAGCACCATGGCGACGTTTTCAAGCGCTTCCTGCTCGTCCTCGGAATAAAGGCGTTCAGTCCGGTTCTGCACGGCAAGAACGCCGATAATACGGCCACCGCGCAGGATCGGCACACCGATCATGGAATGATAGATTTCCTCGCCGGTTTCCGGACGATAGGCAAAGTTCGGATGGCTTTGCGCATCCTTGAGGTTCAATGGCCGCGCATGTGCGGCAACAAAACCAACAATCCCCTCGCCCACCCGCAGGCGGGTCAAGTGGACTGCTTCCTTGGACAGACCACAAGTCGCAAACAGCTCAAGCACTTCGCCCGCGCGCATGACATAGACAGAGCACACCTCTGCCACCATGTCGGCGGCAATGATGGTCACGATCTGTCCGAGGCGTTCTTCGGCAGTCCCCGGACCAGCCATGACGTCACGCACACGCTTTAAAAGGCGTCGCGGGCCAGAGACTGCGGCGGACGGAATGCTCATTTGACTTAGCTGTCTCTCTTAACGAGGGATTGAACGGCCTGTTCGACCAACTCTTCGAGGATTTCGGAAACCGGTTGTTCTTTCTTTACCATACCAACCGACTGCCCGGCCATAACCGATCCGCTTTCAACATCACCATCGATCACGGCACGGCGCAATGCACCAGCCCAGAAATGCTCGATCTCAAGCTGCGCGGCGCCCTGATCAAGTTCACCGGCACGGAATTTTTCAATGACCGCACGCTGGGTATCGCGGAATTCATCGGTGCCCTTGTTCGCGAGCGCACGCACCGGAATGACCGGAAAACGATCATCAAGCTGAACAGTTGTAACTGCATCGCGCGCACTTGCGCGGATAAAGGCCTTTTTGAAGTCCGGATGGGCAATACATTCCTCGGCACAGACAAGGCGCGTGCCGATCTGAACACCTGCTGCACCCTGTTCAAGCAAACCGGTAATCGCTTCGCCGCGGCCAATACCGCCCGCGCAGAAGACCGGAATGTCAGAAACGTTCGGCAGGATTTCCTGTGCCAGAACCGTAAGCGACACCGGGCCGATATGGCCGCCTGCTTCGCTACCTTCGATCACCAGCGCGTCCGCGCCCGAACGGATCAGCTTCTTGGCCAGAACCAGCGCCGGGGCAAAACAGATGACCTTGGCAAATTCCTTGGCCTGCTTGATCGAGTTCGATGAAGGCAGACCGCCAGCCAAAACCACATGACCAACACTATGTTCGCGGCAAACTTCAATCAGCTCATCAAGCTGCGGGTGCATGGTGATCAGGTTGACGCCAAACGGCTTGCTGGTCATTTCCTTGGTGGCGGCGATTTCAGCCGACAGCAGATCCGGGGTCATCGACCCGCAGGCAATCACACCAAAACCACCCGCATTGGACACAGCCGCAACAAGGTGGCGCTCTGAAACCCAGGACATGGCGCCGGCCATGATTGCGTAATCGGTTCCAAGGAATTCCTTGCCCGACGCCCACAATTTTTCCAAGCGCGCCCGTGCGGCATCAATTTTCGGATCGCTCATATTCTCTGTACCCCAAAGCAGAAACGCAGGGAACCGGTGGTTCCCTGCCATTTCATTACAAAGGCCGAAACACATCGTTCCAGCTAGTATGTAGTATTACAGGTAATTTAACAGTGGCTTAATCGTATAGGGTCAGCCAACCTGTTGAACTTATTCAGCATCCAGACCGTATGCCGTGTGCAGAGCACGAACGGCAAGTTCGGTATACTCCTCGGCGATCAGCACGCTGACCTTGATTTCCGAGGTCGAGATGACCTGAATGTTGATGCCCTTTTCCGCGAGGGTTTCGAACATCTTGCGCGCCACACCTACGTGGGAACGCATGCCCACACCAATGATGGACACCTTGGTCACATCAGATGTGCTGAGCAGTTCCTGATAGGCGATCTGCTCTTTGTTCTTTTCGATCACCTGAAGCGCACGCTGGAATTCACCACGCGGAACGGTAAAGGTCATGTCGGTGCTTTTGCCGTCTTCAGAGACGTTCTGCACGATCATGTCGACATTGATATTTGCATCAGCCAGCGGGCTGAAGATTGAAGCGGCAATACCCGGTTTGTCTGCGACTTTAACCAAGGTGATCTTGGCTTCATCACGGCTATAGGCAATTCCGCTGACGACTTCCTGTTCCACGATCTCGTCCTCGTCTACAACAAGTGTTCCTTCTGCTTCACTAAAGGTGGAGCGGACCTGCACCCGAACGCGATGGTTCATCGCCATCTCGACTGAACGGGTTTGCAGAACCTTCGCACCCAGCGAAGCCAGTTCCAGCATTTCTTCGTAGGTAATTTTTTCGATCTTCTGCGCCTTGGGCACAATGCGCGGATCGGTGGTGTAAACACCCTCGACATCGGTATAGATGTCACAACGATCTGCATTCAGTGCTGCTGCCAGGGCCACCGCAGACGTGTCCGAGCCACCACGACCCAGTGTGGTGATGCGGTTATCAGGTGCGATCCCCTGGAAACCGGCGACACAAACCACTTCGCCGCCATTCATGCGCTTATCAAGCTCGGTGGTATCGATTTCCTGAATGCGGGCCTTGGCATGTGCGCCATCGGTCTTGATCGGGATCTGCCAGCCAAGCCAGGAACGTGCAGGCACATCCATGCTTTGCAGCGCCATCGCCAAAAGCCCGACAGTCACCTGTTCGCCCGACGATACGATCACGTCATATTCACGTGCGTCATACATCGGCGAAACTTCCTGCGCCCAGCCAACCAGTTCGTTGGTCTTGCCCGACATGGCGGACACGACAACAGCAACCTGATTGCCGGCATCGACTTCGGATTTCACCCGGCGCGCGACATTCTTGATTTTATCAACATCGGCGACCGACGTGCCGCCAAATTTCATGACAATACGGGCCATGAAGTATCCCCGCTATGCTCGCCGTCCATCGGCTGTCCGAACGTGACGGCATGTGATCCGGTCTCAGCTCAGGTTAGCATGCCGCAACTACAGCGCTTCCCCTGATCCAAGCGGCGTTATCAATACTGCCATAATCTTCGCGAAACAAGCGTCAAGGATGCCGATAAATTGCGTCGGAGCAATTTTTTTGACCTAAAAATGCCCCCAAGCCCCCGAATGGGACAAATCCCGCCGCATATCATGCGAAAATTACCCATTAACCCTGACGGCGCACGCCATCCTTACATGACAGACCCGCGTCAAATTTCCGCAAGATCGCGTGCCGCCGGACGTCATTTGACAGCTCGGTATTGCCTTGCCGTTCGCGCGCGCGTAAACAGGGCATCATACAGCAAAGTGTTTTACGCCTTCGGAGCCACACCATGTCGGAAGCATCCGCACAAACCAGCCGCACTGCCAATGCCGATGAAATCGCACGTTTTTCTGCGATGTCCGAAAAGTGGTGGGACCCGAATGGTGTGATGAAGCCGCTGCACAAGTTCAATCCGGTGCGCCTGCAGATCTTGCGCGACAATATCTGCGCCCATCTTGGCCGCGATCCGGAAACCATCGAACCGCTTAAGGGCATTGAGATCATCGATATCGGCTGTGGTGCAGGCCTTCTGTCCGAGCCGCTTGCACGCATGGGGGCAAAAATGACCTCGATCGATGCATCGGAAAGCAACATCGAAGTCGCCAAAATCCATGCCGCGCAATCCGGCCTTGAAATTGACTATCGCTGCTGCACGCCGGAAATGCTGGCCGACGAAGGCAAGCAGTTCGATATCGTTCTGAACATGGAAGTCATCGAACATGTCGATGACCCGCAATTCTTCATGCAGGCCTGCGCATCAGTTCTCAAACCCGGTGGCTTGATGTTTGTCGCAACGCTGAACCGCACGATCAAATCACTCGCCCTGGCCAAAATCGGTGCGGAATACATTCTGCGCTGGCTGCCGGCAGGTACCCATGACTGGCGCAAGTTTGTGAAACCGTCGGAAATGTCGGGATATCTGCGTGGTGCAGGTCTTGAGCTTTGTGACATTACCGGTGTCACCTATAACCCGATCAACGATACCTGGGCACCCGCCCCGCGTGATCTTGATGTGAATTACATGGTGATCGCCCAAAAGCCCGACTGATCAGAAAGTCACTGATCAGTTCTTCTTGGTTTCGTCGTCCCAGGGCAGCGCCATCACATCGATGCCCTCATCGACCAGCTCGGCGGTTTCCTTGAGGGACGCCTGACCATAGATGCCGCGTTTTTCGGTTTCGCCGTAATGGATTTTGCGAGCTTCTTCGGCAAACTTGTTGCCGACGTTTTCGCAGTTGCTTTCGACCTGTTTGCGAATTTCCGCGATGGCGGCCTGGGTCGCTTCGGCAATGGCCTTTTGCTGCTGCTTCTCGGCGGCGACTTCTTTTTGGCGTGACGTGCGCAGACGCGGCGCCATCAGGGCCTTGCCAACATTCGACGTTCCACAAACCGGGCATGACAAATCACCATCGGCGGCCTGTGCTTCGTAGGTAGCACCGTCCTTGAACCAACCTTCGAATTCGTGATCATGTTCGCATTTAAGCTGGAATAGAATCATGATGGTACTTGTATAAGTCGAACCAGTCGCAAAACGATAAGCATATCATATAGACTTCATATGGCCCGCCATGGCCGAAATCGCCAGTCCACGGGCGCCACACTGAATAACCAAGATTTACAAAAATGTCATCCCAATTGCCATCAAACTGGATCACACAACATTGCCCTGCCCCAACGCCCTCGCGCAACCGTGCGCTTGATCTGGCATGCGGCAAGGGACGGCACAGTTTCTGGCTTGCCAATCAGGGTTGGCAGGTCACAGCCCTTGATCGCGACCTTTCGCAAACGGATACCGAAGCAAACCCGACCATCGACTGGCGTGAAGCTGACCTTGAGACCGGTCACTGGCCCTTGGCCGATCAGCAATTTGATCTGATTGTCGTAGTCAATTATCTGCATCGGCCACTATTTCCTAACCTGCGCGATGCTGTCCGGGCGGGCGGCACCCTGATCTATGAAACATTCATGGTCGGGAACGAGGCAATAGGCCGCCCGCGCTCACCGGACTTCCTGTTGCGTCAGGGTGAAATGATGGAAAACTTTGGCGACTGGAACATCATTGCCCATAGCGAAGGTCCAATCCGTGCAAACGATGGCGATGAAATTAGCGCGATAAAACAATCGATTGTCGCACAAAAGCCATCGCAAAACTGATCGTGCTGGGCATTGGAAAGAATTGCAATAAATCCGTAACACACTGTTATTGCAAAAAGAAACACAACTTTCACAATTAAATTCTGTCGTTTCTGGCATCTTGCCTGCTGCTGTTTCAGGCAAAGGCGTTGAGAGAGAGAAAAGCCATGAGCGATAAATACGAAATCATCGAAGATAGCGACGATATCCCGTCCAACCCGACCAACAATCCGTGCATTGACGATCTGATCAATGCACGTTTTTCCCGCCGTGGCTTTTTCAAAGGCCTGATGGCAACTTCCGCCGTTGTTGGTGCTGGTATCGCGACCAAGGGTGTTGCCAAGGCACAGTCGCCGTCCACCCTGACCTTCAAGTCGATCCCGCAGAAAATCACCGAAACCCACGCGGTTGCTGATGGCTATGACGCCAGCGTCCTGATCCGTTGGGGCGACAAGGTCGTCTCTGATGCGCCGGCCTTCGTTCCGGGTCAGGTCGATGCCAAGGCACAGAACAAACAGTTCGGTTATAACTGCGACTATGTCGGCTATATGCCGCTTCCGGCCGGCTCCCAGAATTCCGATCACGGTCTTCTGTGCGTTAGCCACGAATACACCAATGCCGAACTGATGTGGTCGGGCCTCAAGGATGCGATGGGTGCCTCCGAAGAACAGGCGCTGCACGAAATTGCTGCCCACGGTCATTCGGTGATCGAAGTCAAGAAATCCGGTGGCAAATGGCAGGTTGTTGATGGCTCGGATTATGCGCGCCGCATCTCCCCGATCGACACCGAAATGCAGATTACCGGCCCGGCCGCCGGTCATGACCGCCTTAAAACCAACACCGACCCGACCGGTACGCGCGTCATCGGCACGCTGAACAACTGTGCGGGTGGCAAAACCCCGTGGGGTACGGTTCTGATCGCCGAGGAAAACTTCAACGGTTACTTTGGCGGCGACATTGCCAAAACCAGCGAAGAGCGCAACTATAAGCGCCTTGGTATCTCCAAGGACAGCTGGTACTCGTGGGTTAAATATTTCGACCGCTTCAACGTCGAAAAAGACCCGAACGAGCCGAACAAATTCGGCTGGATGGTCGAGATCGATCCGTATGACCCGACCTCGATGCCCAAAAAGCGTACCGCCCTTGGCCGCTTCAAGCACGAAGGTGCCACTGTCATCATCAACAAGGACAACTCTGTTGTTGCCTATTCCGGTGATGATCAGCGCTTTGACTATCTTTATAAATTCGTTGCGGCCAAAAAATACAACCCGAATGACCGCGCATCGAACATGGACCTTCTGGAAAACGGCACCCTGTTTGTTGCCCAGTTCCACGAAGATGGCAGCCTTGACTGGATGCCGCTGATCTTCGGTGAAGGCCCGCTGACCGCAGAAAATGACTTCCACAGCCAGGCCGACGTTCTGATCGAAGCCCGCCGTGCGGCTGACCTTCTGGGTGCAACCCAGATGGACCGTCCGGAAGACGTCGAACCGAACCCGGTCAATGGCAAGGTCTATGTCATGCTGACCAACAACTCCAAGCGCAAGGAAGGCAACGCACCGAACCCGCGTGCAGCCAACCCGCATGGTCACGTGCTTGAACTTACCCCTCCGGGTGGTCGTGGCAAGGATGCCGATCATACGGCTTCGCGCTTTACCTGGGACATCATGATTGCCGGCGGCAACCCGACCGTTGCCGATGACAAGGCGGTTTACCACCCGGCGGCTGAAAGCTGGGTTTCCTGCCCGGACAACATGGCAATCGACCATCGCGGTCGCCTGTGGATTTCCACCGATGGCGCACCGAAGTCCGACATTCCTGATGGCATGCATGCCACCGATGTTGACGGCCCTGGCCGCGCACTGACCAAGTTCTTCTTCGCCTGCCCGGTTGGTGCAGAAATGTGCGGTCCGGAATTCACCCCGGATGGAAAGACGCTGTTCCTTGCGGTCCAGCATCCGGCGGATGGTTCTTCCTATGACGAACCAAGCACCCGCTGGCCGGACTTCCAAGCTGCCATGCCGCCGCGTCCGTCGGTCGTGGCTGTGACCAAAGAAGACGGCGGTGAAATCGCAGGCTAACCCCCTGTATCACTGTCCTGAAATGCAAAACGCACCGGCCAATTTGCCGGTGCGTTTTTGTTTGTCTGGGCTATATGCCCGGATTACTTGATCGGGGCCGGCATATCATAGGTGCCGTCATTATCGGCAATCGCCATCCAGCTTTTATCCGATGCCGATTTGGCTTCGAGGCCATTCCAGTTGCCGTCAGCCGTGTCGATAAATCCGTCGATATCTTCGTTCCAGAAACCGACCACGGCTGGCGTGATGTTCAGATAAAGCTGCCCATCAACAATCCGCCAAAGGTTCGGGTTGGCTGGCACCTTGCCGCCCTTGGCAATCCCGTATGCGCAATGCCCGTCAAAGGCCGGGGCATATTTTGCCGGATCGGCCAGGAACATGTCGCGGTTTTCCTCCGACGAAAACGCCCAGGTCGCCCCGTTATAGTCTGCTGTGATATCTGCCCGGCCCGGCACGGCGTGCGGCTGTGTCATGCCGACATCCTTTTGCGGCAAGTTGAAATAGGCCACCGCGTCATAGCCGCTAATGGCATAGCCTGTTTCATCAACATATTGCTCACCCGCAAGGGCGGCACCCGAAAGGCCAAAGAAAACGGCCGATCCGATTAAAAACTGTTTGAACATCATCCCTGTTACTCCGGTTGGAAAATCCCTGATGAGCAAAGTGTGCCCGGTACCCGTTCGAAATTGAAATGACGTTGCGACACTGTTTCGTGAGATCGCGTGAGGACGCGACATTTCCAGCCAAAAACCCCATATGAACCAAAGCGAATTGCCGCTTGACCTTAACTATAGTTGAGGAATTACCAAGAAGGGAAATCTGAAACAAAACACATAAGGACAAGGAAACGCCATGAGTGCTGCATTTCTCGAACATGTGAATTTCACGGTCGCCGATCCGGTCAAAACTGCCGCCAACCTGTGCAAGTGGTTTGGCTGGCATATCCGCTGGCAAGGCCCCGCCATCCATGACGGGCTGACCTATCATGTCGGCAATGATGACAGCTATGTCGCCATCTATGCGCTCGGCACCCCAAAGAACGGACAGGAAAGTTCCTATGCCACGATTGGCGGGCTGAACCATCTCGGCATTGTTGTCGAGGATCTTGATACGACCGAGGAAAAGATCAAGGCGGACGGCATCGAGACCTTTAACCATGCCGATTACGAACCCGGCCGCCGGTTCTATTTCCGCGATGAAAACGACATCGAGTTCGAAGTGGTCAGTTACGCCTGACCACTTCGATTAAACCTGTTCAGCAGGGCTTGTATTCCCGATCATTGCCAAGCGATGGCACCATCCGGCGGATTTCATCTACGCGCGCCAGATCAATCTCGGCAGTCACGAACCCCGGATCGGTGCCACCATCGGCAAGCACCTGCCCCCACGGATCAATGATCAGGGAATGGCCAAAGGTCTGACGATCACCGGGATGCTCGCCGCACTGGGCCGCGGCAATCACGAAACAACCGTTTTCAATCGCACGCGCCTTCAAAAGCGTGTGCCAATGCGCTTGCCCCGTGGTGCGGGTAAAGGCCGCCGGGATGCTAAGGACCTGTGCCCCGGCCTTGGCGTAATCGCGAAACAGATGCGGGAACCGCACATCATAGCAAATCGATACCCCGACCTTGCCAAACTCGGTGACAGCCAAGCGGGCCGTATCGCCGGGACGGAAGGTTTTGCTTTCGCGGTAGCTTTCGCCATTGGCCAGATCGACATCAAACATGTGGATCTTGTCGTACGATGTAATGACCTTGCCATCCGGGCCGATCACAAAACAGCGGTTCGCCACCCGGTCTTCGCTCGGTACTTTGACATGCAGCGATCCGACAATCAGGGTGGAATTCAGTTCCTCGGCCAGATCACAAAAGAAAACCAGACCGGGATGCTCATCCTCGGGAAAGGCGGCGGCACGCACATTTTCACCACCAAAGGACATCATGGACACGTTTTCAGGAAAGGCGATCAATCTGGCACCAGCCGCATGGGCATCGCGGGCATAGGTTGCAGCGCGCGCAAGGTTATCAGACATCACATCGCGTGAATTGACCTGAACACAGGCCGCAATGAAACGGGTCATGACGCAGTCTCCTTTTTATCGTTATCCGTTGTCATGATGGGCGCGACGCCCCGGTCCGGCAATAGACAATTGGGATAGCGGCCCGCGATTTATCAAGAGATGGACGACCTCGGTTACATTCCCCCGGGCCCATAAAACCCGAAGATCACAAGGCGCGTGTTTCCGATCCGGATTCAATCCTTCCCAAACCGGGAATTAGCGTATACAGTATTCCGTACACCTAACGAGGATCGAAGATGGAACCTCTTTCCGGCCGAAAAAGTCTGACTGACGAAGTGCATGACCGCCTGGTTGATGCCTTGTGTTCCGGTGCTCTCCCTCCCGGGACACCTTTGCGTCAGGAAGCCATTGCCGAGGAACTCAATGTCTCGCGGCAACCCGTGTTGCAAGCTCTGGGGTTGCTGCGTCGTGACGGACTGGTCGAACCCATGGGACGGCGCGGTTATCGCGTTGCTCCTGTGGATCACGAACTGGTGCGCCACGTTTATGACTTGCGAGAAGCATTTGACGGGCTTGCGGCCCGTCTGGCTGCTGAGGCCAAGGCATCGGATCGGGAATCGGCTTTGCGGGCTGCCATCGAACAGGGACGCCACGCCCTGGGCAGCGGCGACACCGCAGAATTAGTTGCAGCCGACGTCGCATTTCATCAAACGATCTACCGTTTGTCGGGCAATCCCCTATTGCCCGAAGCATCCTCCGCAGTCTGGCTTCAGATCAGACGCGTGATGCATGCCTATATCCAGATCGGTTACCCCCGTGATCCGATCTGGACCGAACATCAAGCCATCGCCGATGCAATCTGTGTCGGCGATGGCACACGTGCCCAGATTCTTGCCGTTGAACATAGTCGCAACGCCAAGAATCGCCTGATCTCGAATATGAAGGATACCAATCACCAAACCAATTAACCGCCCGCAAAGGGCATCAGCCGCAACAGAACAAACAAAAATGTGCGGTGTGGAGGAAACATCATGAAACTGAGTGAGTCTGAACTCGAGAAGTTCCGCGAAGACGGCTTTGTCTTTCTGCCCGAATTGTTTTCACGCGACGAAGCAGCCCTGCTTCTTTCCGAGGCCAAGAATATCTATGCCTCCGACCGCGAAGAGGTCTGGCGCGAAAAATCCGGTGTCGCGCGCACAGCCTTTGCCGCGCATACCTACAACGAAGCCCACCGCCGGCTCGGCGCCCATCCCCGCCTGATCGAACCTGTTGTCCAGTATCTCGAAGAACAGGTCTACATGCATCAATACAAAATCAACGCCAAAGCTGCCTTTGATGGCGCGGTTTGGCAATGGCATCAGGATTACGGTACCTGGCAGCGCGACGATGAAATGCCCGAACCGCGTGCTTTCAACATCGCACTCTTCCTCGAAGACGTCACACCGGCCAATGGCCCGCTTTTGTTCATTCCCAAAAGTCACAAGGCAGGCGTGCTTCAGGCCGGTCATGATCTTGAAACCACATCCTATCCGCTCTGGACGCTGGATCGTGAAACGGTCAGCAAGCTCGCAGCCGAAGGCGGGTGCGAAGCCCCGATTGGCCCGGCCGGTTCGGTTGTGATGTTCCACGGCAATCTGGTGCATGCCAGCCCGCCCAACATCAGCCCGTTTGATCGCACGATTGTTTATCTTAGCCTGTGTGCGGTTTCCAACCACATCCGTGCGTTCAACCGCAAACCGTGGATCGCCCATCGCGATTTCACCCCGATTGAACCGCTTGCGGATAACTGCCTTGATGAGCTGGTCGCAAAGCGCCCTGCCGCCTGATCCGGCTTCTGGAGAACAAGATGAATCTCGACGCAAAACTGCGTAAACGGGCAGATGATGGCAACCCTGTACGGGTTGGCATCATCGGTGCTGGCAAATTCGGCTCGATGTTTTTAAGTCAGGCCGGACATCATCCGGGCTATCACGTTCTGGGTATTGCGGATTTGAGTATCGATCGTGCTAAGGCGGCCTTGCGCCGTGTGGGCTGGTCCGATGATCAGTTCGCCGCCAGGGACAGCGCATCGGCCTATAAGGATGGCACCACCTGGATTACCGAAGATGCCGATGCCCTGATCGCGGCTGACGGGCTTGAAGTCATCATTGATGCCACCGGAAGCCCCGCAGCCGGTATTCGCTTTGCCCTTAAGGCCATCGAACATGGTCGCCATATCGTCATGGTCAATGTCGAAGCCGATGTGCTTGCCGGTCCCCTGCTTGCCAAACGGGCCGAGGCCGCCGGCCTTGTCTATTCCATGGCTTATGGCGATCAACCGGCATTGATTTCGGAAATGGTTGATTGGGCACGTGCGATTGGTTTGCCGGTGACCTGTGCCGGCAAGGGCACGAAATATCTTCCGATTTACCATCATGTCACGCCTGATGATGTCTGGCATCACTATGGCCTGACACCGGAACAGGCCCAGGCTGGCGGCATGAACCCGCAGATTTTCAACAGCTTCCTTGATGGCACCAAATCCGCCATCGAAATGGCGGCTGTGTCCAATGCCTGCGATCTGGTGCCACAGGATTGCGGGCTGCAATTCCCGGCCTGCGGGGTGGATGATCTGCCGCGTCTTTTGTGCCCGCGTGAAAGTGGCGGAATCCTTGATCGCAAAGGCACGGTCGAGGTGGTTTCAAGCCTTGAACGCGATACCCGCCCGGTGTTTCGTGATCTGCGCTGGGGTGTTTATGTAACGTTCGAAGCCCCCAGTGACTATGTCGCGCGTTGTTTTAACGAATATGGCCTGCTGACCGATCCAAGCGGGCAATATTCCACCATGTACAAACCCTATCACCTGATCGGGTTGGAGCTTGGCATTTCGGTCGCCTCTGCCGCACTTCGCGGCGAAGCCACCGGCACATCGCGCGCCTGGTCTGGCGACGCGGTCGCCACGGCCAAGCGCGATCTTAAACCCGGTGAGATGCTCGATGGTGAAGGTGGCTATACGGTCTATGGCAAACTGACACCGGCCCAGACATCAAAATCGCGCAATGCGCTGCCGATCGGGCTTGCCCATCACCTCAAGATCAAACGTCCGGTGGCGATGGATCAGACACTGACCTGGGATGATGTCGAATTTGATATCAAGGACCCGGCGATTGCATTCCGCAAGGAAATGGAAGCCAACTTCGGCTAAAACCCAATCATCAGACCAAATAAAAACCCCGGCCAAACTGGCCGGGGTTTTGTATGACTATTGCCATAAGCCGATCAGAGAATTATCAGGCAGACAGCTTGGCTTCAAGTTTGTCAGCCGCTTCGAGCGCCATCAGCTCGTCACAGCCGCCAATATGCTCGTCATTGATGAAGATCTGCGGCACAGTGTGCTTGCCATTGGCGCGATCCATCATTTCCTTTTTACGACGCGGTTCCATCATCACGTCGATCAACTGGTATTTGGCACCCTTTTCTTCCAGCAGCTTGCGCGCACGCTTGCAATACGGGCACCATTCGGTGGCATACACTTCAACTTTTGCCATGTGGCACTCATCCTTTCTTTGGCAACCGATCATCGCTGATGCCCCGAAATATCGGGTTCGCCGCGTTTGATACGGTGCGGAATTTCACTTAGATGAAGGCTGTATAACAGAAATCTTGCAGCGCGTCATCGCACGACACGTGCAACTGTGATCACAGATACGTGCATGGCGCCTGATCGCTTCAACGCCCGGACACAGGCATTGGCGGTCGCCCCGGTGGTCAGCACATCATCAATCAACACAACCCGCGCGCCGGCAAGATTGCATTTGACGGCCTGCACCTCATCCACCTCAAACGCCCCGCCAACTTCGCGTTTGCGTGAAGACGGACCAAGACCGCCAAGACTTCGGGTATTGCGGGCCCGCCTTAAAACCAGCCCATCCCAGTGCACACCGGTCATACGTGACAGCTTTGCCGCCAGAAGCCCGGACTGGTTATAACGCCGTTTCAGCAACCGTTTGCGATGTAGCGGCACCGGCACGATCAGATCGGCCTGCTCCCAAATACCCTTGCCCGCCTGATAAACCCAGCGCGCCAGAAGTGGTGTCAGATCACCCCGGTCTGCATGCTTGAACCGCAAAAGATATTCCCGGCTGTGATCATCATAAACCAAGGCCGCGCGGGCCTGATCAAAGGCCGGTTTCTTTTGCAAACATGCCGCGCACAGCATCTGCTCGCCATCACCACCGTCAAACACATCAAGCTCGAACGGATAACCGCAACAGGCACATTGCGGGGCAGAGATAAACCTTAACCCGGCCCAACAATCAGCGCAGACCGCATGGGTCGTATCGGTCACATCGCCACACCCTCCGCAACGCGGCGGCAAAATGGCGTTGATGCCCATGGTTGCAACAGTCCGCGCCCACCCGATCATCTGCGATACGATCCACGATCACCTCAAGGAAGGCACAGCATAGCACACGCGAGGATTGAATTACCCGAAATCAAACAAAGGATTTGCGCGCAAGGTTTCTGCCGCCAAATCGATAAACGCCCGCACCTTTGCCGGGGCGTTGCGGCCTTCGGGATGGACCAGATGGATCGGTATCGGGTCCGGGGCATAATCACCAAGGACGGCGACCAACCGACCATCGGCAATGAATGGCGCGACCTGATAGGACAACATCCGCACAATCCCCCAGCCATCAAGCGCGGCATTGCGTGCAGCCTCAATAGAATTGGTCTGCCACTTTGCATCGGGCGACACGCTTATTTTGCGGCCGCTGCCCTCCGGGGATTTGAATTGCCAATCAAGCGCTGCTGACGAGCCTGTCGTGGCGATGATCCGATGTTTCGTCAGATCAGCGGGCGTTTCGGGCAGGCCATGTTTGGCGAAATAATCGGGGGATGCACACACCGTCTGGCGCACCTGCCCGACCCGAACGGCGCTGAGTGATGAGTCCGCCAGATCACCAATTCGCACGGCAAGGTCGATGCCTTCCTCGACAATATTAACGATGCGATCAAACAACAAAAGCCGCGCACGCATGTCCGGATATTGATCCAGATATTGCCCCACAATCGGCGCGACATGCATTTGCCCGAACTGGACCGGGGCGGTGATGGTCAGCATCCCGCTTGGCTTGGCATAGGCCCCACCAGCCGCCGCCTCGACCTCTTTGAGGTCTGAGAGCAACCGTTTGCAATCTGCCAGATAACGAACCCCGGCATCGGTCAAGGTCACCGAGCGTGTTGTCCGCACCAACAGGCGCGCGCCGATGATCTCTTCAAGCTGGGCAATGGTGCGGGTCACCGCCGCCGGGCTGATATTAAGGTTTCGCGCAGCAGCCGCAAAACCCTGTTCTTCAGCCACACGCACGAAGATATTCATCGCATTGAAACGGTCCAACACTTTTCCTCAAGCATTAAATAGTCAACCGAATTACTATCTAGAAACTTCACTTAAAATCGTTGAAATCTCGTCAAATTCATCAACCCATATGATGTCGACACCAAAAGACTGCGCATCGCTCTCTTCAAATTTGTGCACAGTGCGAACCAATCCTTTGGCGACTTCTTCAAGGTTTCCGTTACCATTTTCGGCCTCAAGCAAGTCTTCCTGCTCAAGCAAACGGCGCAAAGTAGCTTTAACCTGTTCATGACTGTAGCGCTTCCTGATAACAAAATGCTGAGCCTTATCGCTTCCGCGCTGAGATCTCGCAATATCTAGTAATCGGCGTAAGTTTGGATCAGAAAATGAATGGCCAATAAACAGACAGTTGGTATCCTTGAATTTGTTGATCTGGACCAAATTACTCCAATGATATAAATCCGTATACTGTCGGTGATATGTATCATCAGAAAGAATCAATGCATGTTTATCAGTTACATTCCCTGATCTAGGAAGATAACCGTGCACATGATATATAGGAAGTTCATCTTTCTTATGGTTCATTCCCATGTTGTATATTGATCTATATTTTATACCTAGATTTAGGCTATCCAATTCATGCTCTAAAATATCATCGTAATTGTAGGTAATTACCGAATCTAAGCTTGGGTTTTTACCGGGAGACACACACAACTGAACAATAGAACTATAAACTTTAGAGTTAATTTCACTTAAATTTTCATACAATGCCTTTCTTACTTCAGTTTCAAATGGAAATTTTCTTCCTCCTTTTTCTGTTTTTTCTTTCTCAAAATGAATTTTCAGATATCTAGCGGCTATTAAGCTACTTGGACCAAAAACAGAATTAAACATTGCAGCCATGATTTTGTTTTCATCACTATCACTGTCCAATGTTTTTGCAAGCAACCTTCTCAGAAGTTCATCCCAAGAAGGAAGGCCGAATTCCATCGAAATTCCGGCACCCAAAATCAACGTTAAACTCTCGCTCTCATAGTAAGATTTCAATTCCCGTATTATTCTTTTTCTAAGGACCTCTCTATCAGAACGCTCCTCTTCAAGGTTCTTAACTTCCTTAAGTACTTTTCTAAAAAAACCACCAGTTCCTGATGCTGGATCTGAATTACTATCTAGATCAGAAAACTTATTACGAAATTCATTGAGAAGATTCGAATTGTATTTTGACAACCGTCTATCTTGCATCGAACCTAAGCTTCTTGGGACAGTTCCCCAAAAAAACGACTTATATTCGCCAGAACCATCATCTTCCATATTTTACATCTCCTGCGAAATATCACTTATAGTCGACTGTACAAAAACTTTCGGACGAAAGAAACACTACCTGTGCGGGAAAACAGAACCACTAGAATAAGGCCTCACAATATTTTGGGCATAAATGATTAATGCAGTTTTCGGAATAATTAATTGCATGTTTCGATTATTCTATAATTTCACCGAAACAGCCATCATCACGTCAGTTCCCGCATACCAAGGAAAGCTGACATGAAACTTTATCACCATCCGATTTCCGGCCATGCCCACCGTGCCCGTCTGTTTCTGGGCCTACTCGGCCTTGAACATGAACTGGTTGAAGTTGACCTTGCCAACGGCGCACACAAATCGCCCGAGTTCGTGAAACTCAATCCCCTGGGCCAGGTTCCGGTCCTGCAGGATGGCGATACCGTGATCACCGATTCCAACGCCATCATGGTTTATCTGGCCAAGAAAACCGGCGCGACCAACTGGCTCCCCGAAGATGCCGAGGATGCCGCCCGTGTTCAGCGCTGGCTTTCGATTGCGGCCGGTCAGATCGCCTTTGGCCCGGCCGCAGCCCGCCTGATCACGCTTTTCGGCGCACCGTTTGATGCAGATGAAGTCATCTCGCGCGCCCATGCGGTCCTTGGCAATATCGAAGACCACCTGAAAGCCAATGACTGGCTGGCATCAGATCATCCGACCATCGCCGATGTCGCGCTTTACAGCTATGTCGCCCGTGCGCCCGAGGGCAATGTCGATCTGGCCGCCTATGGCAAGGTGCGCGATTGGCTGAACCGCATCGAAGAACTGCCGGGCTTTGTGCCCTTCATGCATGCGCCAGAAGAAATGCTGAAATCAGCCTGATCAAGCACCCTTCTCGCGCCACACGCCACCGCACCACCTTGCCCCCAAAGACAAAGCAGTCCCAGATGTCTGATTATTCCGATACGACCGATACCCGCCCCACCACCACCGAAATGCCAGGGCGCGCCCCATCGCCCTGGCATGCGGGGGAAGTGCGCCTTCAGGAAATCCTTGGTGTTGATGCCCGTATGGAGGAGGTCGGGCGCAAGGTGCTGCGTGATCACATCATCGAACAGCATCGCCTGTTTTATCCGCAATTGCCCTTTGCCGTATTGGGCACAGTGGATGGCGATGGCAATCCGTGGGCAACGCTTCGTGCCAACCAGCCGGGCTTTCTGTTTGCCAGCGATCCCCATCACCTGTCGGTCACCCTGCCGCGGGTTGAAACCGATCCGGCGGATGCCGGGATGAATGATGGTGATGCTATCGGCCTCCTGGGTATCGAGCTTCATACACGCCGTCGCAATCGTCTGAACGGGACGATTTCACGCCGAAATGAGACATCCTTTGACATCAAGGTCGGGCACAGTTTCGGCAATTGCCCGAAATACATCCATCCGCGAAACCTTGTAGCCGCCCCCGATGCGCAAGGTACCAGCCAGTCGGGCATAGCGCTTACCAACGACGTGCGCGATTTCATAGCGCGCAGCGACACGTTCTTTATCGCATCCTATGTCGATAACCCTGCCCCGGACCGTGGTCGTGAAGTTGATGTTTCCCATCGTGGCGGACCGCCCGGCTTTGTCATGATTGACGATCAGGGGGCGCTGATCATTCCCGACTATGCCGGGAACCGTTTTTTCAACACGCTGGGTAATCTTCTGATCAACCCGCTGGCGGGTCTGGTGTTTGTTGATTTCACCAATGGTGACATGTTGCAGCTTACCGGCACGGCGGAAATTATCATGGGCGGCGCAATGGTTTCGCAAGTTAGCGGTGCCGAACGCCTGTTAAGCTTCAGCCCATCACGTTGGGTTCTGCGCCAGGGTGCATTCCCGATGCGCATCACAGGAAATGGTGAAGGTTGATTGCACCAACCGCCAAGAGGCTCTATCTAGGTCGTAACTTTTACAACGATTTTAGCCGGAGCTTCCCGCCTCATGGCCGATCCGATCACTGTCTTTGATCGAGACATCCTGAAACTGCGCCGCGACCGCGCGGCGACCAAGGCACAGGACTATAACTTCCTGTTTGCCGAAACGGCCGAACGCCTTGCCGATCGCCTTGATGATACCACCCGTAAATTCCCGTTGGCGGTTGATCTTGGTTGCCATAGCGGTGAGCTGGGCCAGATCATTGGTCAACGCGGCGGCATCGAAACCCTGTATCAGAGCGATATTTCAAGCGGCTATGCCAAGGCAGCACGCGACAATAATGCCAAGGGCACGCTGGTGGCAGATGAGGAATTTCTGCCCTTTGCCGAAGGGTCGCTTGATCTGATCATCTCAAATCTCAGCCTGCACTGGGTCAATGACCTGCCCGGCATGTTGCTTCAGGCACGCCGCGCATTGAAACCCGATGGGTTGTTCCTTGCATGCCTGCTGGGCGGCGAGACGCTCAAGGATTTGCGCGAGGCGCTTATGACGGCGGAGGCCGAGGAAGAAGGCGGCGTGTCGCCGCGCGTATCGCCGTTTGTCGATGTGAAGGACGCCGGGTCGCTCCTGCAGCGCAGTGGCTTTGCCCTGCCGGTGGTCGATGCCGACGATATCTATATCGACTATCCCGATGCGCTCAAACTGATGCGCGATCTTTCCGGAATGGGTGAAAGCAACCTGATCGCCAAACGATCAAAGAAGTTCACCAAACGCAGTACCCTTGCCCGCGCTGCCGCCATCTATCACGAACGCCATGCCCGCTCTGATGGCCGCATCCATGCCAAGTTTCAGGTGATCTACCTGACCGCCTGGGCCCCGGATGAAAGCCAACCCAAGCCGCTGCGCCGTGGATCGGGTCAGGTCAGTCTGGTTGATTTCCTGGGTGACGACGCAAAGAAGCAGTAGCAGTCGATAAAGGCCGGATCATTTCCCGGCCGACACCATCTCACGGATCTTGGTCGCCTTTTCAAAGTGATCAAGTTCGTGGGTTTTGATCCACCAGGTTGCAGCCTCCATCAATCTGTCCGGATCATCATTGCGATTGGCAAAGAACGCATAGAAGGACAGGCCAACATCCGGCCCCTTTTGCGCGATCTTCCGATCACAAACAGCAATGATTTTATCGCGCAGGCTCTGACGCATGATGGCTCCGTAAACGGGTTGTGACTTCAAGGGGTTGATGTATGCCCTGTTTGCCGCGAAATTGGCAGTCGTTCCCGACTATTCACATGACAGCTTCTGTCAGGACAGATTTGTGAAGGACCCCAAATGCATCTCCCAAGCCCCCTGATCCACGGCAAGCTGATCAAACGTTACAAACGGTTTCTGGCCGATGTCGAACTTGATAGTGGCGAGGTGATCACCGCCCACTGCGCCAATCCGGGCGGCATGATCGGGCTTAAGGAGCCGGGCATTGATGTCTGGCTGTCGCAATCCGACAACCCGAAACGCAAACTGAAATACAGTTGGGAACTCTGCCAGATCGGTGATGCATGGATCGGCATCAATACCGCCCATCCCAACGCGATTGTCGAAGAAGCGATTCTGGCGGGCAAGGTTCCAGAACTGGCGGGCTATGAAAACCTTAAGCGCGAAGTGAAGTACGGCAAGAATTCGCGGATTGATATCCTGCTATCTGATCCCGAGCGTGGGCTTTGCTATGTCGAGGTCAAGAACGTCCATCTCAAACGTGATCAAGATGTCCCGGGACTTGCCGAATTCCCCGATGCCGTTACCGCACGCGGGGCAAAGCACCTTGATGAAATGGCCGATATGGTCGCCGAAGGCCATCGGGCGGTGATGTTTTATCTGATCCAGCGCACCGATTGTGACCGCTTTACCTTGGCCGCCGACATCGACCCGCATTACGGCGAACGCTTCAAGGCAGCACGAAACAGCGGGGTTGAGGCCATTGCCTATGACTGCGCGATTGATACCAGTGCCGTGACTGTGCGAAACCCGCTTCCGATCATCGGGCTGTAAGCATCAAACCCCGCGCATATCAGCCAATCCTTGCCAATTCTGGCCGGTGGCTTTATGTCATTGGGCTATACATCGAACATAGATATTGCCGAGTTTAAGGAGATTTTCGGGTGGCGAACGGAACAGTCAAAATTCACGGCCCCGAAGCATTTGAAGGCATGCGCGCCGCTGGCAAGCTGGCAGCAGAAGTGCTTGATATGATTACCCCGCATGTGGTTCCGGGTGTCACCACTGGTGAACTTGATCGCCTGTGTGATGAATATATCCGCGATCACAATGCGATTTCGGCCTGCCTTGGCTATCGCGGTTTTCCGAAATCCACCTGCACCTCGATCAACCATGTTGTTTGCCACGGTATTCCCGGTGACAAGAAACTGGCCAATGGCGACATCATGAATATCGATGTCACCGTCATTCTTGATGGCTGGTACGGCGATACATCGCGCATGTATATTGCGGGCACGCCGAAAGTGATGGCGCAGCGTCTTGTTGATGTGACCTATGAGTCGCTCTGGCGCGGCATCAATGCCGTCAAACCGGGTGCAACCCTTGGCGATATCGGCCATGCCATTCAGTCCTATGCCGAAAGCGAACGTTTTTCTGTCGTGCGTGATTTCTGTGGTCACGGGCTGGGTCAGGTGTTCCATGATGCGCCGAATGTCTTGCATTACGGCAAGCCGGGCGAAGGCATTGTTCTGGAACCGGGCATGATCTTTACGATTGAGCCGATGATCAACCAGGGAACCTATGCGTGTAAAATTTTGCCCGATGGCTGGACAGCCGTGACGCGAGACCGCAAACTGTCTGCACAGTTTGAACATTCGCTCGGCGTGACGGAAGACGGGTTCGAAGTGTTTACCCGATCCCCCGCCGGTCTGGAAAAGCCGCCCTATAATCTCGACAAAGCTGCCGAGTAACGGGCACGCAAAAAGGGGAAGCAGATTTGAGCGAAGAACAAGATCGCAAAGCTGCTTCCAATCCTGCCCAACAGACCGCGTCTGAAATTGATGATGGCACGCGGGTCTTTTTCGATCAGGCCCGCACAGCCCATGCATCCAGCGCAAGTGCAGCACCAAAGCCTGATGCGCCCCAATCCGCTAAAACCAAACCTGCAAAGCCGCATTATCACGGCCATCGCCAACGGCTGCGTGATCGCTTTATCAAGGGCGGCGCCACCGCCCTCGCCGATTACGAATTGCTTGAGCTGATGCTGTGCATGGCAATGCCGCGTGGGGATGTCAAACCGCTCGCGAAATCGCTGATCGCGCAGTTTGGCAGTTTTGCCAATGTGCTGGCCGCCCGCCCCGAAGACCTTAAAACCGCCAAGGGACTTGGCGAGGCCGGCATTGCCGCCATCAAGATCGCGGAGGCCAGTGCGCTTCACCTGTCACGTGAACGCGCCATGGAACTGCCGGTGATCGCCAGCTGGGAACAGCTGATTGACTATTGCCGTGCCCGGATCGGGCATCTGAAGAACGAGGAACTGCATCTACTGTTTCTTGATCGCAAGAACCGGCTGATTGCCGATGAATGTCATCAACGCGGCACGGTGGATCACACCCCAGTCTATCCCCGCGAAGTGATCAAGCGTGCACTTGAACTGCATGCCTCCGCCCTTATTCTGGTGCACAACCATCCAAGCGGCGATGCCACCCCGTCAAAGGGTGACATCGACATGACCCGCAAGATCGTTGATGCGGCCAAGGCGATGGAGATCACGGTTCATGATCACATCATCATCAGCCGCGCGGGATACAATTCCTTCAAGACACTCGGTCTGATTTAACCGGCTTTCCGATCAGAAATTGTAAACCAGCACCAGACCGGCACTTAGTACATAATCATCTTCGATGATCGAACTGTCGGTATATTCATCGGGCAGGAAGCGCACGCCACTGGTGCCAACCACGGCAAACCGTTCGGTCACCGGATAGGTCACGCTAAAATCAAGATGCGGGATAAAGGCCGCACCCGGAGCATAGAACCCAGGGTCAGCACGCACTTCATTGCGACGGACGCCGACATTGTAATCGACCAGTTCCTCGCTCTGCCAGGTAACTCCACCGCCAAAATTGAACTGGAATTTTTCATAGTTGGTCGGAAGGTAATAACCGACATCAATCTCATGCCCGCCATAGGCATCATTCAGATCAGTAAGGTAGTTCGCCCGGAACTCCCCACGCCACAAGCGGAGTGACCCGCCAACACCGGCCTCGAACGCCATATCGCGTTCTTCAAGCCCGTTGAGATAGCTTGAGTCACCCGGATCAAATGGCTCCATGCGAAGCCCGCCCAGAATGGAAACACTGGCAAACTCGTTTTTCCAGACTTTGGCGTCAATGCCATCCAGACCGATATGCAGCCGTTCGGCATCATAGGCCAGAACGGGCAACGCACTTGGATCGACACTGTCCGCCCCGCGATAAGGATTGCTGCTAACCCGGCCGATGGCACCAAGCTGCCAATTGCCGCCCAACCACGGTTTCAATGCATCATCGGTTTGCGGATTGACCTGCTCGCGAATGATTTCTCGTTGACCGGGCGTCGCGGTCTGGGCGTACGCCTGCCCTGAAAAGACGGCGGTTAAGGTGATGGCGATTGCGGAGGGTTTAAGAGGTAGGTGGGAAAAGCGTCGTAAATTCATAAATCTAAGCATCCTTGGTTTGATGGATGCTGAGATAATCTCATTTACCTGTGGCGCAAGCGTCCGTCTCTACAGGATCGAACCTCAATCGCGATTCTAGGGCGTCCGAATGCGCATTCGGACGTCAATTAACCGCAGAAAGAATGAATTGCGCGATATCGACATCGTCGCACTGATCTTCGCGCAGATGCTTGCGGCCATATTCCTGATAGGTGCCGCTGGTAAGGAACAGTTCAAACAGTTCGCTGTCGATCTGGCCTTTGTCGCGCATGTCAGCAAGGATCGAGATACATTCCGACAATGTCTTGGGCCGTTTATAGGGACGATCCACCGCCGTTAGGGCCTCGAAGATATCGGCGATCACCATCACCTTTTCGAGGATGCCCATATCATCGCCGGTCAGACCGCGTGGATAACCTGATCCATCCATCTTTTCGTGATGGTTGCCAGCAATGGCCGGAATGCGTTGCAGTTCCTTGGGGTATGGCAATTGCGCAAGCATATCCTGGGTAATGACGACATGGTCATTGATCACCTGGCGTTCTTCGGATGTCAGGGTGCCGTTCGGGATCGAAAGGTTATAGACCTCCCCACGGTTAAAGCCGTCATAGATATCGGCTTCGCGATCCATCAGAAGGCTTTCGGTTCCCGATGCACGCAGCTCGGCCAGTTCGCCGTCATCAAGGCGTTGATGTTCTGCCCAGGACAAGCCGACAGTGCGGTCGAAATAGCGGGTCCATTTCTGCTCCCCTATGTCATGCAGGGCAAAGATGGTGTCGGTATCAAGTTCCGTGTCACCGATATTGGCATCGGCCACCATGGCGAACTGGGTTTCAAGCTCTGCCACGCGTTTGGCAAAATCGGCCTCGCACTGATCAGCGTCTTCGCCATCAAGCTTGCGTTTAAGCATCTCGATCTCGGCATCACGACGGAGCACTTCAAAGCGCGTCCGAACTTCGTGGATGCGGTTATGGATGGTCTCAAGCTTGGTGGCCTTTTCCATCACATGATCGGGCGTGACGATCTTGCCGCAATCATGAAGCCAGGCGGAAAGATCAAGCTCATACCATTCCATGTCGGTCAGGTAGAAATTGGAAAACGATCCCTGGCGATCATCAACGGCGGCCTGCGCCAGCATGCGGGCGAGGATCGGAACGCGCGAACAATGGCCGGCTGTGTGCGGGGATTTGGCATCGATCGCATGACCCAGCACACGCACAAAACTCTCCATCAGGTCCCGCTGTGCCACCAGAAGGCGGCTGTTTTCAATCGCGACGGCGGCTTGGCTTGCAAGTGCATTGATGATCGGCTCAATCGCCGGATCAAAGGAAATGACATTGCCCGCATCATCGCGCGCATTGATCAGCTGCAAGACGCCAATCACCACACCGCTGGTGTTTTTAAGCGGTACGGTCAGGAAGGATTTGGACCGATAGCCTGTTTTGGCATCAAAGGCCCGGGTGCCGGTAAAATCAAAACCCTCGGCACTATAGGCGTCATCAATATTGATAGCCTTGCCCGTCAGCGCGACATAGGTCGCGATATTGGCGTAGTTCGGGCGGCCCTGATCGTCATAAAGCGGCAAGGGGGGAAACGGTTTTTCGGTTTCGCGACCCGAAACAAAGAACGTATCAAGCGTATCATTCACCATGATGCGGAAATGAAGTTCGCTTTCTTCCCGGTTAACCAGATAAAGCGACCCGCCATCCGCATTGGTGAAGTTCCGCGCAGCCATGAGGATTTTCTGGTTAAGCTCTTCACGGCCTTGCGACGCCGAAAGGGCAATACCCAGTTCCACCAGTTCCGCCAGATAGTTCTTGTCTGTCTTGCGGACCTGTTTCACATCTGTCTGGTGATTTTTGGCCCCGTCGCGTTCACGCGCCATAAAAATTCCGTCCACTTCGCATTCGGATCATTCGCATCGTCGCATATACGTTTTGCCTGCTTACACTACATACTTCTAATAAGTTGCTATTTTTCTAACAGCACACAAGTTTTCGGCCGGTAAAATCGCCTCACAATCCTGCCATACCCGTCTGCAGGGTTGCCAATTTGCGCGGAATGGACTATCCGACCCCGTGAAAGCGTGCCGGCGCCGTGATCGTGCAATTGATTACGCATTCCGATCATCGAGATCCTTATCCGGCACCCAACCATATTGCCCGGAGGCGACCGCATGATCCCCCGTTATTCCCGTCCGCAGATGACCTCTATCTGGGAACCGGCGAACAAGTTCCGTATCTGGTTCGAAATCGAAGCCCACGCTGCTGACAAACTGGCTGAACTGGGTGTTATCCCGGCAGAATCCGCCAAGCTTGTCTGGGAAAAAGGCGACAAGCCCTATACCCAGGACCGCATCGACCGTATTGATGCCGTCGAAGCCGAAGTCAAACACGATGTGATCGCGTTTCTGACCGAGCTGGCCGAACAGGTCGGCGAAGAAGCCCGCTTTGTCCATCAGGGCATGACCAGCTCGGACGTTCTTGATACCTGCTTTAACGTGCAGCTTGCCCAGGCAACCGACATCCTGCTTGAAGA
>NZ_PAQR01000026.1 GCF_002709775.1 Thalassospira sp.
GTGCCAATCGGGCGATCAAGGCGCAGAAGTTTCAGATAGGGCCGCACAGCTTCGGGCATGAAACGATCTATCCACCCGTCCTGTGGCATATCGTTTTTGCTATTCTGTATTGGCTGGTTGACCTGTGTCATAATTGGCCTATCTGATGAAAAACTTTTGCAAAACGCCGTAAAACGGCTTTGGGGACCTTTATGACCGCAGATGCCACGCGTGCCCGCCAACGCCTTTTCGTTCGAGATCCTATCACGGCTGATAGTGAAATCGAACTTGCGCCCGAACAGTCTCATTACCTCGAACATGTCATGCGCCTCAAGCCCGGAACGCCGGTAAAAATTTTTAACGGCCTCGATGGGGAGTGGCTAGGCACGATAAGCGAGCTTCGCAAGAAGAAAGGTAGTGTCACAGTCGAGCGCCAATTGCGCGAACAAGGCAATGAGGTCGGTCCGACTCTTGTCTTTGCACCGATCAAAAAACAACGTCTTGATTTCCTGATTGAAAAGGCGGTCGAGCTTGGGGTTGAAAGATTGCAACCGGTCATCACCCAGCATGGCATCACCGACAAGGTTCGCCTTGATCGTTTGCAGTCACAGGTCATTGAGGCGGCTGAGCAGTGTGAGCGCCTGACTGTGCCTGAGGTTTGCGAGCCTGTGCGCCTTCTAGACTGGGTCGCAAATGTACCGGAAAATCACCATCTGCTGTTTTGTGATGAAACCGGTTCCGGGTCACCAATTGGTGAAGTGCTAAGTCAGCTATTGGCAAAGGGCTCTGGCTCGTTTATCGACAATATCAATGTTGTTAACCATGCAATCGTGATTGGACCCGAGGGCGGCTTTAGCGCCGACGAACTTGAACGTATCCGCAAACAGCCTTTTGCAACGCCTGTAAGTCTCGGTCCGCGTATTCTGCGTGCCGAAACGGCCGCAATTGCAGCTTTGACCGTATTTCAGGATCGTATCGGCGATTGGTCGCACCGACCCGTTGCGAGAGATTAGGGGAAGCCCTTATGACTGTCAGCGCCTCCACTGGCGATAGCCCGGTAATCGAAAGCCGGCGCCAGCTTGTCGAATGGTTCGAGTCCGGCTGTACGCCGAAAAAAGACTGGGCCATCGGCACCGAACACGAAAAATTCGCCTTCACCCGCGACGATCTTCGCCCCATCCCCTATGAAGGGGAACGCGGGGTCAAAATGCTGCTTAACGCCCTGGCCAAGCATTATGACTGGGAGCCGATCATTGAGAACGGCAATGTCATTGCGCTCACCAAGGACAAATGTTCTGTGTCGCTCGAGCCGGGCGGGCAGATCGAGCTTTCCGGTGCGCCGCTTAAAAACATTCACCAGACATGTGGTGAAGTGCACACGCATCTGCACGAAGTGCGCGAGATTTGCGACGGGCTTGGCATTGATATGCTCGGCGTCGGTCACAATCCGAAATGGAAGCGTGAAGACATCCCGTGGATGCCCAAGGGCCGCTACAAGATCATGGGTGAATATATGCCCAAGGTCGGAAGCCTTGGCCTGGACATGATGCTGCGGACTTCGACAATTCAGGTCAATCTCGACTTTAGCTCCGAAGCCGACATGATCAAGAAGTTCAAAACGTCGCTGGCCCTTCAGCCGGTGGCGACCGCGCTCTTTGCAGCGTCGCCCTTTGTTGACGGAAAGCCAAGCGGCTTCCTGTCGGCACGTTCGAACGTCTGGACCGATACCGATCCGGATCGTTGCGGCATGCTGCCGTTCGTGTTCGAAGACGGTTTCGGCTTTGAACGTTATGTCGACTACATGCTCAATGTGCCGATGTATTTCGTCTATCGCGACGGCAAATACATTGATGCGGCAGGAAAGTCGTTCCGTGATTTCTTGGATGGGAAGCTTGATGTGGTGCCGGGTGAACGCCCGACCATGAATGACTGGTCAGATCACATGACCACGGCCTTCCCGGAAGTGCGTCTGAAGAAGTTCCTTGAAATGCGTGGTGCTGATGGTGGCCCGTGGAAACGCATCTGTGCGCTGCCGGCTCTTTGGGTTGGTCTGCTGTATGATGACGCAGCCCTTGATGCCGCTTGGGATCTGGTCAAGGATCTGTCGGTCGAGGAACGCGAAGCCCTTCGTAACGATGTTCCGCGTACCGCCCTTGCCACCAAATTCAAGAACGGCACGGTTCAGGACCTGTCCAAAGAGGTTCTGGCGATTTCCCGTCAGGGCCTTAAAAACCGTGGCCGCATGGATGGCTATGGCGATGATGAAAGCCACTTCCTTGACAGCCTTGATGACGTTGCCGAAAGCGGCCGTACCCTGGCTGAGGAATTCCTTGATAAGTATGAAACCGAATGGAACGGTTCGGTTGATCCGCTGTTTAAGGAATATGCCTATTAAGGCCGTCAATCAGTTCGCAAAAAAGGGCAGTGATTACACTGCCCTTTTTTTTCATGTCTGCTGTTTGCTCGTTGCAAGAATTACTGTGCAGCCCGGTCAAGCCGGGTTTGGGCGGCAAACCATTTTTCGATGGCTTCGACCTGATCAGGCTGCATCCCGATGCCAAGCTTGGTTCTGCGCCACAGAACATCATCTGCGTTGCATGCCCATTCATTGGTCATCAGGTAGTGAAGTTCAGCTTCGTACAGGTTCGGGGCGACTTCCGTGCCCAAATCACCAAGTGATGCCGCCGTACCAATGATCTGACGGATCGCAGTGCCGTAGCTGCGCACAAAGCGATGGAGCAATGCTTCGGGCAACCAGTCATAGGTCAGCTTGGTCTTGGCTAGGAACGCGTCAAAATCGCCGTCTGGCATGTCACCGCCGGGCAGACCCGCATTGGCTGTCCAATCCTTGGCGTCGTTGCCCAGAACCGGGGCCAGCTTTTGCATCGCATGTTCGGCCAGCCTGCGATAGGTCGTGATCTTGCCGCCATAGATCGACAGGATCGGGGCGGCGTTGCCGCTATCCCCCGTATCAAGATCAAACACGTAATCGCGGGTGACTGCGGACGCATTGGCGTTCTTGTCATCATAGAGCGGACGTACACCGGAATAGTCCCAAACCACGTCCTTGCGGCCGAGCGGCTTGGCGAGATAGCCATTTACCAGATCGAGCAGATAGTCGACTTCCTGATCACTGATTTTGACCTGTGCCGGGTCCCCGGTATAGGCAACATCGGTGGTCCCGATCAGGGTGTATTCCTGCTGATAGGGGATGGCAAAGGCAATGCGCCCGTCACCATTCTGGAAGATATAGCAATGGTCATGGTCGTGAATGCGCGGCACCACGATGTGGCTGCCCTTGACCAGTCGAAGACCGGCGGCCTTTTGGCCAAGTCCGGCATTTTCAACCATCTCGGTCACCCAGGGACCCGCGGCATTGACCACGGCCTTGGCGCGGACAGATTGCGGCGTGCCATCCGTGCCGATCAGTTCCGCATTCCAGTGATCATGATGACGGACCAGCGATGCACATTTGGTCTGCGTGCGGATTTCAGCACCGCGTGCCTGTGCATCCTGGGCATTCAGAACAACAAGTCTGGCATCATCTACCCAGCAATCGGAATAGGAAAAGCCGCCTGCAAAGTCGGGTTTCAACGGTTCGCCTTCCGGTGTGCCCTTGAAGGAAACGGCACGTGATCCCGGCAGGCGTTTGCGTTTCGCCAGATGGTCATAAAGGAACAACCCGGCCCGCAGCATCCATTTCGGACGTAAACCCTTGTGATGTGGCAGGACGAACGTCAAAGGCCAGATGATATGCGGGGCCGCGGCCAAAAGAACTTCGCGTTCCTGAAGCGCTTCACGCACCAGCCGGAACTCGTAATGTTCAAGATATCGAAGGCCGCCATGGATGAGTTTGGTCGAGGAGGAAGACGTTGCCGAGGCCAGGTCGCGCTGTTCGACCAAAAGAACAGAAAGACCGCGACCGGCGGCATCACGGGCAATACCAGCCCCGTTGATGCCGCCGCCTACGACAAGAAGGTCGTATGTTTTGGTCACGTCAGATCACCTTTTTGCGCAGGTAAGCTGAAATGGCTTCACCGACAATGACCAGACCAATGATTGCAAGAAGGATGGTGGCAACCGTCTGCCAGGCAAAGGTATCAATTGCCCCCTGAAGGATGATACCAATACCGCCAGCACCAACCAGACCCAGAACCGTACTTTCACGCAGGTTGATGTCCCAGCGCAGAATGGATACGGCAAAGAAGGTCGGCATGACTTGCGGAATGACACCATAGACCAGAATCTTGAAGCGCGATGCGCCAACAGATTCAAGGGCCTCAATCGGGGCACGGTCGATTTCCTCGATCGCCTCGCCCAGCAATTTGCCAAGGAAGCCAAGCGATCTGAAAATGATCGCAAGGATACCGGCCAGAACACCCGGTCCGAACACGGCAACAAACAGCAACGCCCAGATGATGGTGTTGACCGAACGCGACGACACCAGAATGAAACGGCCAAGCCACAGCGTGAAACGGTTCGGCGTGGTGTTCTGGGCCGCGATCAAGGCAATCGGCAGGGACAGGAACACGGCAAAGAAAGTCGCAATCGTTGCGATATTGACCGTTTCAAGCAGCGTCCAGCCGATTTCCTGCCAGCCTTCAAGGGATGGCGGGAACATGCGGGCAAACAGATCGCCCATCTGTTCGGGTGCATCCCAAAGCCATGGCCAGATGATGTTGATGGTCGAAAGCGACCAGACAACCGCCAGCGCGACCAGTGCGGTCAGGCCATAGCGACGCCAGCGTTCCTTGGTGTTGTAGCGGGACCATTCGCGATTGGCGATTGCTTCCGGTCCGGTAGGTTGGGTGGTGGCTACCATAGGTTCCTCCTGATCCGGCCGCTGATGGCCTCGCTGACAAGGATTACACCGATGATGCAAAGGGTAATCGCCAGCGCAAAGTCGTAGTCATAACGCCCGAAGGCATTAAGAAGGGTCGATCCGATGCCGCCCGCACCAACGATGCCAACAATGGCAGATGCGCGCAGGTTACTATCAAGCTGATAGATCGAAAGACCGATCTGACGGGGCATGATCTGCGGGATCACGGCATAGAGAAGGGTGACAAACGTCGCCCCGCCAGCAGCACGGATCGCCTCGACCTGACCCCAGTCGATTTCCTCGATCCGTTCGGCCAGCATTTTGGCAACGAAACCGATGGAATAGACCGTAAGCGTCAGAATGCCAGCCAGCGGGCCAAAGCCGACAGCTTTGACAAACAGGATGGCGACAATGACCGGGTGGAAGGAGCGGGCAACGATGATGACGCCACGCCCGATGGTATAAAGCCATTTGGGCGCGATGTTTGAGGCGGATGCAAAGGCAATCGGAACGCTCAGCGCCAGACCCAGCAGGGTCGAGACGATGGCGATCTTGATGCTTTCCATAAAGCCGTCAAACAGCAGCTCGCCACGGATGAAGCTCGGCGGGAAGGCGCCCTTGAAGATACGGATCGCGCGCGGGACACCGTCCTGGATGCGATCCCAGTCGAATGGCAGGGTTGTTATGGCCCACCAGACATAGGCAAACACAGCAATCAGAAGACCCCAGCGCAACACCGGGTTGGCTATAAAGGGGGGCTTCTTCCATGTGCGGCCCGTTGGTTGAACGGTGCTGCTCATCGTGCGGCGACCTCGCGCAGGTGGTTGCTGCTTTCGGCACCGCCGCGTTCTTCGGCCGGGACGCCGGCATAAATTTCATCCATCGCGTCATTGTTCAGATCAACGGGTTCGCCGTCGAAAATGATGCGGCCAAAGCGCATGCCAACGATACGCTGGGTATATTCCTTGGCTTCGTTGACGTTGTGGATGTTGATCAGAACCGGCAGGTGCAGCTCGGATGCGAGCGCGCGCAGCAGTTCCATGATCTGACGCGATGTTTTCGGGTCAAGCGACGCGGTCGGTTCATCGGCCAGCAGGATTTCAGGTTCCTGCATCAGGGCGCGTACCACACCAACACGCTGGCGTTCACCGCCGGAAAGTTCATCGGCACGTTTGTCGGCGTAGTGGGCGATGCCAACGCGCTCCATCAGATGGAAGGCGCGGTCGATATCTTCCTGCGGATATTTGCGCGTTACGGCGCGCCACGCCGGAAGATAGCCCAGACGGCCGGACTGGACATTTTCCATGACCGTCAGGCGGTCAATCAGGTTGAAGCCCTGAAACACCATGCCGATGCGGCGACGTGCCAGACGCAGCGCCTTGCCTTCAAGCTTGGTCAGTTCAGTGCCATTGAGTTCGATGGAGCCCGAAGACGGTTCCACCAGACGGTTGATACAGCGCAGCAGGGTACTTTTACCCGCGCCTGACGCACCGATGATGGAAACAACACTTTCGCCCGGCACTTCAAGGTTCAGGTTCTTCAACACTGCCTTTTCGTCGCCATAGCGTTTTACAAGTTCTTTGATACGCAGCATTGCGTTACCCCGAATAAAATGGGTGGCACAGGGCCTGCCAAGGCAGGCCCTGCAAAGTTCGGATCGATTGGAAAGTCAGAAATTACTTCAGGTTGTCCGGGGTGTATTTCACGCCGTTTGCGGCCTGAATTTCACGGATAACCGCCCAGTCGTCCTGATAGGTGACCGGCAGGAACTTCGACACACCCTTGAATTCTTCACCAAGGGCGGTGCCCTTCATGTCAAAGGTAAAGAAGGCTTCCTTGATCTTTTCGATCAGTTCCGGTTTCAGGTTGTAGGCATAGTTGAACGAAGTGGTCGGGAAAGGCTTGCTTTCGTAGATGATTTTAACTTCGTTCGGATCATAGAGATCACGCTGGGCCATACGTTCGACAACTTCGGATGCAACTGGGGCTGCGTCATAGTCACCGGCAACAACGCCCAGGATCGACTGGTCGTGCGAACCGGAATAGACAACTTCGTAATCCTGTTCCGGAACGATGCCCTGACCCGGAAGCAGTGCACGCGGTGCAAGGTTGCCCGAGTTCGAAGTCGGCGAGGTGTGGGCAACGCGTTTGCCCTTGAGGTCCGCAGGGGTGTTGATGCCGCTATCAACGCGGGTGTAAAGCTGCAGGGTGTAACCAAAACGACCATCATCCGCACCCATCAGGGCGAACGGAACCGCACCGGCAAGGTTCACGGCAAACGGGGTCGGGCCGGTCGAGAAGCCGGCAACGTGCAGGCGACCTGAACGCATGGCTTCAACTTCTGCCGAGTTCGACTGAACGGCAAAGAAGTGAACGTCCTTGCCAGTTACTTTTTCGAGATGCTGCAGGAACGGGTCCCAGATATCGGCGTAAACCGCCGGGTCTTCAACCGGGGTGTAGGCAAAGACAAGGGTGTCCGGATCAACCAGCTCGTCGGCTGCCGGTGCATCGGCAACAAGGTCGCCGTCCATGTCGCAATACATCGGGTCAAGATCGCCGCGCGCGATGCAGTCATCTGCTGCAGCGGCCGGGGTGGATGCCATGCCGACCATGCCGATTGCGGCAAGGAGGGTGGTGAGTTTTAAACTGTCGGTTTTTTTCGGATATGAAAACACTGTTTTCGAACCTTTCTTCCCTGTGACTGACGGTTTTCCGCCGTTTTGAATGTGGTTTTGTTGTTTTTATTGTTGCTTTAACCAACATTATGAATTTGAAAAAGTTGGAAAATCAACACAAAACTGTAACAAAAGGTTTCAGTCAGTGTTGCTAAGATGGCTGTCTTCGGCACAAAACCGGCCATAATTGAGGGGGATGTGGCTTTGCGTTTGGGAAAAAAAGAGCGCCAGCAACGTATTTTGCAAGAGTTACAAGTCCACCCTCATGTGAGAGTTGCCACACTTGCAGAACGATTCGATGTTGCAACTGAAACCATCCGTCGCGATCTGGATGCGCTGAGCAGTGATGGGCTGATCAAACGTGAATTTGGTGGCGCATCCGCGCGCCCGATGGGCCATCAGCCCGATCTGGCTGAACGCCAGCTTTCTGCTGTTGCCGGGTTTGAGCGGATTGGCATGTTGGCGGCTGACATGGTGCGGTCCGGTGATGTTGCGATGATCGATGCCGGATCAACGGTGGCCCAGATTGCGCCGTTTCTGGCGGCCCGCACAACGAAACTTCCGCGCACCTTTCTGACCAATTGCTATGCGGTGGTGCACGGCATGGCCGAGCTTGCCGATCATGATGACGTCCTGATGTGTCCGGGGCAGTTTGACCGGCGCGAAAATGCGGTCTATGGCAATGACACCATCGAATATCTGCGCCGTTTCCACGCCAATATCGCCTTTATCGGTGCATCGGGGATTTCCCGGCAGGGCTTTAGCGACGTCAATCGTCGCGCGGTGGCGGTCAAGCGCGCGATGATGGAACGCTCGGACGAAACCTGGTTGATGGTCGATCATACGAAGTTTGATCAACGCTATCTGGAAAATGTCGCACCGCTTGAAATGCTGACCGGCATTATCACTGACCGCCAGCCGGAACCGGAATTTGCATCCCAGCTTGAACGGGCCGGCATCCGGCTTTTGGCGTGGCGCGATGACAGGCAGTGCGCGGGTTAGCGCACCAGCGAATTATTGAAAATAAGATTTGTTCGCAATTGAGTTTGCGTTCCCCCTGATTCCAAACCATATTTCCCGTCGCAGCGCGTTATTGTGTTGTATGCCGGGTTCCCGCCCCGGTCAGTATTGTCTCTGACACGGAGGATTTTGATCGTGACCAATCCAGTGACCACCCGTACCGAACAGGACACCATGGGCGAAATTGATGTGCCCGCTGACCGGTATTGGGGGGCGCAAACCCAGCGATCCAGACAGAATTTCCGCATTGGTGGCGAACGCATGCCTGATGCCCTGATCAAGGCGTTCGGGGTTCAGAAACTGGCTGCTGCGCGTGCCAATGCCGCCCTTGATAATCTTGATCCCGAATTGGCCAAGGCGATTGAAGCTGCCGCCACCGAAGTGGCCGAGGGCAAGCTTCTCGATCATTTCCCGTTGGTTGTCTGGCAGACCGGATCAGGTACCCAGACCAACATGAATACCAACGAAGTGATCGCCAACCGTGCGTGCGAGATCCTTGGCAAGCCAATGGGAGAGCGCGAACCGGTCCATCCCAACGATCACGTCAACCGTGGACAGTCATCCAATGACAGCTTCCCGGCCGCCATGCATATCGCCGCCGTGGTCGAGATCGAGGAAAAGCTGAAACCGGCCCTTAAGCATCTGCGGGCAACCCTTGATGCCAAGGTCGAGGCATTTGGCGATATCGTCAAAATCGGCCGCACCCACATGCAGGATGCGGTTCCCCTGACACTTGGGCAGGAGTTTTCTGGCTATGCCGCGCAAATCGCACTTGGCCTGGATCGTATTGAAGATGCGCTAAAGCGCCTTCGCAAACTCGCACAGGGTGGCACTGCCCTTGGTACCGGTTTGAATGCGCCCGATGGCTTTGATGTCGAATTTGCCAAGCAGGTTTCAAAAATCACAGGTCTTGAGTTTGAGACGGCCGAGAACAAGTTCGAAGCGCTTGCCGCCCATGATGCCTGCGTTGAAATGTCGGGTGTGATGAATGTGCTGGCGACGTCGTTGATGAAAATCGGCAACGATATTCGCCTGCTCGGTTCCGGTCCGCGTTGTGGGCTTGGCGAGCTTGTCCTACCGGCCAACGAGCCGGGATCATCGATCATGCCGGGCAAGGTCAACCCGACCCAGGCGGAGGCATTGACCATGGTCTGCGCACAGGTGATGGGTAATCATGTTGCCGTTACGGTTGGCGGATCAAACGGTCATCTTGACCTGAACGTGTTCAAGCCGGTGATTATTTATAACCTGCTGCAATCGGTGCGTCTGATTTCTGATGCGGCGGTCAGCTTTGCTGATAACTGCATTGCCGGGCTAGAGGCCGATCAGGAAAAGATCGACCAGTATGTTGAACAAAGCCTGATGCTGGTGACTGCCTTGGCCCCGCATATTGGCTATGACAACGCCGCTGCGGTCGCCAAAAAGGCGCACAAGGAACGCAGCAGCCTGAAAGAAGCCTGCATCTCGCTTGGTTTCCTTGATGGCGGTCGGTTTGACGAATTGGTTCAGGCACGCGACATGATCTGATCACGTGTGTTGAAATGTTTTAAAGGGCCGGATATTCCATCCGGCCCTTTTCCATTATGCCGCATACGCCGAATTGAGCATAGCCGGGACAATCCGGTTATGGAAAGGCGTAATGGTCGCCAGATAAAGGCGACCGAATATGTTGTGGCGCTTTACGATTGTTATGGCGTGGATATGCGTTTGTTCACCTGAGGTCGGCTCAAGTTCGATCACCAGCCGGAAATCAAGATGCCGATCATTGAGGCCAAGCGTAATGGATGTGTTGTCGCGTGCAATCACCGGAAATATTCCAATTACATCGGCATTGTCGGGCTCGTGCATTCCCGATTTCAACCCGAAAGGGCGCATCAGAAAATCGCGCATCAACATTAATCGGACGACCCAGTTGGGCCTTGAACCCATAATTTGTCGGGCCGCGATTTCAGGTGTCAGGCCGGAAGCTGATGTTGTGATCGAAAAGCAGTCACCCCAATCACCCTCGGGCATAGCGGGATGGGGAATAGAAACGGGACGCATAGAAGCACGGTGGCGCATATCATTTGTTCCGTAATATGGAAGTCGCCGGATAGTTACCCGGTAACTATAGCATTGCAATGATCAATGTCATTGCAGCCATGGTTTAAATCGGGCATATCCAACCTATGATTACGCACAAGCGCCATAACCGCCGGGCAGGCGGGCTTTCGCTTCGCCGTGTCGTTCAGACATGGCTGGTGGCGTTTGTTGTCCTGTTTGCGGGCGTCACCCAGTCCGGACTGGTTCCGGCATTGCTGAGCGGACAGGCAAGCGGCATTTCAACCGCGTCGGCTGCCGAAATTGCACCGGGCGGTGATTATCTTCTGATTTGTACGCCTGCGGGCATCAAGCTCGTATCGGTTGATACGCTTGAAGGTGTGGTCACATCGGGATCATCCGATACGACGGATGAAATGCCTGCCCACGCGTTTTGCCCGCTATGTGCCAACCATCATGGTGCGGTGGCAGCGATTGACCTGCCTTACAATGCGCCTAAGCCGATTACCCATGACGTCAGCTACGCCAAGGCAACTGTTTTTGCCACGGGTAACGATGTTCTGCGTGTTCGCCATTCCCGGGCACCCCCGGTTTCCATCTGATTTCACAGACTGATCAAAACACGACTACTGAAATCTCAGACCTGCAGATGCAGGCTGCAAAATGGATGGAATATCATGAAAAAGCTTTTCGCAATTGTTGCGACCGTTGCGTCGCTGTTCGTCGTTACCAACGCCTTTGCCGCTGATATCGAAGTCAAGGATGCCTGGGCCAAGGCATCCAAGGGCATGGTGCGCAATGGCGCAGCCTTCTTTGATGTGATCAACAGTGGTGATGCCGATCGCATTGTCGGTGTGCGCAGTGATCTTGCCGATCGTACTGAGCTGCACACCCACATCATGGAAAACAATGTCATGAAGATGCGTGAAGTGCAGGGCGGCGTTGAAGTGCCGATGCATGGCAGCGTTCATTTCAAACCGGGCAGCTATCACGTCATGTTCATTGGTCTGAACAAGGCGCTTGAAGAAGGCCAGAAAATCGACATCACCCTTGAATTCGAAAAGGCTGGCGACATTCCGGTGACCATTGATGTGCTTAACACCATGTCCATGGGCCCGAACGGTGGTGCGGGTATGGGGCACGGCATGGGCCATGGCCAGAAACAGAACAAGATGCAAATGAACAGCAACTAGGATTTGCTGTTTGGGAGTATCCAAAGGGGGATGGTTTGCGCCGTCCCCCTTTTTTCGTCATGATGGCCTAAACAAGATACTTGGTTACAGGGAGCCCATCATGTCAGACGACATCAACATTGACGATTTGATCGCCAAGCTTGGCCTCCAGCCGCACCCGGAAGGTGGCTACTACGCCGAGACTTTCCGGGCGTTTGAAACCTGTAATCCCGGTAATCGGTATCTTGGTGTGCGCAGCACGGGCACCGCGATCTATTACCTTCTGACGCCTGATACTTTTTCGGGCATGCATATCCTGACCAGTGACGAGATTTTCCATCACTACATCGGCGATGCTGTCGAACAGCTTCAGCTGTTTGAAGACGGCACGCACCGGAAGGTGGAAATTGGCAAGGACCTGCTGGCGGGGCAAAAGCCACAAATGGTCGTGCCGAATAATGTCTGGCAGGGGGCGCGTCTTAAACCCGGTGGCAAGTTCGCACTTTTGGGGTGCACCGTGGCACCGGGCTTTGATTTTGCCGATTTCTCGATGGGGAAACGCACCGCCCTTAAGGCAAAGTGGCCGGCGGCATCCGAGATGATTACGGCATTGACGCGTGACTGAATTTCGGGCGATATCTTCGTGATACCAACCAAGGATTGGCAATGCCAATTCTTGCGCTACCACGAAATACAGGATTTGCCCCATGCAGTTCGATACCTGGCTTCTGTTTGCCGGGGCGGCAATCGCGTTGGCGATGGCACCCGGCCCCAATAACCTTCTCGCGATCTTTAATGGCGCGCGCTATGGCGTGTCATCTGCAGCGGTGGGCGGTATCGGCCGTGTTGTGGCGTTTGTGCTTATGATTGGCGTGACTGCAGCCGGGCTTGGCGTGGTTCTGGCAGCCAGTGAAACGGCCTTCCTGATCATCAAATGGGGTGGGGCGGTCTATCTGGTCTGGCTTGGCATCAAAAGCTGGTTCGCCAAGGTCAATGAGGATACCGGTGATCTCGGCCAGACGGCCCTGATGGTCAATCCGGGGCCCTTCAAACTTGCCAAGACCGAGTTTCTGACAGCCATTGGCAATCCAAAGGCCATCCTGATTTTTACGGCATTTTTCCCACAGTTCCTTGATCCGGCCGAGGCCTATGGCCAGCAATTCCTGATCATGGGTGTGACCTTTATCGCCATGGAAGTCAGCGTTTTGCTGGGCTATGGGCTTTTGGGTGGGCAGGTCAAAGGACTGATCAAGTCGGCCCGCCACATGCGTATTCTCAACCGTATTTCGGGATCGCTTCTGGTTGGGGCTGGTGTGTTGCTTGCCCTGACCGACCGGTCGCGCACAGCGGCCTAGGTCCGCAAACATCCATTTAGAAATGCGCAGGGGCGCAGCTTTTTTCAAAGCGCGCCCCCTTGCTCCCTTGTCTACCTGGAAAACCTGTTAGGCCCTCCGGGCGATCGCCTGTTGTCAGGCGATTTCTTCGACCCGATGACACGCCACTTCGCGGCCCTCGAAATTGCGCAGTTCCGGGCGAACTTTTGCGCATTCCTCAGTCGCGAACGGGCAGCGTTTATGGAACGCACAGCCCGATGGCGGGTTGATCGGTGATGGCAACTCGCCGGTCAGCGGTTCTGCCTTCACACGTTGTGTCGGATCGATCTTTGGTGCCGATGCCAGAAGCGCCCGTGTGTAAGGATGCAGCGGCTTGGCAAAGATCTCGTCAGTCGGTCCCTTTTCAGCGACGCGACCGAGATACATCACCATGACGTCATCTGCAATATGTCTGACGACAGAAAGATCATGCGAGATGAAAACATAGGCGACATTCATCTCTTCCTGCAGGTCCATCATCAGGTTGAGAACCTGTGCCTGGACCGACACATCAAGGGCAGAAACCGGCTCGTCCGCGACGATGACTTTCGGCTCAAGGATCAGGGCGCGCGCAATCGCGATACGCTGACGCTGACCACCGGAAAACATGTGCGGATAACGCTGATAGAATTCCGGGCGCAGGCCAACCTTCGCCATGGTGGCACGCACGCGTTCTTCGCGCTCCTTGCGACCAAGATTATCCATGTTCAGAAGAACCGGCTCGGCCAGGATCTGACCAACCTTTTTACGCGGGTTCAGCGAACCATACGGGTTCTGGAAGATCATCTGAACCGTGCGACGGAACTGCTTGGCTTCCTTGTCCGACAGGTGACCAACTTCGGTACCGTTCAGTTTCAGCGCACCCGAGGTCGGCTTTTCAATCAGGGTCAGCTGACGACCAAGGGTCGACTTGCCGCAGCCCGATTCACCAACAACCGCAAGGGTCTTTTGTGCTTCGAGCGAAAAGGAAACACCATCAAGTGCCTTGACCGTGGCGTTGGGCTTACCAAGGCCACGATTGACTTCGTAGTGACGGACAAGATCATCGGATTCCAGAAGCGGAACACCGGGTTTGGCATCCAGAAAACTCATTACACAGTCTCCCCGGTGGCCATGCCAGTCGGCTGGCCCTGATCATTTAGCGGATAGAAGCAACGCACGTCGCGGCCATTGAAGTCGGAAACTTCCGGGCGCGCTTTGACACAGCTTTCATTGGCATAACGGCAACGCGGTGCCAGCAGGCAGCCCGCTGGGCGGTCATACTGACCGGGAACAACACCCGGAATGGTCCGAAGCCTGTCATGACCTTCGGAACGTTCCGGCAGCGCTTCAAGCAGCGCCTGGGTATAGGGATGGCGCGGTGCGGCAAATATGCTGTCGGCCGGGCCGCTTTCAAACAGCTGACCGGCATACATGACCTGAATGCGGTTGGCGGCTTCGGACACCAGTGCCAGATCATGGGTGATCAGGATCAGACCCATGTCGCTGTCTTCCTGCAGTTTCAGCAGCAGGTCGATGATTTGGGCCTGAATGGTGACATCAAGCGCCGTGGTCGGTTCATCGGCAATCAGAAGGCGCGGTTTGCAGGCAATCGCCATGGCAATGACGATACGCTGGCTCATGCCGCCCGAAAGCTGATGCGGATAGGCGGTCATACGCGACTTCGGATCGGGAATGCCGACCTGGTTCAGAAGCTCAAGCGTGCGTTCGCGCCGCTGCTTCTTGTTGCCACCCTCATGGACCTTAAGGGCTTCCATGATCTGGGCTTCGACGGTGAAGCACGGGTTCAGGGCCGACATCGGATCCTGGAAGATCATGGCGATGTCTTTACCGGTGATTTCACGGCGACGCTTGGCCGGCATGGTAAGCAGGTCCTGACCATCAAAGGTCAGGGAATCTGCGCTCACGCGACCGGGAAAGTCGATCAGGCCCATCACGGCAAGGGATGACACCGACTTGCCCGAGCCCGATTCACCGACGATGCCAAGGACTTCGCCGCGATCAACGGAATAGCTAACAGAGTCAACAGCACGAAACGGCTTGTCTTCGGAGCCGAACTCGACTGTCAGGTTTTTTACTTCGAGAAGAGCCATGACTTACCGTTTCATCTTGGGATCAAGGGCATCGCGCAGGCCATCACCCATCAGGTTGAAGGCAAGCACGGTGACAAGGATGCAAAGGCCGGGGAAGGTAATCACCCACCAAGCCGAACCCACGAATTCACGGGCCTCGGACAGCATGGTGCCCCATTCCGGCAGCGGCGGCTGTGCCCCAAGGCCAAGGAAGCCAAGGGCGGCAGCATCAAGGATCGCACTCGAAATACCAAGCGTGCCTTGCACGATCAGCGGCGCCATGCAGTTCGGCAGGATGTTAACAAACATCTGACGGACGTGACCGGCACCGGCAATCTGCGATGCGATGACATATTCCTTGTTAAGTTCCGATACGACTGACGCACGGGTCAGGCGCACATAATGCGGCAACTGAACAATCGCGATGGCCAGCATGGCGTTTTCAAGACCCGGGCCGAGAATGGCAACAATCGCCAGCGCCATGATCAGGCTGGGCAAGGCCAGCATGATGTCCATCAGGCGCATGACGCCGACTTCGACCCAGCCCCGGAAGTAACCGGCAACCATGCCAAGAGCGATGCCGGCAATCATCGACAGGATCACGACGACGACACCGATGGAAACCGACAGCTGCGCACCGTGGATCAGGCGCGACAGGATGTCACGGCCAACGGCATCGGTGCCAAGGATGTAGCGCGGGTCGGCACCTTCCATCCAGATCGGCGGTTTGAGGAACGCGGTACGGTCCTGTGCCACCGGATCAAACGGGGCGACCCACTGGGCGGTCAGGGCCAGGAACAGGATGATCGCAATGACGATCAAACCGGCCAGGGCACCACGGTTCTTTTTGAAATAGTCCCAAGTCTCGCGCAGCGGGCTTGGCGGTGCGCCGATCGGCTCAACGGCTGCTTCGGCAACGTTTGAGGCGTGCGCTGCGGACGGGGTGGTATTCTCGCTCATTTTTCGCAGCTCCCTTAACGCTTGTGCCGGATACGGGGGTTCACGACCCCGTATAGCAGGTCAACGATCAGGTTCACGGCCATGACAAGGAAGGCAATCATCAGAATGCCGCCCTGAATGGTCGGATAGTCGCGACGGTTCATGGCCTCAATGATCCATTTGCCAATACCCGGCCAAGAGAAGATCGTCTCGGTCAGGATTGCACCGGCCAGCAGCACACCAACCTGAAGACCGATCACCGTAATTACCGGGATCAGGGCATTGCGCAGGGCATGGACCATGATCACACGGATCGGTGCCAGACCCTTGGCGCGGGCAACACGGATGTATTCCTCGCCAAGGACTTCCAACATGGAGGAGCGCGTCATTCGCGCAATCACCGCCATCGGGATCGTCCCCAAGGCCACGGTTGGCAGGATCAGGTGACTTACTGCACTTGAAAAAGCACCTTTTTCGCCACTCAGCAGGCTGTCGATCAACATGAAGCCGGTCACCGGCTCAAAGAAGAACATGACCGAGATGCGCCCGGAAACCGGCGTCCAGCCCAAAGTGGTCGAAAAGAACATGATCAGAAGAAGGGCCCACCAGAAGATCGGCATCGAATAGCCCGTAAGCGATAACGACATCGTCAGGTGATCAATCCACTTTCCGCGATGGATTGCAGCCAGAACCCCGAATGGAACCCCGAGTATCACCGCAAACAGGATGCCCATGATGGCCAGTTCTACCGTTGCCGGGAACAGGGTCAGGAATTCATCAAGGACAGGCCTTTTGGTCACAAAGGACTTGCCAAGATCGCCTTGGAATACACCCACCAGGTAATCGAAATACTGGACAATAATCGGCTGATCAAAGCCGTATTGAGCCTGAAGTTCAGCGTATCGTTCCGCATCGACACCACGTTCACCGGCCAACATCAAGATTGGATCGCCGGGAATAAGGCGGATCAGGAAAAATACCAGAAGGGTGACACCGAAGAAGGTCGGGATGATGTCCCCCAAACGGCGAAACAGGAATCCTAGCATGCCATCGGGCCTTTTTATCTCCGGGCGGTTTGTCCGTCCGGATGTCTCTCTCTTTTACGAAATTGCAAAGAGGCCCGGAAAACCGGGCCTCTCTGACTAGATTTTGGTGCGATTACTCAGCGAGATCTACACCGTAGAAGATGTGACCACCGAACGGATCGATTTTGTAGTCAACAACTTCGTTACGGACCGGCTCAAATACGATCGAGTGTGCAATGGTTGCCCACGGTGCTTCGCGTTTGAAGACCAGCTGTGCTTCTTCGTACAGACGGGTACGCTCGAGAACGTCCGAGGTGGTTTTCGCCTGCTGGATCAGCTGTTCGAATTCGTCGTTGCAGAAACGAGCGCGGTTCGAACCGCCAACACCGTCACAGCCGAGAAGAACTGCAAGGAAGTTGTCGGGGTCGCCGTTATCACCAGTCCAACCGAGCATGAAGGTACCCTGTTCACCTTTTTTGGTGCGATCAAGGTATTCACCCCACTCGTAGGAAACGATCTCGGCATTGACGCCAATCGCAGCCCAGTCAGCCTGAATCAGCTCTGCCATACGGCGAGCATTCGGGTTGTAAGGACGCTGAACCGGCATGGCCCAGATGTCGGTGGTGAAGCCGTCCGGGTAACCAGCTTCTGCCAGCATGGCTTTGGCTGCTTCCGGATCATACGGGTCATCAACGGTGTCGTTGTTGTAAGACCAGATGGTCGGCGGGATCGGGTTTTTCGCAGCAGAACCTGCACCCTGGTAAACACCTTCGATGATGGCGTCTTTGTTGATCGCCATGTTCAGTGCTTTACGAACTTTCGGATCGGTGAACGGCTCTTTCTCGGTGTTGTAACCGAGGTAACCAACGTTCAGACCTTCCTGGCTCAGCAGGTTGACATCTGCGTCTGCGTCCATTTCTTCCAGATCAGCCGGGTTCGGGTACGGCATGACATGGCATTCGCCAGCTTTAAGCTTCTGGTAGCGAACGGTGCTGTCCGGCGTGATCGCGAAGATCAGGTTGTCGATCGCTGCTTTGCCTTCCCAGTATTCCGGGAATGCTTTGTAACGGATAACCGCATCTTTCTGATAAGCGACCAGCTGGAACGGACCGGTGCCGACCGGGTTCAGGTCAACATTTTCCGGGGTGCCGGCTTCCATCATCGCGTCGGCGTATTCAGCCGAAAGAACCGATGCAAAGTCCATCGCCATGTTGGCAATGAACGGAGCTTCCGGGCGGTTCAGGACGAACTTGACGGTGTAGTCGTCAACCTTGACGATGTCCTTGATCAGGTCCGGCATGGACATGCCGTTGAAGTACTCGTAAGAGCCACCGGAAACGCCGTGATACGGATGCTCTTTGTCAAACTGACGCATGAAGGTGAAGATCACGTCATCAGCATTGAAATCACGGGTCGGGGTGAAATCTTCGGTGGTGTGGAACTTCACACCTTTGCGCAGGTTGAAGGTATATTCCAGACCATCAGCCGAAACGTCCCAGCTGGTCGCAAGACCCGGAACGATGGTGGTGGTGCCGCGCTTGAACTGTACCAGGCGGTTGAAAACCTGACGCGAGGACGCATCAAAGGTCGTGCCTGCGGTGTAAAGCGACGGGTTGAAGCCTTCCGGGCTACCTTCCGAGCAATATACCAGAGTTTTTGCCGAAGCGGCAGTCGGAGCAGCAAGTGCGGTGGCTGCAAGCAGGCCTGCACCAAGTGCCACTTTGACGAAATTCGCTTTCATTAAATGCCTCCCTCAAGGCTGGTCCGAACAAATCGATGCTGTCTGCGTGACATTTTTTGGTCACGCTTGACGGTGCATCTTGCAACGGACGGGGTTTACCCGATCCAACAGGTATGAATGTTGGCAATCGACGAGGGAAAGTAATCAGGGTTTCTACGTATCGTCAACGGTTCCTGCGGGATTTTACGTAGCCTGAGGAGGGGCGGAAATGATGAATTTAAGTCAAGTGTTTGTTATTTTTATGAAATTCACTGTCCACTTTCGTCGGGGCAGCTGTGCATTTTTTTCAAAGCTCGGTGGGTGAAATCGTTAAATCACGTGTTTGAAATGTGCTTTCAAACGATTCATATCTTATTGAAACATAATGATTCGTTTGATTTCACCCCGGCTTTTTGTGTGAATTTCTACCCTAGGGTGGTTTTGAGTTTGGTGATTTGCACGATATCCGTGTTCCAGGCCGCGACAAATCGATAAACATCAGCACCAAGCGATGGCCATCCGTGGAACATCAGGCCAGCATCACGCAGTTTGCTGGCAAGTTCTGGCGCCATTTTGACGAATAGCTCATTCCCCTCTGCCGCGTGCGCCAGTTCTGCGCCTTGTGAGACGAGAACGTCGGCAAGTGCCTGTGCCGCTTTATTGGCATGGGCTGCATTTTTCAGCCAGACATCATCCTTGATATAGGCCAGAAGCTGAGTTGCGAGATAACGATGCTTGGAATGCAGATGGCCGCTGCGTTTGCGGGCCTGTTCGATCCGGGCTTTCAGGCTTGTGTCAAAAAGAACAATCGCATCGACCGCCATGGCACCGTTTTTGGTCGCGCCAAAGCTGATGGCATCAACACCGGCCTTCCAGGTGATATCGGCCGGATGACATTTCAGATGGGCCATCGCATTGGCAAAACGCGCACCATCCATGAACAGGCGCAAGTCATGCTTGCGACAGACATCGCCAATCGCTGTGACCTCATCAATAGTGTAAACCGCACCCAGTTCGGTCGCCTGGGTAATTGCCACACATTCCGGGGCGACAGAATGCACGCCCCGATCAACAAGGCCGGAGATAAAGGCATCGAGATCGCCTGCTTCCAGCTTGGCGGCCGGGCCATCCATAGGCAAAAGCTTCGCGCCGCCGGTAAAGAAGGCAACACCGGTGCTTTCATCTTCATTGATGTGCGCTTCGTGGTGACAGACGACCCCGCCATAGGGCGACACAAGTGCGGATAGGCTGATGCAGTTTGCCGCGGTGCCGGTTGCCACCGGAATAACGGCAACGTCCTTGCCAAACAGCTCGGAAAAGGCAGCATCAAGTTTCTGGCTGATATTGTCGCTACCATAGGCCGGGGCGTTGGCCGATGCGTCCTTTGTCAGGGCTTCAAGTACTTCCGGGCAAAAGGGCGATACATTGTCCGAGGCAAAATTCATCTTAAATCTCGTTATTTTTCGGTGGCATTCGGGCGGTGATATCATACGTAACCGCGCAATGTTGCAAGGTGGGGCTAAACACCAATGGTATCTGGCAGGACCTTGATCATTTCAATCGGGCTGTTCCAGGCACATACAAATCGATAGGCATCCGGGCCAAGCGAAGGCCATGGACGAAATACGATACCTGCGTCGCGCAGCTTTGCAGCCAGTCGACCATCCATGTGAATAAACAGCTCGTTGCCCTGTGGGGCAAAGGCCGGCGTTGCGTCCAATCCTGATAGAGATTTGGCAAGTGCCGTTGCAGCTTCATTGGCATGACGGGCATTTCGCAGCCACAGATCATCTTTAAGATAGGCCAGAAGTTGTGCCGCTAGATAGCGATGCTTGGAAAACAGATGGCCGCCGCGCTTGCGGTTTTGTTCCGTTTTCCGCCGGAGTTCCGGATCAAACAGAATAATGGCATCGACCGCGAGTGCGCCGTTTTTGGTCGCGCCGAAGCTCAGGACGTCGACACCGGCTTTTGATGTAATTTCGGACGGATGGCAATCAAGGGCTGCAACCGCATTGGCAAAGCGTGCCCCATCCATGAAAAGCCGCATTTGATGGTTCTGGCAAACCGATCCAATCGCCTGAATTTCGTCAACGCTGTAAACGGTTCCAAATTCCGTACTTTGAGTGATTGCGACACATTCGGGATCGACGGAATGCATGCCGTTTGGCACATGGCTGGTCAAATAGGCATCCAGCGCATCAGCCTCGATCTTTGCTGACGGGCCGTCCATGCAAAGCAATTTCGCCCCGCCGCCGTAAAACGCAACGCCGGTTGATTCCGTAACATTGATATGGGCGTGATGATGGCACACCACACCACCAAATGGTGACACCAGCCCCGATAGCCCGATAACATTTGCCGCAGTTCCGGTTGCAACCGGTACAACGCAAACCTCTGTCCCGAACAGTTTTGAAAATGCGTCATCAAGCTGTTGGCTTTTGTCATCTACGCCATAGGGCAGGGCGCTTGCATCGCTTTCGGCGACAATCGCGGCAAGGATTTCCGGACAGATCGGTGTCACATTGTCAGATGAAAAGTTCATTGGGGCCTCAACGGGATCGGGCAAAAGCGAGTTTAGATGCAAGAAGGTCATGCTTGGTGGTGGGCCAAGAGTGTTTGGATTTTACCCGCTTGGCAAGTTCGCTATTTGCTGGTGGCGATAAAGACACCATCCCAATCGGTTGGTGGCGGTGTGTCTTTGAATAGCGCAATCCGCTCAGCATAAAGATTATAAAGGCCATCAAGCGATGCGAATTCGTGCGATGCTTCCCGGCATTTTTCGATCAATCCTTCGGCGTCTTCCCAACCTTGAGTACGATAAGCAACAAGCATCGCCGCATGCAGATCAGCAAAGGTTTTGAACGGATCAGTGGCTGCCATGGCCTTATCGCCCAGCAGGGCAAAGATATGCACGGCCTCGCTTTTGCCTTTCACTGCAATCAGGTCCAGTTCAATAACCGCGAAGTCATCGCCGACCCGTTTGACAACATCCTCGCCCAACACAACATCGACGCCATAATTCTTTGACTGGCCTTCAAGGCGGGAGGCAAGATTGACCGCATCGCCGAGCACGGAATAGTCAAAGCGCTGATCAGAGCCCATATTGCCGACAAGGCAATCACCGCAATTGATCCCGATGCCGACATTGAGTGGCAGGAAGGTCTCATTGGCTTCGTCGGCTTCAAGTTTGCGGACATCATTCAATTGTTTCAAGGCGTTTCGCATGGCAAGGGCGCCGTCGCAGGCATGGTGGGCATGGTTTTCAACATCAAGCGGGGCGTTCCAGAACGCCATGATGCAGTCGCCCATATATTTGTCGATCGTGCCTTCCCGGTCGAGGATGCACTCGGTCAATGGCGTTAGAAGCCGGTTGATCAGACGGGTCAGGCCTTGCGGATTGGATTTGAAGCCCTCCGAGATCGCCGTAAATCCGCGAACATCGCAGAACATCAAGGTCAAGTCACGGGTCTCGCCACCAAGCTTGAGGCGCTCGGGATGTTCGGCCAGTTGCGCGACAAGCGCGGGGGACAGATAGTTGGCAAATGCTGCACGTACCTGACGGCGCTCACCCTCTGTCCGCATGAACCCAAGGGAGCTGGTCGCAAGGTACACGGCTGCCAAACCGACAATCGGATAAAGCGGATCAATCAGGATAAGTTCGTGTGTGTATGCCCACCAAGAAACGCCAAGCGCACTGGCCGCGATCGCAAAACCGATAACAGCCGGCCAGACCGCGCCAAGGCGTGGAACGGTCAAAACAAAGAATATGCCAACGATCAGAAGGACGAGCATCTCGACCTCCGCCGCCCAATAGGGACGGGTGAGGAAATGCTCCAAAAGCATCTGTTCGAGCATTTCGGCGTGGATTTCCACCCCCGGGATAATCCGGTCAAGCGGGGTTGAACGCAAATCAAGCAGGCCGGCAGCACTGGTTCCCAGAAGAACCATCTTGTTTTGCAAAATGTTGCGGCCAACGGTGCCTTCAAGGACATCGGTTGCCGACAAGTAGCGATCATTCTGATGACCGGTAAAATGCACCCACATATTGCCAGCATGATCTGTCGGGATGGTCACGGCACCAACGCGAACCGATGCAATACCTTCCGAACTGGTCCAGCGCGTACTGCCGCTGGCACCGGACATGCGCACCAGCATGGTCTTGGGGGCGTTTTGCAAAACACGCAGCATTTCAAGGGTTAGCGTTGGATAGACGGGTTTGCCAATGACCGGCTGCTCATGGTCGATCGCGGCCAGCAACGGAACACGGCGCACAACCCCGTCCTGACCGGGCGAAACATTCACCAACGCATTACCAGTTGCCGCCGCCTCGATCACATCAAGGTTCTTGGCCGCACTTGGCAAAACCGGGACAAAGTCGGAAAGCTTGCGGCCGGCTTCGCCAGCGGCACTGAAATTGCCAACCTGACGGGGCAGGGCTTCAAACTTCCCGTTACGCAGTTGGACGGCGGTGATGACATTGCCGGTGCCTTCAATGAAGCGGGCGAAAAGCTCGTCATGGTCCGGCAGTGCTTCGGCCATTTCCGCTATGCGGTCGTTGTCCGGGCCTTGAGGCCAATCCTTGATCACGCGTGATGGCGATGTACGATCCGGCTCGGCAAAAACCATATCAAAGCCGACAACCAAAGCCCCGTTGGAGCGGAGGCGATATAAAAGTTCCGAGAGCTTCGTGCGTGGCCATGGCCACTGGCCTTCTTCCTGCAAACTGCGCTCGTCGATATCGACAATCCGAACACCAACGTCTTCAAATTCTCGCGGGGAAATCTGCTGATAAAGATCGAAAACCGTCAAACGCAACTGATCAATCACCGGCACATTCTGCCAGCGCAAAACGATGCAGGTGAACAGAATGCCCAGTGGAACAAGATATTGCAGCCCGGTCAGCATGCCGGATTTGCTAAGGCGCATCAGGTTTTATGTTTCCGTTTGATCGGCAGGCTTATTCAAGTGTCGCGCTGCCGTCTGTGCCTTCGGAATAGCCGCTGGTCGCCATGTTGAAGTCTACATTGTGGGCGTCTTTAAACGTTGCTGTTGCGCTACAGCCTAAAGACTGACAGTTGCTATCGTATGAAAAATCACCGCTCGCAAACTTCACATCGCCATTGGTGCCGGAATAGTCGAAAGTGGTGGGGAGGTCTTGGCCGTTGAGAATGCCGCCTGAACCCACCGGGCCCGCATCGTTTACTTGAACATTCGAAAAGTAGATTTCGATCGTTCGGTTTGCATAGTTCACAGTAGAACGGAAGCTGTAATCAACATTGGCACCATCAATATCGATCGTTCCAGTCGTTGCTGATCCACTGGTGACTTGTCTGAGGCCATCATAAGTGAAGCCGCTGGAGGACGAGCTGTTTTGCGTTGTGTTGTTGTTCAGGATCGACGTGGTTTCAGCCACGTTGGACGCACTGTTGACCGTTCCCATTTGTGCCATGGCGACGTTGATGGCTTGTGCGCTTGTCGAGCCGGTCTGGTTCTGAGCCTGTCCGGTCTGCTGTTGGGTTACAACCGGTTGCTGGCCGCCCGACGATCCGGATGAAGAGCCATTGCTGCCCCCCGAGCCGGAACCATCGCTGCCGCGTGATGCGGTACGGACAACATTCGTCGAGAAGTCAAAGGTCGCTGCATCGGTTGGGAAGCGGGTGGGCGGTGTAACGTTGTTGCTTGAGACAAAAACGCCGAAATTCTCGCCGGTTACGCTTTGTGAGCCACCATTCTGATTAAAGGCGGCAAAAGCCCCCGGGCGCGAGGTCGTGTCATTACGTGACAGGCCCGGGCCCTGGTTGACCGCCATGAAGACCGGCTGATTGGCTGCATCAGGACTTGATGTATCGAAGCTTCCCGGCACGATCTGATTTGCCTGCTCGGCCGTCATCGACCGGATCAGGCCAATTGTGCCGCGAATGCCGATGGAGCCAACCGGCAGGTTCACATCCATGCTTGATGGATTGTTGAGCGGAATTTTGCCGGTCACAAAGCGCATAACACCCTTGGCCATGTCGGCAACAATCCGCCCATCACCCGTTGCCGGGTCATATACGAACTCATCAATCGCGATGTCGCTGTTCGGGCCGATGGTAAAGACCGTTTCATCAAGCAACAGAACCTGCATGCCTGCACCCGCCGATGTCGTGATGCGATCACCAAGATAAACCGGCATGCCGCTTTCAACCAGAATACCGACTTCGCCAGTGACTTTTGCCAGTGTGATTTCACCGGTCACAGCAGCAGATACACCAGCCATTTCGGCCTGGACTTCTGCCTGTGCCGGTTGCGGTGTGACAAGCGACGTGGCAGCCAGAAACGGCGCGCACAGCAAGGCTGTTGTCGCAAGTCGTCGGATCGATTTCTTGCAGGTCAGGGGCGAAGTCTTGGCCTTGTACATCACTAGAACTCCCAGCGGCGTGTCAGAAATACCTGCGCACGTGCGTTATGGTATTCGTAGTTGGGAATGTTTGATTTTGTGTTCAGATACTCGCCCGTGATCGACCAGTTGATCGGTGCCAGAAAGTCAAATATCTGATTTGCCGTTGCGCTATCCCCAAACAATTCGGTCGGCAATATCGTTGACAGCGGCGCACCATAGGTCAGGCGTGTTCTTGTACTGCGGTCCGTTCGATGTTGCGGCGAATTGCCGGTCGTCAAAAAATCCGGATCGCGGTACTGGTCCATGCCATAGCGGATGCTGCCGCTGATGTAACTTCCCCCACCAAACAGATAAGCATGGATCAGCTCGCCGCTCAAGCTATTGTAACTGTAATAGTTTCTCGCGGCATCCTTCATCCCGGCAGACAGGTTAACCGTCGTGCGGTTGTTTGGTGACCAGCTATAGTTTCCGCCAACGCGTGCGCCATATCTTTGGCCGGAATGCAGGCGAAGGGCGCTCGATTCAGAGGTGTTCTGATAACGCTCGTCGGAATAGCTGACCGCACCATTGAGGTTGAAAAACGGGCGGACGTTCCAGTCCAGACGCAGGCGCCCGGTTCTGGCCGTCAGGTACTTTTCTCGCGAAAGCGACTGTGCGGTCTGGCTGAGTGTTGGCGTCAGCATCCAGTAGCCGCCACGAATACGTGTACCGATTTCAGCAGAAAATGACCCAAGATCCAGCGCATCCAGTTGAACCTGATCACTGCCATAGCCAGTCACACTGGCAAAAATCTCGTGGCCTTCCTGATAACCCAGGTCATAGCTGACGTCATAGCGAAGCGCCCCGATATAGGCGATATCGTTGTTGGGTTTGTCAGCGCTTGAGGTAATGGCGGTGGGCGTTCCCGTCAGGAGCTGTATCTTGTCGTTGGGGGCCGAATTTCGGTTGCTGTCGATTTGACTGCCCAGAGTCAGGGTTACGCTTTGCGACAGGCGCTTGCGGCGGCGTTCGATGGCGCTGACATATTGCTGGATGTTGGCTTCGACCTCGGGCGAGATGTTCATCTGCAACAGACGGTCAAACTGGGTGCGGGCCTCGTCCAGGCTATCAAGGCGATAAAGCACAATCGCGTAATACAGCCGTACCGGTGCAAGATCCGGATCAAGCACAAGAATACGTTCGAGCGTTGCCGACGCCCCCCGGACTTCCCCGCGCGCCAATTGCGCCTTGGCCCAGCGGAAGTTCAGAACAATGTCGTCAGGATTGGCGAGAATATCGGCGTAGGTTATGTCTCCGCCATCATCAGTCCGCAGCAGGAAATTCGCCCGCGCGGTTACGTCGGTCAGCCGTTCGAAATCTTCGGAGAACTGGCGTGCCTCATCTGTTCGCACATCAATACTTTGCTGTGCGCGGGCTTCGGCCATTCCGATTGCAAGCACCGTTACACCCGTCATCATCGACGTGGTCACGTACTGCCATATGCCTGTCTTCAAACTGCTTTCCTACCATTGGCAGGTCATCGCTGTCGCGTTGTCCAAGGAATGTCACGGGCAAAGATTGGTGACGAAACCCGATTGGCGACCATAACCTGTTTGGAACCTGTCAAATCAGATTATGGTCTTTGCAAACCAAGGGATAGCCATTCGGCAGGTTGGTGTGGTTGCTCGCTAAGGGATAGGTTTTTTATCCTTGCGGATGATAAAATTACCGAAAGGTGGTATAGGATTTATCCATAGGTCCATCCACGGTTATACGGCGGTGCCGCCAACGGTCAGGCCGTCAATGCGAAGCGTCGGCTGTCCGACGCCAACCGGAACACCTTGCCCGTCCTTGCCGCAGGTCCCGATGCCGTTATCAAGTTCCATGTCATTGCCGATCATGGAAACCTTGGTCAGGCTGTCCGGGCCATTGCCAATCAGGGTGGCACCCTTGACCGGTGCGCCAAGCTTACCGTCTTCGATCAAATAGGCTTCAGAGGCCGAGAACACGAACTTGCCCGACGTGATATCAACCTGACCACCGCCGAAGTTGACCGCGTAAATGCCCTTTTTGACGGATGCCAGAACTTCTTCCGGCTCCTTGTCGCCACCCAGCATGTAGGTGTTGGTCATGCGCGGCATCGGGGCATGGGCATAGGACTGGCGGCGTCCGTTGCCGGTGGACTTCACCCCGGTCAGGCGGGCATTGAGGCGGTCCTGCATAAAGCCCTTGAGGATACCGTCCTCGATCAGAACGGTTTGCTGTGTTGGCGTGCCCTCATCATCAATCGAGAGCGATCCGCGACGGTCATGAATGGTGCCGTCATCGACAACCGTGACACCGGGCGATGCAATCCGTTGGCCCAGAAGACCTGCAAAGGCAGAGGTACCCTTGCGGTTAAAGTCGCCTTCAAGCCCGTGACCAATGGCCTCGTGCAACAGGATGCCAGGCCAGCCCGGACCAAGCACCACAGTCATTTCACCGGCGGGGGCTGCCACCGAATCAAGGTTTACGACCGCCTGACGCAGTGATTCATCAACCGCCTTCTTCCAGGTCTTTTCATCAAAGAACCCGTCATAGCCGATACGGCCACCTTCGCCGTGTGAACCGGTTTCCATGCGGTCACCCTGTTTGACGACGACCGAGACATTGAACCGCACAAGCGGGCGAATATCGCCAATGCGCTGTCCGCCGGACCGCCAGATCTGAACCGCCTGCCAATTGCCGGAAATCGATGCCGATACCTGTACAACACGCGGGTCACGTGACCGGGCATAGGCATCAATCTGTGCAAGGAGATCGACCTTCGCTTCAAAGGTCGCCTCACCCAACGGGTTCACGTCGGAATAAAGTGAAATGTTTGTGCCGATCGATCCCAGATCGACCTTGCCAGAACGGCCCGATCCGACTGCCTTGACCGTTTCGGCCGCGCGTGCGACGGCGTCATTGGACAGTTCGTTGGAATGGGAAAAGGCGGTGGCTTCATCGGCAACAGCACGCAAGCCAAAGCCCTGTGCGGTGTCAAAGTTCGCACTGCGCAGGCGCCCATCATCCCAGACAAGGCTTTCCGATTGGCGGTATTCAAGGAACAGTTCCCCGTCTTCAGCCGTGCCAAGCGCATCATTGACCTGTGATTCAAGCCGGTCGCGATCAAGATCACCCTTGGCGAAAAACAGATTGTCGGTGGTGCGAAGATCGGTCATGGAACCTCCTTGGGGCCGGGATTATTCGGCCAGAGAAAATGTCTTTCCCTGCATGATATCTCGGTTGAGGCAGTATTATCCCTTACTCAATTTAGGGTTTCTGGTGCCTTCAACTTTCGACTATACAGGTACTTGTTCGGGCAAAGGACAAAGCCATGGCCCGAGTGGTTTATATAGACTGCAATAACCAATTATGAAAGCCCGTGGCAATGTTTGTCGAACATCCCCAGCGCGTCGCCCTTCATAATGAAATTCACGCCCGGCCCTTCGGCGGCGTGACCAGTCCTGCGCGCTGTTCCTGCCTTGCCTTCCAGACGGGCGAAGACCTTGATCAGGCCGTGCGCGACCATTTCACCGCGTTTTGCAATCGCTATAGCCTGACACCACCCGCCCCGGATCAAAAATATTTCGAGGCCGCCTGTGACGGCTTTTCGGTGATCTGGGAACGCCATGCGGAATTCACGGTCTATGTTTTCAAACGGACCGAGCCGTTCAACAATCCGTTCGAAGACCCGGTGATCAATCTTGTGCCGCGTGACTGGCTTGATGAAACGCCAGGCCAATTGATTGTCGGGCTGCACATCGTAGTCGAGAAAACAGATCGCAGTGATGACGATCTATCGCGGCTGTTTAGTCACAACGGCCTGACAGGCAGCCGGATCCTCGGCGGCACCGCACAGGTCTGGACGGATTTTCGTCTACATGGCGACGGGTTTGGCCGCATTCTGGTCAAGGATTGTGGCTTGGAGAATCTTCAGGCCGGGCGTCTGGTGCAGCGGCTTAAAGAAATAGAAGTCTATCGCATGATGGCGTTGCTGGCCTTTCCACTGGCTCATAGCGCGACGCCAAAGGTATCTGAAATCGATCCCCGCCTGTCGGAAATCACCGCCGAAATGGCCAGCAAGACGCAAACCAATGACGAAGAAACGCTTGCGAAGCTGACTGATCTCGCCGCCCAGACCGAGGAAATGGCCGCATCGCTGAACTATCGGTTCAGTGCAGCACGTGCCTATTACCGCATCGTGCAGGCGCGCCTGACCGAGCTTCGCGAAGAACGTATCGAGGGCATGCAAACCATTGCCGAGTTTCTCGAACGTCGATTGGCACCGGCCATGCGGACCTGTCAGAATATCGGCGACCGGTTGGAGGTTCTTTCGAAACGTGTCGCGCGCGCCAACAACCTGCTGCGCACCCGTGTAGATATCCTGCTTGAGGCGCAGAACCGCGACCTTCTGGCCAGTATGGACCGTCGTGTGAAGCTGCAACTGCGTCTGCAGCAAACCGTTGAAGGTCTGTCGGTCGCGGCCATCACCTACTACGCGGTCGGGCTTCTGGGTTATCTGTTCAAGGCGATCAAGGATGCCGGCGTTCCGATCAATGACCGGGTCGCCACGGGTGTAGCCGTTCCGCTGGTGCTGGGTGCGATCTGGTTTTCAATGCACCGCATCCGCAAGGCTCTGCACAAGGCAGACGACTAGCTTCGAAGCCTATAGGCGGCATAGATTGCGGTACCGACCAGAACAACGGCACCGGCCTGATGCGCGACACCAAGCGGTAACCAGACGACGCTCAGAAGAGTTGAAATACCAAGGGTGACCTGAAGGCAGGCTGCCGCCAGAACCAGATGGGTGGCAAAGCGTTGCTTGGTATCAAGGCCCCATTTGCGAGCGCACCACCAGAAAACCAGCACCATGACAAAGGTCAGTTTCGCCAGCCAACGATGATCCCACTGCACGGTCATGTGGTCTTCAAAAGGGGCCAGCCAGACCGGATCAAAGACATAAAGCCCATCCGGGATCAGTTGTCCGTCCATCAGCGGGAAGGTGTTGTAAACATGCCCGGCATTCAGGCCTGCGACAAACCCACCGGACAGGGCCGTAAACACGATCAGGCCCAGTAGTTGCCAGGCCCGGGTTGATGAGTTGGTCGTCGCTGTACGCGGGCTAAGTTGCTGCAGGCCGACCCACAGAAGGGCGATGAAAATCACCAGCGCCAGTCCGAAATGGGCAGTCAGGCGATACTGGCTGACATCGGGGCGATCGACCAGACCGCTCATCACCATGTACCAGCCCATCAGGCCCTGCAGACCGCCAAGGATGAACAGCCCCCAAAGCTTCCACTTGGTCGTACGATCAATCGATTTCTTGGCCAGGAACCAGACGAAGGGCACGAAGAACACGACCCCGATTAACCGCCCCCAAAGACGGTGGATGAATTCCAGCCAGAAGATGGATTTGAAATCCTCGACCGACATCCAGGCATTGATTTTCTGAAACTCGGGATACTGGCTGTATTTGATGTAAAGCGCCTGCCAGTCCGCTGCATTCATCGGCGGGATGATGCCGGTAAAGGGCCGCCATTCGACAATCGAAAGCCCGGACTCGGTCAGGCGCGTCAGGCCCCCGATCACCACCATGATGAACACCATCGCTGCACAGGAAAACAGCCAGATGGCGACATTTCTGTTGGCTTGTGGTTGCGCAAGGCTGACTTCGGACAGGGCGGGGGAGGCACTGCTGGACATCTGGACGCTCTCTTGACGGTATCTTCTGACGGACGTGTTTTTGAAATTTGGCCCAATATAGGGCGATTTTGCAAAAATTGCAGGAAAAGCTTTACGGAAAAGTCTGGGGACTTGGATCAGTGTTGGCAGTAGCACTAAATACTTATAATTAGTGTTGTTTGTATATAAAACACATAAAAAATGTATTGAATAATTTCATATCCACACTCATAGTGATGGGTAATAGAGAGAAACCCGCATTAGAGGATCGACGATGTTTCCCATCAATCTGGACCTGACGCGACTTTCGGTCGCTTTGGTCGGCAACGGTCAGGCAACCCTGAACCGTCTGCGCCAGTTTGACGGTGATGGGGCAAAATACGTCACCGTCTACTCCGAAGACCCGATACCCGAACTGGTCGAACAGGCCGGTGACCGGTTGCAGCGCTATCTGCCGAATTCGGCGGATGTGAATGCTGCTTCCATCATGTTTATCATCGACATTGATCTTAAAAAGGCTGCTGAGCTTGCCTCTATCGCCAAGGCGGTTGGCACGATTGCCAATGTCGAGGACGTAAAACAATATTGTGATTTTTCCTCGCCCGCGCGCATTCAGCGCGGTGATCTGATGATCACTGTATCGACCAACGGGCACAGCCCGCGGCTTGCCGGGCGTATTCGTCGCGCGCTTGAAAAATGGCTGGTGCCAAGCTGGGACAAACGCCTGCAAGAGCTGTCCAAGCAGCGGGAAAAATGGAAGGCCGACGGGGCTGACATGCAGACCCTTCTGCGCAAGACCGATGAATATATCGATCAGCGGAGGTGGCTGCCATGAATGTCATGCGTGAAGAAGACATCGTCACCGGCGGCTCCATGTCGGTCGAGGAAGCCACGGATCGTGCTGCGCGTTTGCTGGATCAATATGGCCATCTTCAGGGTGTGTCACTGATCGAGCCGATGGTGCATGAGGAATTCAACGGCCGCATCACCATGACCTCGTCCTTCGGGACAGAGGCCGCAGCCCTTCTGGCACTGGTGGCGGAGGTCGACCGTGACCTGCCGGTGATTTTCCTTGATACCCGCAAGCTGTTTGGTGAAACCCATACCTATCGCGAACAGCTCGTCGATCAACTGGGCCTGACCAATATCAAGATCATGCGCCCGGACGAGGAAAAGCTTAAGGCCGATGATCCCAACGGGATGCTGTTTGCCTCCGACACAGCGAAATGCTGCTACCTGCGCAAGGTGGAGCCGCTTCAGCGTGCGCTTGAGGGGTATGATGCCTGGCTGACCGGTCGCAAACGTTTTCATGGTGGCGAACGTGATGCTTTGCCGGTGATCGAACCGGCTGGCACCCGGATCAAGATCAATCCGCTGGCGGGCTACAAGCGCGAAGATATCGAAGACATCTTTGAGCATCGCGCGCTTCCGCGTCATCCGCTTGAAGCCGAAGGCTTCCTGTCGATTGGCTGCATGCCCTGCACCGAACGTGTTGATCCCAATACGACCGACGTCCGCGCCGGACGCTGGGCCGGGCAGGATAAGACCGAGTGCGGCATTCACTACATCATCTAAGCCCGATCAGGCTTTCACGAAAAACCCGGCCAACTGGTCGGGTTTTTTGTTAGATCGTAATGCCCTGAAGCTTCCTGAACAGGGTCACCGCATAGCGGTCCGTCATGCCGGAAATGTAATCCATTACCCGCATCAGGCGGCTGTAAAGATCGGGGGCTGCCATCAGTTTGCCCGACAAAAGCTTGTCGATACGGTCGGCCTGTGGCGGCAGGCGTTTGCCGTGATTTTTATGCTCATCGATGTCGATGGCCGCACGCACAAAGCTGTCCAGCAGGCCGTTAATGACCTCAAACCCGGCCATCTCGATCGGCAGGACATGCGGCGCGTTATAGATCTTTTGCACAGCCAGTTTCTTGCAGGCCTTGGCATAGGGGCCAAGCGGGGTGTTGGCGAGAAGATCGCCTTCTATCGTGCCAGCGAGTAACGCGTCTTCATGCTCGATAAAGGCATCAACAGCTGCCTTGACCAGATTGCCAATCGCCTTGCCGCGCAGGAACCCGATCCGGTCGTCTTCGGATTTTTCGGCATACCAGCCTTCAGAGCGCAGGTCGTTCCAGCGCTGTTCGGCGTCACCATCATATTTTTCCGGGTGGCGGGCAATCGGGGCAAGCGCGCGTTCGACCTCCTCGAAACTGACACAACCCAATTCCCAGCCATCTTCCAGATCAACAACGGAATAACAAATGTCATCAGCCGCCTCGACCAGATAGACCAGCGGATGGCGCCGCCAGGCTCCGTCAAAGCCCTCAAGCGGGGACAGGCCACAAACCTTTGCAATCGCCTGCGCGATATCGCGCTCTGCCTGATAATATCCGGGCTTTTTAAGGCCGGTATATTCCTTGCGGCGCGCGTCAGGCACGGACGTGCTGCGCGGATATTTGATGAAGCTGCCAAGTGTGCCATAGGTCAGGTTAAGCCCACCATCAAAGCGCTTCATTTCAAGCTGGCTGATGATGCGCAAGCCCTGCGCATTGCCTTCGAAATGGCGCAGGTCTTCAAGTTCCGGCCCCGAAAGACGCGACGTCAGTTCATCCTTGGCCAGACGCGATGTGGTGAACCATTCATTGATCGCGTCTTCGCCGGAATGCCCAAAAGGCGGGTTGCCGATATCATGCGCAAGGCAGGCCGCCTGCACCATATAGCCGATATCAGCCACCGTGGTTTCTGAACCCTTTGGCAGGTTTTTGACAATATGCGCACCTGCCATCAGACCAAGCGATTGCCCGACCGAGCCGACCTCGATCGTGTGGGTCAGGCGGGTATGGACATGGTCATTGTCAGAAAGCGGATGGACCTGCGTTTTGTTTTGCAGGCGCCGGAACGAGGATGAGAAGATTACCCGATCCACATCGATCTGAAACGGGCTACGACCGTCGGGCGTGGGATAAGGCGCACCTTCGGGTAGGCGTACCTTGCCACCCCGGAATTCAAGCCGATGCGAAGAAAGAAGATCTTCCCAGCGCATTTTATCGCCAGACCCTTGTGCAGACGACGCCACTTTTTACCCCTGTCCGTATCGAATGTTCTTTTCAGATGTTGTTCTTTGGCAACTTTAACGGGCCGGGGAGTCCGGTGCAATCGGACAAAGGCATTTGCCGCCGATTGCACCAAATTTACGGGCAATTAGCCAAAGAACCAGCTTTTCGGATTGTCGATCGGGCGTCCGTTAAGCGCGCGCAGAAGACCAATCACATTGCGTCCGACAAACCAGGCGGTGGTGTAAAGCGCCATCAAGCCGACAACAGCCCAGCCCAGAAGCGGAATCCAGCCAATCACAAAGGTAAAGAAGCCCAGAATGATGGCATAAAGGATGCTGATCCAGAATGTGCGGATCACGAACGTGTAGTGGCTGTTGGTCCAGTGATTGTCGTTTTCGCGCGCGATATAGGAAACGATCAGCGCGATAAAGCCGGTGGCAAATGCGGTAAACAGGGTTGCGATCATCAGCCCGTAACAGACAAGGGCCGTATTCCCGCCGCGCTCGTCAACATAGCGCGGTGCATTGTCAAAAGACGCATCCTGACCGTGGATATGGTCGTTCATGGATAAAATCCTATCAAAGTTGTCGCAATCCCCATCGCGTCTGTCTGATCATATAACCCAAAAGTTTAAAAAAGCTATTCCCCCTTGGTGTCTTTATCACCAAAGCCTGTTTGATCCTTATGTTAGCGTCTGCTCACATAAATTTTACGGTCAATTGACCTTGTTTTACCTCGACTCTTGGTAATTTCGCCCTACATTTGGCGCCATGTTGTCTCACTGAGAAAAAGCAGGAATTTCCGCATGTCGGACTATGATTTTGATTTGTTTGTTGTCGGTGCCGGTTCGGGTGGCGTGCGCGCAGCGCGCGTGGCATCGGGATATGGCGCAAAGGTCGCCATCGCCGAAGAAAGCCAGGTTGGCGGTACCTGTGTCATCCGGGGTTGCGTACCCAAAAAGCTTCTGGTCTACGGCGCACATTTTGCCGAGGATTTTGAAGATGCATCGGCTTATGGCTGGACCCTTCCGGGCGAACCCAGCTTTAGCTGGAAGACCCTGATCGCCAACAAGGATGCCGAGATTGATCGCCTGAACGGCATCTATAAAAAGCTTCTGGCCGGATCAAACGTCGAACTGTTCGAAAGCCGTGCGGTGCTCAAGGATGCCCATACCCTTGATGTCGGCGGCAAAACGGTCACGGCCGAGCGCATCCTGATTGCGGTTGGTGGCACTCCGGTCATGCCCGATATCCCGGGCATCGAACATGCGATCTCCTCCAATCAGGCCTTCCATCTTGAAGACCTGCCCGAACGCATCGCGGTCGTCGGTGGTGGCTATATCGCGGTCGAGTTCGCCGGTATCTTCGCCGGTCTTGGCGCCAACGTGACCCAGTTCTATCGCGGTGATCAGATCCTGCGCGGCTTTGATAACGATATCCGCAACCATCTGGCCGAGGAAATCGTCAAAAAAGGCATTGATCTGCGCCTGCATACCAATGTCACGGCGATTTCAAAAAACGATGACGGCTCGCTGACCCTGACGCTGACCGGTGGTGGTCATCAGGAAGTCGATGCCATCATGTTCGCCACGGGCCGTGAACCGAAAACCCATGGTCTGGGCCTTGAACAAGCCGGTGTTGAACTAAACGACAAGGGCGCGATCCTGACCAATGCCGGTCTGCAGACCAGCGTTCCGAACATCTATGCGGTTGGTGACGTGCGCGATCACGTCCAGCTGACCCCGGTCGCGATCAAGGAAGGCATGTCATTTGCCGATACCGTCTATGGCGGCAAGCCTTGGTCGATGGCCTATCAGGCCATCCCGACCGCCGTCTTTAGCCAGCCGCCGGTCGGTACCGTCGGCCTGTCAGAGGAAGAGGCACGCGCAAAAGGCAAGGATATCGATATCTATAAATCGACCTTCAAACCGATGCGCCACACCCTGTCGGGCCGCGATGAAAAAACGCTGATGAAGCTGATCGTCGATAAAACCACCGACGTGGTGCTTGGCGCGCATATGGTCGGCCCGGATGCGGCCGAAATCATTCAGGGCATCGGCATTGCCGTGCGTATGGGTGCGACCAAGGCCCAATTCGATCAGACCGTCGCCGTCCATCCGTCAGCGGCCGAGGAATTTGTCACCATGCGAACGCCTGTTTCGGACTGATCCTGTTTGCATGAGCTGAAAGTAATCGGGCGGTGCCATGTGGCACCGCCCGTTTCTTTTTGGGTCAGTCGGCGACCGATTTTCGGCGCGAAACCGTAAATACCTTGCCAAGGTCAGGATTGAGTTCGGTGCCCAGACCCGGTCCTTCCGGGATGGTGATCATGCCGTTTTTGACGGTCGGCAGTTTGGTCACCAGATCGCGATACCAGGTGTTGTAAAATGCGCGCACGCTTTCCTGCACCATTGCATTGGGTGCGTTCAGCGAGAGATGTGTGGAGGCGGTCAAGACAATAGGGCCGGTGCAATCATGTGGGGCGACGGGCAGGTGCCAGGCTTCTGCCATGGCCGCAATCTTGCGGGCCTCAGAAAGTCCGCCGCACCAGCTGAGGTCCAGCATGACCACGCCGGCGGCATTGGTTTCGAGTAAGTCACGGAATGCCCAGCGCGACCCCAGCGTTTCCGATGCACAGATCGGGGCGGGGGAAACTTCGGCATAGCGTTTCAGGCTTGAAAGGCTATCCATCTTGATCGGGTCTTCGTGCCAGAAGGTCTGATAGGGCGTCAGTGCCTTGGCGATTTGCTGGGCGGGCAGAAGCTGCCACATCGAATGGAACTCGACCATGATGTCGATCTTGTCACCGACCGCTTTGCGGATTTTCTCAAACGGCTCGAGACAGGATTTAAGATCCGGCAGCGAGATATATTGCCCGCGGGTTTTCTCCGCTGCGATGTCAAACGGCCAGATTTTCATCGCCGTGATGCCATCCGCCAGAAGGGATTCTGCAAGTTCATCGGCGCGATACAGGAACCCGTTCAGATCGTCATAATCCTTGGCCGATTTGGCATTAAGGTCATAATTGGCTGTGGTCTGGCCGGTGGCCTTCTTGATGTATTCGGTGCCCGCACAGGTGTTGTAAGTGCGAATTTCAGATCGCGAGAACCCACCCAGAAGCTGGGTGATCGGAAGGTTGGTTGCCTTGCCAAAGATATCCCAAAGCGCGATGTCAAAGGCGGAATTGCCGCGCACCTCGGCACCCGATGACCGAAAACCGACATAGCCCACCAGATCAGCAGACAGCAGATCAATCTGCAGCGGATCGCGCCCGATCACGCGCGGTGCGACATATTCATGCAAATAGGCCTCGACGGTTTCAGACATAAAGAATGTCTCGCCCAGGCCAGTAATGCCCTCATCGGTGTGAACTTCGACCCAAAGCAGGTTGGGGCGTTCGGCAATGCGCACGGTTTCAATTGCGGTGATTTTCATGTCAAACCTCAAAACGCAAAAGACGGAGCCGATTGGCTCCGTCCTGAACAATGTCGGTTGTTAGCGTCCGGTAATGCCCGGGAAGATGATCAACAGGGCAACCGCCAAAATCTGCAGGCAGATGAAGGGCAGGAGTGCCTTGAAAATATCGCCCAGTGATATGTCCGGTGGTGCCACGGACTTCAGGTAAAACGCGGCAGGTCCGAATGGCGGAGACAGGAAGCTCACCTGCATGTTCATGGCAAACAGCACCCCGAACCAGACCGGGTCAAAGCCAAGCTGTTTAACGATTGGCACAAAGATCGGCATGGTCAGAAGCGCGATACCCACCCAATCAAGGAACATGCCCAGCACAAACAGGATCAGCATCATGAACAGGATGATGATGGTCGGATCATCGGAAATGCCGGTGATCAGGCCCGATACAAACTTGATCCCGCCCATGAGGTTAAACACGCCAACAAGGGCCGATGCCCCGATACCGATCCAGACAATCATGCCACAGGTCGACAGCGTCTGAATGGCGGCAGCTTTGAGCATTGAGACTGAAAATTCACGGCGCAGAATGGTGGATGCGATCACACCTGCGACACCAACGGCTGATGCCTCTGTCACGGAGGCAATCCCGCCATAGATCGATCCCAGGACGCAGAACACGACCAAAATCGGCAGGAAAAGGCCCTTGAGAAGGCGCATCTTTTCCGCGTGCGGGATTTTCTCGGTCTGGGGCGGCGGGGCGATATTGTTGCCGGTGTAGGACCGAAACAGGATATAGGCGACGTAAAAACCGGCCAGCATGAAGCCCGGGATAAAGGCCGACGTAAACAGATCGCCGATCGAGACGTTGGCGGTCAGACCATAAATGATCAGAACGATCGATGGTGGCACCATGGTGCCCAGCGACCCACCGGCACAAACCACACCGATGGCAAGGTTCTTGTCATAGCCCTGACGCAACATCTGGGGCAGGGCGATCAGGCCAAGCAGCACAATCTCGCCGCCGATGATGCCGCTCATGGCGGCCAGGATCACGGCAACAAAGATCGTCTGAACGGCAACACCACCCCTAAGTCTGCCGCCAAACAGCCGCATGGCATCAAACAGATCGCGGGCAATCCCCGACCGATCGAGGATCGCTGCCATCAGGACGAACATCGGCACCGAGACAAAGACAAAGGATGAAACGAATGAATAGACGCGGCTGGTAATCAGCGGGACGGCCATCGGGCCAAACCAGCCCAGCGTGAAAATCAGTGCGATCAGCAGCGTGACAAACGCCAGCGGCATCCCGGTGATAAGAAAACCAAGCAGCATGACGAACATGGCAAGCGTGCCGTATTCAATGCCAAGGGACTGTAAATCAAACATCAAGCCGGTTCCTGAGTGCGCGTGTTCGCATGTCGAATTTCAAATGATTTCGGGATTGCTGCGTTACTCGGTGGCGTCTTTGCCGCCAAGGCCGCGCATGTAATTGATCGCAAGAATGATGAACTGCACGGTGAGTGCGATCATCACGATCAGCAAAAAGATCTTAAGCAGCGACGGAAATGGCGGGTTCCATGCCGATCCGCTGGTTTCAAGTCGAACGGAGCCATCCGGGGCAAAGGCAGCCCGACCGACCATCAGCCATGCCGCCCAGGCAAAGAAGCCCGACGCCACCGCACAGATCAGCGAGATCGCAATATCAAGGAAGCGGCGCAGCTTCGGGCCGGCAATGTCATAAATAATGACCACACGGATATGCTTGTCACGCGATGCACAGAAAAGGCCACCAAACACAAAACCGATCCCGCACAGGAAGGTCGTGGTTTCATGGGCCCAGAGTGTCGGGCTGTCAAAGACGTGCCGCATGACGATTTCAATGATCAGAACACTCATCGAGCCCAGAAAGCCGATGGCAAAGATAGTGCCGGTTTTATCGACCATTTTGCCAAAAAGGCCCGACACCGCCGGGACGGTTGCTGTTTCCGGTTCTGGCAGGATCGGTGCGTTCTGTTCCGCGGGATGGGTCATTTTAATTATCCTTGGGAGCTGGGGTCAGGACTTACTAATTTGGTTTGAATGGTCGATCAGATTTGTGCAGATACGCGAAGCAAAGCCGCCGGAAGATGCGGATCTTTCAAGGTTTTGCGACAAAGTAGCCTGTGCAAATCTGATCGATCCGTAGGACAGAGTTTCTGCTTGTGAACTCCGACGTCAAAACCCTTGCCCGGGATGCCGACCCGCGCGGCGGGTCTTTCCTTGGATTTCACAAACATAAACTCTGCCATTCCAATCAAATTAGTAAGTCTTGACCCCCGAAACAGCCTGCAATCTGGCAGCGGGGGAGGCCGCGTTCCAATCACGTCGTCTCAAAACGTGATGAGATGCCAGATTGCATCGGGGCGACAAATTCGAGTTTGCACAACCGTCATCCCCGCAGGCTGCCGTGATCCGGGCAAGGGATCAGGGTTTCTTGCCCGGATCGGGTGCTTCGGGTCTTAGATCATGCCCTGCGAGGTCAGATATTCCATCAGGGTATCATAAACCTTTTTGGCATTCTCGGAACGCTCAGCAGCCTTTTCCCACTGTTTGGTGGCAATGGCGCGGAACTTGTTGCGTTCTTCCTGCGACCAGTTGTGGATGGTGATGTCACCCTTGGCGCGGGCTTCGGCAACCGCCTTCATGTCCTTGGCAACCAGCTGGGAAACTTCATCCTGTGCAAGGTCGCGTACCGAAACGGTCAGGATTTCCTGAAGGTCGGCCGGCATGCTGTCCCACTTGGTCTTGTTCATCGAAACTTCAACCAGCGGCATGGAATGGAAGCCCGGATAGACCGGATGCTTGGCAATGTCGTGCAGGCCTTGTGCCTGGTTGGTCGAGAACACGGTATAGTCGGCAGCCTCGATCACTTTTTTATCGAGCGACGTAAAGACTTCCGAGCCCGGAATGTTGACCGGGGTTGCACCGGCTGCGGCAAACACTTCGTTCACCATGCCTTCCGGGGCGCGCATTTTAAGACCCTTAAGGTCATCAACGCCATCAAGCGGGACGGCGGAAACGAATGCTTCAAGGCCCGGGGTGGTCGCACCGATGAAGTGCAGGCCATAAGGTTCGACCAGCGAATTCATCAGCTCCTTACCGCCACCATATTCCATGAAACGGAACATTTCCTGCGGATCGGACCATGCGCCAACCGGGTTCGCGATCAGGCCGAATGCCGGATCCTTGCCCGAAAAATAGCTGGTGTCGGTGATGTGACCATCAAGAATGCCAGCGGCAATCGCATCCTGGGTTTCGTTGTGTTCGACAACCGAACCTACCGGCAGCATCTCGATCGAAATGCGGCCACCGGTCAGGGTACCAACACGTTCTGCCCATTCCTGCTGAATGATGAAGTTCGGGTTGCCGGCCGGATCACTCGACTGGAATTTAAGCGCGTAATCCTGGGCATTTGCCGCAAAGGGTGCGGTGGTGGTCATGGTGATGGCAAGCGCTGCGCCAGCCAGTGTTTTCAAGGACATTTTCATCTGTTTTCTCCCTGGGTTGATTATTTTACGTCAGTGCCGGGTGCCAATCTGGCATCGGATGCTGCGTAACGCTGCTTCAAACCCGAAACAGCGGTTTGGACGATGTCTTCAAGCGGGCCTTCGATTGAGACAGCCAGCGGGTCTTCATCGGGGCCCGGCGGTTCAAGATCGTGAAGCTGACTGTCAAGAAGTTGCGAGGGCATGAAGTGGCCAGCACGGCTGTTCATGCGCTCGAATATCAAATCACGGGGACCATTGAGGAAAACGAAGCTGACCTCTCCCAGACGCGTACGCAGATAATCGCGATAGCGACGCTTGAGCGCCGAGCAGGCGATAAAAACGGTTCCGGGAAACGGATTGCCGCGCGGTGTCGTCGGATCGGTGGATTGGCCAACATGCTCGGCTGCGGTGGAAACGGCGTCCAGCCACGGCCAGCGCATTTCATCATTAAGCGGCAGCCCACGGCTCATATGCTCAACATTGGCCTTTGGGTGATGGTCGTCTGCATCCAGCCACGCATTATCCGTGGCTGCTGCAAGGCGCCGTGCCGTTTCGGTTTTGCCCGATCCGCACACGCCCATGACGACAACATATCTGGTCTGCCGGTTCATAAGGTTCTTCGTTCTCACTGGTTTTCAGGGCTTGGTTTTACTCTTGGACAGCCCTGTTGTGTTATGATGTTAGCGCTAACATAATGTTAGCGCTAACATCACGTCAACACCCTATTTCACAGGAAGGCACAAGGTGCTTGTCGCTACGGAAAAGACGTAATAAATGTAAGGGTATGAGGAAGCGCAAAGGGGCCGGGCGGCCAACCATTTCTGACGTTGCCGAAAAGGCCGGGGTCAGCACCATCACCGTTTCACGTGCCTTGCGTGATCCGTCAAAGGTGTCCGATCACCTGCGCCGCAAGATCGATAACGCGGTGAAAAAGCTCAATTATGTGCCGCATTCCCATGCCAGCGCGCTGGCATCGACTCGCTCCAACATTATTGGTGTGATCGTGCCGTCACTCACCAACAACGTTTTTGCCGATACGCTTCGCGCGATTTATGACGCCTTTGATCAGGGCGTCTATCAGGTGCAACTTGGTAATTCGCGCTATGTCGCGAAAGAGGAAGAACGCCTTGTGCGCACCTTCCTCGGTCAGGGGCCATCGGCGATGATCATCGCCGGTACCGATCAGACCGAAATCACGCGCGAACTTCTTGAAAGCGCGCCGTGCCCGGTGGTGCAGATTATGGAAATCGGCGATGACCCGATCGACATGATGGTCGGCTTTTCGCATTTCGAAGGTGGCCGTGCTGCGGGCATTCATCTGGTGCAAAAGGGCTATAAACGCATCGGGTTTTTGGGCGCGCGCATGGATCCGCGTTCGCACCGCCGTATGGAAGGCTTCAAGGAAGCCATGCGATCAGGGGGCCGGTATGACCCCGACCTGATCATGACAACCACGACGTCTTCCAGTGTCACTCTTGGTGCTGAACTGATCGGGCAACTGCGCGCACGTCGCCCGGACCTTGATGCCGTGTTTTGCAACAACGATGACTTGGCGCTTGGTGCGCTGTTTGGCTGTCAGAAGGCGGGGATTTCTGTGCCTGATGATATGGGGATTATCGGCTTTAACGATCTTGAGATGATGGCGGCAAGCTACCCGTCCCTGACTTCAATCCGTACAGACCGCTATGCGATCGGTAAGCATGCGGTGGCCATGATTCAAAGTGCGCTTGATAGCGAAATGCCTGACCAGAAGATCATTGATGTTGGGTTTGAATTGCAGCAGCGCGAGAGCACATCGCGCAAGCGCTAGGGACTTGTCCGTACTTAATCTTGCTCAGCTTCCGGCAATGGAAACCGTTCGGCCAATTCGGCCAGTTCGGCGCGTGGCCCGGTGATCTTGATATGCGTGCCATCGGTATCAAACTGACGATCCAGAATGGTGATGCCGTCCTGTGAGCAGGCTTGTTCCAGCGTTCCGGCATCGGAAAACCCGGCAAACAGTTCGGCTTCGCCTTGCGGAATATAGTCAATGATCTCGGCAACGTCACAGACGGCATTGGCCGCCCCGCTATAGGCGCGCACCAACCCGCCAGTGCCCAGTTTTGTGCCACCAAAATAGCGCGTCACGATGACGGCCACATTAATGAGATCACGCCCCTGAAGCACCTTTAAGCACGGAATGCCTGACGTGCCTGATGGTTCGCCGTCATCCTTGCCGTGCTCGATCAGCTGGTCTTCGTCATTAAGATAGCGATAGGCGTTCACATGGTGATTGGCCTTGGGATGAAGGGCGCGCAATTCATCAATCCGGTTGGCGAGATCGTCATGAAAAACGAGTTCGGCCAGAAAACGCGATTTCTTTTCTTCGGTTTCTGCAAAGGCGGGGTGGGCGATGGTTTTCATGATGGTTTGCTATCAGAAAGCAGCTTGAAGTGCCAGACGACATCTTGTGCGCCGATTGGCTCTGGTCATCCTGCCGTAAACAGTTTACCGACCAGAATGACGCCAAAAATGATCAGCATGATCAGGACGACCTTGCGGAAGGTTTCGGCATCCATGCGGTCGCGCACCTGCGTGCCCAGTTTGGTGCCAAGATAGACCGGCACCAGCCCGGCCAGCGAGATCCAGAGCGTATCAAGCGTGAACATCCCAAGCCGCGCCAAGCCAAGCGCCATCACGATGCTTGAAAGGCTGAACGAGATATTGATGGCCGTCAGGAAGCGTTTGGGGTCAAGGCGCAAGGAAAGCAGGAAGGGTAGGACCGGCATAACCTGCGATCCGGTGATGCCGTTGATCAGGCCGGTGGCAAAGCCCGACACGGGGGCGAGGACTTTGGCAAGCCTGTCAGACATCGGTTTGCCATGGCGAAACAGGGTAATCGCGCCGTAATTCATCAGTACCAGCCCCAGCGCTGCACCGGCGAGAATGCTGTCGACCAGTTCCAGCACGGCAAGCCCGATCAGGATGCCGGGAATGGTGGCAAGAAACATCGGCCAGAACCGGCTGACGGTTTCACGAAAATGGCCTGCCTGGGCCATGATGATGGAGTTGCTGACCAGTGACGGAATGATCACAAGCGGCATCCCGGCCTTAAGCCCAAGGCCAAGGGCAAGGATCGGCAGGGCAGATGTCGAAAACCCCAGACCCGTTGCCCCTTTGACGAAGGCCGCGACGAAATAGGCGCAGGCAATGATGGCAATCGTTTCAAGGGGCATGGAGATTCCGGGGCTTTGGTGATGGCGTGCGCAGTGTGCCCGCAAATGTTGCCCCACGCAAATGATCTGATGAATGGACTGGCCGGATTCGCATCGCGATATTAAGTATGACCATACGGTCATCGAACGGCAGACTTGTATAATGTGGCAGTTATGGGTGGAATTTTGCGTCGAATTTTGACGGTTTGGTAAAAATTTGCGGAAAAATCACCTGCGCATGTCGACAAGGGGTGGAAATGCGTGTGCAAAACCCGTATCAAGTTTGGCCCGGTTAAATGACCGGTCAAGCGGGCGGAATTCCGCCACATAGCCGAATATATGATATAATGGCGGCATGATGAAGAACATGCCGGATTGAGAGGAAGCAAATGAGCAAGAGCTGGAGCATTGAAAGCTGGCGCAACCTGCCGATCAAACAGGTGCCATCTTATCCTGATGCACAGGCCTTAAAGGCCGTAGAGCAAGAGCTCGGCAGCTATCCTCCTTTGGTGTTTGCTGGCGAGGCGCGTGCGCTTAAGGAAAAGCTTGGAGAAGTCGCAGAAGGCAAGGCCTTCCTGCTGCAGGGCGGCGACTGCGCTGAAAGCTTCAAGGAATTTCATCCGAACAATATTCGCGACACCTTCAAGGTGATGCTGCAGATGGCGGTTGTCCTGACCTATGGTGCGGCCTGCCCGGTGGTCAAGGTTGGCCGAATGGCTGGTCAGTTTGCCAAGCCGCGCTCGTCTGACACCGAAACCATCAATGGTGTTGAACTGCCAAGCTATCGCGGTGATGTGGTCAATGGCATCGAGTTCACCGAAGAAGCCCGTATCCCGGATCCGCAGCGCCAGATCCGCGCCTATAACCAGTCGGCTGCGACCCTTAACCTGCTGCGTGCCTTTGCACAGGGCGGTTTTGCCGATCTGACCAAGATCCATCGCTGGAACCTGTCCTTTGTTGATGGCAGCCCGGCGGCAGAGCGTTACAGCAAGCTGACCACCCAGATTGATGAAGCAGTCGCCTTCATGCAGGCCTGTGGCATCACGGCGGAAAGCGCGCCGCAACTGCGCGAGACGGATTTCTATACCTCGCACGAAGCATTGTTGCTCGGCTATGAGCAGGCGCTCACCCGTCAGGACAGTCTGACCGGCGAATGGTATGACTGTTCTTCGCATATGCTGTGGATTGGTGATCGTACCCGTCAGGCCGATCATGCGCATGTTGAATTCCTGCGCGGGGTGAAAAACCCGATCGGCATGAAATGCGGCCCGACCATGGATGAGGATGACCTGATCCGTCTGATCGATATCCTCAACCCGGAAAACGAGGCCGGTCGCCTGACCCTTATCGCGCGTATGGGGGCCGACAAGGTATTTGATAACCTGCCGCGTCTGGTCAAACGGGTTAAGGCCGAAGGCCGCAAGGTCGTCTGGTCGTGCGATCCGATGCATGGCAACACGATCAAGGCATCGACGGGTTACAAAACCCGTCCGTTCGACGCGATCCTGTCCGAGGTCAAAAACTTCTTTGACGTGCACAAGGCCGAAGGCACCCATGCCGGCGGCGTTCACTTCGAGATGACCGGAACCGACGTCACCGAGTGCATCGGTGGTGCCCGCGAAGTCACCGAAGAGGCGCTTTCGGATCGCTACCACACTCATTGCGACCCGCGCCTCAATGGCGGACAGGCCCTTGAGCTTGCCTTCCTGATGGCCGAAATGATCAAAAAGGAACGCGACAGCGTCCGGGCAGAGCAGATGGCTGCTTCTGCCTGATCACAGGTCCAGCAAATTAGATGATCAAAGGTGCCCGGTAAACTGCCGGGCACCTTTTCTTATGGGGCACAAGTTTGCCAAAAGGGCCTTCTAAATTAGCTTTTGGCGCATTTTGTTACACAATCAGTATGATTTGACGAAAAAACATCTACCAATGACCATCAAATATTCTTAAGTATGGGTAATTGCGGGATGTTCCTGACAAATCGAATAAGGGCGAGGGGTCGCAACGGGTATGGTGGACGACGCTGAATTCAGCGCATGGCAAAAGAAGGTAGAGGGAACCAATATTTCCTCGACCACGCTTTTGGCGACCGACTATCTGAACCATTTCAACGAGATCGTCATGTTGCTCGAAATGGTGCCCGACATGCCCGACATGATCGAGGACTGCAAGGAATGGGCGCCGAAAAGCTATCAGGAGCATTTTCGCGATAGTGCTTTTTCCGACAAGGAACTGGCGATCGAGGCCTACGAACATGTGCCGCCGAAATTCCGCCGTCCGTTCGAAGAAACCATCGAGCATCTCAATACCATCGTGAGACACGCGGTTTCGCAGCTTGAAGCCATTATCGAGACCGGTGATGAGGATCTTCTGCGCGTTACGGCAAGTGCGGTGACGACCTCGCTCCAGAAATTCATGGATGTCGCGAGTGGCATTATCCACGGTTCGGCCAAAACCATGAGCCAGGATGAGATCGACGCGGCACTTGCACTTTAAGCGCTGCCTCTGACGTACTTTTTACCGGAAATTCGTCCGCAAACGGCTGCATTGCCCATTCCGCAATTGACAGCGCGCGGGGGCAATCCTATTCCAACATCATGACAAACAAGCTTGCCATTGCGATTGCCCAGCTAAACCCGATTGTCGGTGATGTCACCGGAAACCGGGACAAGGTTGTGGCTGCCTGGGAAACTGCGGCCGAGAAGGGCGCGGAGATTGTTCTGTATTCCGAACTGGTTCTCTCGGGCTATCCGCCCGAAGATCTGGTGATGAAGCCGGCCTTCATGCGCCATCTGCATGATGCCGTGGAGTTTATCTGCGACCATACGGCGAAACGTGATGGTGGTCCGGCCTTGCTGTTGACCACGCCATGGGAAGTCGAAGGCACGCGCCATAACGCGGTCCTGCTGATTGATCAGGGCAAGATCGTTGATGTGCGCGTCAAAAATGATCTGCCGAACTATGGCGTGTTTGATGAAAAACGCGTCTTTGCTGCTGGCCCGATGCCAACCCCGATTTCGTTCAAGGGTGTGAAGCTTGGTGTGCCGATCTGTGAAGATGTCTGGACGCCGCATGTGGTTGCCCATCTGGCGGATGCCGGGGCGGAGATATTCCTTGTGCCGAACGGCTCACCGTTTGAGGCCGATAAAAGTGGGCTGCGCCGCAAGCTGATCGAAGATCGTGTGCGCGAAAGCCATGTGCCGATGATCTATTGCAACGAAGTCGGCGGTCAGGATGAGTTGGTCTTTGACGGCGGATCATTTGGCCTGAATGGCGATGGATCGCTTGCGGTGGCCCTTCCGGCTTTTGCCGAGGATGTGGTGGTGACCACCTGGCAGAAGGCTGATAACGGCAAATGGCATTGTAGCGATGACGCGCCAAAGGCGGAATATCCCAACGGGCTTGATGCGATTTATCAGGCATTGGTTCTGGGCCTGCGCGATTATGTCAACAAGAACGGTTTCCCCGGTGTCGTGATCGGCATGTCGGGTGGGATCGACAGTGCGCTTTCGGCTGCTGTTGCCGTCGATGCGCTGGGTGAGGCGCGCGTGCGTCTGGTGATGATGCCGTCGCCTTATACCTCGGCCGAGAGCCTTGAGGATGCCGAGCTTTGCGCAGGGATGCTTGGGACCGGGATTGAAAGCATCAATATCGGGCCGGCCATGGCCGCGTTCGAGCAGATGCTGGCACCCGCATTCGAAGGTCGGGATGCCGACATTACCGAAGAAAACATTCAGGCCCGTTCGCGCGGGATCATCCTGATGGGGCTTTCAAACAAGTTTGGCTACATGGTGCTGACCACGGGCAACAAGTCCGAAATGTCGGTCGGCTATGCCACGCTGTATGGTGACATGTGCGGTGGTTATTCAGTTCTGAAAGACCTTTATAAAACAACCGTGTTCAATCTGTGCCACTGGCGCAATGAACACAAACCAACGGGCGCGATGGGCCCGGAGGGCATGGTTATCCCGGAACGGATCATTACCAAGCCGCCCTCTGCCGAGCTGCGCCCGGATCAGAAAGACGAAGATAGTCTGCCGCCTTATGATGTTCTCGATGATATTCTTCATCAGATGATTGAAGGTGAGCGGTCTGTACGCGATATCGTTGATAGTGGTCATGACGAGGCAACAGTACGCCGGGTCTGGCGGTTGCTTGATCGGGCGGAATATAAACGCCGTCAGGCGCCCCCGGGGGTCAAGATTACCCCGCGTGCCTTTGGCCGTGACCGTCGCTATCCGATTACCAATGGCTTCACGAACCTTGTTACGTGATTGAAAAGTTTGAAATGACAAAACCTGTTCTGCGATTTGCCCCCAGCCCGACCGGGCTTCTTCACGTCGGTAACGCCCGTGTGGCGCTGATGAACTGGCTTTATGCCCGGAAATCAGGCGGGAAATTCATCCTGCGCTTTGACGATACCGACCCGGCGCGTTCCAAAGACGAATATGTCGATGCGATCCGTGAAGACCTGACATGGCTTGGCATCGACTGGGATCAGGAAGAACGCCAAAGCCTGCGTCTTGATAAATATGACGCGGCGATTGCAGACCTCAAAAAGCGCGAAATGCTGTATCCGTGCTACGAGACCGAAGGTGAACTGAACTGGAAGCGCAAGGCCGCCCGCCAGCGCCATCAGCCGTTCATCTATGACCGCAAGGCATTGACCCTTACCGATGAAGAAATCGCAGCCCTTGAAGCCGAAGGCCGCAAGCCGCATTGGCGTTTCCTTCTGACCGATGGCTTGGTGGAATGGGATGACCTGACGCGTGGTGTGTGCTCGTTCGATACCGAACACGTGTCTGACCCGGTTCTGATCCGTGAAGACGGATCGCTGCTTTATATGCTGGGCTCGGTCGTGGATGATCTTGAGATGGGTGTTACCCACATCATCCGCGGTGAAGATCACGTGACCAATACCGTGTCGCAGATCCTGCTGTATCTCGCCCTTGGCGGGAAGCCGGGCGCGCTTGAATTTGCCCATATGCCGCTTTTGGCAGGGCCGGGTGGTTCGCAGCTTTCAAAACGTTTGGGCAGTCTTTCGCTGCGCGAGCTGCGTAATGACGGGTTTGAGGTCGAGGCACTTGTCGGTCTTCTGACCGGTCTTGGTGCATCGGACAAGATCGAGCCAGCGAACCTTTCCCAGGTTCTTGATAAATTCGATCTTGATCATTATGGCCGATCCACACCGAAATTCGATCCGGCAGAACTCGCAAGCCTTAATGAAAAAGTCATTCACGACATGTCGTTTGAGGCCGCCAAGCCAAAGCTTGAAGCCGCGGGCATGGCAGATGCTGACGAGATGTTCTGGAATGCGGTGCGCGGCAATTGCTGGCGCGTGGCAGAGGCACTCGAATGGTGGGATGTGATCCACAAAAACGTCATTCCGGAAATCGATGCAGAAGATGCCGAGTTCCTGAAGCAGGCGGCAGGAATGCTGCCTGAAGGCGAGCTTGATGGTACGAGCTGGAAAACCTGGACCACGGCGCTTAAAGAAGAAACCGGGCGCAAGGGCAAGCAGCTTTTCATGCCGCTTCGCAAGGCGTTGACCGCGCGTGAACATGGTCCGGAAATGTCGACGATGCTGGTTCTGATCGGGTCTGAAAAGGCACGTGACCGGTTGTGTGGGAAGGCGGTCTAAGCATCTGCTTTGATCGCCGGAAAATGTACGCATTTGACCCGATACCACAGCCAAACGGACGTTTGAAATGACCAAGACCCTTCGTATTTTTGACACGCTGACCCGCGAAAAGCAGGTGTTTGAGCCGATCGACCCCGATCACGTGCGCCTCTATGTCTGCGGCCCGACGGTCTATGACTATGCCCATGTCGGTAATGCCCGGCCCGTGGTGGTGTTTGATACGCTGGTGCGCGTGTTGCGCCATATCTACCCAAAAGTGACCTACGTTCGGAACGTCACGGACGTTGATGACAAGATCAATGCACGCGCCAAGGAAAGTGGTGAGCCGATTTCGGAAATCACCAAGCGTACGCATCAGGCCTATCTGGATGACATGGGCGCTCTTAATGCCGCCAAGGCTGATATCGAGCCGCGCGCAACCGAACATATCGCCGAAATGATCGCCATGTGCGAAAGCCTGATCGAACAGGGCTTTGCCTATGCTGCCGAGGGGCATGTGCTGTTTTCGGTCGAGAAGTTCGATGAGTACGGCAAGCTGTCGCGCCGTGATCGCAAGGAAATGATCGCCGGTGCGCGTGTCGAAGTCGCGCCCTATAAAAAAGATCCGGCTGATTTTGTGCTGTGGAAACCGTCAAGCGATGACATTCCGGGATGGGATAGCCCGTGGGGCCGTGGTCGCCCGGGGTGGCATATTGAATGCTCGGCCATGTCGACGCGTTATCTCGGTGAAAACTTTGATATTCACGGCGGTGGTTCGGATCTGGTGTTCCCGCATCATGAAAACGAACTGGCACAAAGCTGCTGCGCCAATAAGGGCTCAAGCTACGCCAAATACTGGATGCATAACGGCCATCTGATGGTTGAGGGCGAAAAGATGTCCAAGTCGCTGGGCAATTTCGTAACCGTGCATGAGCTGCTTGAAAAATGGCCGGGTGAGGCGATCCGTCTGGCGATGATGGGAACCCATTACCATCAGCCGATCAACTGGACGGAAGAAAACCTGCGTCAGGCCAAAGAGGCGCTGGATCGTTTCTATACCGCCCTTCGTCAGAGTGCGGATGTCACGCCCGAAGCGATGCCAGTGCCGCGTGCGGTGTTGGATGCGCTGTGTGATGATTTGAATACGCCGCTTGCGATTTCGGAATTCCATAACCTTGTGACCAAGTTCAACAAGGCGGAAAAGAAATTCGAACGCGCGGAAGCCAAAGGTGAAATCCTTGCTGCGGCCAAGCTTCTTGGCATTCTGGAATGCGATCCGGAAGCCTGGTTTACCGGGTCGGCCGATGAAGACGAGGCCGCTGAAATCGAAGGGCTGATCGCCCAGCGTGCGGACGCCAAGAAGAACAAGGATTTCGCAACCGCCGATAAAATCCGTGATGACCTTCTGTCGCGCGGCATCATCCTTGAAGACTTCAAGGAAGGTACCAGCTGGAAGCGTGTATAAGCGCGAAGCGACAATCGAGATCAGAAAGGGCCGCAGTTCCAAGCTGCGGCCCTTTTTCTTTGGCTGTTCGGGATTTAACCCTGATTGGCATCAAGTTCTTCAAAAACGTCGCGCGCGGCATTGAGGCCATTGATCGCGGCGGGAAGTCCGCCATAGACGGCCATTTGCCAGACGGCTTCGATGATTTCGGTGCGCGAGGCACCGGCAGCTAGTGTGTGGTGAATGTTGATCTTAAGCTGCGGGGCAGTCTGACCACCAAGAACTGTTAGTGCAGAAATCGTGCAAAGTTGGCGGGTTTTAAGATCAAGACCCGATCGGGCGTAATGACGACCATAGGCCCATTCAACAAGGCTTTCGGCAAAGTCCGGAACAAGGGCGTCATATTTTTCGGCAAGTTGCGCCTCAAGCGGCGGGTTGAGTTGGGCGACAATATCACGGCCTTTTTCAAGGGCGCTGGCTCGGACGGTGGTGACGGGATTGCTCATCGGGATGCTCCATTGCATTTGGCAGCCGTCTCGTAAGTGGTGATTTTGGCATCAAGGACATCAAGTGTTTCACTGAGACTGGCCACACGTTTGGCCAAGTCATCGCGATAGGTCTGGAGCAATTCCCGACGTTCGGAAATCGTACTGTCGCCAAGTGCACGCATCTCGGCATATCGCACCCGGTCGCGGATCGGCATGCCGATTTGTTTAAGGCGTTCGACAAATTCAAGCCAAACCAGAACATCCGGGCCATAAACCCGTCGTCCACCGGCATCACGCAAGGTTTCCGGCAACAAGCCGATCTTTTCGTAATACCGAAGCGTATGAACACTAAAGCCGGTCTTTTCAGCCACTTCACCAATCATCATGACGGTCACCATCATTTGGAAGGGGTATGCAGTCCCGAAGGAAGCTAGGTGATAGAGTGCACTCTAGGTCAAGCATTAATCCAGCAATCCCGAACAGGGGCAAAGAGATGTTGGTCATTAAATTGCATTGCCGGAAACAGGTGGGCAGATTTTTGCCAAATTCCTGATTGAAGATGATCCGCGAACCACAAGGATTGAACGAACCATGTCAGATCTTGATCGTCGGAAGTTCCTGAAATCGGCGGGGGCTATTGCTGCCCTTGGTGGGCTTGGTGTGCTTGGGGCGGGGACAAACAGGCCTGCCTTTGCTCAATCCAGTACCAAAAGCGACCTTCCGGATATTATTCAGAAAACAATCCCGTCGACGGGTGAAACAATTCCGGCAGTCGGGCTTGGCAGCTGGATCACGTTCAATGTCGGCAATGACATGGAATTGCGCGATCAGTGCGCGGATGTGATGTCGGCCTTTTTCAAGGCTGGTGGGCGCATGATCGACAGTTCACCGATGTATGGTTCCGCGCAGGATGTGATTGGTTATGGGCTTGATGCGCTGGGTGCGCATGACAAGGTATTTTCGACCGACAAGGTCTGGACATCGGGCGACGGGGCCGATCAGATCGCCGAAACGTCGGATCGCTGGAAGGTCGAGCAGTTTGATCTTTTGCAGGTTCATAACCTGCTGGGCATCAATGACAATTTACCCCTTCTGTTTCGCATGAAAGATGCCGGGCAGTTGCGCTATGTCGGTGTGACGACGTCGCATGGGCGACGGACCGATGACCTGATGGCCGTGATGAAGAATGAGCGGCTTGATTTCGTGCAGGTGACCTATAACCCGGTTGATCGCAAGGTTGAGGAATATCTACTGCCGCTGGCCTATGATCGTGGCATTGCTGTGATCGTTAATCGGCCGTTTCGCGGTGGTAGTCTGACGGAACGATTGGAAGGACAGCCCTTGCCGGAATTTGCCCGTGAGCTTGAAGTCAAAAGCTGGGCGCAGCTGATTTTGAAATATCTGATCGCCCATCCGGCGGTAACGTGCCCGATCCCGGCCACGACCAAACCGGCCCATGCGGCGGAAAACATGGCAGCAGCAACCGGGCCGTTGCCCGATGATAAAATGCGCGAGCAGATCGCAGCCGTGATCGGCGTTTTGGTGTGAGCGATGCAAGTGCGGGGCAAACAGCATGAGTGAATGGTGGGATTACGGACTGGCGGATTTGTTGCTGTTTTCGCCGCGCGTCTATTACCGGCTGTTTGAAACCATGAACAGCACCTGGTGGCTGGTGGTTGCCAGTGCGGTCATCGCCGGCCTGATCGCATCGGGCCTGGCACTTCGGCACGGTTTTCGAGGCAACCGGGTTATTCTGGTGCTGTTGGCGCTGGTTTGGGCGTGGTGTGGTTATGGTTTCCTTTGGCAATATTATCAGCCGATCAACTGGGCCATTCCGTATCTGTTGCCGGGCTTTGCCCTTCAGGTCGTGTTGTTTGCCATCTTTGCCGCACGGCCATTGCCGCTTCGCTTTGGCTGGCGGGGTGATCTTTCCAGTTATGTCGGGCTGACATTGGTGGCCTTTGCCCTGATTGCCTACCCGTTTATCGGATTGATCGAAGGGCGCGATTTGCTGCAGGCGGAGCTGTTTGGCAGTGCGGCGGACCCGACCGCACTTGGTACCCTGGGGTTTGTGTTGCTGTCGCGCGGGACGTGGCGCTGGGTTCTTTTGCCTGTACCTTTGATCTGGTGCGTGATTTCAGCCGGGACGCTGTGGGTGATGGATCAACAGGTTGCAATGGTGATGCTGGCGGCGGTCTGGATCACGGTTTTCTGCGGCTGGCTTGATCTTAAGAACGGGGTGACCACCAAGCGCCTGACAGAGGCGGAAATCAGAGACCCGGCAGCCTAGGCCAAAAAATTCCCTTCATGGACAAAAAAGTCTGGAAACCACCGTCAATCGGTGGTTTCGTACTTTTTGCTGAAACAAGTCGTTTGTCTGAACCAATCCTGCATCAGGCCGAGACGCAGTGAGCACAGACAAGAATGACTTTTCGGTAATCCCCAAGCGTGAAAGGGCGAGCCATGATCCAGGTTTTAACCAGTGTCTGGGCACTTCTTATTGGTGTTGTCCTGATCATGCTGGGCAATGGCATGCATTTCACACTGATTGGTCTGCGCGGCGGCATCGAAGGATTTTCCTCGGCCGAGCTTGCGATTGTGACATCGGGGTATTTTGCAGGCTTCCTGTCCGGGGCGCGACTGACGCCGCGCATGATCAAGCGTGTTGGCCATGTCCGCGTCTTTGCCGCCCTTGGCAGCTTTACCTCTGCCGGGTTGATTGCCTTTCCACTGATTGCCGAACCCTGGGCCTGGACGGCGTTACGTGTGATTTTGGGCTTTTGCATGTCGGGCATTTATGTCACGGCGGAAAGCTGGCTTAATGATTCTTCGACCAACGAAACCCGTGGCAAGGTTCTGTCGGCCTATATGATTGCCCAGACGCTTGGCATTATTGGCGCGCAGGGTCTGTTGACCCTGGGGGATGCCGGAACCTCGGCGCTGTTTATTGTCGCCTCTATCCTGGTTTCGATTTCCTTTGCACCGATCCTGCTTTCGGCATCTTCGGTGCCGGTGACCGAGGCCGCCCGTCCGATGGGGTTGAAGGAGCTGTTTTCGGGATCGCCGCTAAGTACCGTGGGTATCTTCCTTCTGGGCTGTGTCTATGCCACCCAGACCGGTATGGCGGCGGTTTATGGCACCCAGATCGAAATGACGACGGTACAGATCGCGACCTTTGTCGCGATGCTGTTTGCCGGCGCCTTGGTGTTTCAGTTCCCGATTGGCTGGCTTTCCGACCGCATGGATCGCCGCAAACTGATTTTTGGTGCCTCGATGGTGGCGATGGCGGCCTGTACGTTGGGATGGATATCGGGGAACAACCTGATGTTTATGATGTCGGCGGCCTTTGTCGCGGGCGGCATGACCACCCCGCTTTATGCGCTGTTTCTGGCCTATACCAACGATTTCCTGCCGCTTGAAGATATGCCGGCCGCCTCAGGCGGTCTGGTGCTGACCTTCGGGGTGGGCGCAATTTTGGGCCCGCTTATCGCTGGTTGGTCGATGGAGCATCTTGGTGCGCAATCGTTCTGGCTGGTTCTGGCAATGACGTTTGCGGTGATTGCGGTTTATGCGCTTTATCGCATGACGCGCCGTGAAGCCCTGCCGGTTGAAGAAACCGAAAGCTATGTCAGTGTCCTGCCGACGGCATCACCGATGGCAGTTGAAACCGCCGGTGTGTGGGCAGCCGAACAGGCGGAGGCAGAAGCTGAAGCCGCCGCAGAAGAAGCGGCGGCCGAGGAAGCTGCAGCCGAAGAGGCGGTCGCCAACTCAGAGGGTGACGCGACCAAGGACGAAACGCCTAAAGCTTAGGTCAGTTGGCAGGTTTATCGGTTAAACAGCAAACGCAAACCGACAGCGGCAAAGAACACACCAAGCAAGCCGTTGATCCAGCTTGCCGCCCGGCGATAGATTGAAATGGCCGGTGCGGTGGAAAACGCGGTTGCATAAAGCAAATGCGTGCTGGTCGAAATCAGCCCGCAGCCAATGACGATTGCAGCCCCGACCCAAAGCGGCGCACCTTCCTGAAACCCGATGGAAATAATGGCGATCCAGGTCAGGATGGCCTTCGGGTTGGTCAGGTGCAGGCCAAGACCGCGAAAGTAATAGCCACGTCCCGAGATTTGCCGGGGATCAACGGCGATCTGGACGTCCGCACTGTTTGGGGCCTTGCGAAATGCGGTTCGAAATGCGCGGTAAGACATCCAAAGCAAATAAAGCCCGCCAAAAATCCGAATGGCGGTCATTGCATCGGCGTAGGTCGCCAACACAGCCGACAAGCCGGTCAGGGTCAGAAGACCGATCGAGAACGATCCGGTTCCAATGCCAAGGGCAAAATGCTGTCCGGCACGGCGGCCCTGATCAAGGGAAACGCCCATCAAGCCCAGAAGGGCAGGGCCGGGGCTGATGAGCCCGACAAGCAAAGCGGCGTAAGATAGCAATATCCCGGGAAGATACTGCCCGATTTCGGTGAAACTGATCATGGGGCGTTTCCTTTGGTGGTGGCAAAGTCAGCCTAGATCAGTGGTTGAATTCTGTCGAGCGGAACGAAAAAGCCCGATCCAAAGGGACCGGGCTTTGATCGTTTGTCTGGCGGGTGCCGATAATCAGGCGTCGTTCTGGGCTTCGGCCAGGATTTCATCCCCCTGACGGGCGATTTCCGAAAGGGCCTGTTCAAAGACCTCTGGCGGGTGGCCACCGGAAATGGCGAATTTGCCATTCACGACATAGGTTGGCACAGAACTGATGCCGGCATCGCCGAACTCGTCTTCTTCGGCCCGGACTTCCTTGGCGAATTCGTCACTGGCGAGGATTTCGGCCGCACGATCCGGGGAAAGACCGACTTCCTCGGCCGCGCGTTTCAGGACACCGTGATCGGCGGTGTTGTCCCCGCCCTGGAAATAGGCAGCAAACAGATTGAGTTTCAGCGCGGTCTGCTGACCATATTCGCCTTCCTTGCCGGCCCAGTAAAGCAGGCGGTGCGCATCAAAGGTGTTGTAGATGCGTGAATCCGAACTGAAATGGATCGGGAAGCCGACATTTTCACCCATCATGGTGATGCGTGCACGGTTATCGGCACTCTGGTCGGCGGTAAGACCGTATTTTTCGTTGATATGTTCCGACAGGTCCTGGCCTTCGGGCGGCATATCACGGTTCAGTTCAAACGGGTGCCAGCGCAGGGTGACGTCAATTTCACCGTCGAGACGGCTGATGGCATCTTCGAGATTCTTGTAACCGATGATGCACCACGGACAGACGACGTCCGAAACAATGTCGATCTGCATGGGAATGGCTTTAGTCATTGGATAGAATTGCCTTGGGTTATGTAACGTTACGCTACCCCAACACATAATCGACATGACGTCAAACGCAAGGAAAAGACTGGCCTTACGCGTCCTAAACGGTCGTTTTATCAGTTTTTTCTGATTTTTCCGGGGTGAGCCGGGCGTAATGTTCAGTTCGGTTGCCGCCGGGCGTTATCGACCATGTATTCGGCAAAGGTTTCCAGGATCGGGCAGGACCATTCCGCGCGGGTCAGTTCACCGTCGCGTTCCCAGTCGCCGTACCAGCGTTCGTCAATGTCGCGGAAAATGGTGTAGCGGGCGAAGCGATCCGATGCTGTCCAGCAATTCCGACCGGTACGTTCCCATGTCAGACCGGCAAGCATCATGATGTCAACGCTGGTGGTGGCGTCATTTACCATTTTTATTGTTCCCGGACGTCGCGCGATCAGTGTGTGTATTTGTTTTTGGGCAAGAGGGCGATCACGCAGCCTATGATTTAGTAAAGTTAATCATCGGGTAGTGGGGGTTACAATCATTCAAGGGGACAGGCTTGCTATCCTAAAGGTGGGTAATTTCTTAAAATAGAGTGGAAATTGCCCTGAATGCGTCAAATTTAGCAATGCTGTTGCGCTAAGGGCTGTTTTGCGGCAATTTGCCAGACCCGCAGCGGATATGGGCATATCCCCCGCGCGGGAAGAACAGAGGCGGTAATAACAGCGCCGCCCCAAGAGAGACTATCGATCAGTTGGAATGAAAATGTCAGACAAGCGCGTCTATCTCTATGACAGTACCCTGCGCGACGGGCAGCAGACCCAGGGCGTGGATTTTTCGGCCGCGGATAAAACCGCGATTGCCAAGGCGCTGGACGAATTGTCGATTGACTATATTGAGGGCGGCTGGCCCGGGGCAAACCCGACCGACGACGCATTTTTTGCCAACCCGCCGAAGCTCAAGAATTCCAAACTGACGGCTTTTGGCATGACACGTCGTGCCGGGCGTTCGGCATCCAACGATCCGGGGCTGACCAGCCTGGCGCAAAATGCGCCGATCGTGTGCATGGTTGGCAAAAGCTGGGATTTTCAGGTGACCGAGGCACTCGGGATTGAGCTTGATGAAAACCTTGCGATGATCTCGGATTCTATCGCGCATCTGAAAACCAAGGTTTCCGAAGTCATGTTCGATGCCGAGCATTTCTTTGACGGCTACAAGGCCAATCGGGAATACGCGCTTTCGGCGATCAAGGCGGCATATGATGCCGGTGCGCGCTGGGTTGTTTTGTGTGACACCAACGGCGGTACGCTGCCCGACGAAATTTTTGACATTGTCACCGATGTCTGCAGCCAGATCCCCGGTACGCATGTCGGCATTCATTGCCATAATGATACGGAAAATGCGGTCGCGAACTCATTGGCGGCGGTGCGCGCTGGTGCGCGTCAGGTGCAGGGTACCTTGAACGGTCTTGGTGAGCGCTGTGGCAATGCCAACCTGATTTCGATCATTCCGACCCTGATGCTCAAAATGGGGTATGACGTTGGTATTTCCCATGCCCAGCTGACCAGCCTTCGCCGCATCTCGCACATCCTTGACGAGCGCCTGAACCGTGAACCGCTGCGCCAAGCCGCCTATGTCGGTGACAGCGCTTTTGCCCATAAGGGCGGCTTGCATGTTTCAGCCGTCGAAAAGAACCCGACTTGTTACGAGCATGTCGAGCCGCATCTGGTTGGCAATCAGCGTCATATCCTTGTTTCGGATCAGGCGGGCCGATCCAACATTCTGGCGCGTTTCCGTGAAATCGGTGTCGATGTTGATCCGAAATCGGAAGCCGTCGGCAAACTGGTCGAGACCGTCAAACAGCGTGAATTTGATGGCTTTGCCTATGACGGGGCCGAGGCCAGCTTTGAATTGCTGGCGCGCAAAGCCATGGGTGAGCTTGATCGCTATTTCCGCGTGACATCGTTCCGCGTGATTGACGAACGTCGCTGGGTCGATGAACAGGACGAGCAGGTCATCACCATGTCGGAAGCCACCGTCAAGGTCGTGGTCGGCGATGACCAGTTCATGTCGGTTGCCGAAGGGAATGGTCCGGTCAACGCCCTTGATGCAGCACTTCGCAAGGTTCTTCTGACCGTGCCGGAATACCGCGAAGCGGTCGAGCAGATCGAACTGATCGATTATAAGGTCCGGATCATAACACGAGGCGATGGCACACGTGCAGTAACCCGCGTCATGATCGAAAGCCGTGATGCGGAAGGCAACAATTGGGCGACCGTGGGTGTTTCAACCAACATCATCGAGGCGTCCTATAACGCGCTGCGTGACTCCATAACCTATAAGCTGTTCAAGTCGGGCGTGCGCAGCCAGCACGCGTGATCAACAGATCAAGTTTTAGACGCAGCCGGGTCTTGTAAAGGTCCGGCTGTTTTCGTTCGAGACATGGAGGCTGGCGCGAACGGTTGGCTTTTGCTAAGTAAGCGCCAATATGGACGGGAATGCCCGTCACCCTTCCTTTGACGATCGGAGTTTAGCGCGATGAGCGAGCCCATCGGCAGTGCCAAGCCTGAAACAGGCGGGATTGCCAATCCACCCGTGATCATTCTGATCGAACCGCAGCTTGGCGATAATATCGGCAAGGCAGCGCGCGCGATGTTGAATTGCGGGTTGGTGGATTTGCGTCTGGTGCGTCCGCGCGATGGCTGGCCGAATGAACGGGCAACCGCCAATGCGTCGGGTGCCGACATCGTCATTGATAATACCAAGGTGTTCGAGCGCGAAGAAGATGCGCTTGCTGATCTCAACCGGGTGTATGTTACCACAGCCCGCACGCGCGATGCCATCAAGCCTGTCTTTACCCCCAAGGGGTTGGCACCGGAAATGCGCAGCGTGGTTGCGCGTGGCGAGAAAGTCGGCGTGATGTTTGGCCCGGAGCGCACTGGTGTGCGCAACGAACATATCGCCATGGGCGATGCGGTGGTCACTGTGCCGCTTAATCCCGGTTTTACCTCGCTCAATCTGGCGCAGGCGGTGTTGCTGATCGGCTATGAATGGTGGCAGGCGGGCGTTGATGTGCCCGATTATCAATTGATGATGGCCGACACCTTCCCGGCGACCAAGGATGATATGGAACGTCTGTTCGTGCATCTTGAGAACGAGCTTGATGAGTCCGGTTTCTTCCGGGTGGCCGAAAAACGCCCCGGCATGGCGCGCAATATCCGCAATATCTTTAACCGTGCCAACCTGACCCATCAGGAAGTCCAGACGCTGCGCGGCATGATCGTTGCCATGCGCGGCGGCAAGCACAAGCCGTAACGCTTGCGTGGTTTGATATCGAAAATAAAGGGCTCTCCGATCTTGGTCAGGGAGCCCTTATTGTTTTTGGCGGGGGGCACTTGGCGAAGTGCCAAGCTGGGCGGCCTTATGGCCGATCTAGGCGATAGATCTTGTCCGGGTTCGGTTTGCTTTGCCAGGGCAGGCCGTCATTCTGCCAGCCATTGAGCAGGCGCAGGCCTTTTTGCGGGCCTTCCTTGATAGCACTGCCCTGAAAGCCGTGAACGACATAGCGGGCATTGGCGAAGCCGTTTTCCTGCAGGAAGGCGGCACTTGGTTTGCCGCGTTCGCTGCCGGACCGGCACATGGTGATTATGGTGGCGTTCTTATCCATGCCGCGTGCCTTAAGGGCCGCTTCGATCTCGGCGGCAAAGTTCGGGTTGCGATAAAGCCGGAACCGGCCCTTTTCTGCGTCCCATTGGCTTCGATCCACCATCAGATAGGGGATGTTGATATCCACCGCATCAGTGAAGCCGATAAACAGGATTTCCACCGGATCGCGGACATCGACAAACAGCACGTTCTCCTGCTGCGATGAAAGTTCGAGGGCCTCTTGAGTGGAAATTCCCAGCTCATCTGCCTTGGCGGATGCCGGTACTGCGGCGGAAAGGGCGATGGCAGCAAGCAAAGCCAGACCTGCCATAACGGGGCGCATTTTAAGCATGTTCATCATCGTGGGGTCCTTGGGGCTTAGAACGAGAAGACGCGGGTATCTTCGTCAACCATCATCTTGGCCATGGCCGGCGGGGTTGCGACACCAACGCCATCGCGAAGCGCAGTTTGATCATGTGAACTGTTGGGCAGATAAAGCGCGCAAACATTGACCGAGGCACCGCCGCTCATCAATTTGGTCAGAAGCTGCTCGGGGGTGACCCTTTTCGGCTCAAGGGCGGGGCTTTGGGTGGCGCTGAGTGCCAGGTCGCCTGCCTTGTCACACAGAAGAACATCGACCCGGACACCTTGCGCCTGCATGGTGTTGCCAAGAACCATCGCCATGCCCTGGGTCTGCAGGGACGGGCTGGTTAGGATGATCAGGGCCTTGTTGATTTTGTCATCGGATTTATCATCGGCTCGGGCGATGGCGACATTCAAAACAAGAAGAACAGCCATCAGAAGGAACATGAAGGCAAAGCGGACCGGGGTGATTGTGGATTTATTCATGGGGGCGCTCCAAATTCTGGATAATTAATCAATGATAATATTTTAATTTTGGGGCGCCTCTGGATGATATGACAATCGTCAATGTGGCGGGAAAACAGGTCTAAGGCCTTGGAATGCCGCCAGATAATCTGTGCTGGTTGGGAAAGGACTTGCGCTGGCATGACAAGCCTTGCGAAAACTGCAGGCAGTGCTTGCATCGGCAGGTCATGAAAACGGCCATTTTCGTTTGACTCTCGGGCCGTGATCTCTATATTGCGCCTCACTTCCGAGAAAGTGGGTCGAAACAGGTGGTTTCGTCCCCGTTCCGCATGTCTGGTCTTCAGGCGGTTGGAAACTATCGGGACAATAAGTGATCTTTAAAAAAAGAGAGTTACAAAATGTCGAAACGTATTGCTGCAAAGCATAAGATTGACCGCCGCCTTGGTGTGAACCTTTGGGGCCGTGCTAAGTCGCCGCTGAACAAGCGCGAATATGCACCGGGCATGCACGGCGCAACCCGCCGTAAGAAGCCGACCGACTATGGTACCCAGCTGTTTGCTAAACAGCAGCTCAAAGGCTACTACGGCTCGATCTCTGAAAAACAGTTCCTGCGCTACTACAAAGAAGCTTCCCGTCGTCCGGGCGATACCTCCGAGCATCTGGTTGGTATTCTTGAGCAGCGCCTTGATGCGGTTATCTACCGCATGAAATTCGTTCCGACCGTGTTTGCTGCACGTCAGTTCGTTAACCACGGCCACATTCTTGTCAACGGCAAGAAAGTAACCATCCCGTCCTACCTTGTTAAAGAAGGTGACGTTGTCGAAGTGAAATCCGCTTCGCGCGAAATCCCGATGGTTATGGAAGCTGCCAACCTGAACGAACGTGACGTTCCGGAATATCTCGACGTTGACGCGAAGGCCTTCAAAGGCACCTTCGTTCGCGTACCGAAATTCGCAGAAATTCCGTACCCGGTTCAGATGCAGCCGAACCTGGTCATCGAATTCTACTCGCGTTAATCCTTACGGATTTCGCGACGAACCGATACGAAGACGCCCGCTGGAAACAGCGGGCGTTTTTGTTTGTCCGGATTTTGCATGAAACCCCAATCAGGCGGGCGGCTTGTTAAGCTGCTCGGACGCATGCTGGGCTGCGGCCGCCACAGCTTCCTGCTTTTGTTCCGGCGTCGCATCTGGCGGGACGTCGACCTTGACGTTGCGCGAGGCCATCTGGATGCCGTTTTCCTTGAACATGGCAAGAACCCGTTGATAGACGGTTTTGCGGATGGTGAACTGTTCGCCGGGCTTTGATGTGTATTTCAGCCCGATCACCATGTTGAATTCTTCCATCCTTCGAACACCCTGGGATTTCAGTGGTTCGATGAAGCTGTCGCCAATCAGCGGATCTTCAAGCAGTTCGGCGGCCAGTTTCTTGACCAGTTTCTTGATTTTGTTCACATCGGTTTCAAACGGGACACGGAATTCCAGTTTGACGATGACCCAGTCGCGGCTGTGGTTGACGATCGATTTGATTTCGCCAAACGGGACGGTCTGAAGCGGGCCGCGGTGATGGCGCAACTGCATGGAGCGGATCGAGATGTTTTCGACCCGGCCACGCAGATTATCAACCTCGATATATTCACCCAGCCGGAACGCATCATCGAGCAGGAAGAAAACCCCGGCTACCACATCACGTACCAGCGCCTGACTGCCAAAGCCAAGGGCAAGGCCGACAACACCGGCACCGGCAATCAGCGGGCCGATATCGACCCCCAGTGCCGAGAGTGTCACCATCGTCACCATGATGATGATCACCGTAAGCGCAAAGTTTTTGAGCAGCGGCAGCAGGGTTTCAACCCGCGACAGTCCCGACCCACCGCCTTCATCCCCTGCATTGCCCTGATTGGACGCACTCATGCGTTCATCGAGAAACGCCTTGATCAGCGACCAGATCAGGTCGGCGATCAGAAGGATCATGATGATTTCGGTTGAGCTATCAATGATCCGGGCAATGATCCCGGCATCGTCAGACTGTGCCAAACGGTCAAAGCCCCAGATGCGCCACATGCTTGCAAGGACAAAAACCAGTGCCAGAAGCCGTACCCCGCGTTTAAGCACCTTGGTAAAGACCGGTGCCTTGGGTTTGACGGGCTCGAACACCTCGTCATTCTCTTGGGCGATGGCCTCGGCCGCGGCGTTTTGTTCGGCGGCTTCGTCCTCGGCGATTTGCAGTTTCTTGCGATGCTGGCTTTCGATGATATTGCGCAAGACAACATCAAACAGGCAGGCCAGACCAATGGCGAGAAGCGCCTTTAGGATCCGCTCGGCGCCGATGATGGCAACGCCACCGACCAGAATGAACCAGCCACAAACAATCACCGGCCAAAGGCGGGCCATCGATGTCGGCAGGGCCATTTTTTCAACCCCGGTGCTGGTGGTGTGATGGGCGAAGAACCGGCCCAGCCACGCGGTCGCGACGCAAAAGGTCAGTACCGATATTACCACGGCAAGATCAAACAGGATGATGTCGCCAGCAACAATCGTCGGTGCAGCACTGAACACGCCGGCAAGCGCAAAGGCAAACAGTGAAATCCCCGACGTCCATGTCAGACTTTTGGTCAGAGCACCCGCTGCCACCGGATCGACATTGATCATGCGCAGCCCCTCGGCCTTGGGGGCAAACAGGAACTGCAGGACAATGATCAGAACGCGCAGGGCAAAGAACGCCATCAAAAGCGACATGACGGCGGCCTTCATGATTTCAGGCCAGTCAAACATCATGAAGGTGCCAAGCGACCCAATAGCAAAGGCAAAGAGCGAGAGCAGCGACAGCACACAAAGCCCGACCATGTTTTTAAGCCGGTCGGAGAATTTCTGAGGGTGGGAGGATTCAAGATAGGCGCACATCGGGGCTGAAAGCCTGCGATAGATCACCTCGATGATGATGCCGACACCAACGAAAATCGCGGTAAACAGGAAAACGCGCATCAGGCCGCTTTGGCCAAAATCGGTCGAGAGGAATTCGGCGGTGTCATCAATTTCGCCCGGAAAGGCATCAAGCCCGCTTAAGGTCTCGGCAATGCGGGCCTGGGTGCGGGTGACACCTTCTTCGAGGAAACCGTAATAGCTGAAGGTCTCAGTGACCACGTCATCTTGGGGGAGTGGATCAGCCTCGGTATTGTCAGAGCCGCTAAGGGCGGTGACGGCGGCCATCTGTGCCTGTGCGGGCAGGGTGGGCAACACAAACGCGATTGCAAGCAGCAAGGTGGCAAAACATGCCATTGATTTGATTGCTGGTTTCATGCCGGTGACCTTCCCCCTGTGGCGCAAATAGCAGCATGCCATAAAGATGGGGGGTGGGCGTCAAACCATCAAGAAATAGTTTTGTGAGCGCTTTGAAATGATCGCACGCGTTGTGGGTTGGCGGGCGGCATAGGCATAAAAAAACGCGCTGGCAGGAACCCTGCGCAGCGCGTTTTGAATGCGGGCAATCGCGCCTTAGGCAGCGACGGCAACTCCCTTGTCTTTAAGGTGCTGGGACAGCTCGCCGCTGGCAGCCATTTCGCGCACGATGTCGCAACCACCAAGGAACTCGCCCTTGACGTAAAGCTGCGGAATGGTAGGCCAGTTCGAGAAGTCCTTGATGCCCTGACGGATCGCCGGATCGACCAGAACGTTGATGTCCTTGAACTGAACGCCAAGCTCGGCCAGGACCTGAACAACAGCAGCGGAGAAGCCGCACTGCGGGAACATTGCGGTACCCTTCATGAACAGGACGACGTCATTGTCATCGACGTCTTTCTGGATGCGCTCGAATACCGGATTGTCGGTCATAATGATTGTCCTTGGCTTTGGGCAGCACAGTTCGTGCCGCGAATTCGGATTAAACTTTTATGGGCGAAGATATGGCTGGAACCTGCGGTTCTGTCAACTCTTGGCGCGATTTTGCCGCGCGGTGCGCAGATTGTCCCAAGTGAAAATCGCAAGCCCGACCCAAACAAGCCCGTAGGTGATCATGTGGGCCTCGGTAAAGGCCTCGCCAAAAATCAGAACAGCAACAAAGAACTGGATGGTCGGATTAAGATATTGCATCAACCCAAGGGCCGAGAATTTCATATTCCGCGCGGCGTAGGCAAACATCACCAGCGGCCCGGTCGTGCAAATCCCAAGCCCGATCAAAAGTGCATCTTCGACCCACCCGATCTGCCCGAATGTCATGTCACCGGTATGGGCAATCCAGAAGAGATATCCCAGCGCAATCGGCGTGATCAGGATGCACTCGACAAACAGCCCGGCAATCGGATCAGCCGGGACGAATTTGCGAATGACGCCATAAAAGCCAAACAGGGTTGAAAGCCCAAGGGCCACCCACGGCATGTCGCCATAAAACACCAGAAGGTTCAAAACCCCGGCGGCACAAATCGCCACCGACAGGATCTGGATACGGTTGAGTTTTTCAGCAAAGAATATCCGCCCAAGGATCAGCATGATCAGCGGCATGATGTAATAGCCGAGGCTGGCTTCAAGGGCATGCGCGCTGGTGACAGCCCAGATGTAAAGCAACCAGTTGCCCGCCACCAGAAGGCTTGAAAGAAACAAAAGGCCGAGGGTGCGCGCCGACGAAATCAGCTCCCACAGCTTTTTGCGCCGGCCCAGAACAAAGACCAGCAACAAGGTCAGTGCGGCCGACCAGACAATCCGGTGTGAAAGGATTTCAAACGGGGTGGCAAAGGCGACCTGTTTGAAATACAGGCCGAAAAAGCCCCAGAAGATAAAGGCACCAAGACCGGCGAGGGGGCCTGGGCCGATCAATGCCGGTTTTTCCTGAGAGGACATCGGGGCGAGACCTAACGTTAAGCGGTGGTCAGTGAACGGGGCTGTGACCGGCCGCGACAACGTTGGACCAGCTCAGTGCGATCTGAAAGTCATCAGGGGTCGGAATGAAACGACCCCTGAAATCGGTCGGGCAAGGCGGTGCATGGTGGCGCGTGCCTTGCGGTGGCGTGATCGGTGATCAGTCCGGTGCAGAAGTCTGCAGGGCCAGCGCATGCAGATCGCCGCCCATTTTGCCTTTAAGCGCGGAATAGACCATCTGGTGCTGAACAACACGGGTTTTGCCACGGAACTGTTCAGAGACAACAATTGCTGCGTAATGATCGCCATCGCCGCGCAAATCCTCGATGCGGACCTGTGCATCGGGCAGGGCTTCCTTGATCATGCTTTCGATTTCGTAGGCTTCCATGGCCATGGCGCATATTCCTTATGGTTGATCGGCGCTGTATTCGGGACCGCCGATATGACTTGTTTTCATTGGTATATGTTGTTGTCACGGGGGCTGTCAATTTTTGTGAAACGCCCGTTATCCGGTGATGACAGACAACGCCTGGGCCTTGTGTTTGGCGCGATATTGCACTAATACGCATTCTTCTGGTTGCGCACACCTGCCGTCCGCAAGGTCTATGCCTTTGGTAAAGTGCGTTGAATGAATTTTTCGGACCCGTTTCCCGATCAGGGTACGGCCCGGCAATGCGGACCCCCGGCCTCCTGCGTGGAGACATCAATGACTTCCAATACGCTCAATATCGCATCTGGCGATATTCAGTCCGATGCGACCGAAACGCTCAAGGCACAGGCAAAACGCCTGCGCAAAGCCTTGGCGGCGCGTGACGTCACCATTTCGCATACCGGTTCGCTGGAACTTCTGGCGCAAAGCCACGGTTACCGCGATTGGAACACCGCCATTGCCATGGCAAGGCGCAATATCCCGACCAGTGTGTCGGACCTTGGCATCGGTAAACGCTTTGCCGGGTCGTATCTTGGTCATGCCGTGACCGGACTTATTCGCAGTGTAACAGCCACCCCGACACCCGGTGTGTTCCGGGTCGAGGTGCATCTGGATGAACCGGTCGATGTGGTGGCCTCAAAACGCTTCAGCGGTTTTCGCCAACGCATAGGTGCGCGGATCAATGAACATTGCGAACCGGTCCTGACCAACGGCATGGCTGGCCCCGGTCTTTCGATTGATCTGTTGCTGCGAGAGTCCCCGGACGCGTGAATACCTTTATCAAAGAGATAAATGACGAAACCCTCCGGCAGCTTCCCAAAGTTGCCGGGGCTTACGTTCTGGTCATTGAACTCAGCGCTGACCTTACTCTTCAAAACAAACGCTTCGCAGGTGCCACCCTTGCCAAGGGAACCTACCTTTATTGCGGTTCCGCCAACGGCCCCGGCGGCATTGCCGCACGCGTCAAACGCCACTGCAAGGTGGACAAGAAGCCCCACTGGCATGTCGATGAACTGACCTCAAACGGGGCAGGGCAGGTCGTATCTGTACTGGTCGTGCCGGGCGGGAATGAGTGTGTGCTGCGCGCGGCTTTGCAGGAACCGGAATCACAGGTTTCGGTGCCCGGATTTGGTAGCAGTGATTGCACCGATTGTGCATCACACCTGATCAATGCATCGGTTGGGGAGATTGCAGTGGTTTTGGCAAGGATTGCCGGGGCTGCTTAGCCGCCCGTCATGCTCATATGTCGACCAACGGCCGGTTTCTGGCCTTTGCGGTCGATGACGAAGTCATGGCCTTTGGGTTTGAGGTCCATGGCGGCATCAAGCATCTGATCAAGCGCACGCGGGTCGCCGGTACGAAGTGCGGCGCGCAGGTCAACGTGGTCTTCCTGACCAAGACACATGTAAAGGGTGCCGGTGCAGGTCACGCGCACGCGGTTGCAGCCTTCGCAGAAATTATGGGTGAGCGGCGTGATGAAGCCAAGGCGTCCGCCGGTTTCAGCCACGGTGGTATAGCGCGCCGGGCCCGGGGTGACGTGATCGGACGGGATCAGGGTGTATTCCTGCTCCAGACGTTCACGCACAGCGGTCAGCGGCAGGTATTGATCGGTGCGATCGCCATCAATGTCGCCAAGCGGCATGGTTTCGATCAGGCAAAGGTCAAAGCCCTCCTTACCGCACCAAGCGACAAGGCGTGACATTTCATCTTCGTTGAAGTTGCGCAGCGCAACCGTATTGATCTTGATTGAAATCCCGGCCTGTTTGGCGGCCTCAAGCCCGGCCAGCACCTGTTCAAGGCGGCCACGGCGGGTGATTTCGGTGAATTTCTGTGAATCAAGGCTGTCGAGCGAGATGTTGAGGCGCTTCACACCGAGGCGGGCGAGGTCATCGGCATAGGTGGCAAGCTGGCTGCCATTGGTGGTCATGGTCAGTTCATCAAGCGCGCCGGTTTTAAGATGGCGCGACAGATTGGCGATCAGGTCCATGATGCCCCGGCGCACCAGTGGTTCGCCTCCGGTCAGGCGCAGTTTGCGCACGCCGCGCGTGATGAAAGCCGTGCAAAGCTGATCGAGTTCTTCGAGTGACAGAACGTCGGATTTCGGCAAGAAGGTCATGTTTTCCGCCATGCAATAGGTGCAGCGGAAATCGCAGCGGTCGGTTATCGAGACGCGCAGGTAAGAGACATGTCTGCCGTATTTGTCGATCAGTGGCTTGGTCATGGTGGCGTTTAAACGGTGTTCTTGAGTTTCCGGGGCTTTTTATCGTCGTTCTTTGTAATCGTTCTGAGGCAACTGTCGCACAGCAGGCCGGGGTTTGACCAGTCTGTTTCGAGGTTGGCTGTTCACCTTTCCGTCAGGTGAAAACGATCAAAGCCGCCCCGGTGTTCCGTAAGGCGGCTTTGATTTTTGTCATGCAGGTCTTGGGTCAGGCCGAGAGGCGCGCGACATCCGCATCAATGCATTTGACGACTTCGCGAATGGTCGCGACATCTTCACTGCCCATTTTCGCAACCAGTTCGGCGGAATGTTCGGGCACGGCGAGCGTTTTGCGCACATCAGAAAACAGCGCATCAAGCAGGCGGATGCAGTGGGTTTCGGTGAATTCCCAACGTTCTTCGCCTTGGGCCATGTTGTCATTGACCAGCTGGATCAGCCATTTCTTGCGGTGTTCATAGTTGCTGAAATGAAGCGCCATACGGGCAAAAACCAGATTGATGCGCGAACGCACTTCCGGGGCCTTGGCCAGATGATCCCAGTATTCAGCCGGGTTGCGCAGTTCGTCGTCCTCATCAGCGTGGGCTTCGATGATTTCGTGAATTTCGCGGTCGATTTCCTGAAGCATGTCCATGCCGACCATCATGCGAATGACCTTGAAGAAGGGCTGCAGGATGGTGCGCGAAAGGGCGCCATGTTCGGTATCGCCAGCTTCATTGCCTTCCAGCAGATGATCAAAGCGCGACACCAGCAGGCGGCCAAACGGATCATGGCGGACAGCGGCATGTTCGCGGGCCTTGATCGATTCCAGATCGGCTTCCAGAACCGCCCAGGCACTATCAAACAGTTCTTCCTTGTCGCGCAGGCCATCAACGGCCTTGAGGATCTGTTCTTCGGTGACGGAACCGCCATGGTTGCGGGCGAAATGCACAAGACCTTGGGCAAATTGTTCCAGCACGGTGAACGCCGCGGCATGGTGGCGCTGTTTAAAGCTGTCACGCGGTGGTTTGTTGGCTGCGATCATGGGTTTCGAGACCTTCTTAAGACTGTTGTGCTCGTGTCAGGTTCATCTATCCAACGTCTGATAGAGTCCATCTTGTATGGTGAATTCATTAACAAAACGAACTGAGCAATCTGTATGCCAAGTGTCGGTCTTCCTGACCTTGTGTGATTGGATCGCCTATTCGTAGCCAGCGGCCGCTTCGACAATTTCAAGCACGACATAGCGCGGACGGATGATCTGGCGACCGGCTTCTTCGAAATTGACAGCGATTCGATCCCCGTCGACCGCCTGAATACGGCCTAGTCCCCAGTCCGGTTGGTCGGGATGGCGCACAATGGCGCCCGGCGTCAGCAAGAAATCCATTGGGTACTCTGTATCCTGTGTAGCTTGGTTCAATATAGGCCGTTTGCGGGGTATGCGCAATTTGCGGCTGTCATGTCGGCGGGGCAAAAACGGTCCGCGATCACCAAGGGGTAAAATTTGCCGGGTCTGAAAGGCCTGATTTTCGAGCGTGCTAAATAAGCTCTTAATATATCGGGGGCAATCTTGTGGCTTCTGCGAGCGGGCCGTCTAGTTAAAACGCCCGTTTGCAATGGGCATCGTGTTTTGGGGACAGGGTGCCACACCGATACGCAAAGACCTTGGAGAGCCGGCGCTATGGTAGAGGATGCCACCCTTGAACTGACCCTGATCGAATTGATCAGTTCGCGGATCTGTCATGATCTTGTCGGCCCGGTCGGGGCGGTCAATGCCGGGGCGGAGCTTATGGGCGAAGACGGGGTTGGCGATGACGAGGCGCTGGAGCTGATGCGCAAAAGCGGTCTTGAGGCCGCGCGCCGCCTGCAACTTTTCAGATTGGCCTTCGGGCGGGCCGGCAGCAGTGCCGATACCACCGCCATGCGAGAGGCAGCAAAACAGACCTATGCGGCCGAGGGCAAGGTGACGCTTGAGTGGCCGGATCTTCCGATTGATCCATCGCACGGACGAATCGTACTAAACATGGTTATGCTGGCCCGAGAAGCATTGCCGTTTGGCGGAACGCTTTCCGTGACACGCGACTCCGGCAAAGTAACGGTGCTGGGAGAAGGCAAACGCGCTGCCTTGCGCCCGGAAATCATGAATGTGCTGGAAAAGGACGTTTCTGCTGATGCACTCGATCCGCGCAATGTGCAGGCGTTTTTCTTGCGGAAACTGGCCAATCTTGGCGGCGGAACGCTTTCGGTCTTGCAACAGGACGGAAATATTGCATTGATCTACGGATAAAAATTTAACTGACAGGTCTGGTAATGGGGCGCAATAGCTTCTACCTAGATACCGAAGTATAGTATGTTTGTGCCAATTGGCGCCTTAATGGGAGTTCCAGTTCCGACAAGTGATTGATTGTTGGAGATTTGGAGGGGGTATATGGACGATCTTTTAAGTGAATTTCTGACCGAGACTTCGGAAAGTCTCTCGACGCTTGACGTTGAGCTTGTGAAGCTGGAACAGAACCCGAATGATCCGGACATCTTGTCCAACATTTTCCGCTTGGTTCACACCATTAAAGGGACGTGCGGCTTCCTTGGCCTGCCGCGCCTTGAGGCTGTTGCCCACGCTGGCGAGAACGTACTGGGTAAAATTCGTGACGGCGAACTGGTTGTTACTGCAGACGCGGTGACGCTGGTTCTTGAGTCGATTGACACGATTAAGTACCTGCTGGGCGAGCTTGAGCAGAACGAAGCCGAGCCGGACGGCAATGACGCCGAACTGATCGGCCGTCTGAACCACTTTGCAGATACCGGCGAAATTCCGGGTGGTGCGCCGGCTGCGGAAGCAGCCCCGGCCGCAGAAGAACCCGCCGAAGAAGTCGAAATGACGGATGACGAAAAACTGCAGGCAGCCTTTGACGCCGCAGAATACGATCCGGACTTCGAAGTACCTGATGAGCCGGCAGCCGCCGCCGAGCCGGAGCCGGAAGCCCCGGCAAAACCGGCAGCGCCGCCTGCTGCTGCAAAATCCCAGGAAGTCGCACCGGCTCCGAAGCCTGCCGAAAAGGCAAAGGCTGAAGCACCGCGTGGCGAAACCAAGGAAAGCTCGGTCGCAGCCCAGACCATTCGTGTGAATGTCGAGCTGCTTGAAAACCTGATGACGCTGGTTTCCGAGCTTGTCCTGACCCGTAACCAGCTCCTGCAGATGGTTCGCGGCAAGGATGACAGTGAATTCACCGTGCCGCTGCAGCGCCTGTCGCACATCACCACCGACCTTCAGGAAGGTGTGATGAAGACCCGTATGCAGCCGATCGGCAACGCTTGGGCGAAGCTGCCGCGTATTGTTCGCGACCTCGCGCTTGAGATGAACAAGAAGATCGATCTGCAGATGATCGGTGCCGACACCGAACTGGATCGTCAGGTTCTTGAGCTGATCAAGGATCCGCTGACCCACATGGTGCGTAACTCTGCCGACCATGGTCTGGAAGATATTCCGGGCCGTCGTGACGCAGGCAAGCCTGAAACCGGTACGGTAACGCTTAATGCGTATCACGAAGGTGGTCACATCATCATCGAGATTTCCGATGACGGTCGTGGTCTGAACCTTGAGCGCATCAAGGCCAAGGCAATTGCCAATGGTCTTGCGACCGAGAGCGAGCTGGAAGGCATGGGCGACCAGCAGATCCAGCAGTTCATTTTCAAAGCCGGTTTCTCGACCGCGGAAAAAGTGACCTCGGTCTCCGGTCGTGGTGTCGGTATGGACGTTGTGCGCACCAACATCGAAAAGATCGGTGGTACGGTTGAACTGAAATCGGTCGAAGGCCGTGGTTCGACCTTTATCATCAAGATCCCGCTGACGCTGGCTATCGTTTCGGCCCTGATCGTTGAAAGTGGCGGCGAACGCTTTGCCATTCCGCAGATCAGCGTTCTGGAACTGGTTCGCGCGTCGAACAATTCCGAGCATTCCATCGAACGCATTCACGATACGCCGGTCCTGCGCCTGCGTAACCGTCTGCTGCCGCTGGTCACGCTCAAGAAAATTCTTGGCCTTGATAGCAGCGAAGCAACCGAGGAATCCGTCGATGAAGAAGCATTCATCGTCGTTGCCCAGGTTGGTACCTATTCGTTCGGTATCATCGTTGACCGCGTCTTCGACACCGAGGAAATCGTTGTTAAACCGGTGGCCCCGATCCTGCGCGATCTGTCGCTGTTCTCGGGTAACACCATCCTTGGCGATGGTAGCGTGATCATGATCCTTGATCCGAACGGCATTGCGACCCGCACCGGCGAAATCACCGTTGGTGGTTCGCAGGGCGTGGAAGGCAAAGCCAAGGCGGATGCATCTGATCGCGAAACCACTTCCATGCTGGTCTTCCGGGCCGGTGGCAGCGAAGTGCGCGCGGTTCCGCTGGCACTTGTTGCCCGCCTTGAAGAAATTGATGTCGAGAATATCGAACATTCGAACGGCCGTCCGCTGGTCCAGTACCGCGGCAAGCTGATGCCTCTTGTCTTTATCGATGGTAGCTACCAGATGAAGGCAGAAGGACGTCAGCCGACCCTTGTGTTCCAGGATCGTGAACGCACCATGGGGCTGGTCGTCGACGAGATCGTCGATATCGTGGATGACGTGCTTAATGTTGAACTGACAGCGGATCAGGATGGTCTGGTTGGCTCGGCCGTGATTGACGGCAAGGCGACCGACCTTATTGATGCCGGTTACTATCTTGAACTGGCATTCAGTGACTGGTTCGGCACCGAGGACAATGGTGGCGAGAAGAAACGAGTTCTGTTGATCGATGACAGCCCGTTCTTCCGTAACCTGCTGACCCCGATGCTGTCTGTTGCGGGCTTCAACGTCACTGCGGTTGAAAACGCAGAACAGGCCATGGACCTTAAAAACCGTGGCGTTCTGTTTGATGCGATCATCAGTGATATCGAAATGCCGGGCATGAACGGTTTTGAATTTGCCGAAGCGCTGCAGGATGATGCAGCCTGGGGGGAAGTTCCGATCATTGCCCTGTCTTCGCACACCAGCGAAGAAGATTTCGAGCGTGGTCGTCAGGTCGGTTTCAGCGACTACGTGGCCAAATTTGATCGCGATGCACTTGTCTCGACCCTGATCCAGACACTGAGCAGCATGTAAGCGGGAGAAAAGTCCTATGAGCGATAAAAACGCACTCGTCCCGAGCCAGGAAAAAGGTGGCGCCCTTGACCTTGGTGGTGACAGCCAGGATTTCGTGACCGCGAATATTGGCAAACAGCTTTTCGGTATTCCGGTCCTGACGGTTCAGGATGTCTTGGGTCCGCAACGCATCACGCGTATTCCGTTGTCTCCGCCAGAAGTGGCCGGGTCGCTGAACCTGCGTGGTCGTATCGTGACCGCGATTGATGTTCGCAAGCGTCTTGGCCTGCGTGACAAGGAAGACAATGAACCGGGCATGAGCATCGTTGTCGACGAAGGCGGCGAGCTTTACAGCCTGATGGTTGATCAGGTCGGGGAAGTTCTGAGCGTTCCGAAAAAGGCGTTCGAACAGAACCCGGCGACGCTTGATCCGCGCTGGCGCGAATTTTCGGACGGTATCTTCCGTCTCGACAAGAAGCTTCTGGTAATTCTTGATGTGACCCGCCTGCTTGATTTCACGTCTTCCGTGAAGCAGGCTGGTTAGGCTGAATTCCCATGCCGGGCACGCAATGTGCCCGGTTCCTGCCATTGTGGCTTAACGACCTAAGTAAGCGAGAAGGAAGTCGATGAAGAGTTGTCTCGTCGTCGATGATTCGAAAGTCATCCGAATGGTAGCACGCCGCATCCTTGAGGAAATCGGGTTTGCGGTTGTTGAGGCAGTGGACGGACAGGAGGCGATCGACAAGTGCCTTGAGTCCATGCCCGATGCGGTTCTGCTTGACTGGAACATGCCGGTCAAGAGCGGGATTGAGTTCCTGCGTGAACTGCGCGCAACGCCTGGTGGCGATGATCCTGTTGTTGTGTTCTGTACAACTGAAAATGACCTTGAACACATCCAGGAAGCGATTACCGCTGGCGCGAACGAATACATCATGAAGCCGTTCGATAGCGAGATCATCCAGGCCAAGTTCGAGCAGGTCGGCCTGATTTAGGCCTGCTTGCGCGACGATGCCTGCACGCCTTTAACAATTGATCTCCATCATCAAGCGGGGACGCTACTACGTGGAAGAAACGCCTACCCATTCGCCATACAAAGTCCTGATCGTGGATGATTCCGCCATCGTGCGCGGGCTTGTGACACGTATGATGGCCGAAGACGCGGAAATTGACGTCGTCGGGTCGGTCAATAATGGCGAAGAAGCATTGGCTGTGATGGAAGGCGGCGGCATCGAAGTCGTCGTTCTGGATATCGAAATGCCGGTCATGGATGGCCTTACGGCTTTGCCGAAACTGTTGGAGATTGATCCGACCGTTCGCGTGATCATGGCGTCCACCCTTACCAAACGAAATGCCGATATCAGTTTCCAGGCGATGACGCTGGGCGCGGTGGATTACATTCCCAAGCCAAGCTCGTCAAAGGATCTCAATGTCGGCGAAGGTTTCCGCGAAGAGCTTTTGGATAAGGTCAAGGCCTGGGCCGAACAGCGTCGCAAGATGCTTGAGGTCGAACAGGCTGCTGCCGCAGCAGCTGCAGAAGCCGAGCCAGAAACCGCTCCCGCCGCACCCGAGGCGGATGACGCCACCCCGAAACCCGAGGGTGGTGATGCGGATGATGGCAAGGCATCGACTTTCCGGGCGGAAATGTCGGTCGAACATCAGCAGCTTCAGAAACAAGGCCGCATCCAGCGCAAAAGATTTACCGCAGAACTGCGCCCGCGTCCGATGCAGCAACCGCGCCATCAGCCAGTCCAGATGCGTCAGACGCCGCATCCGCAGCAGCCTGCACCAACCGCACAGCCCGCAGCACCAGCATCTCCGGACGCAGCAGCCTCGGCCACCAAAGCCGCAGCCGCACCGACTGCAGCAGCATCGCGTGCGACGACCCCTTCGCGTGATCCGGGCCGGCTTATTCGCGATGCCGCCATTGCCGCAGGCGGACAGGCCAAGGCAGTGCCAAAAATGCCGTCACGTCCGGCCCAGGCTGCACCGGCGGCCAGAACCGCACCGGCACCGAAGCGCCCGACCGCACCGGCACCGCAGAAAAGCGCACGTGCCCAGCAGGCCCGTTCAGGCAGCGCGCCGGCCCCGGCAAAGCGCCCGTCGACGCGCGGTGGTGTGACGCTTCTGCCCGAGAAACGTATTAATGTCGAAGCCATTGCCATTGGCAGCTCGACCGGCGGACCGCAGGCCCTGTTTGAGGTTCTGCGTGGCCTGAATGGCGTGCGCCAGCCGATCTTTATTACCCAGCATATGCCTGCGACCTTTACGACCATTCTGGCCGAGCACATTACGCGTCTGACCGGTCTGAAGTGCCAGGAAGGGCAAAACAATATGCCAATTGTGGGCGGACAGGTTTACCTTGCGCCCGGCGATTACCACATGACCGTAGAAGGGCGTGGTGGCAGTCGGCATCTGATGTTGAACCAGAACCCGCCCGAGAATTTCTGTCGTCCGTCGGTTGATCCGATGTTGCGTAGTCTGGTGGCGAGTTACGGAGGAAACATTCTGACTGCAATCCTTACCGGAATGGGGCAGGATGGTATGCTCGGTGGTCGCGACGTCGTCAATGCGGGGGGCATGGTCGTCGCACAGGACGAGCAAAGTAGCGTTGTATGGGGGATGCCAGGTGCAGCAGCACATGCTGGCATCTGTTCCGCGGTTCTGCCGGTTGGCGGTATTGCGGCCTATATCAAAAAATTCGCGGGGGGTCGTTAACCCACAATGATGAAGCCGGATGACTTCGAGTTCGTAAGCAGATTGATCAAGTCCAAGTCCGGGCTCGTTTTGAGCCAGGATAAGACTTATCTGCTCGAAAGCCGGCTGATGCCGATTGCGCGCAAGCGGGGTCTCAAGGACCTGACAGAGCTGATTGGTGCGCTGCGCGGTGGCGACCGTAATCTGGTCGAAGAAGTCGTTGATGCGATGACGACCAATGAAAGCTTCTTCTTCCGCGATACCAAACCGTTTGATCAGTTCCGCCATGTTGTTCTGCCGCACATGATCAAGGCGCGCGCGCCGAAGAAACACCTGCGCATCTGGTGTGCTGCGGCCTCTTCGGGGCAGGAACCCTATTCGCTCGCCATGATCCTTGACGAGTTCAAGTCACAGCTTGCCGGCTGGCGCATCGACATTGTCGGTACCGATATCTCGCGCGAAATCCTGACCAAGGCGCGCGCAGGGCTTTATTCCCAGTTCGAAGTCCAAAGGGGGCTTCCGATTGGCTTGCTGGTCAAATACTTCCAGAAGAAGGAAGACCAGTGGCAGATCTCGGCCGATATTCGTGGCAAGGTGCAATACAAGGAATTCAACCTTCTGGAAGATTTCCGTCCGCTGGGGCAGTTTGACGTCGTCTATTGCCGTAACGTGCTGATCTATTTCGATCAGCCGACGAAAAGCGACGTTTTGTCACGTATTTCGGCCCTGATGCCAGATGATGGCTTCCTGTTCCTTGGTGGTGCCGAAACGGTTCTGGGCATTTCCGACAAGTTCAAACCGCTTGCCCGTCAGCGTGGCATTTATCAGCTCAACCGTCCGGGCGCGCCGGATGTTGATCTGACTGCGCTTGAAAAGGTGCAGGCAGGGGCTGCTGCAGGGGCTGCTGCCGGGGGTGCCGCCGGTGCTGCGGCGCCCGGTGGACTGGCCTTCCCGAAACCAAAGCATATGCAAACCGGTGCGGGTACCACGACCGGCACGGCGGCCCGTCCGGCGGCTGGAACAACCGGAACAACTGGCACGGCAACAACCCGTCCGGGCACGTCGAGCTTTGGTACGCAATCAACCCAGCGTCCGCTGGGCGGTACAACGTCCTCAACCACCCGTCCGACGACCGGTACGGGTACGACGGGCAGTGCGTTCAGCAGACCGTCAGGTTCGACTGGTACAGGTTCAACCACGCGTCCGGGTACCACAGGCACGACCGGTTCTTCCGGAACCGCCGGGTCGACCTATCGCCGTCCGCTTGGCACTGGAACGGGAACCGGTGCTGGCGCGGGGGGCACGACCCAACGGCCGGGGACAGGCAGCAGCAATACAAGCGGTTCAAACGGAACCACGCGCCCGTCCACGACCTTTGATCGGTCCCGTTTTGGTAAGCCGGACGACAAGAAGTAGCTGACAGTTGGTGCTTTGCCGACTGTTCTGTTGAACTGAATGTCGGGAAGGCCAATGACCTCAAACGCATCAATCCCCTTTTCTGCCCAGCGCAATGACCTGCGCCGCGTCCAGCGTCGGCGCAAGCTTGCTATTGCCTGCATTACGCTTTTGGTGCTTTGCGCGCTTCCGCTCATGCAATCGCTTGCCCGGGTGGAGATGTTTACTCATGAAAGTGTCGAGATTGGCGGGATTGTCCTGATCCTCATCGCCATTTTCGGACGTGCCTGGTGCACGCTTTACATCGGTGGGCGCAAAGCCCGTCAGTTGACCGATACCGGGCCCTATTCGATCAGCCGCAATCCGCTTTATATGTTCAGCTTTATCGGTGCGACCGGCATCGGCGCGCAAACCGGAAGTCTGCTTGTGGCTACGCTATTCGGGGTGGGGGCGTTTGCCGTTTTCCTACCGGTAATCCTGCGTGAAGAGCGCGCCTTGGGCGAGATGTTTGGTGCGTCGTTTTCGGAATATAAAGCGCGCGTGCCGCGTTTCGGGCCACGGTTTGCTGTCTGGCAGGATGCGGACATGCTGGAAGTGCGTCCACAGCTTCTGGTGCGGACATTGCGTGACGGGCTGGTGTTTTTGATGGTGATCCCGATCTTTGAGCTTATTGACCGGGCGCAGGTAATCGGGCTGATCAACCCGATGGTCTATTTGCCATAACCAGAAACGAAAAACGCCCCGGTGCAGTCCGGGGCGTTTTTCGTATAGCGGGCACTGTAGGAGCGGCGTCAGGCAGGCCTGAGACCGTAATCCGGGATATCAGGCCGCAGCGCTGTTGGTATCGGGATCGCGCAGGACATAGCCCCGGCCCCAAACCGTATGGATGTAGTTGTCGCCCTTGGTCGCAGACTGGATTTTCTTGCGCAGTTTGCAGACAAAGACGTCAATAATCTTGAGTTCCGGCTCGTCCATACCGCCATAAAGGTGGTTGAGGAACATTTCCTTGGTCAGTGTCGTGCCTTTGCGCAGCGACAGCAGTTCAAGGATGCCATATTCCTTACCGGTCAGATGCAGCGGTTTGCCGTCAACATCGACGGTACGTGCATCCAGATTGACGTTAAGCTTGCCGGTCGAAATCATCGACTGGGCATGACCGCGCGA
>NZ_PAQR01000027.1 GCF_002709775.1 Thalassospira sp.
ATTGGCTTTGCTCATAGCGGAATTGCCTCTTCTCAAAGTAGCTGGCGGGAAAGCAGGTTTTATTTACCCATGCAGCGGGTTTGAGTCAATCTGAACCCCTTTGTAAACCAAAGATTTCAGTGACAAATTGCCCCAACTGCCTCCGTTAAACTACGTAGGTTGACCTCTCAGACACCGTAAACACCCTGCGGGATGGGTGCTGCGAAAGACACGGGCCCTTCACATACGGCGTAACGTGCTTTTAGCAATCGCACAATTAGACCTTCTTACGCAAGGAAACTGCCTGCGGATCGGGTCTTATTTGTTGCTAACACTTATGAATGCGCATGCCACCGATCAAGATCAGGCGACCGCGCGGGCGGAAAATAGCCCGCATTCCCCGAACGATCCGTTAATCCGCCCGCCGTTTTCTGGCGATTCAGCGCGGAATCAACACCGTATAATCAAAATCAAGCAACACATCGGAATGATATTTGCCATCCGCACCTTTAAGCGGGAAGTCACTGGCCTGCCGATCGCGCACTGCAACAAGACGAAGACGCAGTGCGCCCAGATCACGCCGACCGGGCACTTCAAATTTGCCCAGAACCTCTGACCAGGCAAAGATCGTATCCCCGGCAAAGGCCGGATTGGCATGGGTGCCTGCATTGATCGCGGCAATCCGAAACGCATTGCCAAGCCCGTTAAATGACAGCGCCCGGCAAAGCGAAATGATATGCCCGCCATAAATAAGCCGCTTGCCAAACCGCCCGCCATTGGCCGCGACCTGATCGAAATGGACCTTGGCGGTGTTTTGATAAAGCCTGGTTGCAATCTGATGTTCGGCTTCTTCAAGGGTCATGCCATCAACATGATCAATCTTTTCGCCGACATAATAGTCATCCCAGCAATGCGGCGATCCCGCCAGCTGGGTTGAATAGGCCGATACATCCAGCCCGACCGGGATCTGGAACGCTTCGGGTGCCACAACACCGGGCAATTCCGGAAGGACCGTTTCAGGTGCCGGCGCGCTTTCATCGCGTTTACGCACCATGACCCAGCGATTGTAATCAAGCACCATCTCGCCGCGCTGATTGCGCCCGACGGAATTGACATAAACCACACCGGTCTTGCCGTTGGAGTTTTCCTTGATCCCGGTCACGGTGGATACCGAACTGACCGTATCGCCGGGATAAACCGGCACGCCAAACACACCGCCGGCATAACCCAGATTGGCCACCGCATTTAGCGACACATCAGGCACCGTCTTGCCAAACACCATGTGAAACGCCAGCAAATCATCCACCGGGGCTGCCTTATAGCCAATGCTTTGGGCAAACTCGTCAGACGACTGCACGGCAAAGCGCGGGCCATAAAGCCCGGTATAAAGTGCTACATCGCCGGTCGTGATCGTGCGTGGGGTGGCATGGCGGATTTCCTGTCCGATCTGGAAATCCTCAAAATAATTGCCCTGATTGGTCTTTGACATTCGATTGCCTCCCTGAAAGGCCGGATGATCCAAGAATTACCGATGCGCGCTGTTTTGGCTGTCTGTGATGCAGCCGGTTTGTTGCTGTTCTTGGCGCGCGCACCGTTTTGTCTGATGGTGGTCGGGCGCTTAGGCCCCGTCCATTTCCGCGATCAAATCTGCCATCGCGACCAGTTTCTTGGCCGACACCACATGGAGATTTTCAATCAGCTTGCCATCAACCACGACAACGCCCTTGCCCTCAGCACTGGCTTCTTCATGGGCGGCAATGATCTTGCGCGCCCAGTCGATCTCGGCCTCTGCCGGGGCAAAGGCCGCATTCGCCGCCGCAATGGTTTTGGGATGAATAAGCGTCTTGCCATCAAAGCCGAACTCGCACCCCTGCTTGCAGGACGCCTCAAACCCGGCATCATCAGACAGATCAAGATGCACACCATCAAGGATCGCAAGCCCATAGGCCCGTGCCGCCAACAGGCAAAGACCAAGACTGGTCACCATCGGCAGGCGGTCCGGCGTATGGGCACAGTTCAGATCCTTGGCAAGGTCCGATGTCCCCATGACAAACCCGCCAAGACGGGGATGGGCACCGGCAATTTCCTTGGCATTAAGCATCGCAAGCGGGGTTTCCATCATGCACCAGATGGTCATGCCTGCATGCGCGCCTTCGGCCTCCATGATATTGGCGACCTGACGCACGGTATCGGCACTTTCGACCTTGGGCAGCAGGATGGCATCGGCCGATGTTTTGGACGCCGCCACGATATCGGCATATCCCCACGGGGTATTCAGGCCATTGGTTCTGATCTGGATTTCACGCTTGCCATAACCGCCTTCGGCCAAAGCGCTCACAATCTGGTTGCGTGCGTTATCCTTGGCATCGGGTGCCACCGCATCCTCAAGATCCAGAATAAGCCCATCTGCCGGAAGCGTACGGCCCTTTTCAAGGGCACGCGCATTGGAACCCGGCATATACAAAACAGAGCGGCGCGGACGTGGGGCAGCAGCCATCAGGAATCTCCCGTTTGATAATATTCGTACAATATTTATATTTTATTTTTACGAAAATTACCCAAACTTGTTTTCCCCTGCAACCCAATTTTTGCGGTGCGGCATGATCATAGCCGCCGCACCATCTTCAATATCGCCTAAAATAGCAGCTTCGGGCTCAGTCCGGCAAAACCGCTGCTGGCATTTTCATCCTCGACCGTGACAATTGCACTGCGTCCGGCAACAAGGCGGACATCGTCGGGCACATGTTCAAGTTCGACCCGGACCGGAACGCGCTGTGCCAACCTAACCCAGCTGAAGGTCGGTTTGACCTGGGCAAGGCCCGCTGAACTGCCGGAACGCTCGCTATCCTGAATGCCGCTTGCAATGCTGACAACATGACCATAAAGCGGGCGGCTTTCGCCCATCAGCATCACCTGCACGCGATCACCGATCGCAATGCGCGGCAGTTTGTTTTCTTCGAAATACCCCGCAACATAGAACGAGCTGCTGTCAACAAGGGCGGCAATGGCACTGCCCGCCCCGACATAGGCGCCCCGACGCAGCGAAAAGTTGGTCACAACCCCATCGACCGGCGCCACCACACTGGTCCGCGACAGATCCAGTTCGGCCAGTGCCAGATCGGCACGCGCCAGATCCACATCGGCCTGCGCGGTCGCAAGATCGGTTTTGACCTGTTCCTTTTTCTGATCGGTGACAACGTCGCTATCAAGCCCGCTATAGCGGGTGACTTCGCGTTTGGCCTGATCGCGCGCGGCAATCGCGTTTTCAAGCTTGGCGCGTGCCTGATCGACCGCCACCTGATAGCGCGCCCGATCAATGGTAAACAGCACGTCACCCGCCTTGACCGGCTGGTTGTCGCCAACCAGAACCTCGGACACCAACCCGCCAATATCAGGCGCAATGGAAATCACATCGGCACTGACCCGGCCATCGCGCGTCCAGGGCTCGTTCATGTAGTAATCATAAAGATGCCATCCGCCCACACAGGCAATCAGCACAAGCAAGCTTGTGAATCCGATGCGCAGGCTTTTCAAAACGATATTTTTCATCACATCACCTATTTCAGAAAGACAGCCGAAAGCCCGGTCAGGATCAGCACATAAAGCGCAAGGTCGGTCAGCGCCGGATGGACGGTCATTTTGTAAAAACCGATCCGCGCCAGACCAAGATGGGTAACCTTCAGGCACCCCCATGCAGCAATTGCCAGAACCAGAAAGGTCGGGACATACAGGCCGTAAATGTTAAATGTCGGATTGATCATGCTGTTTCTCCCATGATCGTCGGCTGGGCCGGCAAGATGCCGCCACCCGTTTGTGTCTGCAGGCGCGGTGCGCCTGTTTTGGAAAGATTGCGGCGAAGCGCGACCAATGGCACCAGAAGCCGTTCGCGATCAGAACCCTCGGGGTCGGCCACCACCAACCGCAAAAGGTTGTCGACCTCCTCGACGATCCACGGATCAGGCAAGCGGTCCGGATCAATCAGGCGGGCCTCGAAATGCCGCGCGATGGACCGCAAAAGGACCTTGATGCGATTGGCAACCGGCTTGCTGGTAAACAGCGTCGCATTGCGCAAATCATAAAGGCAGGACGCAATCGTTGCTTCGGGCATGACCCGGATCAATGTATCGCGATGCTGCGGCGCCATGGCCAAACGCGGCAGGATAAGTCCCTGGCGATCCAGCAACCGGCGCACAAGGATCAGACGCCCATGGGCAAAGGATCCACGCGCAATCGCGGCAATATCCCGCCAGTTGGCCCGAACCAGACGCATGATCGATCGATCTGCTGGCACCACCCGGATAAAGGCGGTTGCAATTATCGCCGCACCAAAGCCCGCTAGCGATGCAACACCGCCGCCCAGAATGGTCTCGATATCGCTGCTATAGGTCGTATCAAGGTTGAGGATCATGACAAGGTTGACCACCATCGCCAGACCAAAGCCATACGTCGCCTGCGAGGTCATCAACACACCCAGCAAGATGCAATAAGGCGCAAATGACAGGGCAAGCAACGGGAAACCATCGATACCCGGCAGGATCGTCAGGTTGTAGAAAACAACCGCCCCAACAGCCATCGTGGTGTAACGGATAAAGCCCTTGAGTGCTGGCACCGGGTTATCAAGAAACGACATGATCGAACTGCCAACCGCTGCCATCATCGCCGCCGTGCCGCCTGCGGGCCATCCGGAAATAATCCAGAAGGCACACACCGCACTGATCGCGACTGCTGCGGCAATACCACTGCGCACCGCGCCATTGGCATCACGGTCCATGGCTTCCGACCCGGCGGTTGCCTGCCAGCGGTTCAAAACGTCACTGGGTGCGGAACCCGCACGAATGCCATCCCACAGAACCCGGCAATCATGATGGAAATCAAGCAACCGGTGCAGCCGATCACACAGATTAACCATCAAAAGCCCACCCCAGTCAGATGACTGGTCGATCTGATCGCGAAACGCGGTCACACGGTCATGCAGGCTGCATGTCAGGTCCGGGTCATGGGCGTCGCGATTGACGTGATCGATGATGTCATCACAAAGTGCGCGCAGTTCGGGCGGCAAGGTAACACCCTCTGCCGCAAGCGCCGTCAAACGGTCATGGACCGCATAACAAACCGGCAACAGGGACGCCATCGCACTTTGCAGCGCCTGCAATTCGCGTGTCCGCCCGGAAAAGCGCGACTTCTCATAGCCCAGATGCAAGGCCATGCCGTGCAACTCACCAAGGTCGGCGGCAATGCGCGCCCGGTCACGGTCCAGCTGATCGGCATCCATGCCCGCATCAAAGCTTTCCGTGACCAGCTTGGCGACATCCGCCATCCAGCCGTTGATTTGTGATGCGATCACCGGGCCGATATGGCGCGGCAAAATGATATGCCCGACCAGTGTGGCACAGAGAATACCCACCGTGATTTCCTGACAACGCGCAATCGCGGTCGGAAAGACCGACAGCGGATCGGTCACACTCGGAAAGCCGATCAGGGCCACAGTGTACCCCGCCAGCATCAGAACATAACTGCGCGGTGTACGATCAAGCCGTGCGAAGAACAGGCAAACGCCAACCCAGACGGCCAGAACAGCACTCAGCACGACCGGCGCATTGACCAGATTGGGCACCAGAATGATCGCGACCACCGCACCAAGCAAGGTGCCCAGCACGCGATAAACTGCCTTGGATGCCAGAACACCGGAAAACGGATGGGCCACGATATAAACCGTCGCCATCGACCAGACCGGGCGATCAAGATCAAAGGCCAGCGCAATATAAAGCGCCAACATCGATGCCCCGAATGTCTTGATCGAAAAGATCCAGTCTCCGGCTTTCGGCCGAAGGGCGAGAATATTTTGCAACATCTGCTGACCTCCGGCTTATTGCGACGTTTCGCGCATATCCAGCCGGTTCAGCAGTTCGCGCATGACATCAAGGGTGATATGAAGATTTTCCTCGGAAACATTGGCGGTCAGCTCGCCGCGTAGATCGCCGAGCAGGACTTCAATCTCGCTGGCTTTCGCGCGGCCCGCATCGGTCAGGGCGACCATCTTGGCCCGACGATCCCGCGGATCAGAAACACGCGACACAAATCCGTCGCGTTCAAGCTGATCAATAACGCGGACCAGTGACGGGCCTTCAACACCGATTTCCTCGGCAATCATGCCCTGACGAACCGCACCACCATTACGATGCAGAACAATCAACGGCATCGCCATGGTCTGCGAAAGTCCATGCGCCTGAAGGGTGCGATTGACCTCGCGCTGCCAGCAACGGGCGACGCGCATCAGGGCACTGCCAAGGGTTAGATAAGGGGTGTTTTGATCAATGTTTTCCATGGCACGAACCATAACAGAAAAATTAGATAGAATTCTAACTATTATAATCCTATCAGTTATGACGTCTGTGCATAGATGAAGCACTCCCGTATGCATATCTGCATAGGGATCATGGAAAATCAGAATAAAAACAGAAATATACGCCCTATTCCGGCGTGCCGAACAAACCGGTCATTAGCATGCTGGTCACCGATGGCACCTCATTGAGTGCCCGCCCATTGGCAAGAAACACCACCACTGTGTCCTGTTCCGGGAACCAGGAAAACTCGGCCGAATAGCCAAAATAGATCCCGTCATGGCCCCAAACCGGGCCCCAGTCACTTGCGCCGATCATCAGCCCATAGCCATAGGACCCGTCGCCGGCAAAGGCCGTATCGGTCGTTGCGCGCTCAAGCGCATTCGGACCAAGCAGAACTCCATTCACAAACAGCGCACGGGCAAATTTCACCATATCCTCGGCGGTCGAAATCACCCCGCCATCGGCCAGTTGATCGCCCACGTCATAATCCGTGACGTCTTCGAGCTGCCCGTCGCCATTGGCATCATCAAAACCGCGCGCCAGCGATGCCGGCCTTGGAAAACTGCCAAAGGATGTGTTGCTCATCTCGGCCGGGGCAAAAATCCGGCGACCAAACACGGCACTGATATGCGCGCCCTCGACCGCCTCGATCATCACGCCGAGCAGGATGAAATTGCTGTTGGAGGCCGCATAATTCGTGCCCGGGGCAAAATAGGCTTCCCGATCGGCAATCAGTGGCAGCAACTCGACATTGCGCCAACCATGCTGCGGGTCGCGCCCGACCAGCTCGAAAAAGAACTCGCCATCCAGATAATCGGGAATGCCCGAACTGTTGCGCAGCAAATCACGAATGGTGGCGCGATCGGCATTGGCAATGCGGTCGCGAAATTCCTTGGGCAGGTATGTGCCAATCGGATCGGCCAGATCAATCCGCTTTTCCGATGCCAGCTGCAAGGTAACCACAGCCGTCATCATCTTGGTCAGCGACCCGATATAAAACTGTCGATCCCGCGTCATTCCTGTCTCGGGCCGGACACTGGCATAGCCCGTGGCGGCATAGCGCACATTGCCCTCGCCATAGCCAATCGCCACCACCCCGCCCGGCAGACCGGCATGCTCGACATATTGCGACAGGAATTTTTCCAGCGGATCAGACGGTGCTTCCTTGGCACTTCCGCTTTGCGCCAATGCGAAATGGTTTGCTGACATGGCAAACGTCATTGCCACCGCCATCACCACCATCGCACGCGCGGGAATACGCCAGAATGCTGCGTTCAAATCGCTCTACTCATGTTGCCCAACCTTGCCCACCTTCGGGCAAATTGCTTTCCGCCCGGTTAATCCGGGCTTTGCTTGATCTGTTTGCGCCACCAATCAAGGGCATCGCGCAAGTCACCGGTCTTGACAGTAATGCTCGGCTCGCCGGTCTCTTCATAGACCGGCAGGATCTCGGTCTTGGCCGGTCGCACCTTAACCATGTAGGCATTCATGCCCATATCCCAAGCCTGTTGCCGGCCGGAAATCACATCGTCGATTTCGGAAAGGGCCTGTTCGCACCAGACCGGGGCCCGCTGAAAATCAAGGACAAGACAGGCGGCAATCCGATCATGCCCATCATCCCCGACAATTCTGCCAGGCCAATTCGGCTCAATAAAATCACCGCCTGCCATGTTTGACCTCACATCAAAAGATTACCGCAGCGGGAAGGCGGTGTTGATATTGCCGTTCCCGAGTGTTCCAAACGCGATATAGAACCGCGTTGTGGCATCATCGCCGACACAATGACCGCCCGCTGCCGGGTCCGGCCGGTTCAGGCCACACGATGCCCATCCGGGCGCGCCCGCCGGGCACGCTACCTGATTTGCATGCGCATACAGGATCGACTGAACGACCGCTGCCTCGGTGCAGCTATCAGGGAACATCGTCGAAAACTTCGTCGGGTTTGCCCCGTTCGGGTTTACCAACGTGACGTTCCCGCCATACACGCCATTGGCATTCGCGGGCTGATTAATCACGAAATTGGCGACCGTCGCCGGGTTCACGCCACCCGGGCGCGAATGGAACCCGGCCGCCGTGCCATTGGCCCGCACTTCGCCGCAGAAAACGTGATCGGCGTTAATCGGCGGAACCGTTGCCGTCCAATGCGGGTTTGCCGGGCACGCAACCTGTGCGGATGCCTGCGAAATGCCAACAAGACCAAGGGCGCAAAACGCCAAAGCCCCGAAGGCCGCGACATGGAAAAGCTTGGAAAGTTTCGTCATGAACGAACTCCTTTACTTTGTCCGATGCAGTTCCTGACCGCACCGAACAGCACGGCCATACTGCCAAGATCAGACGCAGCGTTCCAATTCATGTGAAGGCGATTTACGGCGCATTCAAAGCTGCGAAAATTCAAGCCCGATCCGAAGCGCCAGCACACTGGCCGGCTCAAAGCGCATCGGCACCCCGCCAAGCTTGCCGCCGTGCCATTGCGCCTTGGTCAGAACAAAGGCCCCAAGTGGCAAGGCATGACTGCCCCGGAAATTCACCAGGGCGCGGATTTCCTTGGGCTTGCGGATCGCCTCATCACGCCACAGGCAGTGATAGGCGAACAAAGGTGTGCCGGACCGGCGATCAAGAAACACAAACGGCACCTCATATTGCCCCCAACGGGCGTAATAGAGGCTTTCCATGCCAACGGATGAGGTCAGAAACTGCGTCTGGATCGCGGTTTCGGCAAGCCGCGTGATGGTGGCACTATCAGATGCCCGCCCGCCGATCAAGCCGGTGCGAAGCCCCGGATGGATCAGATGCACCTTGAACGCCACCGCGCGCTGGAAAGGTTTGGCATCCTGATCAACACGTTCAAGCCGGCGCACCAGCCAGGCACTTTCAAGATATTCAAGGTACCGACGCAGCGTGTTCTTGGCGATATCAAGCTCGCGCGCCAGCGTCTCGATCGAAAACTCCGAACCCGTGTTATAGGCCAGAAGCGAAAACAACCGATGCAGGTCCGAGGGGCTTGAAATGCCATGCAGGCCCGGCAAATCGGAATGCAGCGACCGATGAATGGCCCCGGCCTCGCCATTGGCGGCATGAAAACCGCCTTCGTTGATGTAATCCTCAAACAGGTCGTTGAGCTCCACCAAACCATCGGGCACATCGGCGGTATAGCGCCCGACATTGGGGGTTTCAGGCAAAACGTCACTTGGCGCAATACCCTTTTGCTCAAGATATTCGGCAAAGCTGAAGGGCGGTAAAAACAGGCTCTGGATATATTCCGCATTGTCACCCGCCGGGGCCAGCGCACTGACCGCGACCACGCGCAACATCGGATCGGCCGCCAAAAGCTTTACAAGGCTCGCCTCCCAATCGCGCTGATAGGATACCTCGTCGATAAACAGCCAAAGCGGATGATCGGCCGAGATCCCGCGCATGGAACGCAGCAATTTCGGCAAACGCGGCAAATCAATTTCCAGAAACAGCGGATGTTCAAGCGACACATAACAAACATGACGACGCGGCGTGTCATTGTTCAAAAGCTCGGCCACGGCCTGGCGCATCATCACGGTCTTGCCGACACCCCGCGGCCCGGTCAGAACCAGCGTCTTCTGGCCGTCATTCTTTTCAATCGCACCCCAGAACCGCTTGAAAAAGGCACGCTGCGGCAGACCCTGCACCTGATCATCGGTGACACCGTCCCACCACGGGTTATCAAGCATCAAACGATGCAGAAAATCCTGTTCCCCGGGATGCTCGATCATGGTCGCCATATGATGTTCCCCAAAACGCTGCCTGCCCTATAGCGCACTATATGGGCAATTTTCCCGACTTTGCCGGGAAAACCTTTAAATTAGGTATAGTGATAAACGCTATTTGGGAATTTTGCCGCAAAGAACTGCAAACAAAAAGAAAAACCGGACTTCCTAAGAAGTCCGGTTTGATGTTTGACGACGGCCCGTCGGGTCAAGACCCGTGCTAACGCGAGGGGGGATTGGGGAAAGCTGAAACCGTCGTCAATCTCGTCAATCTATGCCTGCCAAAGGCCTACGCCTTCGGCGCGTCCGACTTCTTGTCGGCATCATCGGCATTTTTGGCGGCGTCTTCGTCCTGCATCTTTTTGAATTCCGATGCGGTGTGATACTCGCCCGATGCGACGAAACCTTCCATTGAGCCGGTGCGCCGTTCCAGATCGTCAAACTGCTCGCGCAGCTCTTCCATCCAGCTTTCTTCATAATCAACGCCAACCGTCGGGCGTTCGTCCCCGGCATCCGGCTTGCTGTTGTTCTGACGTGCCGCACGTCCGGCGGATGTGCTTTGGCCAGCCCCACGCACCTTGCCGCGCAGGCCATCGAACCAGTCCGGATGATGGACATAGGCCCATGCCAGACCAAACAGCATCACGCCAACCGGGAAGCTGAAGATCAGAACCAGGATGAAGGCGATCAGCACCCCTTTGCGCGGAATGCCAAAGGCTTCTGAAATGCCGCGCGTGGTGCGCCCGATTACGCCATGGCGTTTCGATCCGTCGGCGTTATCGCCCGAGCCACATCCACAGCGCGCGCGTCTTTTGTGACTGCGCCCAAAACCGTCTCCGGCAGTAGCTTGCTGAGCAGTCATATCCTGTTCCTCCATTCGGCAACCTCGGCATCTAACAGGCGTTCAAGTGTTTCAACACGGGTTTCGAGTCGCTTGGCCCGCTGTTTCAGATCCGCCACGATTTCCTTTTCGCGGGCGGTCTGTTCCGGGCTTTGTGTGCGTTGCTCTGCCTTCATGCGCTTCCAGACCGTGATGTAGTGAAACACCACCCATACCGGGCCCACCACGGCGATTAAAACGATCAAGGGTACGGCAATCGCCCACATATTCGACATCTCGTTCTTTCAAACAGACCTGTGCCTCAAAACACATAAGCCCGTTACTTATTTGTCTTTCTTCGTGTCTTTTTTCACACGCGCTTTGAGTTCCTTGAGATCATCCTCGATCCCGAGCTCCGCCTCAAGGTCTTCAAACTGCTCTTCGAGGCTCTGGCCACGGCCAAGCTCCCAGGAGTCCGCGTTGGCTTCAAGCTCGTCAATCCGGCGTTCCATCTGCTCATAGCGCAGAAGTGCTTCATCGATCTGACCGGAATGCAGCTTTTCTTTCATTTTGACACGCTTTTCAGCCGTCTGCATGCGGATTTCAACCGTACGCTGTTTGGCCTTGGCTTCATTCAGCTTGTTCTGAAGCTTGTTGAGGTCCTCGTCATACTTGCCAAGGGTTTCCTCGATCACTTCAAGCTCGCGCTCAAGCACAAGGCTCTGATCGGCCAGACGACGGCGCGCCATCAGCGCCCCCTTGGCCAGATCATCACGGCCCTTGGAAACGGCAAACTCTGCCTTGGTATCCCATTCGACCTGACCGTCATGAAGCTTACGCAGCTTGCGCTCGACTTCTTTCTTATCGGCAATCGCCTTGACGGCAGCAGACCGGACCTCAACCAGGGTGTCTTCCATTTCCTGGATCATCAACCGCACCATTTTCTCCGGATCTTCGGCACGATCCAGCAGCGAGTTGATGTTGGCATTTACGATATCGGACAAACGCGAAAACACGCCCATTGTCTGATCTCCTTATTCATTCGGGGGACGTACAAATTCTGATCTCTCTATCTCAAGAACCGTGCCAGTTTTGAAAACACCCAAAATCAATGACTTAACAAATCATCAGACTTTTTAAGTAACTTTTATCGCGACAATATTGTCGTTTTTCGATAACGTTTTTCGCGAAATGGATAGCTTGCAACCGATATTGGGCGAAGACCCCGTTTTTCTGGCCGCCCTTGAACATGTTTCACGTCTGGCGCCGATTGAACGCCCCTGTCTGGTGATTGGTGAACGCGGCTCGGGCAAGGAACTGATTGCTGCCCGCCTGCACTATCTGTCGCGCCGCTGGGGCGGCCCGCTGGTCAAGGTCAATTGCGCCGCCCTGACGGAAAGCCTGCTTGATACCGAACTGTTCGGCCACGAGGCTGGCGCATTTACCGGGGCAACCAAACGCCATGTCGGGCGGTTCGAACGTGCGCATGGCGGCACCATCATTCTTGATGAAATCGCCACCGCCAGCCCGGTGGTGCAGGAAAAGCTTCTGCGTGTGGTTGAGTATGGCGAGATTGAACGTGTTGGCGGCTCCGAGGTCATCGAAGTCGACACCCGCGTCATTGGTGTGACAAATGAAAATCTCCGCGAACTGGCCAAAACCAACAAGTTCCGCGCCGATTTGCTCGATCGCCTTGCCTTTGACGTCATCGCCGTACCGCCGCTCCGCCAAAGGTCTGATGATATCCTTTTGCTCGCCGAACAGTTCGCGCTTGAGATGACCAAACGTCTGGGCCGCAGCGTTTTTCCCGGTTTCTCAAGACATGCCGCCGAACAACTGCTCCGCCACCCCTGGCCCGGCAATATCCGCGAACTGCGCAACGCGGTCGAACGCAGCATTTACCTCACTGAAGACGACGAAACCCCGCTCGCCCACATCACCCTTGATCCGTTTGAGGACATCTGGTCAGAAACCGAAAACAGCACAACCAGCCAACCCGGCGTGATTGAAACGCCCGAACCCGACAGCGCCCCGGACGGCAACATCGACTTCAAATCCCAAGTCGCCAATTTCGAAATCAAATTGCTGCAACAGGCCCTGCGCCAAAACGCCAACAACCAGACCGAAGCCGCCAAATCCCTTCACCTGAACTACCACCAGTTTCGCCGCCTGATTGAAAAGCACGGCCTTTCGCAGCACCGTTGAATTCTGAAATCTGTCAGAATCTGACACTATCTGACAATCAATGATTTTCTTATTGCGGCGCAACACACTTATAGGTTTAGCTGAGCTATAAAACTCAATATTTCCTGTAGGTTACACCGCCATGCCATCGGCCCTTTTCGCCTCCAAATTATGCCATTTTGTCCGCAAATCAGCACAGACTGGCATGCTCGCCGCACTCGGACTTGCCGGACTGCAATCAACAGCGTCCGCCGAAGAATGGCTGCTTACGCCATACCTGCGGGCTGATCTGGGCTATTCCAGCACGATTGATGATGATGCTGATTCGGTTGATAGCGCCATACGTGATACATGGGACACCGACCCACATGCAGGTACGCGATATCAGGTCGGTGCCGGATTGAAGCTCAACAGCTACCTTCGAACCGATCTGACAATTTCATATCGCGATAACATGGCAAATATGGACTCTGTCACCTTCGACAACGGCGCTGGTTCAACACGCCTGCTTGACTCGGGTCGCCACAACACATCCAATGTCACGACGATGTTGGCCGGGTATGTCGATCCCTTTGCCGCTTTTGGTATGAACACCGGCGCCTTTTCCCCCTACATCCAAGCAGGCATTGGCTGGGCGCATAACAGCACGAAATCCGCACATATTACGGGCCTCACAACTGTGATTGATGGGGCGCAACATGATGATGTCGCATGGCAGGTCGGCGCTGGCTTGAACTACGCACTAACCGATCATTGGAAGATCGATTTTTCCTACCGCTATATCAATATGGGTGAAGCGCGCGCCAGCAAACATTTTTCAAGAAGTGGCCTCCCAAACGGCAGACAACTGCGGGAGTTACGCTACGATCTGCATGCGCACGAAGTCATGCTCGGCCTGCAATATCAGTTCTGATCAAGCCAAACGGCGACATCCTGAAATCACCTGATCTATGCAGACACCCCGGACCACGATATTCTCGCGGTTCGGGGTGTTTTGTTTTGGCATGTCCACGGATTCAGGATTACACGCGATGTACCAGCCAAGAACACCGAACTACCAAAAAAGTGACCCGGTGATGCGCTGGAACTTGCCAGATCGCGTGTTCTTTGCCTGCGGTGCCTGCCATATCCTTGCCCACGCGTTTCTCATGCGTTACGGCACCGATGACATGACGCCTTTATGGTTTCACCCGAATAAGGGCTTTACTGGCAATCATATTATCATTGCCTGGGATGACTGGATTTTCGACTATCACGGCTATAGCCATCGCCAGACATTCATCGATCACTGTTTTAGCCGCGCACGCCAACGTTGGGCAAACTGGGATGCAGAGATTAAACCAATCCCGCGCGACGTATTGATTTCCGAAGAAAAATCACGGCAAATCGACGGGCTATGGCTGCGCGAACCAAAACAATTTCTGCACGATGCCTTACCGCGTGCCGAACGCTTTCTTGATCGCTTTGCAGCGCCACCCCAAACCCCGCCCTTCGGAGCACCCCAAAATGAACACGACCCATTCGCCGCAAATCCCACTCCGCGCCGTTTTCATGCGCGGCGGCACCAGTCGGGCACTGTTTTTCCGGGCTGAGGATTTGCCGCCTGCGGGTCCGGCGCGCGATTCCATGATCCTGAGCGCCATGGGCAGTCCTGATCCGAACAAGCGCCAGCTTGATGGCATGGGGGCCGGGACGTCTTCGACCTCGAAAATCGCCATCATTGCCAAATCAAACCACGAAGATGCCGATATCGATTACACCTTCGGGCAGGTTTCGGTGGATGCCCCGGTGATCAGTTACAAGGGCAATTGCGGCAATATCTCCTCTGCCGTCGGGCCGTATGCAGTTGAGGAAGGGTTGGTTGAAACATCAGACGATCAGGCAACGGTGCGCATCCACAACACCAATACCGGCAAGATCATCGTCGCCAGATTTGCCCTGCAAAACGGCTTGCCGAAACTCGACGGCGATTTTGCCCTGGATGGTGTGGCCGGCACGGCCGCCCCGATTGCGCTTTCCTTCCTGGCACCGGGCGGATCAAGCACCGGCAAGACGCTTCCGACCGGCAAGGCGCGTGAGGTTCTCGAGACCGATGGCTTTGGTGCCATTGAGGTCTCGCTGGTCGATGTCAGCAACCCGATTGCCTGCATCCATGCGCAAAGCCTTGACCTGACCGGGCGCGAAAGCCCGGCCGAGATCACCGAAACGCCGGGTCTTTTGGACAAGATCGAAACCATCCGCATTGCCGCTGCCGTTCGCATGGGGATTTGCAGCCTTGTGGAGGCCCAGACCACAATGCGCAACCTGCCGCAAATCGCCATCGTTTCCGCCCCGACTGATCAGGACAGCCCGGCCACCAATATCGTGCTTCGGATGATTTCGACCGGACAGGCCCACGCATCCAGTCCGATCACGGGTGGGATGTGTCTGGCCGCCATCATGAAACTGCCGGGCTCCGTCGCCCATGAGTTGGCGCGTGCCAATAATGATGCCAGTCAGCCGCTTACCATCGCGCATCCGTCCGGCACACTGGCCCTGGATGCCGATATCAGCGGCAGCACGGTCGACGATTTCTCTGTTAACGCCGTCACGGTGTTTCGCACCGCGCGGCGTTTGATGCAGGGCGAGGTCATGGTGCCCCGCCACCGCATTTCGGACGATGCGGAGGGTTAATCCGCCAGCGCCCGCGCAATTACCATGCGCTGGATATCAGATGTGCCTTCATAAATCTGGCAAACCCGGACATCGCGATAGATGCGCTCGACCGGGAAGTCCTTGAGATAGCCATAGCCGCCGTGGATCTGGATCGCGGCAGAGCAGACTTCCTCGGCAATTTCGGATGCAAACATCTTGGCCATGCAGGCCTCGGTCAGGCAGGGTTTGTGATCATCGCGCAAGGCAGCGGCTCGATGAACAAGCAACCGTGCCGCATCAATCTTGGTCGCCATATCGGCCAAACGGAACGCCACCGCCTGATGATCAATGATCTTTTTGCCAAAGGTTTCGCGCTCGTTGGCGTAATCCTTGGCAGCCTCGAACGCGGCACGCGCCATGCCGACCGACTGGGCGGCAATGCCGATGCGCCCGCCTTCAAGATTGGCCAGCGCGATCTTGTAGCCCTGCCCTTCTTCACCCAGCATATTTTCAGCTGGCACCCGGCATTCAACAAAGGTGATCTGGCAGGTGTCAGAGGCATTCTGACCAAGCTTTTCCTCAACCCGGGAAACGACATAACCCGGCGTATCGGTCGGCACGATAAAGGCGGAAATACCGCGCTTGCCCGCTTCCGGATCGGTCACGGCAAAGACGATCGCAACGTCGCCCTCGGACCCCGATGTGATGAATTGCTTCGCACCGTTCAGGATCCAGTGGTCACCATCGCGGACCGCGCGGGTGCGCAGCGCACTGGCATCCGATCCGGCCTGCGGTTCGGTCAGGCAAAAGGCCCCGATCTTTTCACCGCGCGCCATGGGCACGAGAAATTCCTGTTTCTGTGCCTCTGTCCCGAATTTCAGGATCGGCATGCAGCCGACAGAGTTATGCACCGACATGATGGTCGAGGTTGCGCCGTCACCCGCGGCAATTTCTTCGAGTGCCAGGGCATAGGCGACATGATCCATGCCCGCCCCGCCATACTCGTCAGGCACCAGCATGCCGAGAAAGCCAAGCTCACCCAGCCCGGCGATGGCTTCTGCCGGGAAGGTGTGGTGGATGTCCCATTTTGCGGCATTGGGTTTGAGTTCGTTTTCGGCAAACTCACGCGCGGTATCGCGCACCATAATCTGATGTTCTTCCAACCGCATGACGGTCATCCTCCCACTGTGCGTTCTGCGGGCGATGTCCGGCCATGCGATCAGAAAACAGGTTTGATCAGACCGGGCTTATTCTTCGCCCTGAACAAATTTGTCCTGCTCGGCATCAAAGCGCCACAGGATCCCTTCTTTCATGCCGTACCACCAGCCATGCAGCTTGAGGTCACCGGCTTCAACCCGTTCCTTGACGAACGGGAAGCTCATCAGGTTTTGCAGCGAGTTACGGATCGAATGGCGCGATACCTTGTCGGCATCCGGGCCATGTTCGAGACAGCATTTCGCAATGCTCACCCACTCGCCGATAAAGTCACGATCCGGCACCTTGCCGGTTTCGCCATGTTCGACCAGGGCCTGCATGCCGCCACAAGCCGAATGGCCGAGAATGACGATGTCCTTGACCTTGAGATCGCGCACCGCAAATTCGATTGCCGAAGACGTCCCGTGATAGTTTTCATCGGGCTCATAGGGCGGAACAAGGTTTGCCACGTTGCGAATGACAAACATCTCGCCCGGTTCGGCATTGGTGAGAATGGCCGGATCAACGCGGGAATCAGAACAGGCAATCAGAAGAACTTCCGGTCGCTGGCCCATATTGACCAGATCTTCGACGCGCTCCGGGCGCTGATCATAATACATCGCCTTGAAGCTCTTGAACCCGGCAAGCATCCGATCAACGGTTGGCTTTGACATCTCGCGAAGTCCCCTATTCTGTATGACGCTGTCGACAAAATAGGACCAAATTGCCCAAGTTGATAGCCCTCATTCACACCTTTTGAATCGTTCTAAACGTGCGATCTCCTTTGTTTTGGTCCCAACAAAACCCTGACGTTTCTAGAAGCGGTCCGCACGCAGTACCTGACAATCGCTAATTGTGACAACGCCGATATGGCGGTCCACCACCTCGAATGCAGCTTCCAACATCCGGTCCAGTTTCTCGGGCCGGATAATGCAGATGACCTGAACCATCCCGCCGCCGCGCGATATGGTGTCATCGCGGCTCCAATTGCCTGACCGTCCCGAACCGCCAAGGACTGGCAAAACCGAAAAGCCGGTCACACCCGCCCCTTCAAGCGCCTGACGCAGGCGGCTTTCCATGATGGCTTCGATAATGATCGCAACCCGTTTGGCATCATGCTTTTCCATGGGATTAACCTCCGTGAACGGCGCTGGCCATCGCAAGATAAAGCGGAATGCCAAGCGTCAGGTTGAAGGGGAACGTCACGCCAAGTGACAACGTAAGATAGACCGACGGATTGGCTTCCGGCAGGGCAACACGCATCGCGGCTGGCACCGCGATGTAACTTGCCGATGCCGCCAGCACCATTAGCAACACCGCGCCCCCCAGTGACAATCCAATGATCAGCGCAAAGGCAAGACCAAGGCACGATCCGATCACTGGCATCAGCACCCCAAAGGCCAGCGGCCCCGGGCGCAACACCGCACGCCCCTGCTTAAGGCCACGCCCGGCAACCAGCCCCATATCAAGCAGGAACAGGCACAGAACCCCCTGGAAGGGCGAAACAATCAGGGCTTCGATTTTGGCCATGCCCTCCGCACCTGTGATCCAGCCGATAAAGAAACTGCCGACCAGCAAAACGATTGAGCCATTGAGCAGGATTTCACGGATCAGCGCGCCATCCAGCCGGCCCTTGCCACCCGATGAGACCAGCAACAGGGCCGAGAATATGGCCGGTGCTTCCATCGCGGCCGCAACCGCGACCATATAGCCCTCTGCCGCAATGCCCGAGCTTTGCAGGACCGAGGTCGCCGCGACAAAGGTAACAATCGAGATGGAACCGTAATGCCCCGCAACCGCAGCTGCGTCCGTGCGGCTCAGTTGCGAAATCCAGCGCAGCAGGGCAAAGGCAATGAAGGGCAGAACAAAGGACAGGATCAAACCCGCCGCCAAGCTCATGCCCAATGTCAGGTCGATGCCGTTATTGGAAACGGCAACCCCGCCCTTGAAACCGATGGCAAACAGCAGATACAGCGAGATCCCCTTGGCGACGGCCTCAGGGATCGTCAGATCCGATCGCGCAAGGGCGGCACCCACCCCCAGAACAAAGAATAGAACGATGGGCGACAGAAGATTTTGCGCCGCCAGGCTCAACACATCTTGCATGGCTGTCCCTTGACTATGATACCCCGATGTCGGTCGCGCAGATGGCTTTGCACCCACGCTAAAACCGTGGTTCCGATAGCAGGATCACGGTTTTCTGTCACCAGAAAGCCCCGCGCGCCAAACGGCGGGGCGTAAACTGGTTCACAGGACCTTACAGGCTCATACGCAAGCTTACAAAAGTTCGATCGCAACGGCGGTTGCTTCACCCCCGCCAATGCAAAGCGATGCCACACCCTTGGTCCCGCCATGGGTTTTAAGCGCATGGATCAGGGTGACCAGCAAACGCGCACCGGTCGCGCCAATCGGATGGCCCAGCGCACAGGCACCGCCATGGACATTGACCTTGCCGTGATCAAGCTCAAGATCGCGGATTGCGGCCATCGCGACGACAGCAAAGGCTTCGTTGATTTCCCAAAGATCGACATCGTCCTTGGTCCAGCCAGCCTTGGCCAACACCTTCTTGATCGAGTCAATCGGGGCCGTCGTGAACCAGCAGGGTTCCTGCGCATGGGTTGCCTGACCGGTGATTTTCGCCAATGGCTTAAGCCCGCGCTTTTTGGCTTCAGACGCACGCATCATGACAAGGGCGGCGGCGCCATCGGAAATTGATGCGGAATGGGCAGCTGTCACCGTGCCATCCTTGGCAAAGGCCGGGCGCAGGGTCGGGATTTTTTCCGGTTTGGCTTTGGGTGGCTGTTCGTCGGCATCAATCGTGACCTCCCCCTTGCGGGTGGCGTAGGTCACCGGGGCGATTTCATCACTGAAATGACCGGCCTTCGCGGCCTCCTGCGCACGGGTCAGCGAGGTGATGGCATAGTCATCCTGCGCTTCGCGGCTAAAGCCGTACTTTTCGGCTGTTGCCTCGGCAAAGGTGCCCATGGAGCGGCCCTTGTCATAGGCATCTTCCAGACCATCCAGCGCCATATGGTCATAGACCATGTCATGGCCGTATTTGTGGCCCGACCGCATTTTTGGCAGCAGGAACGGCGCATTGGTCATGCTTTCCATGCCACCAACCACCATGACATCCGCCCCACCGGCAACCAGCGTATCATGGGCAAACATCACGGCCTTCATGCCCGATCCGCACATCTTGTTGATCGTGGTCGCCCCAGCAGCACGCGGAATACCGGCATTCCAGGCGGCCTGGCGGGCGGGTGCCTGCCCCTGACCGGCGGGCAGGACATTGCCCATGATGACTTCATCAATGTCATCAGCAGCTACACCACCGCGTTCAAGCGCTGCCTTGATGGCAACCCCGCCCAGTTCGGATGCGGTCACAGTGGCAAAATCACCCTGCAGGCCACCCATCGGGGTGCGTGCGCAGGAAACAATGACGATCGGATCAGAAGTGCTCATGGTCAGAGTCATGGGTCAGAGTCCGTTTGTTTTCGTGGGACGAGGGTTTTGGGTTTCGGTTTAGCCGGTTAGAACTCAGGCAGTTTCGCCAAACAGTTCACGGCCAATCAGCATACGGCGGATTTCGCTGGTGCCCGCACCGATTTCATACAGCTTGGCATCACGCAGCAGGCGGCCGGTCGGATATTCATTGATATAGCCATTGCCGCCCAGCGTCTGAATGGCTTCCAGTGCCATCCAGGTTGCTTTTTCCGCAGCATAAAGGATCACACCCGCCGCATCCTTGCGCGATGTTTCATCACGATCGCACGCCTTGGCAACTTCATAAACATAGGCGCGGCAGGCATTCATGGTGGTGTACATATCGGCGATCTTGCCCTGCATCAGCTGGAACTCGCCAATCGCCTTGCCGAACTGCTTGCGCTCATGGATATAAGGCACAACCACATCCATGCAGGCGCGCATGATGCCCGTCGGGCCAGCCGCCAGAACCGCGCGTTCGTAATCAAGTCCGCTCATCAGAACGCGCACACCGCCATTAAGCTGGCCAAGAATGTTTTCCTCGGGCACTTCGCAATCCTGAAATACCAGCTCGCAGGTGTTGGATCCGCGCATGCCCAGCTTGTCGAGTTTTTGCGCGGTCGAGAAACCTTTGAAAGTCTTTTCAATGATAAAGGCGGTAATGCCCTTGGCGCCGGCATTGGGGTCGGTTTTGGCATAGACCACCAGTGTATCGGCATCCGGGCCGTTGGTGATCCACATCTTGTTGCCGTTCAGGATATAGCGATCACCCTTTTTCTCGGCCTTGAGCTTCATCGACACAACGTCCGAACCTGCGCCCGGCTCGCTCATGGCAAGGGCCCCGATATGCTCGCCGCTCATCAGCTTGGGCAGGTATTTCGCCTTCTGTTCGGCTGTGGCGTTGCGTTTGAGCTGATTGACGCACAGGTTGGAATGCGCGCCGTAAGACAACGCCACCGAGGCCGAAGCACGGCTGATTTCTTCCATGGCAATGACATGCTCAAGGTAACCAAGACCGGTGCCACCGTCTTCTTCGGACACCGTCATGCCCAGCAATCCAAGATCACCGAACTTGCGCCACAGATCATTGGGGAACTGGTTGGTTTCATCAATCTCGGCCGCGCGCGGGGCGATTTCGGCCTCGGCAAAGGACGAGACGGTTTCGCGGATCGCTTCTGCGGTTTCGCCAAGATCGAATTTCAATCCGGGAAAGTCGAAAAATGCCATGATGGTGTTCCTGCCCTAGATGTTTTCTCGGTGTTTTCTAACTGTTTCACGCGTGTTTCACGCGGGTGGTCTAGCGGTGATCTACTGGCGGTCTGATTTTTGATAAAAATGAATAATCGCTGCGATTATGCAACGTCATCCAATAATTCCGGCGGCAGCTTCATGACCTTCAGCGTCTGAAGCGATGTCGCGCACAGAACCGGTTCATCATTCCTCATACCAAAGACATCGATGCGGGTGACGATGATCGACCGCCCCCGTGAAACAACCTCGCCAACCGCGGTCAAGCGATCCCCCAGACCGGGGGCAACGATGTTGAGTTTGTATTCAATTGTCAGCATCCCCTGATTGGCCTCAACCAGGCTCCAGCCGGCAAAACCACCAGCAATATCGGCAAGCCCAGCGATCAGACCACCATGGAAATAGCCGTTATGCTGAATAAGATCGGCGCGCGACGGCACAACCACCTCAACCCGGCCCGGCTGCACATCGGTGACTTCGGCCCCGATCGACAGATTGTAGGGCTGCTGGGCAAAACGCTTGCGCACTTCGGCAGCGTAATCGGGGTTTTGCGGTTCAAACGAAGCCATGTCGCGATCCTGTGGTGAAGCCGACGCAGCCATAAAGGGCGCACCGGGATATGACGCGACTCTGTTGTAGTTAACGTTAACGTTAACGTCAAATCAAATCCGCATAGCTATACCAATTTATTTGAAATCGCCGATTGAGGCGCGGTATGGCGCTGCATTGGCCAGTATCGGTGTAGGTACGGGAGGCGGGAGGTGGCAGGTGGCAGGTGGCAGGTGCTTCTGGCACATGGTTGCGGCCATCCCAATAGCCCTGCCTTGTCCTGGTCTGGCCTTGGCCCTGTCCTGGCGCGGCCTTGACCCTGGCGCTGTCGTTGGGATCGGGGATTGAGTTCGAGCCTGGGTTTGGGATTGGAGCGGATTGCTCGTCGGCGATGCAACGCCCGTGGCTGCCGACATGGATGCGCGGCGGGCAAGGATGCCAGCTGTTGGATTGGTACCGCTGCGGGAAGCGCGCGTGACGGAGGCGTGGCCGTGGTTGAAGCGGGCAGGCGAGAGGACCGCATGGAAGGCGGGGTGCGCGTGAGGTGCGCTAACTGGGGATCGGGTGTTCGGCACGGGCCCGGCGCACCGCGCGGCGGGGGCTTGGTGCCGCAGACTACGGCGACAACGGGGGTGATGCGGTTTGCGATGGGGTGCGGGTCGGGTACGGGTCGCGTGTGGAGTTCGGGCGATCTTGGCCGGTGGGCAACCGGCTGCCAGCCGGTTTGGCGGCAGCCGGGTTGGTGTGCCCTAGTTGGTGGTTTCGCCCCATTCCTGGATGCTGGCTTCGAGCATTTGGGTCATGAGACCTTGCGAGACCAGTTCGAACACGGCTTCCGAGAGGCGGCCGCGCAGTTCGCCGGTGTTGCATTCCGACTGATGGGACATGGTGATATAGAGGTCTTCGCTGCTGACCGGGGTGTCGTAGCTGCGCAGATTGGTGATGTTTTCATGCGCAATCACGGCCTTGCCGGGGAATTCTTCGTAGATCAGGTATTCGGCACGGTCGAGCGAGAGCATTTGCAGGCCTTGCTCAAGACTTGGCACTTCGCGGATGGTCAGGTTTTGACGGGCATAGTCATCAAACGCCTGCCCGAAACTGTTATTGATCACGGTCAGGCCTTCGATGCCGACAAGATCGGACCATGTGCTATAGCGCAGATCAAGATTGTCGCGCGTCCAGATCAGGGTACGGGTACCCTGAAAGGCCGGATGGAAATAATCCATATAGGATAGACGCGGCACGGTCAGAAAGGCGCCGGCAATCAGATCAATCGTGCCTTCGCGCATATGCTGCTGCACACGGCCCCAGCTGCCGGAATTAATAACCTCGATCTCGACACCGGCCCGCGCGCCAACGGTTTTGATGAATTCCGCTGCCGCGCCATGCAGGGTCTGCCCATCCTTCGACACCCACAGATACGGCGGATAATCGGGATTGCCAGACGCGATCAGCTTTGAACAATCACGCTGACCATCGGCGTCAGACACAGATCCGGTGTCGCCCGATTGCGCACGCACAGCGCCGGAACCGATCACAGTCGTCAAAAGCACTGCCAAAAATGCACTTCTGATGTTCATCATTGCCACTCTTCCCCTGCCCTTACCCCAACCCGGGATGCGGACAGAACAGATACCTTACGCTTAGGTGTAGTAAATCTAGACGAATTCCACACTTAGGAATAGGTCTAAACCGGTTTATGTAAAATTCAGCCCGGGAAATACACGCCAAAATGGCGAGGGACCGGCCGTTTCCAGCCAGTCCCCCTGTATGTATTTCTTTGTGAAGCGGGTTGCTACGCACCGACATGAACAAAATTCACATCGTTCCCCGGCGAAGCCACCCACTTATTTCCCGCAAACAAGCGGGGCAGAATTACGCCGAACGGCGTTTCATGCCCTGATTGCCACCGCGGTTGTCGCGGCGCGGACGATCATTGAAGTCACGACGGCCGCCATCGCGTCCACCGTCACGGTTGTCGCCACGGGCACGGAAGTTGCCGCCGCGATCACCACGCGGTTTGTCCGAGAAGCGACGTTCGTCACGGTTGCCACCTTCGCCACGGCCTTCACCACGGGGGCGGAAGTTACCACCACGACCGCCACCATTGCGCTCTTCGCGATCACCGCGCGGTGCACGGTCATCATTGTCAAAGCGCGGCTTGCGATCATTGCGGAAATCACCGCCGTCACGACGCGGACGATCATTGAAGTCACGACGACCGCCATCACGGCCACCATCACGACCTTCTTCACGACCACCGAAGCCACGGGCTGCGCGATCACCCTGGAAACCGCCATCGCGGCCACCATCACGACCGCCGCCGAAGCCACGACCGCGACCACCGTCACGATTGTCACCACGGGCGCCATCACGACCGCCACCGAAACCACCACGGCCCCGGCCACCATCACGGCCGCCAAAACCACCGCGACCGCCGCCGCCGAAGCCACGACCACCGTCACGGCCACCACGACCGCGACCACCGCCACCACCGGCACCGAATGAACGGGGCGGCGGAGCTGCATGGAATTCGTGATCTTCGTCGATCTCGACATCCTGCTTGATGATGCGTTCAATGTTGCGCAGCAGACGAATGTCGCGCGGTTCACAGAACGAAATCGCGATACCTTCGGCACTGCCACGACCGGTACGACCGATACGGTGGACATAGCTTTCCGGGTCCTGCGGCAGGTCATAGTTGATGACGTGCGTGATGCCCGGGACGTCGATACCACGTGCAGCAACGTCGGTTGCAATCAGGACCGGGAAACGGCCATTGCGGAAGTTGCGCAGGATTTTCTGACGGATGCGCTGCTGTTTGTCGCCATGAATGGCATCGCTGTCGATGTCTTCATCGCGCAGCTGGAACGACAGTTCGTCGGCATCTGCCTTGGTCTTGGTGAAGACCAGAACGCGTTCGACTTCATCACGGTTGAGCAACTGAACCAGAAGCTTGGTCTTGTCGTGACGTTTGACAAACATGCCACGCTGGGTGACGCGTTCGGTCACGCTGGCCTGCGGTGCGGTTTCAACCTTGACCGGGTCTTTGAGAAGACGGTCGGTCAGGTGTTTGACTTCGGCCGGCATGGTTGCCGAGAACATCACGGTCTGATGATTGTTCGGCAGCAGTTCCGCCACGGTCAGCACGTCTTCGGAGAAGCCCATGTCGAGCATGCGGTCGGCTTCATCAAGGATGAAGACTTCGACATCGTCGAAACGAACCGTGTTGCGCGACATGTGATCGAGCAGACGACCCGGGGTCGCAACCAGGATATCAACGCCACGGCGCAGTTCCTGAATCTGCGGGCCCATCGGGGAGCCACCAAAGACAACAGAAGAAAACAGGCGGATGCCTTTTTTGAAATCACGCAGGCACTGGCCGATCTGGGTCGCCAGTTCGCGGGTCGGTGCCAGAATGACGGCACGCGGCTGACCCGGTTTCGGGCGCATCGGGTTTTCAGCAAGACGCTGCAGCAACGGCAGGCAGAAAGCAGCAGTTTTGCCGCCACCCGTATGGGAAATACCCATCAGGTCCTTGCCTTCGAGAAGTGCGGGGATCGTCGCAGCCTGAATTTCGGTCGGCGCGGTAAAACCGGCAGCTTCAACATTGCGCAACAGGGGCTCGATCAGGTTGAGCCCATTAAAATTCGTCATAAAGGAAAGTCCTTCGTTTATCCGGTCGGCGCCATGTTCACGCCTGTGGTGCCTGCCCAAACGCAGTCAAGACCGGTGCTTGGCAAAGAGCCAGCGTCGGACCCGCATGAGAGGCAAATGATGTGAGGCATCGACGTCATCACGTCGTACCCGCCCTCGCCTTTTCATACAGTTCCTGACAGCTCATTCTGTCTTTGCAAGCGAAGGAATGAGCCGGGTGATACAGGGCGGCGCACAATAAGTCAATCAATCCCCGCGCCCATCAGCCATGCAAAAACGCCTTCCGCCCATGCACACGACGAAAGTTTCTTTTTAAATTAACCCTTTAGGACCAGTATCGCGTGTACGGAGTGGAGAACTGCATTTTAGAAGGGGAATTCCATGCGGTTTCGCGTTGTAACGGGGATTTTTTCAATCCCTGCTATCTGTCTGGTTGTGTTGCTTGCAATCATCGCGACAGTGTCCTTGAACTATCAAACCAGTCTGCGTAACGGAAAGTTCGAACAGATTTCGCATCTGACCGAAGGTGCCGTGTCCATCGTCAACAGCTATATCGCCAAAGCCAAAAGCGGCGAGATGAGCGAGGCCGATGCCAAGGCAGCCGCCCTTGCACTGCTCAACGATTATCGTTTTGACGGTGAGAACTATATTTACGCGACCGATTACAATCACTGCATGGTGCTTGATCCGTTGAGCCCCGAAGATGTCGGAAAATGTAATCCTGACAGCCGGGTGCGCAACATGATCGTCAATGCGGCCAAAGCCGGTGGTGACATTATTACCTATGAAACCAAGAAGCCAGGCGAAGGGGACAAACTGATCGAGAAAGCGGCCTATGTCCGCCCGATCAAGGAATGGAACTGGGCGCTTGGGGCTGGCGTATACATGATGGTGTGGACGGCCCTCACAAACCGGCATCAATGTGCCATAGTGCGTTGATCAGTTGGGCAAACACTATAAGGAGCCATCCACAGATGAAAGTTAGCACGCTCGGCCTGGATTTGGCCAAGAATGTCTTCCAGATTCACGGTGTCGACGACAAAGGGAACGTGACAGTTCGTCGCCAGTTGCGTCGTCAGCAAATGTTTTCATTCTTCTCGGATCTCCCTCCCTGTCTGATCGGCCTTGAAGCCTGTGGCACTGCCCATTACTGGGCCCGGGAGCTCGAAGCGCGCGGGCACGATGTCCGGATCATCCCGCCATCCTATGTGAAACCGTATGTTCGTCGCGGCAAGAACGACGCAGCTGATGCCGAAGCGATCTGTGAGGCTGTCGGTCGACCGAGCATGCGCTTTGTGCCGGTCAAATCGGAAGACCAGCAGGCCGCCCTGATGCAGCACAAGGCCCGCGAGCTTCTGATGCGCCAGCAAAACATGTTGGTCAACGCACTGCGTTCCCACATGGCCGAAATGGGGCTGATTGCCGCCCAGGGCCGAGAACGACTGGACCGTATTGTTGATGTCATCATGGAAGACGAGGATGAAAGCCTGCCGGCATTGGCTCGCGCATCACTACGGCCACTGGTTGCCATGCTCCAGGCCAATGAAGCTGCTATCGATGACATAGACCGGGCAATCAAGGCAGCCCACAAGGAAAATGAGGTTAGCCAGCGATTGGCCTCCATACCTGGTGTCGGCGTTCTGACTGCCAGTGCGATCGCAGCCACAGTGCCTGATCCTTCGTTCTTCAAATCCGGTAGGGAGTTTGCTGCATGGCTCGGTCTGGTACCGCGACAAAATTCCAGTGGCGGTAAGGAACGATTGGGCCGGATATCGAAACAGGGCAACCGGTATATTCGAAAGCTGCTTGTCATAGGTGCTACCAGCATGCTGAACGTTGTGCGCCGACAATCATCACGGCAGGCTGATTGGGCGAAACGGTTACTGGAACGTAAGCCGACAAGGCTTGTAACCATCGCCATGGCCAACAAAGCCGCGCGTATCGCTTGGGCTTTAATGACCAAAAAGGAAATATATCGGGCAACAACGATTGCGGCATAGAACACACCGTTTTTAGATCCCAAGGGATTACAACAGGTTAGCAAGGTGAGCAGATATTGATGTGAACCGGTCACTACCGGGATATCGGACACTCCAGCACTTTCCAAGCGGCCACTTGACCGCGTTTATTTGATCGGAACCGACATCCGCGGACTTCATCAGGGCCAGACGATTTATCGTCACCAACAGGCCGGATACATGGAAGCACCTGACCAGGTTACAACAGTTCTATTTTTCCTTGCTTTCAGTGGGCCGTCCATACATGATGATGTTCAGTCCGAATTCATGTCGGTCATCACCCATATCGTGATCATTTCCGCCATCGCCATCGTGATTGCAGGCATCCTGTCCTGGATCGTCGGCACACGGATTACGCGCGGTATTGTTGGCCTGAATGACAGCATCCGTGCAATTGCCGAGGGCGATTACAACGAACCCGTCGAAACCGATTCCCGATTTATTGAAATCGGCGATATGGGCGAAGGTGTTCTGGCGCTGCGTGACAAATCGGCACAGGCCCAGCAGCTTGAAAATGATGCAGCGGGCCTCAAGGCAAAATCCGAAGAAGAACGCCGTGCGAATATCCGCGAAATCGCGTCCAAGCTTGAATCCGAAGTCGGCGGCATTGCCGGTGCCCTGGATCAATCGGTTCAGCGCAGTAATGATCTTGCGATCAGCATGGCGCGCAATGCCGATGGCATTCTGGGCCAAAGCCAGCATGCCGCGTCAGCCGCCAACGAAGTATCGCACAGCGTTGATGCGGTTGCGGCCGCGACCGAGGAACTGTCATCCTCGATCACGGAAATCAATGTTCAGATTTCCCAGATGTCGAACACGGTCGAACGGGCAACCGATGAAAGCCAGAGCGCATCGAATGATGTTGCCGGCTTGTCCGCCACGGTCGACAAGATCAAGGAAATCATCGGCCTGATCAACGACATTGCTGCTCAGACCAATCTTTTGGCACTGAACGCGACCATCGAGGCGGCCCGTGCCGGTGAAGCTGGCAAAGGCTTTGCCGTGGTGGCCAACGAGGTGAAAAACCTTGCCACCCAGACGGCAAAGGCAACTGACGAGATCGCAGCCCAGATCAATGACATTGTCGATGGCACCGAACGTGCCGTAACCGGCATTTCGCGGGTTTCGGAAACCATCGAACAGGTTCGAGGGGCTTCGACTGCGATTGCAGCGGCGATTGAAGAACAGGGTGCGGCAACACAGGAAATCTCGGGCAACGCCAACCGCAGTGCGGACGGGGTCAAGGAGATCTCCAACAGTGTTGAAGACACCATGAACAACGCCCAGAGCACGACACAGGAAGCAGATGAACTGAAATCAGCATCGGCCGAACTTTCAAGCCGTTCGAGCGAGCTGACCCAGATCATTCATCGTTTCTCGACCGACTTGCTGAAGCAGGCCGGGGCGTAAGGTTTCAACCTACTAAAAAAGGGCCGGACATTCATTTGTCCGGCCCTTTTTGATTCTTGCTTTTGCTGCGGGTCTATTCCGCCGGGGGATGGTTATCCTTGCGGAAGGGATGGGCCGGATAGACGCCGAGGATGCGGACCTCGTGCGAGAAGAATTGCAGTTCTTCGAGCGCGTGGCGCAGGCCGAGCTGTTCGGGATGGGCTTCGACTTCGGCGAAGAACTGGGTCGCGGTGAACTGACCTTCGACCATGTAGCTTTCAAGTTTGGTCATGTTGATCCCGTTGGTGGCAAAACCGCCGAGCGCCTTGTAAAGAGCGGCGGCAACGTTGCGCACACGGAAGACGAAGCTTGTCACGACCGGCGTGCCGTCATTGGCAATATCAAGCGGTTCGCGTGCCAGAATGATGAAGCGCGTGGTGTTATGCGCCGCATCCTCGACTTCGGTGCGGAGCACATCAAGGCCATAAATCTCGGCGGCCAGCACCGGCGCAATGGCGGCAATCGATTTATCGCCACGATCAGCAACTTCCTTGGCACAGCCGGCGGTATCGGGGCCGACCACGGCATTCACACCCAGTTCCTTGCGCAGCTTACGGCATTGGCCGAGTGCGTGGACGTGGCTGTGGATTTCCTTGATTTCCTCGATCTTGGTGCCGGGAACGGCGACCAGCGCGTGGTTAATGCGCAGGAAGGTTTCACCGATAATATGCACACCGGATTCAGGCAGGATGTGGTGCACGTCCGCGACGCGACCGGCCAGCGTGTTATCAATCGGGATCACCGCCAGATCGACGTCGCCTTCTTCAAGTGCGCCAAAAGCGCCTTCAAAGGTCCTGTACGGTACTGTCGTTGCACCCGGAAAGGCGCGACGGGCTGCCTGATCTGAATAGGCACCGTGCATTCCCTGAAAAGCGATCCTTTGTTGCGCAGTCATCTGGCTGTTTCCTGAATGGTCAATGTAGATTGGTCATGAACTTAAAGCACTTGAAGCGTCGAACCGCAACTATGCACCCAGCACCTGGCGCGCGCGTTCAAGGTCTTCCTGGGTATCGACGCCAAGCGGCACACCATCGACCAGGGCCACCGCGATCACCATGCCGTTTTCAAGTGCGCGCAGCTGTTCGAGCTTTTCGCGTTGTTCGAGTTCGGCGGGCGGCAGGGAAACGAAACGATCAAGGGCCGCACGGCGATAGGTGTAAAGACCGATGTGATGATAAAGCGGCCCGTCGCCATGCGGTGCGGTCGCGCGCGTGAAATAAAGGGCGCGCGCAACACGGCCGGTGCCAAAGGCCGCAACCGCCTTGACCACGTTGGGGTTGGTGCGTTCTTCGTCGCGTTTAATTTCAGCGGCCAGGGTGGCGATATCCACTGCCGGATCGGCAAGCGGTTCAAACACCGCGCGGATATCGGCGGCATCAATGGTTGGCAGATCGCCCTGCACATTGACGACGGCATCAAACTTGCCTTCGGGATCGAAAGTCTCGAGCGCCTGATGGACGCGGTCCGATCCGCTGGGCAGATCCGGGTCAGTCAGAACGGCGATACCACCAGCAGCGGTGATGGCATCGGCGATTTCCTGTTCGGCGCAGGCAACCAGAACCGGGCCGATTCCCGCTTCCGTCGCGCGTTTCCAAACCTGAACGATCATTGGTTCACCACAGATATCGGCCAGCGGTTTATTGGGCAAACGCGTGGAGGCCATTCGGGCAGGAATTACAACAACAGGATTGCGCGGGGTCGACATTTCTTCGCTCCAGTAAGGCACAAATCACCCGTTTTTTGATCTTGCGCAAAGCGTGACGAGAACAAGCGATGGCAGAACACAGGTATGAATCGGCGCGACATTAGCCGGTTTTGGTGGGGAGGCGAAAGGCGGAATCGTTTTTCGAAGGGCACTAGACGAAAGTTCTAAAGCATGGATATTCGCCTTGGTGTTTAAGAAAGGTTGATGCAAATCGCTGAAACGTATAGTTTCCCACCGACCAGTTTTGCCTGCGGTTACACGTGTGTTTCTCTTGATCGAGGATTGCCGGGGACGCATGGGTAGAACATAAAGATAAAACCTGAGAGTGATTAGGCTGTAACGGGGTCCCGTCATGAACACGATGGAAATCAACAAGATCGTCGCCGGCGTTATTTGTGCTGTGCTTCTGGTAGTGGTTGTCGGCAAGGTCGGCAGCGCACTGGTCAGTCCCGAGGAACTGGAAGCACCGGTATATCCGTTCTCCGAAGATGTGATGGCGGGTGCCAGTGCCCCGACCGCCGCTCCGGCAGAACCGGCAGGCCCGGAACCGATTCTTGCCATGCTGGCATCTGCCGACATGGGTGAAGGCGAGAAAGTCTTCAAAAAATGCGCATCCTGCCATGACGTCGAAAAAGGCGGTCCGAACAAAACCGGCCCGAACCTTTATGGCATCGTCGGTGCGGCCTTTGCCCACAAGGGTGACTTCTCCTACTCTGACGGTATGGCGAGCCACGGTGGCAACTGGGGCTTTGCGGAGCTGAACGAGTTCCTTTACAAGCCGCGCGATTACATCGATGGCACCAAGATGAGCTTTGGCGGTCTGAAAAAGGCCGAAGACCGTGCCGCGGTTATTGCCTGGTTGAACACCAAGTCTGACAACCCGGTCGCGCTTCCGGATCCGGCAGCAGTTGAAGCCGCCGAGGCGGTTGACGAAGCAGCCGAAGCTGTCGAAGAAGCCGTTGATGATGCAGCCGCCGCCGTTGAAGGCGCGGTTGAGGAAGCCGGCGACGCTGTTGACTCAGCCACCGCACAGTAAAGCTTTCGCCTGACCCGATATTTCAGGTCAGCACCGATTTCGCAGGGGACAGGAAACTGTCCCCTGTTTGCGTTTGGGGGTTTGATCAGGGCCGGTACAAAGGGCATCCTTGCGTTCTGGGCGCAAAGCGGAAATAGTACCGGCCATATCCCGCCTGACTTCAACCGCCTGCAGGAATGCCTTTATGGAAAATCTCGATCCGTTTTTGGAAATCGCCCACAAGCTGGCCGATGCCGCACGCCCGGTCGTGCGCAAATATTACCGCACCCCGGTCGCGGTTGATGTGAAGGCCGATGACAGCCCGGTCACGATTGCCGACCGTGAAGTCGAACGCACCATGCGCGATATCCTCAATGCCGAGCTTCCCGATCACGGTATTCTGGGCGAGGAACATGGCCGGGAAAATGTCGATGCGGAATATGTCTGGGTGCTTGATCCGATTGACGGCACCAAGTCGTTCATTTCCGGCAAGCCGAGCTTTGCGACATTGATTGCGCTTTGCCACAAGGGCACCCCGGTTCTGGGCATTATCGATCAGGCGATTACCGATGAACGCTGGGTCGGTGTGATGGGCCAGGCCAGCACGATGAATGGCACTGAAATCAGCGCGCGCGAATGCGAAGAGCTTAAAAGTGCGACCTTCTTTACCACCGCACCGGAGCTGTTCAAGGGTGATGCCAAGAAGGCCTATGACGCGGTTTCGAAAGGCTGCCGGGTGCCGATGTATGGTGTTGATGCCTATGCCTATGGCCTGACCGCCCTTGGTCTGGCCGATACGGTGGTTGAGATCGGGCTTCAGGCTTATGATTTCTGCGCACTGGTGCCGGTGGTTGAGGGTGCCGGTGGGGTGATGACCGACTGGGCGGGCAAGCCGCTTGGTATCGACAGTGCCGGGGATGTTGTCGCCAGTGGCGATGCACGTTGTCATCAGGATGTTCTGGCGACCATCAAGGCGGCGATGGCGTGATTTTCGCGCCAATCTTCGCCATATAACCCCTGCCCCGCGACCAAGACCTTGCCCGACACAGGAAATCCGATGACCAACAGCCACCCGTTTCTTGCCATGGCCCACAAGCTTGCCGATGCGGCGCGCCCTGTGCTGCAAAGCTATTACCGCAGGCCACTTGAGATCGATGAAAAGGGCGATGCCAGCCTTGTCACCGATGCCGACCGGGCGATCGAGCGCACCATGCGCGACCTGATCAATGCGGAACTGCCTGATCACGGCATTCTGGGCGAGGAATACGGGCCGGAAAACCTTGATGCCGAATATGTCTGGATTCTTGATCCGATTGACGGCACCAAGTCGTTCATTACCGGCAAGCCCAGTTTCAACACCCTGATTGCGCTGTGCCGCAATGGCAAGCCGGTGCTGGGCGTGATTGATCAGGCGATTTTGGATGAACGCTGGATCGGGGTTGAAGGACAGCCAACGACGCTAAATGGCCAACCGGTCAGTGCACGCGAATGCGCGCACCTGAAAGATGCCACCATTTTTACCACCGGGCCGGATCTTTTCGTCGAAGAAAAGGCAATCGCCGGATATGAGGCGATCTTTGGTGCAGCCAAGCAGCCGATTTACGGCATCGACTCATACGGATACGGCCTGATTGCCATGGGGTTTGGCGATGTGTTGGTCGAGTCAAACCTTCAGCCCTATGATTTCTGTGCCGCGGTGCCGGTGATCGAGGGGGCCGGTGGCGTGATCACCGATTGGGACGGCAAGAACCTGACCATCAATAGTGGTGATCTGGTGATTGCCAGTGGCGATAAGCATGCCCATGCCGAAGGGCTGGCGGTTTTGCAAAAGGCCGTCGCGTAAGACGGCATGAGCGCTTAACCATTTGGCGATCTGGCACCTTTCCGGCACACTTGGCCTTATCAGGGCAACAGGTTGGGCAGTGCCATGTTTGAATGGGTGATCATTCTTTTTCTCGGCTCCGGGCTGGTCTACGGGCTGCAATCGCGCCGCCTGCAACGCCGCAATATTTCCTCGCCGATGATGATGGTTCTGACCGGGATGCTGGTGGCCGTACCACTTGGCATTTGGCAGGGCGCGCCGATGAATGCGCTTTCGGGCAGCGTTCATTTTGCCACCGGCTTTGCCGAGATGACGCTGGCGATCATTCTGTTTCTGGATGCTGCGGTGCTTGATTACCGCCGTGAAAGTGCGGCGCGTAATGTGGCGATCCGGCTTTTGCTGGTGGGCTTGCCCCTGACCATCGGGGTGACCTAGGCGTTTATCGTCGGGCTTGATCCCACGATCGGCCTCGTTCCCGCCCTGATCCTCGCGCTTATCGTCAGTCCAACCGACGCTGCCCTTGGCCGACCGGTGCTGGAAAACAAGGGTGTGCCTGATCCGGTGCGACAGGGCATCAATATTGAAAGCGGGCTTAATGACGGGCTGGTTCTGCCGGTTTTCACAACGGCGGTGTTGCTTGAGGCCAATCTTCTCAGTGACGGGCGTCAGGGCTGGATCGCGGAAGCTGTGCTTGAGATTTCGGTGGGTGCTGTCATCGGGGTTGTCTGTGGCTATGTCATTGGTCAGGTGGTTAATCACGCCGTCCGGCACCGCACCATGGTCGCGCGGTTTGAAAGGTTGCTGGGCGTTCTGGCGGCCCTTTTCATCTTCCTTCTGGCCGAGGAACTGGGCGGTAATGGCTTTGTTGCCGCCTTTGCCGGCGGGCTTGCACTTAATATCTCAAGCGATGCGGTCAAGGATGCGATTGAAAGCTTTGGCGAGGCCGAGTCAGAGCTTCTGACCATGCTGACCTTCTTTGTCTTTGGCCTGATTGTCGTGCCAGCACTTTATGATGCCTGGACCGGGTCGATGCTGGTGTTTTCGATTGCAAGCCTTGCAGTGCTGCGCCCGCTTTGTGTGTGGATCTGCATGATTGGTAGCCCCTATAGCCTGGGCGAGAAGCTTTATATCGGCTGGTTCGGGCCGCGCGGCATTGCCTCGGTGATTTACATGCTGATCATGGCGACCATGATTGACCCGGGCGAGTTCCGACCGCTGTTTGCCGCGGGCACGATGATCATTTGCATAAGTATCGTCGCCCACGGCATTTCGGCTGCCCCGGCGTCCCGGGCGCTGGTGCGCTATCTTGGGCGGAAATCCTGAGAGGCTCATCTCGGATGGGGCGGCGTTAAACGCGCCCCTGCCCTATACTTGGTCGATTTGGCTTATTGCTGGGTAATGGCCAGGCGCACGCCAAGGGCGATGAACATGGTGCCGAGTGCACGATGCAACCACGCGCCGAGTTTGCGGCTACCCTTGATCCGGCTTGCTGCCGAGGCCACCGCCAAAACCAGCATGCCTTCGACCACAAAGGCGATCAGAAGCACCATCAGACCCAGAAGCAAAAACTGAACCGCGCCATTGCCACGTGCCGGATCAATGAATTGCGGCAGGAAGGCCATGAAGAAAATCGCGACCTTGGGATTGAGCACATCAATCATCACCCCCTGACGCCAGGCACCAAAGGCGGTCATCGGTTTGGTTGAAATCGGTGCGGCGGGCGCGTCAGATGCTTCATCTGTTTCGGACTTAGTAAAACTACTGCGCAGCGCGCCAATGCCCAGCCAGACCAAATAGGCCACCCCGATCCATTTGACGACGGCAAAGGCCAACGCCGAGGTTGCCAGAATGGCCGACAGCCCAAAGGTTGCCGCAAGGACATGAACAAAGGCACCGGAAATCACGCCAATCGAGGAGAACAAACCGATCTTGCGCCCATGCACCGCTGTTTGCCCGACAATATAGGCCATGTCCGGCCCGGGCGAGATGTTGAGCAGAAGGGCGGCAATCAGAAACGGCGTGTAGGCGACAAGCAGCTCGATCACGCGAGCAACTCCCGGCCGAAATAAATCAGATCGATTTCAAGCGGGCCGGAACCTGCTTCGATCAGCATGTTGGACAGCTGCCCGCGATGATGGGTCTGATGGTTAAACATGTGCCCCAAAATCAGATCGCGCGGCATGGTATAGGCGCCAGCGGTGACCGACTGGTAGCTTAGATCGGATGTGACTTCGGCATCGGTCAGGTTGCGGGTGAATTCCAAAATCGCCTGATCTTCGGCTTCGCGGGCGGTACGCAGTTCATCGAAATCTTCATACAGGACCGTGTCGAGCGGCATGGTCACCGGACTGCCAAGCAAACGGCCCATCCACAGGCGATCTGCCACGACAAGATGGTTGAGCGTTCGCATGATGGAGGGGAAGAAGGCGCGGCGCGGGGCGTCGAGTTCCGCCACCGGCAGTTTGGCGCAGGCATCATAGGCGTGCGTGTTGGCCCAGATATTATACTGCGCCATGCGTTCGAAATAGGCCGCACCATTCATCTTTTCTCTCCGTCTTCTGCGATCGCGCGTTTCGGCTCGGGATCAGGATTTCACACCGGGGGCCGGTGTGCAGGTGGCGGGGTTTTGAGCCGGGGTCGGGGTAACGTGCTCAAGCACCTGACTTGCCGGTTTGGGAACCCGTTTGGTCAGAATAACCACGTTGCCGACCAATGTCAGCGCAACACCGAAGACGATATTGCCCGTCCAGTGGAAATCCTCAAACCAGGTTGATAGCAACAACGCGACAATCGGAAACATCACGGAGCTGTAAGCCGCACGATCCGGTCCGATTTTGCCGAGAAGGGTCAGATAAAACCCGAAGCCCAGAACCGACCCGAACAGCGCAAGATAAACCCACGCAGCCAGGAAGCTAACGCTGGTATCAAAGGTCACAGGAATACCGGCAAGCGCGATATAGCCAAACAGCAACAATGTGCCATAGAGCATGCCAAAGGCATTGGCCTGCATGACCGGGACACCACGTGCATGGTTGCGGGCAGACGCCATATTGCCAAGCGATGCAATGTAGCTACCGGCCAGTGACACCAGAAGACCGATGCTGCCGCCCGCTGCCAGATCAAAGCTGGCAAGATCATTGGCAAAGACCATGGCAATCCCGGCAAGACCGATGCTGGCCCCGATCAGGGTGCGGGTTTCGGGACGGCGGCGGAAAAAGATCGCGCCATTAATCATATTCATGATGACGATGGTCGAAAACACCACCGCCAGAAGCCCCGAGGTCAGGTGAACACTGGCGACATAAATCAGCACATAGTTCAGCGAAAACAGACAGACACCCAGAACCGCCATGAAGAAATGATCGCGCACGTTAAAGCGCATCGGCAACCGACGCACCACACACCAAGCCATCAAAATCAGCGTTGCCAAGGCAAAGCGATAGGCAACGGCCACTTCGGGGGCGACGGAAAGCTGATACTGAATGGCGATCCAGGTCGATCCCCAGATCAAAACGACGGCGGCATAAAGACCGAACATGGCCCGGAACTCCAAAAACTTTGAAGTCGCAATTTAGGGCAGTTCCAGTCCGCCACCAAACCAGCTTTTTTGATCCTGTCATTAGCAAAGCTAATCCATGGACCGGCAATTTAATGCGTGAAGGATCAGGCCTTTTTATCCGGGATTTCCGAAGCGTCTGTCTCTGCCTGATCAGGTTCGGATGCGCTGTCTTCTGTGGCGTCTTCGATCTGATCGCCCGGGGCCTTGGTGGCCTCTTCGTCGATCTGCTTGGCTGGCGACGATTTCGGATCGCGGAGTGCCACGTTCTTTTCCGCCCGCTTGCGTTTCTGCCAGTCCTTCCAGATTTCAAGCAACTCGCTGCGGGACTGGAAGATCGGGATGCGGCGTTTGGGTTTGGCTTTTTGCTGCTCGACCGCGAGGCCGACCTCAAGCAAGCCGTGCTCATCATCAGTGCGGCGGACGATCAGTTCGACCGTGCCATAGGGCATGCGATCACCAAGTTCGAGATCGCCGGGCAGATCGCGATCCATGATTTCGCCAACGGTCAGCTCGGCGTCATCATCTTCGAGCGCGAAGCCATAAAGGCGGGCGATATCGGCAATGCGTGTGTCGGCCGGGAAGCTGAAATCGCCAAACAGTTCGATGTCATTCGCACCTTCGGCAGGGCCGGCAAAGAGTTGGTCGAGCAGTTCGACATGGCGCGGCGGGGTGATGATATAGACCTGATCACCGGCCTGAATGTGGCCCGCAGAATGCGGGCGCAGTGAGGCGCCATCACGCAGGATCAGGCTGGGCCGTGCCCAACGCGGAATACGATGGCCGGTGGCAACGGCACTGGCTTCGTGCACGCGATAAACAACGATTTCCTGATTGGCGTTGCCCGGCAGTTCAAGATCAATACGGTCGACCGGGCCATGCTTGGCCGGGACGATGATCCCCAACCAATTGGCGACCTTGCGGATCGTCCAGCCCTGCAACAGAAGCGATGTGATGACGACAATGAAGGCGGTGTTAAACAAGAGCTGCCCTTCAGGCACGCCTTCGACCATCGGCACTATGGCAAGCAGGATCGACACCGCCCCGCGCAAACCGACCCATGAAATAAAGGCCGTATCATTGCGCGAGAAGTTAAAGAACATCAGGCACAGCCAGACCGCGACCGGACGGGCGATAAAGACCAGAACGAGGGCAAGAATCACGCCCGGAATAATCACCGCGCCAAATTCGGACGGGGTCGCAAGGAGACCCAACGTGACAAACATCGCGATCTGGGCCAGCCAGGTGGTGACATGCTGGAAACGGCGGACGCCGACGCTCATTTGCATCTTGCTGTTGCCGGCATAAAGGCCCGCGACATAGACCGCCATAAAGCCACTGCCACCAAGGATGCTGGTCGCGCCAAACAGGCTGAGTGCCAATGCCATGGTAATGATCGGCACCAGACCCGGTTCCAGTTTGACCCGGTTGATCATCCAGACCAGCGCATAACCGCCAGCAAGCCCGAACACTCCGCCCAAGCCGATCTGCAAAACAAAGCGTTGCAGGAGTTCAAGCGCGATATTGTCGCCACCGCCAAGGATGATGAGCTCGACCAGCGAGATGGTCAGAAAAACCGCCATCGGGTCGTTTGAGCCCGACTCAACTTCAAGCGTACTGCGCGTGCGATCACGCAGATTGATCCCGCCAACGCGCAGCAGGAAAAACACCGCCGCCGCATCGGTTGAACTGACAATGGCGCCAAACAGAAGTGCGACCAGCCAGGGCACATCGAGCACCAGCCAAGTCACACCGCCAATAACGCCCGTCGTGATCAAAACCCCGAAGGTTGCCAGCACCAGTGATGGGCCAGCGGCGATTTTTAATGTTCGGAACTGGGTTTCAAAGCCACTGTCAAACAGGATCAGGGCGAGTGCGATGGAGCCGATAAAATAGGCCAGCGGCGCATTGTCGAACATGATGCCGCCAATGCCATCTTCGCCCGCGCCAAGACCAACAAACAGGAACACCAACAGCAAGGGTGCGCCGACCCGGAAACTGACCAGACTGGTGAAAACGGCAACAACCACCAGAATCGATGCAATCAGGATGACCAGATTCATCGATTCAATCATTTCGGGGGCTCCTGTTTGACGGTGTCAGAATGGGCGGATCAGGCTGTTCGTTGGCAACTCACAAAGCAATAGCACTCAGATACTTAGGAAATGATGACCGACAATGCCATCACCCGGCTGTTGATTAAAATATTTCCGGGCAGCGTAAATTGGTCAGTCCGTTTCGGCCTGGGCCGGAACAAAAAGCGTTTCCTTTGACGTCGACAAGGCAATTTCCGGCAGAACTTCGACCACGCCGGGCATTTCCTTGATCGTGTCGGAAATGAAGGACTCCAGATGGGCGGTATCGCGCAGACGCAGTTTGACGAGAAAATCAAAGCGCCCGGTCATGTGATGGCATTCAAGTACCTCGTCAGCCTTGATCAGGGATTTGACCAGTTTCTTGTTCCCCTTGGCCGGATCGGTGCGCAGCCAGACCAACGCAGTCAGCGCGCGGCCAATGGCCTGCGGGTCGACCGAAATACGATAAGCCTGAATAATCCCCTGTTCGCGCAGTTTGCGCACACGATCATTCACCGCAGAGACCGACAGCCCGACCTTGGTTCCCAAAACCGAATAGGACAGCGACGCGTCTTCCTGCAGGATGTCGATCAGTTTGCGATCAATTGCATCCATTAATCTTCCCCCTGAATGGATTTGATGGCGTTGATCTTACACGAAAAACGGCTTCACGCGAACTCTTCGCCAAATTTGCCGGGGCAGCCATGCGCAATCAGCTTGGCATCTCAACTCACGGGTACTGGATTTTTTCCGGATAGCTGCGTAAACCTTTACATGTAATGATTTTACCTCGCGCTACTTCTGACAATGCAGCCCTGATGGGCGCCCTGTTGATGATCAGTGCTGCAATGTGTTTTGCGGTAATGGCCGTTTTCATCCGCTATGTCACCGCCGACCTTCACCCGTTCGAAGCATCGTTTTTCCGTAACCTGTTCGGTTTGTTGCCGATGGTGCCCTGGATGGTGCGTCACGGGCGGAGCGGCTTAAAGACCGAGCGGTTCAAGCTGCATTTCCTGCGCGGGGTGCTTGGTTTCGGGGCGATGTCATGCATCTTTACCGCCCTGTCGCTGTCGCCAGCGGCACAGGTGATTGCGATCAACTTCACCCTGCCGATCCTGACCACGGTTCTTGCCGCCATTGTTGTGCGCGAAACCGTGCGTGCGCGGCGCTGGAGTGCAATTGCAATCGGTTTTGTCGGGGCGATGATTGTTATCCGGCCATTTGGGCAAGAGTTTGAGACAGGTGCGATCCTGGCCCTTGGCGCGACAGTTTTCATGGCGTGTGCGATGACGACGGTGAAGATGCTGTCACGGACCGAAAGTGCCAATGCCATCGTCACATGGATGGGCCTGATCATGACGCCTTTGTCATTGGTCCCGGCGCTTATGTATTGGCAGGGGCCGACCATGTGGCAGATGTTCATCCTGCTGGTGATTGCGGTTGCTGGCACGGCCGGGCAGCAATTGCTGGTTCGGGCCTATCGCACGGCCGATCAGTCCTATGTCATGATCTTTGATTTCCTGCGCCTGCCGTTTGTGGCAGCCCTTGCCTATATCATGTTTGGCGAGGTGGTTGATTTCTGGACCTGGGCGGGAGCGACATTGATCATTGGATCGGCCCTTTATATCGCGCGGCGCGAGGCGGTTCTGGCGAAGCGTGCGAAGACACAAACCCGCCTGCCGACGACGGCCCCGGCCGACCCGCAGGCCATTCCGGTTACCAAGATCGATCGCGACGCCCCAGCGGGGGACAAACCCGATGCGTAACTGGTTCAATTCCTTGCCGCCTTATTTGCAGGCAACGGCGTTCGGGTTGATGGCATCGTTCAGTGCCGCGGTCTTTTCGGTGTTTGTCCGCCTTGCGACCGAGCATATCCATCCGCTTCAGGCGGTGTTTTTCCGCAATTTCTTTGGGCTTTTATTCATCGCACCGCTGGCACTTCGTGCCGGTCTGGTGCCGCTCAAGACCAAGCGTTTTCCGATGTTTTGTCTGCGTGCGGTTCTGTCGATGGGGGCGATGAGTTTCTGGTTTTCGGCCATTGCCTATATGCCGCTGGCCGAGGCGACCGCGCTTAACTTTACCGTGCCGTTGTTTGGCACCATTCTGGCCGCGATCTTTTTGGGTGAGACAATCCGCAAATACCGGATCGCCGCCCTTCTGGTCGGGTTCTGCGGGGGGTTGGTCATTATCCGGCCGGGCAGCGAGACCGTGCAGCTGGCAAGCCTGTTTCCGATTGCGGCTGCCGTCTGCATGGCGAGTGCCGGCATGACGATCAAGTCGCTGTCGCGGACAGAAAATCCGACGACCATCATTCTTTACATGATGGTGCTGACAACCCCGATGACCCTGATCCCCGCCTTGTTTGTCTGGCAGACGCCGAGCCTTGAGGCGATCTTGTTGATGGTGGCGGGGGCGTTCATGGCCAACCTGACCCAGATCGGCAATACCAACGCGTTTCGGGTTTATGATTACAGCTTTGTCGTCGGGTTCAATTACCTGCGCCTGCCGTTTGTGTCGGCAATTGCGCTTGTGATGTTTGGCGAAATCCCCGAAATCTGGCTTTTGCCCGGTGCGTGCCTGATTGTCGGGTCCGCACTTTATATCGCCCGGCGCGAGGCGAAACTGAACCGCGAAGCCAACCGCCTGAAGCGCGGCCTGTCGGCGACGGCAAGCGATCTTGATCCGCCGCCAGCGCGCGATGAAGATCGCAAATGAAAATCTGGTTTGCCAATCAACCTGCAACCATCAAAGCCAGTTTCTTTGCCTTGGCCGCAGCGATCCTGGCAGCCTGCTTTACCCTGACGATCCGCTATGCCACGGCCGAATTGCACCCCTATCAGGCGGTGTTTTTACGCTTTGCCTTTGGCCTGATCCTGATGATCCCGCTTGTGATGAGGCGCGGGATTGGCAGCCTTGCGACCAAGCGCCTGCCGCTGTTTGGATTGCGCGGGGTTTTGTCGGCGGCAGAGATGTGTTTGTGGTTCATGGCGGTTTTGTATTTGCCTCTGGCAGAGGCCACGACGCTTAACTTCACCGTGCCCCTATTTGGCACCATCCTTGCCGCCGTCATCCTGCGCGAACAGGTGCGCATTCACCGCTGGCTTGCGATTGTGATCGGGTTTGTCGGTGTGGCGCTGATTATTCAGCCCGGAACGGATACCATGCAGGCGGCCAGCATCCTTCCGATTGCAGCGGCGATCTGCATGGCATCCGCCGGGATGATCACGAAACAACTGGTGGCAACCGAGAGCACCACATCGCTTTTGTTTTATCTGATGATCATCACGACACCGGTGTCGCTGATCCCGGCCTTGTTTGTCTGGCAAACGCCCAGCCTTGAGGCGCTGGGTCTGATGGCGGTTGCGGCCCTTATGATGAATGTAATGCAGGTTTGTAATGTCAAAGCCCTGCAACTGGCCGATTACAGTTTCTTTGTCGGGTTTTCCTATTTGCGTTTGCCGATCATTGCCGTGCTTGCCCTGATCCTGTTTGGCGAAGTGCCCGATATCTGGATCCTGCCCGGCGGGGCGATGATTATCGGGGCGGCGATCTATGTCGCCCTTCGTGAGCGCAAGCTTTCCAGACAGAAAACCTAGCGCCAAGCCACAGTTCGGACCCATCCCAGAATAGCCCTTGCCGGTAAAAGATATAATTTGGTATACAAATACCAAATTAATCAGAAATACACGCATCTGGAGGCTTCACGCCATGCAAATCAAGTGTTCGATTGCCATTGTTACCGGGGCTGCGTCCGGCTTGGGTGCGGCAACGGCAGAGACACTGGCAAATGCCGGGGCAAAGATTGCGGCCTTTGATCTGAATGAGGACGGCGCCAAGGCGACCGCGGCCAAACTTGGCGGGATTGGCTATGGCGTGGATGTTTCCAATGCCGAAAGTGTCGAGCACGCGATTTCCGAAGTCGTCAAGGAACTTGGCATTCCATCGATCCTTGTGAACTGTGCCGGGATTGTTCATGGAGAACGCATTGTCGGGCGCGAAGGCCCGGCCGATCTTGCGGCGTTTTCGAAGGTGATCACGGTCAATCTGATTGGCACATTCAACATGATGCGGGTTGCCGCCACCGCGATGAGCCAGAACACCCCATCCGGGTCCGGCGAACGCGGGGTGATTGTCAACACGGCATCCATCGCAGCCTTCGAAGGCCAGATCGGACAGGCGGCCTATGCCGCGTCCAAGGGCGGGGTGGCGTCGCTTACCCTGCCGGCGGCGCGTGAATTGGCGCGCCACGGGGTTCGGGTGGTGTCCATCGCGCCGGGTCTGTTTGGCACACCGATGTTGATGGGCCTGCCGGATGAAGTTCAGGAAAGCCTGGCGGCCAATACGCCATTCCCGAAACGCCTGGGCGATCCGTATGAATATGGCCGTCTGGCGATGCATATCTGTGAAAATGAAATGATCAATGGCGAGACCATTCGCATTGATGGCGCGGTCCGGCTGGAACCGAAATAGTCCCACACGATTTCGCTTCTTTATCACCGCAGCCAACGCGCCCTGCCGACCCCCAGCGGCAGGGCGTATTTTATTGCAAGCGTTTTACCCGACAGCCATGTTGCAGAAGGTTGCGAGATCAATGTCCTTTTGCGTGACACCACCGTCGCTATGCGTGGTCAGGGTGACGTCGACCTTGTTGTAGACATTGAACCATTCGGGATGGTGATCCATTTTTTCAGCCATCAGGGCGACCCGGCTCATGAAGCCAAAGGCCGCGTTGAAATCGCGGAATTTATAGCTGCGCGCGATGGACAGGCCATCTTCGGCAAGCGTCCAGCCGGGCAAATCAGCAAGCGCGGTTTCGATGGTGGATGTGTCGAGTTTGGCCATGGGGTGCCTCCTTTTCGCGAAGTCTTGTCTCATTGAAACATATGATCCGGCACGGCCCAAATCGGCTTAACCGAGCAAGCCCTGCACACGGTCTTGCAGCACGGGCAAAAGGTCACTTTCAAACCACGGGTTCTTTTTCATCCAGGCGGTATTGCGCCAGCTTGGATGGGGCATCGGCAGGATGTCGTCACCCAGAAACGCCTCAAACCGATGCACGGTTTCGGTCATGGTTTTGGCGCGGCGCTTACCGAGATAGCGCGCTTGCGCATATTGCCCGATCAGAAGCGTCAGGCCGATATCGGGCAGATGTTGGCGGAGCGCATCATGCCATGTTGGTGCGCATTCCGGGCGGGGTGGCAGATCGCCCCCACGATCAAAGCGGCCGGGATAGCAAAAGCCCATCGGCATGATGGCGAGCTTGGCCGGATTGTAAAAATCATCAATTGACAGCCCCAGCCAGTCCCGCAGCCGATCCCCCGACGCATCATTCCATGGCAGGCCGGTTTCATGCACACGCGTGCCGGGTGCCTGCCCGATGACCAGAATGCGCGCCGATTTTGCCATGCGCACAACCGGCCGCGGACCAAGGGGCAGGTCGCCGGCACAGATACGGCACGCCCGGACCTCTGCCAGAAGCCGATCAAGGGCAGCATCGCCGCCCATCGGATCAATTTCGGGCAGTTTACCGCTTAGCCCCGGCATGGGTTATTTGACCTCTTCTTCCGCGATCACCCATTCTTCTTCTGCGGCGGCCTTGAACCATTCCTGCATTTCCGGCAGGGCAAGCATGGTTTCCATATAGGCATTGCCAATCGGATCGAGCGTCACGCCATAGGTTTTGAACCGCGAGACCACCGGGGCATACATGGCATCGGCAATCGAGAAATGACCAAACAGGAAATCACCGCCCTGCCCGTACCCCGTGCGGCACATCTTGAAGATTTCAGTGATGCGGTTGATGTCCTTATCGACACCCGGATTGCGGCCAAGACCCGGCAGGCTTTTGCGGCAATTCATCGGCATGGAGCTTCGCAAAGACCCAAAGCCGCCATGCATTTCAAGCGCCACAGAACGGGCTATGGCACGCACATCGATATCAAGCGGCCAGAGCATGGTATCGGGCTGGCTATCGGCAATGTATTCGAGGATGCCAAGTGCTTCCCAGATGGTTTTGCTGCCGTCAAAAAAGGCCGGGACCTTGGCACTTGGTGAGAAGACCGGGGCCTTGGCCGCCCATTCTTCTGTGCGGAGCGGAACGAGCTTTTCCTCAAATTCCACGCCGGCAACCCGCAGGCCAAGCCAGGCGCGCAGCGACCAGGAGGAATAGTTTTTATTGCCGATATAAAGAACAGGTACGGATTGCATGGCGAGCCCCTTGGAGCGTTTTACGGATGGCGCAGATAATGAGCAGGACGAATACTATCTGGTCTTTGGCCAGTGGGTTCAAGCAGACAAACGCCCCTATGAAACGCGATTGTTTCGCCGATTGCCCTTAGGGGGTGGCAGCCGTAAGATCAGGCAACATATCTTGTAAACGCATCCTGATGGGTCGCAAGCTTTGGCCGCGGCCCTTTCAGTAGATTACCACCCGTCACCAGCAGGGAAGTCTTAAATTGTACGAGCACATCATCGCACGCGATCCTTCTTCCAATCCGACCCCCATCACCCCGATCCTTGAAAGCGGCTTTGAAAGCTGGCTTGCCACGCAATCTGAGACGACCAAGTCATGGATCACTGCGAACGGATTTGAGGGTAAGCGCGGAACGCAACTTTCCCTTCCCGGTGGAGATGGATCGGTAGGCTCGGTCCTGATCGGGTACGCAAATGATGCCAAGGCGATCTGGGATTTTGCCGGTTTGCCGAAATCGCTTCCGGCCGGGACCTATGCCCTTTCCGATGATCTGGCGAACGACGATGATCTTTATGAGAAGGCCGCCCTTGGTCTTTATCTTGGTGGGTATCAGTTTGATCGTTATCGCAAGGATGACGGCAAAAAGGACAAGCGTGCCAAATTTGCCCTGCACGACACTGACGCCACCAAACGGGCCGAGAATATTGCACGCGGTATTGGCCTTGCGCGCGATCTGATCAATGTGCCGGCCAATGACATGGGTCCGGCCGAGCTTGAAGAAGCCGCCAAGGCGCTCGGTGCCGAATTTGGCGCAAACGTGAGCGCGATTGTTGGTCAGGACCTGCTCACGCAAAATTACCCGGCCATTCACACGGTTGGCCATGGCAGCGATCGCGAGCCGCGCCTGATTGACCTTAAATGGGGTGATGAAAGCGCACCGAAGATCACGCTGGTCGGCAAGGGTGTGTGTTTTGACACCGGGGGCTATGACCTTAAGCCATCCAGCAACATGCTTTTGATGAAAAAGGACATGGGTGGTTCGGCACAGGTTCTTGGCCTTGCGCGCATGATCATGGCGGCCAATCTACCGGTGCGGTTGCGCGTTTTGATCCCGGCAGTTGAAAACATGGTGTCGGGTCGTGCCTATCGCCCGAGTGACATTTTGCAAACCCGCAAGGGCATCACGGTCGAGGTTGGCAATACCGATGCCGAAGGACGCATTGTGCTTTCAGATGCCCTGACCGAGGCGGCCTCGGAAGACCCGGAAATGCTGCTTGATTTCGCGACCCTGACCGGGGCGGCGCGCGTCGCACTTGGTTTGGGTTTGCCGGCCCTGTTTTCCAATGACGATGATCTGGCCAATGGCTTGATGGAAACCGGCTTGGCTGAAAATGATCCGCTGTGGCGTTTGCCGCTTTGGGATGATTACCGCAGCCAGCTTGATAGCAAGGCAGCCGACATGAACAATATTTCCGGCAGCCCGTTTGGTGGTGCGATCATTGCTGCCCTGTTCCTTGATCGCTTTGCCGAGGGGGCAAAAAGCTGGGCGCATATCGATCTGATGGCCTGGAACCCGTCCGACCGTCCGGGTCGCCCGACAGGTGGCGAAGCACAGGGCATCCGGGCCGCCTTCAAGCTGATCAAGGATCGTTACGGGAACCCAACCAAACCGTAAATTGTTTTTTTGGCAATTACACCTTTGACATCAAGGCAGGGGTCAGGTAGAGATTACGTATTCGTAACAAATAAATTGTTGGGCACAAACATGTCGATCGAGATCAAACCGTCTCAGGCGCTTGACCTTTGGCGTATCGCGATTGTTGAAAGTGTGCGTCGGGATTCCCCCGACCTGTCGGCCCGACAGATGGCCTTGTTACTGAGCGTTTACCTGACCCCGGCCCCGCATACCGTGCGTGGCCTTTCCGAAGCGCTGAATATTTCCAAGCCTGCCATTACCCGTGCCCTAGATCGTCTGAGCTCGCTTGGCATGGTCAAACGCAAGGTCGATGAAGAAGACCGCCGTTCGGTGCTGGTTCAGCGTACGGTTAAAGGCTCGGTCTTCCTGCGTGAATTCGGTGACATCATCGTCGCCGCCGGTCTTGAGACCGATTGATCCGGCTGTAAAACAAATCTGCTGACATCCGAGTGCGGATCAGAACAGCGAAAAACGCCCCTATCCAAGGCCCAGCCTTGTGAAATCGGCCGTTTAGGACAGCAAATCTTCCCCATCTTAAATGCATGACATCTGATATGGCGAAAAATCGCTATATACAGACCGGTTGGTCTGTAATGCGCCTACCAAAGGCTACGGGTAGCGCGTGCTTTCTTCTTTTGTGATCAATGTGTTAGGCAACACCCCGGCGACCCATAGTTGGTCTATGGGCGTTATTTGGCCGAGTATTGGCTTACAGGGGCTTCCGGGGTCGGATGAGGGCCCGCCATGGTTTCGGGCATCTCGATCAGGGCCAAAAGACCTGCTGCGACGATCAAAACGCCACCAGACAGCCGCGCGATAACGTTCGTGCCACCCCGTCTAACCAGCCAGGGCATGACCCGCGCCGCCCCCATCGCGTAAATCATTACGAAACTGTAATCAAGAAACACGAAGGTCGCGCCAAGGATCACCAGCTGCATTGCGAGCGGCTGACCGGGATCGACGAATTGCGGAAACAGTGCTCCGAAAAAGGCAATCGCCTTGGGGTTACCAGCCGCAACCAGAAAGCCTTCGCGAAACAGACGCAGGGGATTTGCCGACTCAAAACCCGCCTGATTATTCGTTTCGTATCCGGTTTTGATCTTGATTTCCGTGGGCTTGCGGAAAAAGGACATCAAACCGAGTGCTAACAGAAAGGCAACGCCACACCATTTGACAACGCCAAAGGCGGTTTCTGATGTTGCCAGGATCGCCCCGACACCAAGAGCCGCAATCAGCATCTGGATCATGTTGGCCGTGACATCGCCAAGGGCGGTCATCAGGGTCGGCCGCGCACCATAACGGAGCGCATGCGACATGCCAATCAGGATGCTGGGTCCGGGTGTCAGGACGAGCAAAAAGACCAGCAGGGTAAAACTGAGCCAGATTTCAAAGGACATGGTCGGGGCAACTCCGGTGACGACAGCCCCGGATATCACACACAGCCCGACAAGTTGACAAGTGCCGGTTTGGCAATGGGCCATGCGTGAACTGCGCAGGCCGTGGAGGTGGCGCGAAGACAAGCGATGCTTGCGAGCTAGGAAGGTTGGTGAGCGCACCCGCCTTTAGCGCGGTTTGGCGTCGCCCGGCCAGAAGTCATAGAACATGCGGATCTGGACCGAGCGCAGGGTGTCGGGCGGAAGGACATTCTGTCCGGTGCGCAGCAGCTTGTTCTGAAGGGCGGCGAAATAGCGATTGCCGGCCGGCTGGAACGGGCTGAAGGGTGGTTCCTTGACGAGTTCCTCGCCTTTTTCCTCGGCCTCGGCGGCGGCTTCGGCTTCAGCGGCCAGCTCTTCCTCGGTCTTGGGTGGCGGGGGCGGCAGAAGATCGGGACCGACATATTTAAAGCTGCGCTTGCCCGGTTCGCGGGTTTCATAGCGCTGTTCGGTATCGCGATACATCAGGCGCTGCAGATCGACCAGGAAGGCGTTGATGACCTTGGGCAGGCGTTGTTCGATCAGCCCGGCCGCCTGGCGCGAGGTTCCTTCAAGCCAGATGTTAAAGACAATCTGGCGAATAGCACCGCTTTTGCGCAAGACGATGGTCAAGGAGACCGGATCAGGTACAACAACTGTTTCGGGAATTTCGGGAACGGCCGGTTCTTCGGGTTCTTCGGTGTTGGCGTCATCTGCGGGCGGATCGCTGGCCCGGGCGGCCGGGGTTACCAATGCAAACATGGCAAGCACCAGTGCCGTGATCAGCAGATGGCCGAAAAGTCGATGTCCGGTTCGATTTTGGATCGCACGTGACAACATATTTACCCTTAAACCTGACTTTACAGTCCTGTTTTTATTGCCTTTTCAGACGGGTTGCAACCGATCAGGCATCAGACTTCCGACCTAGCTGGCAACAAATTCCGTTCCCGCCGCCCGAAGATCAAGGGCCGCTGCCAGCAGGGCCTTGGTGTAGGGCTGCGTCGGGTTGTCAAACACATCAGCCGCCGCGCCGCTTTCGACCAGCTTGCCACCCTGCATGACCATGACGCGATGAGACACTGCACGCACAACGCGCAAATCATGACTGATGAACAAGTATGCCATTTTATGGCGCGCCTGCAAATCACGCAGCAATTCGACGATCTGCGCCTGTACCGACATATCAAGGGCAGAGGTCGGTTCATCCAGTACGATAAAGCGTGGTTTCAGGACCAATGCGCGGGCAATGGAAATGCGTTGACGCTGCCCGCCGGAGAATTCGTGCGGATAGCGGTCCATGGCATTTTGCGGCAGGTCGACCTCCGACAGGGCCTCGGCAATGCGGGACTCGCGTTCGGTCTTGGAAAGCGTTGGTTCGTGGATTTCAAGACCCTCGCCGACGATCTGGGCAATCGACATACGCGGGCTGAGGGATCCGAACGGATCTTGGAACACGACCTGCATGTCGCGGCGGAGCTTGCGCAAATCCGCCCCGGCAAAGCTACGGATATCCTGCCCGGCAAAGCGGATATCGCCGCTTGATTTCAAAAGCCGCAGAATCGCCATGGCAAGTGTGGTCTTGCCCGACCCACTTTCCCCGACAATGCCAAGGGTTTCACCCTGCTTGAGCGTCAGCGAAATCTGATCCACCGCATTGAGGTAATGATCAGGGCGGCCAAGGATGCCCTTGCGACCAATCGGGAACTGCACATGGATGTTGCTGGTTTCAAGCAGATCGCTTGCGTTTTCGGGCAAGGCAGGTGCTTCGCCACTGGGTACGGCCGAGAGCAGCTTTTTGGTGTAGGCGTGCTTGGGCGCGTCAAAGAGCGCGTGGGCTTCGCCAGCTTCGACTATCTCGCCATCCTTCATCACACAGACGGTCTGCGCCATTTTCTGAACGATCTGCAGATCATGGGTGATCAGCAGAAGCGCCATGCCGAGCTTGTCCTGCAGGTCCTTGAGCAGTTCGAGGATCTGCGCCTGAATGGTGACATCAAGGGCCGTTGTCGGCTCGTCGGCAATCAGCAATTCCGGTTCGTTGGCAAGCGCCATGGCGATCATCACACGCTGGCGCTGGCCGCCGGAAAGCTCATGCGGCAGGGCCTTGAGCCGGGAGGCCGGATCGGGAATGCCAACGAGTTCCAGTAGTTCCAGAATGCGCGCCCGTGCCTTGGACCCACGAAGGCCCTTGTGGAGCAACAGCACCTCGCCGATCTGCTTTTCGATATTGTGCAGCGGGTTCAGCGACGTCATCGGTTCCTGAAAGATCATCGAGATCCGGTTGCCACGGATCTTGCGCAGCGGGCGTTCCTTGGCACCGACCATTTCCTGCCCGTCAAAGACGATGGAGCCCGACGGGTGGCTTGCGCGCGGATAGGGCAGCAATTGCAGGATCGAAAGGGCCGTGACCGATTTGCCGGAGCCACTTTCACCGACAAGCGCCATCGTCTGGCCGCGCTTAAGGCTAAAGGACACGTCCTTGACCGCCGTTACATCGGCGAATTTGACCGAGAGGTCCTTGATCGTCAGGAGCGGTTGAATTTCTGTCGAGCATGTCATTTCCGTCTCCTAAAACGTCTTGCGCGGATCGAACGCATCGCGCACCGCCTCGCCGATAAAGATCAGAAGGCTGAGCATCACCGCAATGGCAAAGAAGGCCGTCAGACCAAGCCAGGGAGCCTGCAGGTTATTCTTGCCCTGCGAGAGCAATTCACCAAGCGACGGCGAGCCGGGCGGCATGCCAAGCGACAGGAAGTCGAGCGAGGTGAGGGCGACAATCGATCCATTCAGCACAAACGGCAGGAAGGTGATGGTTGCGACCATCGCATTGGGCAGAACATGGCGATACATGATCCGGTAATCGGTCATGCCAAGTGCACGCGCAGCCCGGACATATTCAAAGTTACGCGCACGCAGGAATTCGGCACGGACAAGACCGGTCAAACTCATCCAGCTAAACAGAACAAGGATGAATAAAAGCGTCCAGAAACCCGGCGCAAACAGGCTTGCGAGAATGATCAGGATGAAGAGTTGCGGCAAACCCGACCAGATTTCGATCACACGCTGGAAGCCCAGATCGACCCAACCGCCGAAATAGCCCTGCACGGCCCCGGCGGCAATACCGATCACGGAACTGACCGCGGTCAGTGCCAGACCAAACAGGATCGAAATCCGGAAGCCATAGATCAGGCGCGCAAGAACATCGCGGCCCAATTCATCGGTGCCCAGCAAATGGCGCATGGAGGGCGGGGCTGGTTGTGGTTCGCGCATTTCGAAATCGATGGTGTCATAGGAAAACGGAATGACGGGCCAGATGGCAAAACCGTTTTCGGCAATCTTGTCCTGAATATAGGGATCATAGAAATCGGTCTCGACGTCAAAATCGCCGCCATAGGCCGTTTCGGGATGGTCGGACAGGATCGGGATATACCAGTCATCGCCATATTTGACGAAGATCGGTTTGTCATTGGCGACCAGTTCGGCCACCAGACAAATGACAAACAGGATGGCAAAGATCACAAGCGACCAATAGCCGCGCTTGTTGGCCTTGAAGTTTGACAGACGCCGACGGTTAAGCGGAGAGAGAACAGCATTAAACATGATCAATTCCCCCGCCCTTCAAAGTCGATCCGCGGATCAACAAAGTGATAACTGAGGTCACTGATCAGGTTCATGATCAGACCAAACAGCGTGAAGAAATAAAGGGTGGCAAACATCACCGGATAATCACGCGTCATCACCGCGTTAAAGCCAAGCAGGCCAAGACCATCGAGTGAGAAGATCACCTCGATCAGAACCGACCCGGTAAAGAGCATACCGACCAAGGCACTGGGGAAACCGGCAATGATCAGAAGCATGGCGTTGCGGAAAACATGGCCATAAAGCACACGCTTTTCACTCAGCCCCTTGGCGCGTGCGGTCACGACATACTGCTTGTTGATCTCATCCAAAAACGAGTTCTTGGTCAGCATGGTAAGGGTCGCAAAACCCGAAATCGTAAGCGCTATGATCGGCAGGGCAAGATGCCAGAAATAATCAACAATCTTGCCCCAAAGCGATAGCTGTTCCCAGTTGGATGATGTCAGCCCGCGTAACGGGAACCAATCGAGATAAGCCCCGCCGGCAAACAGCACGATCAGCATGACGGCAAACAGGAAGCCCGGAATGGCAAAGCCGACAATGATAGCAGCAGACGACCAGATATCGAAGTTCGAGCCATCACGCACCGCCTTGGTAATGCCTAGCGGGATCGAGATGATGTAAATGATCAGCGTCGACCATATCCCCAGCGAGATCGAGACCGGCATTTTATCAAGCACCAGATCGACCACGTCGCGATCCTGGAAGTAGCTTTGGCCGAAATCGAACGTCAGATAGTTCTTCATCATCATCCAGAAGCGTTCGTGTGCCGGCTTATCAAAGCCGAACTGCACTTCGAGCTGTTTGATGACTTCGGGATCAAGCCCCTGCGCCCCGCGATAGTTCGATGTCGATGAGAAGTTATTGCCCGAGGCAGAAGATGCGGCAGAACCGCCCCCACCGCCCGATCCGCTTTCAGCCCCCTGATTGGTGACACGCGCGGTCGCGGAAACATCTGTGCCCTGAAGCTGGGCAATGACTTGTTCGACCGGGCCGCCCGGGGCGAATTGAATGATCACAAAGTTCAGCAACATGATGCCAAACAGCGTGACCGGGATCAGAAGCAAACGCCGAAGGATATAATTCAGCATGGCCTAGTTGCCCCCCATCTGCAGTTTGGCGGCCTTGTCCGGATCCATCCACCAGCGCATGATCGACATGCCCTTGAGCGGAACCGTGTCCGGGCGGCCAAAGATGTTCCACCAGACCATGCGATCCCCACCGAGATACCATTGCGGAATAACGTAATCGCCCCACAGCAGCACACGATCAAGTGCACGGGTGGATGCGACCAGTTCTTCCCAGCTGTCGGCAGATGCGACATTTTCGATCATGGCATCAACCACCGGATTCTTGATGCCGGCAAAGTTGCGCGAACCGGGTTGATCGGCGGCTTCCGAGCTCCAGAACACGCGCTGTTCATTGCCCGGGGTCAGCGATTGCGTCCACCAGAAGGTGGTGACTTCGAAATCGAAGGCCTGAATACGGTTGACCCACTGACCGGTATCGATCAGGCGAATGTCCATATCAATGCCAAGCTGCTTGAGCCGGGATTTGACCACCAGCGCGATCTTTTCCAGACCGGGTTGGCGAATGATCAGCTCAAATCGGAAGGGCTGACCGGTTTCCTTATTGACCAGAATCTTGTCGCGCACTTCCCAGCCCGCCTCGTTCAGAAGCGTCATCGATTCACGCAAGGCATCGCGCCGCCCGTTGGGGGCATCGAAGTTCGGAAGTTTGTAGGGTTCGGTAAACAGCCGTTCAGGCAACTGATCGCGATAGGGTTCCAGCAAAGCCAGTTCAGCGCCGGTCGGCACACCGGTTGCGGCCAGTTCGGAGTTGGCAAAGAAGCTGTCGGTGCGGCTGTAGGCACCATAGAACATCGCGCGGTTCAGCCATTGGAAATCAAGACCATATTGCAAGGCACGGCGCACGCGCCGGTCCGCAAACAGCGGATTGCGCACATTCAGGACATAGGCCTGCATGCCACTTGGCAAATGATCGGGCATGAATTCCTTTTGAATGTCACCACGCTGAACCGCCGGGGTGTCATAGGCGGTGTTCCAGTCACGCGATGAATGTTCAGACCGGATCATGTATTCGCCCGCGAGGAACGCCTGACGCTGGACCTCCATATCCAGATAGGTGTCGTAATGGACGGTATCGAAGTTGTTCTGCCCGCGATTGACCGGGAAGTCTTCGGCCCAGTAATCCTTGACCCGTTCATAGGTAATGCTTCGGCCGGCCTCGATACTGGCAATGCGATACGCGCCACTGCCGACCGGGATTTCAAAGGTGGTTTTGGAGAAGTCCTTACCTTCCCAGAACTTCTTGGGCATGATCGAAATGCCGGCCACGGTCATCGGGGTTTCGCGGTTATTGCCTGGCTTGAAGGTGAATTTGACGGTGAGTTCGTCGATGACTTCAGCACCTTCGACCTGCGAGAAGACCTGGCGATAGACCGGGCTGCCCTTGTTGATCAGGATTTCATAGGAAAACACGACGTCGTCGGCGGTGATTTCGCTGCCATCCTGGAAACGCGCACGCGGATCGAGATGGAAGATGGCAAAGGACCGGTCTTCGGGGACTTCGATCGAATGCGCAATCAGACCATACATCGCATAGGGTTCATCGGCGCTGGCAACCATCAGGCTGTCATAGATCAGGCCTAGGCCCGAGGCCGGGTTGCCCTTGAGCGTGAAGGGGTTGAGCGTATCAAAGGCAACGATCGAGGATTGCACCAGCCTGCCGCCCTTGGGCGCATCGGGGTTCACGTAATCAAAATGATGGAAGTCCGGGCCGTATTTCAGATCGCCATAAAGCGAAATGCCATGGGATCGGGTGGTCAGCGGGGCGAGATCGGCCTCATCCACCGGGACAGTCGGTGCCGGGTTAATCACCGGTGTTTCGCCGCCTTGCGCGTTCGCGGGATTTATCGGCACCATGGCCGTAGACAGGGTGAGTGCACCGGCAAACAGGATGGATGTCATGGTCATGGCCAGACGTTCCCTGCCCGGCATTTTCATGCTGGCTGCATACGAAATCATGTGATTGTCGTCTTCCCCTGATGCAAGCTGATCACTGCTTCATTATGTGGACTTAATCTGTGCGGTGCAATCGGTGGTCCGCAAGCAGTTGGGCCTGCGATGATGCCCCTGTGAATATCACCACACTAGAAGTATCTGATAGTCACTACTAAATCGTTCAATTTCAAGGCACCATCACGTGACTTTGCCGTAGGACGAGTCTTTTTGGTTCAGTTTTCGCCGGGAGGTTTCAAGCTTGATCTCGGCCATCAACCAATCGCGAAATGCCTTGACCTTTCGGCGCTCCAGACGGCCGCGCGGATAGACCAGCGAATAGGCATAGGGACTGTCGACCGGCAGATCAAACGGCACCGTCAAACGGTTAGTCACAACATATTCCCCGATCATCGCCGGATCGGAAATCACCACGCCAAAGCCGCTTGCCGCGGCCTCCATCGCCATATCGAGGGTGGCAAATACCGGCCCCTTGGTGCCATCGACGCCCTGAATGCCCGTACCTTCAAGCCAGATGCGCCAGTCTTCACGTTGGGCCGAGCAATGCAGAAGCGTAACACCCGCGAGGTCTTCGGGGGTTTTGAGTTGCTTGGCAAGGCTTGGGTGACACACCGGCAGCAGGCGTTCCCCGGTCAGGAATTCATGGACGAGCTGTTCGTTCGCGTGATCGGCAAAGCGGATGGCGATATCGACCTCGTTAAAATCGACCGAGGCCAGATCATCGTTATAGGTGCCCAGCTGGACCTGAAAATCGGGATATTCCATCTGAAAGCGGCCAAGCCGTGGCACGATCCAGCGCATGGAAAATGTCAGCGGGGCGGACACAGACAGCAAGGTGTCATCTGCACGATCCTCGACCTTGGCCACCGCATCTTCGATGGCATCAAAGGCGGGTGTCAGGGATTCCAACAGGTTCTGACCCGCACGGGTCAACCGCAGGCTTCTGTGGTGGCGCTCAAACAGCTGACGACCGAGCACCTCTTCGAGATGCTGCACCTGTCGACTGACAGCCCCTTGGGTCACGTTAAGCTCATGTGACGCTTTGGTGAAACTTTCGAGTCTTCCGGCTACTTCAAAGGCCCGAAGCGCATTTAGCGGCAATGGACGGCGTTTCATGACAGACACTTTGCATGAGTTTTAGTCATGCAATGATGACAAAAGGTGGTTTGAGCGCAAGCATTTTTTCCGGTAACCCTGAGTTTAACACAGAGATTATCGATGCAGGGCCGCTGAATTGTTGAGAGCAGGCCTAGTTTTAAAAGGATTAGAGCAATGGTTGCTATCACCAAAGAAGTTGGCGCATTCACCGCCACCCATCGTCATCACAATGCCACCAGCCTGCTGGAGCTGCCGCGTACCTGGGTCAAACGTTACGACCTGCGTCAGAAGCTGGCCGACATGGACGCACACATGCTGCGCGATATCGGCTGGACCGTCTATGACGCGAAACGCGAAGCGGCCAAGCCGTTCTGGAAAGCTTAACCCGCGCGCAAGCGCATTATACCGAGTATTTTGTCATGCAGAACAATGTATCCCCGCTGCACAGCGCAATTACTTTCCCGCTCCAGGTTCTGATTGAAGCCCTGATGGACGCGTGGAAAGGCCTTAGCCTTAAATAAGGCTTTGCACCCAAGATCCCTGAACGCAATTCCAGCCTCCCCCCGTTGGAAAGTGCGTATATAAATGCCGGTCACAATCCCCTTGTGACCGGCATTTTTTTTAATGGCCTTGGCGATACGCTACTTCTTCTCGGGATAGCGCAGATACATCAGGTTTGCCGCGTTCAGCACCGAATACATCACCGCGAACTGGGCGTTGAACTCGAACTTTTCGGGCTTCGGATCAAACATGTCATAGATCTCGCTAATCGAGCGTTTGCCATCAATACGTGACAGGATCGCGGGCGATGCCGAGGGCATGGTGCGCGTCACGGCAAGGCCTGTGAAGGTGATCTTGATATTGCCGGTCTTGGCAACCGAACGCGCCAAGGTTGCCCCTTCTATACGAGTGAAGGTCGGAATCAATTCAGGCGACGGGACCGGTGGTTTGACCTTGTTCTTGGCTTTAACGACATAAAAAATGTGCTTGGTGATGTTGCCCGCCATCAGCTCTGCCAGGGCAGCGCGATCGCGAAACGGCACATGAACCGCCTTATCAAGCACATCATGGCGCGAACAATAGGTGGTCGGATCATAGCGCATGGGTTCGATAAAGTTCTGCAGGCGCAGACCAGCGCCCTCGACAAAATCAAAGACTTGATCGACGCGATAGGCGCGGTCCTGCTGATGCAGAAGAAGGTCATAGAACCCGGCATCGCCCCCATGGATGTGATCGCCGACAAACGGGTTGCGTTTGAGCCAGTTGGTGCCTGGAAGCGAATTGAACAGTGCCTTGCCGAAATGAAGGCGCTTGGCCCCGCCGGCCTCGGCATTAAGGCGCTCCATCATTTCCTGCATGTGATAGACGCCCTGACGGCCCAACTCGCCATAGACCATCAGCCCCATGCCGCCATTGGGTTTGAGCGCATCGGTCAGTGCCTTGAGCCCGGCATCGGGATCGGGCAGGTGATGGAGCACACCGCAGCAATCAATATAGTCAAACGGGCCGTATTCTGCGGCCAGATCAACAAAAGATCCGGTGACAAAGGTGACGTTCTTTTCAAGATTGCGGCGCTTGATGCGGGCTTCGGCAATGGCGCGCGAGCTTTCGGACAGATCAATATAGACGATCTCGGCCTTGGCTTTGCGGTCACGCGCCTGCTGGGCCAGCATGACCAGCGCATCGCCGGTGCCGCCACCCGCGACAAGGATTTTGATTTTGCCTTTCGCCGATGGATCGCGCCCGCCAAAGACAAAATGAACGACCTCGTCCCAGTTGCCCGGCGATCCGGTAATCAGGCGTTTGTCCTCATCCTCCGGATTGCGGTCCGGATAGGGATAGGTTTCATATTGATCACGGGTCTTTTCAGAAGACTGGACGTGATCGGGCCTGTTTTTGTCGTCGGGCATTGCGGCGAAATCCGGCAGAGAAGTGGTTGGGACGGCAACATCCTATACCACTAGATTAATTATGGAAATCCGGCAGTTTAGCGGTTTTTGCGACAATCTATGACCAGCTTGCCGGTCGCACTGCGATCGCGGATGGAAGCCAGAGCATCCATTGCATCTTCAAGACGATAAACGTGCGAGATCATCGGGCGGATCGCCCCGGATTTCAGGCGATCGAGCAGCTCTGCCATGCCCGCTTGTGCGATATCAGGATTCTGTTCGAGATAGGCGCCAAAATAAAAGCCGATGGCGGTGACATTCTTGACCAGCAGGATATTGGCCGGAATTTGCGGTACCGTGCCGCTGGCAAAGCCGATCAGAAGCATGCGCGCACCGGGCGCAACGCAGCGCAGGCTTTGATCAAACACATCCCCGCCAACCGGATCATAGACGACATCGACCCCTTTTGGCTTTCCAAGCGGGCTTGTGATTTCAAGCACCCGGTCGCGGATGTTTTCCGATTTGTAGTCAATCACATAATCTGCACCATGATCGCGCGCGATCTGGCATTTGTCCGCTCCACCCGCCGTGGCGATTACGGTGGCCCCCAGAAGCTTGGCGCATTCGACCGCCGTCAGGCCAACCCCGCCGGCCGCACCATGGACCAGAACAACCTCACCCGGCTTGACATCGGCGCGATATTTCAAGGCAAACCAGCTTGTACCATAGGCGATCTGGAAGGCAGCCGCTTGTTCGAAACCCACACCATTGGGCAGCGGAATCACAAGACTGCCATCGACAATGACCTGCTCGGCATATCCGCCCCAATCGGGCAGCGCCATGACCGCATCGCCCGGTTTGACGTGGGTAACACCATCGCCAACGGCACGGACCGTGCCACTGACTTCAAAGCCCGGAGAAAAGGGACCCTCCGGACGTTTTTGATATTTGCCCAGCAAGATCAGGGTATCGGCGAAATTGACCCCGCAGGCGGCAACATCAATCAGGACCTCACCGGGCCCGGCGACCGGACCCGGAGCATCGATCCATTGTGGTTCTTCACCAAATGCGTTGCAGATCCACGCCTTCATCCCGGTTTTCCTGCCTGTTGTGATCCTGATGCCCGGCAGTGTGCCGTGCACAAAAGGCCGAGACAAGCCGACAAAGGGCTAAACCGGCGTGGGATCAGGCGGGTCAGGACAGCAAAAATCGGACGGGATCAGAAAATGCGCTGACGCTTGCGCTTGCGGGTCAGCAGAAGAAGGATGGCGGACGGCACGAACAGCACGACAAGCGCCGGGGCCAGCAGAACAGGCACAAAGATAGTGTCCCACGCCCAGACAGAAATATAGCGCTGAATGACGGATTGCAGCAGGTTCAGGCTGCCGGTATCAAGGCGATACCAGAGCTCGCCTGCGGCGACCAATCGAAAGCTGCCTGTTTGAAGCGCGGTAATGGAATCATCGACCAGCACGGCGATGCTGGCGAATAGCAGTAACCATCCCAACGCCCGGAAAAACCACATTATCCTCTCCAAACTACCTGTCAGGGTCGGTATATTAGTAAATATTGCCGATACCCTAACGGGTCTGTGCGTCTGTCGTAAAGGGGACTTTCACGGCCCCCTGTTTCGCGTAACAGTCGCAAACGCTTACCTCAAACCTTACGGATGAGACCTCAACAAGAAGTAAAGATTATGGCAAGGCCTTCATTACCAAGGGTTTCAGACGGTTAAGTGCCAAAACAGCAGGGTGCTTTACGGGGGTATTCAGGGGGATTTGAGCAAAGTGAAAAAAGAGGCTGATTGGGCCTTGTCAAGCGCGGGCGTCTCGGCTAATGTCCGCCCGCTTTCGCGATATATCAAAGATCGCATGTGGAGAGGTGGCCGAGTGGTTTAAGGCGCACGCCTGGAAAGCGTGTTGGGGTGTAAGCCCCTCAGGGGTTCGAATCCCCTCCTCTCTGCCATTGACCTAAAAAGCAATTTCCCGAACCAGACAGACAAGATCAAACGGCGCATATGCGTGTACCAGATCGCGTTTTTCGTGCGCTTGACCCGGCTGCTGACAACAGGCTGTCAGGGGGCATTGTTCATGCTGACCTTTTGTAAGGAGGCACCATGATCAAATACCTGTATCCCGACGGCAACCACTGCTATCGCGCACTGCATACGGCACATGCAGTGTTCCGCAACGATGCGGGCAAACTCATCGCCCGGGCCGAAAAGGCCGATGGATCGGGCATGTATGAATTTGAAATTGCGGGCTTTGAGCTTTTGAGCCCAGGCATCGTTTATGACTGATCTAGCTGCCTTCGGAATCCCCGGCCGAATTCATAGCGCCCAGCCATTTGCGCAGCAGGCCATCAATCTGGTCGCGCTCATCCGCGCTTAGGGCCTCCATCATCTGATGCTGGTTGGCGACGTGGTCGGTGACGGCGGCGTCGATCAGTTTGAACCCTTGATCGCTAAGCGCAATGACGAAGCCACGACCGTCTTCCGGGTTGCGCTGGCGCGTGACGAGCCCGGCCTTTTCCAACTTATCCAAGCGGTTGGTCATGGTGCCCGATGTCACCATGGTCCAGTCGATGAGTTCCGACGGGCTTAGGGCATAAGGCGGGCCGGAGCGGCGCAGGGTTGCCAGAACATCAAAGCTTGCCGGTGACAGATCGTATTTTTTGAAAACACGTTCGTGGGCAGCGCTTAACTGATTGCGCAGCCGCCCCACCCGGCCAATCACGCCCATTTGCGTGACATCGAGGTCGGGTCTTTCACGGCGCCACTGCGCGAGAATGCGATCAACTTTATCCATGGTTTGATGTTCTCCCAAATATTTATCTTGACGTCAAGATTTCTGAATATATCTTGACGTCAAGATAAATGGAGATGCCCCATGAGCCGAACGACTGATTTATGCCTGACTGCACTTGCCCCGATCATCTGGGGGAGCAGTTATATCGTCACCACGGAAATGCTGCCCGACGGCTTTCCGCTGACCGTCGCGCTTTTGCGTGCGTTGCCCGCCGGTTTGATCCTGTTGCTTGTTGTCCGGCAATTACCGCCTGCGGGATGGCGGACCCGGGTATTTGTTCTGGGCGCGCTGAACTTTGCGGTGTTCTGGTCGATGCTGTTTGTTGCGGCCTATCGCCTACCGGGCGGGGTGGCGGCAACGCTTGGCGCGATCCAGCCGTTGCTTGTGCTGTTTCTGGCCCGCGTCGCGCTGGGATCGGGCATTACGATGCTGGGGATTGTTGCCGCGGTTTCAGGATTGATCGGGGTGGCGATGCTGGTGCTTGGCCCGACCAGCAGCCTTGATCCGATCGGCATTGCCGCTGCCCTTTTGGGGGCCGCATCGATGGCGGCTGGAACCGTGATGACGCGTAAATGGCAGCCGCCGGTTTCACCGCTGACCTTTACCGCCTGGCAGTTGACCGCAGGCGGGCTGCTTCTGATCCCGGTCGCCCTGATGGTTGAGCCCGGTTTTCCGATCCCGAACCTGACCAACCTTGCCGGTCTGGTGTGGCTGGGTCTGATCGGGGCGGCGCTGACCTATTTCCTGTGGTTCCGGGGTATTGCGCGACTGGGTCCGACGACCGTGACAAGCTTTGGCTTTTTAAGCCCGACCAGTGCGGTTTTGCTCGGCTGGATCATTCTGGGCGAGGCGCTCAGCCCCCTTCAGATGGCCGGTGTGATTGTCGTGCTGGCAAGCATCTGGCTTGGCCAACGCGCGGCCCGCCCCAAAGCGTCACCAGCCGCAATTCAGCCCGCGATAAACGACCCTGCCCCTCGAACCACCTGAAAATTTACGCCCCACATATATAAGGAAACGTCCGATGAAAATTATCCTGTTTGGCGCCACTGGCGATGTTGGCACCACCACCTTGCATGAAGCCATCAAGCGCGGCCACAGTGTCACTGCGATTGCTCGCAATATCGATAAATTGGCGGATATGCCCGGTGATATTACCCGTGAGAGCCTTGATGTGCTGACCAACCCGGCGCGGGTGGCCGCACTGATGGCAGAGCATGACATCGCGATCAGCGCACTCCGCCCGGTCACGGGATCGGAAAGCCTGCTGGTCGATCTGAGCAAGATACTGCTGGATGCCGCGCGCAAAACCAAAACCCCGATTTATCTCACCGGCGGGGCCGCGACCCTGAAACTGGCCGATGACAGCGGCCATACGGTTCTGACCGCCCCGGACTTCCTGCCCGATACCGTGCGCCCGATTGCCGAGGCCTGTGCGAAGCAGGATGCACTGTTTGATCAGTATGACGATGTGCAATGGACCTGCCTGCGCCCGCCCGCGATGCTGTTCCAGGGTCCGCTGACCGGTCAATATGTCCGTGGCACCGATACGCTGGTGCCTGATCATGACGGGATGGCGCGGATCAGCTTTTCCGACTTCGGCTATGCCATGGTCGATCTGATCGAAGCCGGCAATGGCGGCCAGCAGCGCCTGACGGTGGGCTATCAGAACAAGGCGGCTGCCTGAAGACCTACCTGCACTATAATATAGAACAGCAAAACGGGCGGCTTTGATGGCCGCCCGTTCTTGTTGTCTGGAAGTGTTTAGGAAGAGGCCTTGATGCGGGCAAAGACTTCATCAAGGGCAATATGAAGGGCATCGGTGCCCTTTTCGCGGATGAAGGTTTGCGCGACCTGTTCATTCAGGCCGCCTGCAGTGATGTGGCCTTCATAGAGATCGGCGAAGCTTTGATCCGGGGATTTGTCGGTGTTTTGCGCAAGGCCCGAGAAGAGTGCTGCGAGGTAACGGCGTGCGTCGGCATAGTCGGATCCCTGTTTGACCATCCACTGTGCGGCACTTTCAAGCACGGTGAAATAGGTCGCCATCAGAGCGCTGCCGGTGGCATAGCCATCAAAGGCATCGATGGTTTCGACCGCCACCGCCCCGCCGAGCTTTTCAAAAAGGGCCATGACATCGGGCGAGCCCGGATAGACCGCCGTAACACACGCATGATGTTCGACCGGCGGCAGGGGAATGGCGCGATCACATTGCGCGTTGGTGCCAAGCCAGAACTTGAGATCGGCAATCGGAATGGTGGCGATCAGACTGACAATCTGTTTGTCGTCCGGTACACGAAGCGTTGAAAGCACATCTCCGGCAATTTGCGGCAGGACCGCAAGAAAGATCATGTCGGACAGATCAATGATTGCCTGATTGTCGTCTTCGACCCGCACCTGGTCAAAGTCGGCGGCGAGCTTTTCCGAGATATGTGCGCTTCGGCGTGAAACGATGATTTCACTTGCCGGGTAGTCACTGGTCAAAAGACCGCGAATGACCGCATCGCTGATTGCGCCAGTTCCGATAAAGCCAAGTTTCATTGAAAATCCTCTGTGACAAAGGCGCCGGTCAGGTCCGGCTCCTGGATCGGGCCGTCCTTGCCATCATAGGCAGCGATCACGCGAAATTCCGGACCATCGACGGTGGAGTGGCTTTCATACAAACAGAAACGATCAATGGTGAACACCCGGGAACTGACATCACCATGATCGACAATCGCCTGTTCGATGGATGCGCGCGCCGCATCCCGATTGCGCCCCAGTGTGATGTGCGGGGTGAATTTGCGCATATCCATATCCGGGCATTCATCGAGCGCCACAAGCGCGTTTTCCACCCGGTTGGCAAGTTGGCGGAGTGCCGGTTGATCCTTTACCCCGACCCAGAAAATGCGGACCTTGCGGCTGGATGCAAACATATCAAGGCCGGACACCTGCAGATCAAACGGTTCAAACGCGACCTGCGACAGTGCCTGATCAATCTCACCGGCAAGGCCGGGATCGACATTGCCGATGAATTTGAGCGTAATGTGCATGTTTTCAGGGGTCTGGGCATCAAGCCCCTTGATCGCGCGCCCCAGCGGATAAAGCTCCACCGCAATATCGTGGGGAATTTCCACACCAACAAACAAACGCATGCCTTAAGTCCAATTCAGGTTCGGGGTGGAAGTAAACGGGGTCACGCCAAAAACGTGACGTTTATCCGGTCGAGCGTTCCGGCAATGGCAAGGCGTCATCCTCGCCATCGATCTGCGGGAACTTGCCCGCCGCCCAGTCGGCCTTGGCGGCTTCGATCCGGTCCTTGCTGCTCGAGACAAAGTTCCACCAGATATGGCGTTTGCCAAGTGGCAAACCGCCGAGCAACATCACCCGGCAATCGGTTTTGGCAACGATATCGGGGATTTCTTCAGGCGCGACATAGGCAAGGGTTTCGCTGTCATAGCTTTTGCCATCAATCAGAAGCGTGCCGGAAACAACATAAACCGCGCCTTCCTGATTTTCGCCGGGCAGAAGCAACTGTGCGCCTTCGTCCATGGCGACATCAAGGTAATAGAGCTTGGATTTGACCGGCACCGGGGCTGTTTTGCCAAAGGCCTCGCCCGCGATCAGGCGCATGTGAAGACCGGCATCCTCGATGATGGGCAGGTCATCCTTCGGCACATGATAAAAGGCGGGATCGGATTCCTCGTCTTCTTCGGGGAGGGCGACCCAAAGCTGCAAACCATGCAGGGCGTGAACGGAATTGCGGACAATCTCGGTTTCGCGTTCGGAATGGGTAATGCCCCGGCCCGCATGCATCCAGTTGAGATCACCCGGGGTGATTTCAATATTGCTGCCGAGACTGTCGCGATGAAGGATCGCACCATTAAACAGATAAGTGACGGTCGCCAACCCGATATGCGGATGCGGGGGCACATCAACGCCATGGCCGGTTTCGAATTTCACCGGGCCCATGTGATCAAAAAAGACAAACGGGCCGACCGCGCGCGCTTCGCGATGGGGCAGGATGCGGCGAACCGTCATATCCCCAAGATCAGCTTCCTTGCCAGTAATGCGGGTCACCATGGGTCGCCTCCGTCTTGGAAAAAAGGGATACGGCAGGTTTCCCCGCCGTATCTCTGAAGTCTGGGATCAAAATCTGACGATCCTGTGACCGAAAGGCGAAGGCCTTACGGGCAGGGATAGGTGTAGATTTGATGGATTTTCTCGATCTCTTCGAGAACGTGATCCGAAAGCGTGATGTTGGCCGAACCGATATTGGATTTCAGCTGTTCCATGCTGGTCGCGCCAATGATGTTCGAGGTAAGGAACGGGCGCGAATTAACGTAGGCCAGCGCCATCTGGGCCGGATCAAGACCGTTATCACGGGCCAGTTTCACATAGGCCTCGGTCGATTTGATGCCGTTTTCCTTAAGGTAACGACCGAAATATTCCGGCCATTTGGAAACACGCGCGCCTTCCGGACGGGCACCGCCCAGATATTTACCCGAAAGCGCCCCGCCACCGAGCGGTGAATAGGCGAGAAGCCCGGCATCTTCGCGGATCGAACATTCAGCCAGGCCGACTTCATACTGACGGGTCAGAAGGCTATAGGGATTCTGAACCGAAGCCACACGCGGCCAGCCGTTCTTTTCAGCCAGGGCCAGGAACTTCATCAGGCCCCACGGGCTTTCATTCGACAGACCGATATGGCGGATCTTGCCGGCCTTGACCAGCTCATCAAGGGTTTCCAGCGTTTCCTCGATCGGGGTGAATTCCTCTTCCGGGTCGTGGGTGTAGCCCAGTTTGGAGAAGAAGTTGGAATTCCGATCCGGCCAGTGGAGCTGATAAAGATCGACATAGTCGGTCTTAAGACGGGCGAGCGATCCGTCGATTGCCTCAAAAATCTGCCCGCGGGTCAGACGCGGCCCGCCACGCACATAGGGGAAGCGATCCGCCGGACCGACAACCTTGGTGGCAATTACGAGGTCATCACGACGACCGCGTTTTTCCAGCCAGTTGCCGATGATGGTTTCGGTGGCGGTAAAGGTCTCTTCCATCGCCGGGACCGGATACATTTCGGCGGTATCGATGAAATTGACTTCGTTGGCAGTGGCGTAATCAAGCTGTTCGAAAGCTTCTTCCTGTGTGTTCTGCTGGCCCCAGGTCATGGTGCCAAGGCAGATCACGCTGACATCAATGTCAGTCCGCCCCAGTCGACGATATTCCATATGAAATTATTCCCCTGTTTTGCACCGCGCGACCCACTGGATCGGTGCGGTACATGATTTTGCAATGGTATGAATATATCCGCTTGATCGCGTGATGAAACCGCTGACGGGGAAATTTCTTGTGATCGGGCGTTAGGGGCGCGAGGCAATGCGCTAGATAAACAGGGTCAGAACCCCGGTATAGCCATAGAAACGGTCATTGCAAATTTCGCCATTGCCGTAAAAACCGGTCAGTGGCAAATCGCCCAATTCATCACGAATGATCATCATTTCGCGGCTTTCGGTGCCAAACAGATGCGGGCCACGAGCGACACAGCTGCAATAAAGCGCACCGCGCGGTTTTCCCGGCAGGCGTTTTTGCAAATCAGCCAGCATACGACGCAAATCCTGCTCGGCGGCCGCCCCATCACGGCGGACAAAGCGGATGGCGTCACCCGCCTGCACATCACCGCTGATCGCGATCATGTTGTTTTGCGGATCAATCCCCATCAGATTGCGCACAACGAAATCACCGGTATCAGACCCCGGCACCATAAGAGCCGCGTGATAGCGCCCCGATGCCATGGATTGTTCACCGCCATCAGAATCAAGCTCTTCCTTGAGCACCTCAAGCGCGGGGCGATCATCAAGCGTGGCAACAATGCCTTCGCGGCCTTCGGTCACGCGATGGACCGGGCCGACCGGGGTGCAGGCCTGACTGATGCCGACCTGGACACTGGTCTTGCCATCAAAAAGAACACCCGAAAGACCGCCATCAACCACACGATCAGCAATCTGTGGCGCGCCACGTTCGCCCGATGCAATGCCGCCCACCAGATAGGTCGAACCCAATCGCGCCAGTTCGGCCAATTGACCAAGGCTGTCGGGTGCGCCGGGATCGCCATGCACCAGACCAAAGATCGGCTGCAGGCGATCAATCGCGCTTTGCAGATCAGGCGCATCCAGATCGGCATCGGATTTGAGCGGTTGGAAGATATGGAATTCGTCACGGGCAAAGGGGGCCACCATGACAGAAGCCGCCGGAACCCCGAAATAGGCCCGCCCCGATCCGCAGACCCCAACACCGGACGTTCCGATCCAGTGTTCAATCGACAGGCGGGAACGCAGGAAGGTCAGGATACTGCCAAGATCTTCGGCAAGCGGTTCGGAGACATATAAAAAAGCCAGCGCCTGTTTGGGCAGCGGTTCCTTTTCGAGAAGTTCTGCAAGCTCGGATGCGACCGAGGCCCAGTTTTCGCCGCTGGCATGTGCCGCTCGAAATTCCGCCGTCATGCTGTCTCCCGTTACTGACTGGTCAGGCTGCCCGGGTCTTGTGCCCGGTCGCGAACCAGAAATCCACTTTCCTACATCTAAGCATTGCGCCAACCCTTCGACAAGGGCCAGCACGGCGGTTTGTCACCCAGACCGAGCCAACCGTCAGGCGACATGCTTGCGCAAAATCTCCATCGCGGCATTTAGCTGCGTCATGCGCTGGTGGGAGCCATAATTGCTGTCGGGATGGTGGATGGCGGCAAGAACGCGGTATTTGGCACGGATTGCGCGGAGGTCCGGACGGGCACTTGGCGGAAAGCCCATGACATGAAGGGCCTCGTTAAAGGTCGTCACACCGCGATCCAGCGGATCAAAGGCAAGATTATCAACAATCTGGCGCAGCCGTTCGAGTTCTTCACGTGACTGCAGAAGTTCAACAGGCGGTTCCGCCTGACGTTTCTTGAGCGCGCGCGCTTCTTCAAGGGCTGCGCGTTCGGCGGCGAGAACATCGGATTTCTCAACGCGCATATTTACATCGCCGGCATCAAAGTCGATCGCCATTTGCAGCGCCTTGCGCACGGTGACCACCGAAAAGCCCGGCGGCAGGCGCAATTGCAGGCGGGGTTTACGCCGCCACGGGCGCCCTTCGGCCGGTCCGGACTTCAACACAATGGTTTCGCGATCACTTTTCGGCGGGTCGCCGGGGTCCTGATATTCCTCAATCGCCTTTTCCGGGACGATCAGCATGACCGAGCGCGCCAGATCGGCGGCATTAACACCGCGCCGTTCTGCCAGTTGCAGCACCGCATCGCGAAAGATCGAGGAACAGGGAATGGTGTAGGACTGCTTGACGGTGGAAGAAGACGACACAGAACAATCCCTTTAAGGCATTGAAGCATTTGACTTAAATAGACAACACCAAGCGTTGAATGCGCAGATCACACTTGCCGTTCAGCTTGATATTTACGAAGTGTATCGACGGATTCCGGCCCCTGCAACTGCATTTGCAGTCAAAATTGAATCGCTTCCGATTCATTCACAGGCCAATTGGCGACTCGTTGGGAATCAAAGGAGTCCCCTTATGCCGATCAACATATTGATATCGCTGATAATTTGGCATCTGACGTGTATTTCCCACACCCGCTACGCCTATTTCGGCCAGTTGGAAGTTATCCACAGAACGCACATTGCGAGCACAGGGGCCGACGTCCCTCAAAGTATTGAATTATATAGATTTATCTTAAATTCACCGCAAAATACGCTCAACCTCCCGGTAAAGGCAAAACCTTCAAATTCCGAATTTTCTGTCGGCCTCCTGTTGGGGAAGATTTTCAAAAACAACATATGCAGTTAATCAAAAGACAGTTCGGAACATAACCGAAAGTAAATGAGGTGTTAATTTCACACCAAACACCCTGTTTTGGTCCCCAAATGGGGATTTTCAGGCGAGATTCATGGGGCGAACACCACCGGGTTACACCATCTAACTTATTGATATTATTCCGTTCTTGAACTTCCCGGCGGAATCCCCACGCCTTTGGAGGGTTTGTCGGGACAATCGTTTCGGGTTGTTGATGTTTTCTATCTACATATGCAGTTTTTTAGGACTTTGATGCGGCATAATTGCGCTGATTTGGGAATTTGTGAAATTTTATAACCTGCTGAAAGCCGCATAAACCCTTGGAAAGCGGTTGATTTTCCGCATCGCCGTAAAACCGGGCGCAAGAATTGTTCACGCGTCCTTTTCCCGCCCGCCTGTTCGCAGCTGCGGTGATGCGAAGCATGAGTGTCTTAACAAAAGCGGGGTTTGGTTAAGGCTGTGGTGCGACGATTTCACCCCGATGGCTGAAACTGGCGGCTTTCGGGGAATTTCGCGCCAGGCGCCTGCCCGGAAGACAGAGGGCTTTCGGGGCTCAACTGGCATCCGTGGTTTGCAGCAGGCCAATCACATCGGGTAGGATCCGCTTGACGATGACGTCGACGCCTTCGGCATTGGGGTGCATGCCGTCATCCTGATTAAGGCCGGGTTCTGCGGCGACGCCTTCAAGGAAAAACGGATAAAGATCAACCTGATAGCTGCTGGCGAGATCGGGATAGATGCTGTTGAATTCATCACCATAGGCAGCCCCCATATTGGGCGGGGCCATCATGCCGGCCAGCAGGACATCGACATCCATGCCGCGCAGTTTTTCAAGGATTTCTGCAAGGTTCTCGCGGGTTTGAGACGGCTCCATCCCGCGCAGGGCATCATTGGCGCCCAGTTCAAGCAAGACGGCATCAGGCTTTTCAACCAATGCCCAGTCAAGGCGGGCAAGGCCCGCTGCCGTGGTATCGCCCGAAACCGAACTGTTGATGACTTCCACGTCATGGCCGGCTTCCTTGAGTGCTGCCTGAAGCTTGGGGGCGAAGCCGTTTTCATGGGCCAGGCCATAGCCCGCCATCAGGCTATCGCCAAATAAAACAAGGGTTTTTGGCGTTTGATCGGCATCCTGCGCACGGGTTTCATAGGCAAAACCGCCCACCCCAAGCGTTGCAACGGCAAGGGTCGCAAGCGCCAAGCGCGCGGATTTGCGTGCCCGTGATGCCAGCTTGTGCGTGAACTTGATTACAGTGTGACCTTGCCCAAACGCCAAATTCATTACAAATCTCACCTTGATATGCTGCGATCTTGCGAGAACGGTTTGCAACCGTTTACCCTTATAGAACGCAGACAGAAGTCATTCAGATCAAAAGAAGTCTGAACCAGAAACGTCCTGATCCGTAAGCTTATGTAACCTGCTTTGTTGATCTTGCAACGGACAACCCGATAGGACCTGAAATGAGTGTGACCGAAACCACCACGATACCGGAACAAAATATCGCGGCATCTGGTGAAGTGCCAAAACAGACAATTGATGTGCAAAACCTGAAGCTGCGGCTGCAGGGTCCGGCCGGGATTGTCGAGATCCTTAAGGGGGTCGATCTGTCGATTGGCGCTGGCGAGCGCGTGTCCCTTGTTGGTCCGTCCGGGTCGGGCAAGACATCCCTTTTGATGGTTATTGCCGGACTGGAACAAGCCCAGGAAGGTGTGGTGAAGGTCTGCGGCAACGACTTGCGCGCCCTTGATGAAGACGGGCTGGCACTTTATCGCCGCCATCATGTCGGCATCGTGTTTCAGGACTTCCATCTGATCCCGACCATGAGCGCATTGGAGAACGTTGCGCTTCCGATGGAATTCGCCGGACGCAAGGATGCCTTTGAAAAGGCGCGCGAGGAACTGGAACATGTCGGGCTGGGTCATCGTACCGATCACTATCCGGGGCAGCTATCAGGCGGGGAGCAGCAGCGTGTTGCGCTGGCGCGTGCGCTCGCCACCGATCCGGAGCTTTTGCTGGCCGATGAGCCGACCGGCAACCTTGATGGCACGACCGGTGAAACGATTATCGAATTGCTGTTTGATCTGACCAAACGGCGCGGATCGACTTTGCTTTTGATTACCCATGATCCGGGGCTTGCCGAGCGGTGTGATCGCACGGTGATGCTGCGGGACGGCGAAATCGTTTCGCATCTGGAATCGCAGTCATGAGCACAGCTTCTTCCCCCACAGACGGTGCGGACCGCCTTTGGTCCATTGCCTGGCGGGTCTGCCGGCGCGAGTTGCGCGGCGGGCTGTCGGGTTTTCGTATTTTCCTGGCCTGCCTTGCGCTTGGTGTCGGCTCGATCGCGGCCGTCGGAAACGTTTCGGAATCCGTTCTATCGGCACTTGAGCGTGACGGGCGGAAGCTTTTGGGTGGCGATGTTGAACTGCGCCTGACCCATCAAGAAGCCACTGGCGATCAGATCGACTGGCTGACCGCCAACACGGAACGAGTGGCCGAACTCGCCACCATGCGCACCACGGCCTATGGCCCCGACCAGCGCCGCTTGGTGGAGCTTAAGGCGGTTGATGACGCCTATCCGCTGTTTGGCGAGATGGAGCTTGCCGATGGCGTGCCCTTTGATGGCATCCTTGATCAGAAGGATGGCGTTTGGGGGGCCGTGACCGAGGCCGGCTTGCTTGAACGGCTTCGGATCAATGTCGGTGATACGGTTGCGCTTGGCGATATTGATGTTCAGATCCGCGGCGTCATCGCGACCGAGCCCGACAAGGCTGTTGGCTTTTTCAACTTTGGCCCGCGCCTGATGGTGTCGATGGACGGGTTGATGGATACCGGGCTGGTGCAGCCCGGAAGCCTGATCCGCTATTATTACGCTTTGGATATCAATTACAATGAAACCCCGACCGCCTTTCGCGAACGGCTTGAAGAGCGGTTTGAGGATGCGGGCTGGCGCATTCGCGATACGGCCAATGCCAACCCGGGGCTGAAACGCTTTATCGAACGCCTTACCCTGTTCCTGACCCTTGTCGGTTTGTCGGCACTTCTGGTTGGCGGCATCGGGGTGGCCAATGCGGTGCGTAGCCATATCGAAAGCAAAACATCCGTCATTGCGACACTTAAATCCATCGGGGCCTCGCATGCGCTGGTGCTTCGGATTTACTTCCTGCAGATCCTTGTGCTGGCCCTGATCGGGATTGGCATCGGGCTTCTGATCGGTGCGGTGACACCGGCATTGATTGCGCCGCTTCTGTCTGGGCGGTTGCCGATTGACGTGACACTGGGTCCGGCATTGCCGTCGCTTGTCATTGCGACCAGCTTTGGGGTTTTGACCACTTTGGTCTTTGCCCTGCCATCGCTTTTGCGCGCGCGTGAAATTCCGGCAGCACGATTGTTCCGGGCCAGTGCGGGTCTGTTTAGTGGCAGTCCGGTGCGCAAGCGTGACCTGCCCTATATCGGCGTGCCGTTGGTTTTGTTGCTGATCCTGACTGTCCTGACCGCGACCGACAAGGCGATTGCCCTTGGCTTTATTGGCGGGTCGACAGCGGCTGTGGTGATTTTCACCTATGCCGGGCAAAGTATCGTATCCCTTTCGAAACGGTTGATCACGGGACGCAGTGCCTTTTCCAGACTGGCGCTGGCCAACCTGCACCGTCCGGGGGCCAGCACCGTGCCGGTTGCGCTGTCGCTTGGATTGGGGCTCACACTTCTGGTGACGATTTCGGGGATCGAGGGCAACCTTGATAACGAGATCAACGAGAACCTCCCGGACTCTGCCCCGGCCTTCTTCTTCCTTGATATCCGCCCGGATCAGATTGATCAGTTCCGCGGCCAGCTTCTGGCACAGGATAATGTTTCGGATATCGAACAAACACCGATGCTGCGTGGTCGGGTGACGGCGGTCGACGGCGTTAATTCCAACGATGTCGGGCCGGGCGATGATCGCTGGTTCCTGCGCGGTGATCGTGGTTTGACCTTTGCGGCCACCCCACCACCCGAAACCAAGCTGGTGCGCGGTGAATGGTGGCCAGCCGATTATAATGACGCCTCCAGGCCGCTTGTTTCGATCAGTGCGGATATCGGCAATGCCTTTGACCTTGAGCCGGGCGATACATTGACCGTCAATGTGCTGGGCCGCGATATCACGGCCGAGATTGCCAACTGGCGCGAGATCGAATGGCAAAGCCTTCGCATGAATTTCGCCATGGTGTTTTCACCGGGCCTGATCGACAAGGCACCCTATAGCCTGATCGCCACTGCCCATATGCCGCGCGAAATGGAAGAACCGGTTGATCGCATGATCGGCCTGGATTTCCCGAATGTCTCGGCCATCCGCGTGCGTGAAGCACTTGAAGCCGCCAACGCCATTCTGGCGGGGATTGGTACGGCGCTTAATGCGACCAGCATGATTGCGATTGTGGCAGGTGTGCTGGTGCTGGGTGGGGCGGTTGCCGCCGGTCGACGCAAACGCATATATGATGCCGTGGTGCTCAAGACTTTGGGGGCAACACGGGCCAACATCCTTTATGCCTATGCACTGGAATACGGGATCCTTGGCCTTGCCACCGGGGTGATCGCGGCCTTGGTCGGATCGGTTGCAGCCTGGTCGGTGCTGGTTCTGATCATGGAAGCCAACTGGGTGCTTCTGCCGATGACCATCATCGGACCGATTGCAATTGGCCTGTTTGCCACGTTGGCAGCCGGCTTCGTCGGTACCTGGCAAGCGCTGCGCAGCCCGGCCGCCCCGTTGTTGCGCAACGAATAAACCAACGGTCACAAACGACCTTAATAAACAGGCAAGGCCGGATCCCGATGGACCCGGCCTTGTTTTTTGCAAAAACCGTTTCGTAAACGATTTAAAATCAGGAACCGATCATCACGCGATATCGCGCAAGGCACGGCGAACGACCTTGCCAGTCGTTGTCATCGGCAATTGATCGAGGAAGGCGATCTCGCGGGGATATTCGTGTGCCGCCAGCCGGGTTTTGACGAAATCCTTGATTTCGCTTTCAAGCTCCGGGCTTTGGGCAAAGCCGTCGGCGAGCACGACAAAGGCCTTTACGATCTGACCGCGCTGATCATCGGGTTTGCCAATCACGCCGGCCATGCGGATGGCGGGATGAGCAATCAGGCAATCTTCGATCTCGCCCGGGCCGATGCGATAGCCGGCCGAGCTGATGACATCATCATCGCGCCCGACAAAGCGGATATAGCCATCAGCATCGACACAACCCATATCGCCGGTCAGCAGCCATTCACCGACAAACTTGTCACGCGTGGCTTCAGGATTGCGCCAGTATTCAAGGAACATCACCGGATCGGGCGCACGCACGGCAATACGGCCCATTTCACCGGGTTCCAGCACCTTGCCGCCCAGATCAATCACCGCGACATCGTGCCCGGGGACCGGACGGCCCATGACACCGGGCTTTGAGGCCATGATCGACTGACAGGAACTGACCACCATGTTGCATTCGGTCTGACCATAAAACTCGTTGATCGTGACGCCAAAGACCCGGCGCCCCCAATCAAGGAGTTCTGAACCCAATGTTTCACCACCACTTGCAATAGAGCGAAGTTTAAAATTGAACTTTCGCGTCATATCGTCACCGGCAGCGCGCATCATCTTAAGGGCCGTTGGCGGCAGGAAGGTATTGCGCACGCCATATTCAGCCATCAGGCGAAAGGCATCTTCGGGCGTGAATTTTTCAAACCGGTGGGCAACCACAGGCACCCCGTGATGCCAGGCGGGCAACAGAACATCCAGAAGCCCGCCGATCCAGGCCCAGTCGGCCGGGGTCCACATGACATCGCCGTCTTCGGGGAAGAAGTCATGCGACATTTCGACACCGGGCAAATGGCCCAGCAACACCCGATGGGCATGCAAGGCACCCTTTGGCTGCCCGGTGGTGCCCGATGTGTAGATGATGAGCGCCGGTTCATCGGCACGGGTGTTGACCGGTTCGAACTCATCACTGGCCTCTGATGACAGGGCCTTGAAGTCAAAGCAGTTATCGGGCGCGCCATCAATCACATAGACATATTCAAGGGCCGGCAAAAGATCGCGGATTTCAGCGATTTTGGCAGCGCCCTCCTTGTCGGTCACCAATGCCTTGGCCGCACAGTTGCCCAGCCGGTATTCCAGCGCATCGACGCCAAACAGCGTAAAGAGTGGCACGGCAATGCCACCCATCTTGTAGGTCGCGACATGCGCAATCGCCGTTTCCGGGCTTTGCGGCAACAGAATGCCGACCCGGTCACCGCGCCGGATACCATGACGGCGCATGACATTGGCAAAGCGGTTCGACAGGCGTTTGATCTGTGAAAAGGTGTAGTCGCGGCGCGTACCATCGCGCCTGCGATGCATCAGTGCCAGACGATCGGGATCGTCCGCCCATTTGTCGCAAACATCGACGCCGATATTAAAGTGGGTTGGCACGTTCCATGAGAATTGCGAACGCACCGAAGCATAGTCAGAACGACTGCCCAGCATATTTCCTCCCTGAATTCGCCGCTGTTATTTGTTTTTGGCTGCGGCAAATGTTGCGATGCATGCTAGTGGCAATCGGGAGAAATTGGAAGGTCTCTGTTCAGGGGACCACTACTTGCGGTCCGTTAGCTGCCCGGATCAAGCAGGAAGGTGAAGTTCGATATCTGCCCGGCATCGCTGGTGGCACGTGCGTGACAACCAAGGCAGGTGGCATCATCCTGATCCTGCATGAAGCTTTCAAGCGTGCTGTTGGTCAAAAAGCGCGGCACTTCTCCAACGCCAAATGGTGCACCGCCCGGATTGCCGATCCATTGCGTGCCAAGCAGCATGTAGTTTGCCAAGACACTGCCAGACAGTTTGCTCTGCCAGACAAAGTTGCTTTCGGCTGTACCGGAAAACAGCCGCCAGCAGCGCACGATATCGGGTGATGTTGGTATCTCGCCCGAGGACAGGCGGGCATAGGGCGCGTCATCCGCCCATTTCAATGCATCTGATATCGGCTGATTGGCCGGGCTGCCACTGGCGGTCTTTCCGCCATAGAAAGCGTAGGCCTGATCAACGGCACCGGGGGCAAGGCAGCCATTTTCAAATGGCTCCTTGGTGATGATGCTGTTCGGGCGCCTTGCATTGGCGGCCAGGGGGACATTGTCGACATGCTCGAAACTCGCCCAGATCCAACGATCGCCATTGCCACTGGCCACCCGTTGAACCAGATGCATGCCGACCAGCCCGACGGTGACATCAAGGCACTTGGCCTGCCCATCAAGCGTCTGATCCCCACCAAGCGAGATCCACGCCGGACGGGTGACATAGCGGTCATTCTGTGTTGCTACATCGTTGGGCAAAATGCGCCATGCGAATTTCAGCAGTTGCGCGCCCATCTCACCGGGCGCGGCGGCCGGAATGACCAGATCAGCGTTGGGGGCAGCGTTGGCTGAGGCCAGCTTCACCGCATCGGCCATTTCGGGGTCCAGATGGCCGGTCGGGAAGTCGATCGCCTGCCCGGATTTGGCAAATGCCGCCCGACCGGGTCCGGTTTGCAGGGTGTTGGCGGTAATATAGTTGGCGGCCACCGGATTGATACGGGTTTCAAACAAAACGAAATTGCCCGCCTGATCAATCAGGACATCGCCCGTCGATTGCAGATAGCTTGCCAACAGCAAAGTCCCATCGGGCAGATCATCTTTGCAAGCCGGGTTGGGATAGGTGACCTCGTCAAACAGATCGCGCCGTGTCGGAAAGGTTTCCCAATGGGCTTTCTGATCAGGTTGATCGAGCGGGACCATCAGTGACGTGAAGGCCTGCCATGAAAAGCGGTCAAACGGGCGCTGCGCATGATAGGCGAGGAAACGATAAACGAAGCTGGCATCAAATTCCGGCACATCGACCGGAGCAACAGCGCATGGGGCATCCCCGCTGCCATCGGCACAGAACTCCGATCCGGCATAAGTATCGGTAAAGACCGGAATGTCGCCATCACCGGGCGCGCGTTTAAGGTCGGCGTTTTGCGCCAGCAAAGCCGGGGCGATTGCACAGACAAACCCCGCAATCAGCGCGCCCCTGACCACTACGCGCGCAAAACCCCAGGCCGGATTTGGCAGCGACATATGGCTTGTGAAGGGGCGTGACATGGGCCGTGACATAGTGTGGGGCCTATATGCGTTGATGGAATGCTTTGCGAGTCCCTAAGACCGTCATTATAGACCGGTTTACAAAACCTGTCCTAACTGGCTGATTTCACGATAGCGTCATATCCGGGGTGAACAAGTTCACATCTGAGGACAGCGCAAGCGTGCCCAATCTGGCAAAACGTTGCTTTTCACAGAAATCCTGCCATATTTTGATCATCGCAGAGGTATATCAGTGCCTTCTGCTCATTATTGGATCAAAGAGGGATTTCAATGGCTTTTGAAACGCGTCAACGCGGCTATGACGTCTCGGTTGGCCGGTCGGCGGCCGAGATCGATGAAGGTCTCCGCGCCTATATGCTGCGTGTCTATAACTACATGGCATCTGCACTTGCCTTGACCGGTATCGTGGCGATGGCTGTGTCGACCAGCCCGACCCTAATGCAGGCTATTTTCGGCACCGGACTGCACTGGATTGTCATGCTGGCCCCGATCGGGCTTGTCTTCTTCCTGAGCGCACGCATCCACAAGATGAGCTTTGGTGCCGCACAGGCGACATTCTGGGTCTATGCAGGTCTGATGGGTCTGTCCCTGGCGTCGATCTTCCTGGTTTATACCGGTGAGTCGATCGCTCGTACGTTCTTCATCACCGCGGGTACCTTTGGTGCGATGAGCCTGTTTGGCTACACCACCAAGAAAGACCTGTCGGGCTGGGGCAGCTTCCTGTTCATGGGCCTGATCGGTATCATCATCGCGATGGTGGTGAACATCTTCCTTGCCAGCACCATGCTGCAGTTCGTCATTTCGGCGGCTGGTGTTCTGATCTTCACGGGCCTTACCGCCTATGACACCCAGAAAATCAAGGAAGAGTATCACGAGCACGACGATGCAACGACCGCAGGCAAAAAAGCCCTGTTTGGTGCGCTGCGTCTGTATCTCGACTTCGTGAACCTGTTCATCATGCTGCTGCACTTCTTCGGTAACCGCGAATAGAAGTAAGCCGGCATACGCAGTCAAAACCCCCGCAGCAGCCGCTGCGGGGGTTTCTTTTTGTCTGAATTCCTGATGGGTAACTGTGTCTGGGATCAGTGGGATCAGGAAGCGCCCGCCGCATCCTTTGCCGCTTCGCCCCCGCCCGTTCCGCCGGTGGCATCCATGACCGCCTTGCGATGACCAAGCTGGGACAGGAAGTTTTCCGAACGGGTATAGCCGCCTGATGCGGCGCGTGCAGCACCCTTGGCGCCGGCTTCGTTAAAGGCCTCGTAGGCTTGTGAATAGCTCATCCGTGCGTGGGTGAGCATTTCGATATCCTTATGCAGGTTGCCATTGGTCAGATAGACGGTCGCGAGCGCAAACATGATCCGGCCCCAGATATAGGGCTGATCGCGCCTAGCGCAGACCTTGAGTGCCGCCTGAAAGACCGGGACAACCTGTGTATCGGGAATGGTGACATCGCGGATGGTCGCAGAAGACACAATCGCCTCCGCCAACCCATAGGCAACGGTGGCATAAAGCGGGCCATGCACACGGGCATTGATCATGCCGAGCGCCCGGCGGTAATGCCCGGCCCCCTTGTCGACCAGCTTGGAATTTTCCTTGTCCTTGCCGGTCAGAACCATCGCCTCGGCCAGTTTGCAGATCGAAAGGGCGCGATCCACGGGGGATCCCATGGAAAGTTCGATTCGTCGCTCCAACATCCGCCAGATCGCAATCGAGAGTTCACCAGAGCGCGCCTTGAGATTGGCGACAAGCGACCAGTTCACAAGTGCGCCGTAAAGCGCAAGTGCGGCCGTGGTGCGCGGGTTGACCTTGGAGAAATCACTGACCCGATCAAGCAGTTCGGTGGTTTGGGCTTCGTGGTTGGTCTGATCCGCGGTCGCGCCAGAAAGCGTTTCGCCCTTAAGCCCGGTGGGTGCTTCAGTTTTGCCCGCAGCCGCCACTGGCTTGTCAGCGATTTCGCTGATCATCTGGCGGATATAGGGTTCCATGACGCGAAGCGCGCTGCCGCAATAGGATCGATCCCCGGTTTCAGACAGCACAAACGCGCCGAAACCATAGGCCAGTGCCGCACCAGAGCCAGCCTGCGAGAAGACATCACCGCCAAGCACACGATCCTGCAAATCTTCCATGATCGCGGACAGCCGGGCGATCTGAAGCGCGCGCTGTTCGCCGCCGCGCGATTTCAGCACCAGCTGGGCATTCAGCAATACGCGCAGGGCTTCGGATACATCAGCATGGGTTGGCTGCCGGAAGCTGTAGACCTGTGGCAACATCAGGTCATAAAGCGAGGATGTCAGCGCATCACTGACCATATAGAGGTCAAGGTGGCCATTGCGGGTATCCTGACGCCCCCAGAAGGCGGTATCGGCATCCTTGCGGTGTGCAAGGTTAAGCACACCCAATTGTGCCTCGCGGATGGCCTGGAACGGGTCGGCGGCATCGGGGTTGGGTGAAAAGAACTGGTCAACCCGGATCCCGGCACTTTCGGGAACAGATGACAGGGCCGCCATCACGATGTCGGTGATTTCGTCGCTGGTTTCGCCGCCGATCTGGGCGTTGGTCTTGTCCGGGCTGAAACGCGCAACGCCATATTGGCACAGCACGTCACTGGCCGTCAGGCCATGCCCGACACCATCCCCCATGTCATCGACAGTTTCGGCACCCGTGATCAAGGATTTGAACACAAGGCCAACCATTGACCAGAAACCAGCCATTCTTGTCCTTATCCATCCCCTGCATATCGGAGCCTCGATCGCAGGGGTTTAAGACTTTTGTCAGAACATTTTCGTCCTGTATTTCGGGTTGGTCAATGCTGTGCATTGCCATTTTCATCATACCGAAGAATAGGACAAACGACCCCTAGTTGGGGGTCATAACCATCCGACAAAACAGGATTTTGGCTGGTTTACGGCTCCCAGGGCCGTTTGCGCTGACGTGCGCTGCTACGTTCGGGGGAGGCCGGTTTTGTGGCTTTGCGTCCCCACGGTCCGCGTGCGGATGCGGGCTTGGACGAACGCGGAGCCGGGCCTGCCTGACGGCCCTGTGCAGGGCTTTGCGAAGCACCCGCCATCGCCTGCAGGCGGGCGATGCGGTTGGCCATATTGGGGTGGGTTGAAAACAGGTTATCAACGCCCTTCCCCGACAGCGGATTGGCAATATACATATGCGCCATCGCCGGGTTGCGTTCGGCATCCATGTTCGGCACGGCGTGCACGCCCTTATCAAGCTTATGAAGGGCCGAGGCCAACCACATCGGATGGCCGCAGATTTCCGCGCCGATCTTGTCGGCCTCGTATTCGCGGGTGCGTGAAATAGCCATCTGAACGATCATCGCCCCCATCGGGGCAAGAATGGCAATCAGGATCATGCCAATCCCGCCGAGCGGATTGTTATTGTCGCGGTTGCCACCAAACATACCGGCAAACATCGCAAAGTTGGCCAAGGCGGAGATGGCACCGGCGATGGTCGCGGTGATGGTCATGGTCAGGGTGTCACGGTTTTTGACGTGCGCAAGTTCATGGGCCATCACACCCGCGATTTCATTGCGATCAAGAAGTTTGAGCAGCCCCGTGGTTGCTGCCACGGCGGCATTTTCCGGGTTGCGACCGGTGGCAAAGGCGTTGGGTTGCGGGTTTTCGATCACGTAAACCTTGGGCATCGGCAGATCGGCATTACGCGCAAGATCGCGCACCATCGACACAAGTTCGGGTGCTGTTTTGTCATCCACCTGCCGTGCACTGCGCATGCGCAGCAACATGGCATCGGAATTCCAATAGGCGAACACGTTCATCGCGGCTGCAAACAGCAGCGCAATGATCATGCCCTGTTGCCCGCCAATCATCATGCCAACCGCACCAAACAGCGCGGTCAACCCGGCAAGCAGCAAACCTGTACGCACATAGTTCATGGTCGAAAACCCTTATCGACAAACATTCCGACCGAAAGATAAGGCGATGTCGCGCCATGGCAAGGGCCATCAGACCAGACTGAGATATGGCTCACATCCAAAAAGGAAAACGGGCAAAAAGGAAAACGGGGCTGGCATGCGCCAGCCCCGTCGAGGGAGATGAAAAAAACAGCCGGACCGGCGGGGTCGGGGGAAAAAGACGGTCCGGCTGTTTTGTGCAACGAGGTCGCTTACTCCGCAGGCTGGTCAACGCCAGCCCCGTCGAGTTCACGAACATCGTTGCGCCGGCCAATCATGCGTACAAGGACATAAAAGACCGGGGTCAGGATCAGGCCAAATACCGTCACGCCCAGCATGCCCGAGAAGACGGCAATACCAATCGCGTGGCGCATCTCGGCACCGGCACCACTGGACAGGACCAGCGGGACGACACCCATGATGAAGGCCAGGGAAGTCATCAGGATCGGGCGCAGACGCAGGCGGCTGGCCTCGATCGCGGCTTGCAGAGTGCTGCGGCCCTGATGTTCAAGTTCGCGGGCAAACTCGACAATCAGGATGGCGTTCTTTGAGGCCAGTCCGGCCAGCACAAACAGGCTGATCTGGGTGAAGATGTTGTTGTCACCCCCGAACAGATAGACACCAAAGACAGCTGACAGGATGCTCATCGGGACGATCAGAATGACCGCCAATGGCATGGTCAGGCTTTCATATTGTGCCGCCAGCACCAGGAACACGAGCAGGATACAGATCGGGAAAACAAAGATCGCTGTATTGCCCGCAAGGATCTGCTGATAGGTCAGCTCCGTCCATTCATAGGACATGCCCGGCGGCAATGTTTCTTCCAGGATCTTGGTAATCGCTGCCTGTGCTTCGCCACTGGAATAGCCCGGTGCGGCATTGCCATTGAGATCAGCCGAACGAAACGCGTTGTAGCGCATCGCCGTATCCGGCCCGAACGTTTCGGAAACCGACAGCACAGAGCCAAGCGGCACCATGTCGCCATCTGCATTGCGTGTTTGCAGACGCAGGATGTCTTCCGGGCTTGAACGGTATGGCTTGTCCGCCTGTGCGATCACCTGATAGGTGCGGCCAAAGGCATTGAAGTCATTGACATACATCGAGCCCAGATAGACCTGCATGGTCTGGAAGATTTCATCGACCGGGATGCCAAGCTGCTGGACCTTGGTGCGGTCAAGCGTTGCCTGAAGCTGGGGCACGTTGATGTTGTAGCTTGAAAACACACCGGTCAGTTCCGGGGCTGCCCATGCCTTGGCAAGGACCTGTTTCATTGCATCATCAAGCGCGCCATAGCCCTGATCGGAGCGATCCTGCACCTGTAGCTTGAACCCGCCGACCGTGCCAAGCCCCTGCACCGGTGGTGCCGGGAAGATGGCAACAAAGGCCTCGTCAATGGCGCCAAACTTCTGCTGAAGTTTGCCGGCAATCGCCAGCCCCGACAGATCGTCACTGGTACGCTCAGCAAAGTCGGTCAGCGTGACAAAGACGATGCCGGCACTTGAGCTGTTGACGAACCCGTTGATCGAGAGCCCCGGGAAGGCAACAGCACTTTCAACACCGGGTTCATTGAGCGCAATGTCAGACATTTCGCGAATGACGTCTTCGGTACGATCGAGTGTCGCGCCCTGCGGCAATTGCGCAAAGCTGACAAGATATTGCTTGTCCTGAAGCGGTACGAACCCTGTCGGCAGGATCTGGAACCCCTGATAGGTCAGGGCCAGAAGGCCGACATAAAGCGCCATCATGATCGCCTTCACGCCAAGCAAGCGCTTCACACCACCGGCATAAAGATCGGTACTGCGGTTAAAGAAGCGGTTGAAGCCGCGGAAGAACCAGCCAAAGACAAAGTCCATCCCGCGCGTCAGCCAGTCTTTTGGTGCATCGTGACCGCGCAAAAGGACCGCTGACAAGGCCGGGCTCAGGGTCAGTGAGTTGATCGTCGAAATGATCGTTGCAATCGCGATGGTCAGGGCAAATTGCTGATAAAACTGACCGGTCAGGCCGGAAATAAAGGCAATCGGCACAAACACACCGGTGATCACAAGCGAGGTTGCGATGATCGGTCCGGTCACTTCGCGCATGGCGGCCACGGTGGCATCGCGCGGTGACAGACCCCGTTCGATGTTTCGTTCAACGTTTTCGACCACAACAATCGCATCATCGACCACGATACCAATCGCCAGGATCAAGCCAAACAGCGACAGCACGTTGATCGAAAAGCCCATCAACAACATGAGCGCGAACGTCCCGATGATCGATACCGGCACGGCAAGCAACGGAATGATCGAGGCCCGCCAAGTTTGCAGGAACACCGTCACGACAATCACCACAAGGGCGATGGCCTCCAACAACGTCTTGATCACCGATTTGATCGAACCACGGACAAAAACGGTCGGGTCATAGACAATCGAGTAATCGAGATCGTCCGGGAAGCTTTGTTTGAGCTCTTCCATGGTCGCACGGACGTTGCTTGAGATATCAAGCGCGTTTGAGCCCGGTGAAGCAAAGATCGGAATGGCGACAGCCGGTTTGTTATCGAGCAGGGAGCGCAGGGCATATTGCTGTGCTTCCATCTCGACCCGGGCGACATCGCCCAGACGCGTGATCGTGCCATCGGTTTCGCGCTTGATGATGATGTTCTGGAATTCCTCGGGGCTTTCCAGACGACCGCTGATATTGATCGGCAACTGGAACTGCACACCGCTGTCATAGGGCGCACCGCCGATGATGCCGGCTGCGACCTGAACGTTCTGGCTTTGGATGGCCGAGACCACCTCGCCCGCTGTCAGGTTGCGTTCGGCAACCTTGTCCGGGTTCAACCAGACGCGCATGGCATAATCGCCCGAGCCAAACAGCCCCACCTGCCCGACACCGTTGATACGTGCCAGACGGTCACGGACATTCAGCGTCGCGTAGTTGCGCAGGTAAAGCATGTCATAGCGTTCATTGGGCGAACGCAAATGGACGACCATGGTCAGGTCCGGGGACCGCTTTGCCACCGTCACGCCAAGCTGGCGCACGATATCGGGCAGACGCGGTTCGGCCTGTGATACGCGGTTCTGGACTTTTTGCTGGGCCAGATCAGGGTCGGTGCCGATTTCAAAGGTCACGGTCAGTGACAGGTTGCCATCGGTGGTGGCCAGCGAGTTGATGTAAAGCATCCCTTCGACCCCGTTGATCTGTTCTTCAAGCGGGGATGCGACGGTTTCGGAAATCTCGGCGGGGTTGGCGCCGGGAAACTTGGCTTCGACCACGATCGAGGGCGGGACGACTTCCGGATATTCGGAAATCGGCAAGCGCCACATGGCTATCAGGCCCGCCAGCAACATCAGGACGGACAGGACGCCGGCAAAGATCGGGCGATCCACGAAAAATCGGGACAGGTTCTGCATGATTTTCAGCCTTGCGTTAAAGCGCAGTCACGCATCAATTACGATGCGGCGGCCTGCAGAATTTCAGGTGCGACGGGCATGCCCGGCCGGACCTTCATGATGCCGTTGACAATCACCAGATCGCCTTCGTTCAAGCCCGAGGTCACAATGCGCATGCCATTGATTTCCGAGCCCAAAGTCACCTGACGATAGGCAACCGTGTTGTCGGGTTCGACGACATAGACGAATTTGCGGTCCTGATCGGTGCTGACGGCTTCGGGCGAGACCATGATGACGTTGCTTTTGGCCAGCGTACCAACCTGAAGGCTGGCAAATGTGCCGGGCAGAAGATTGCCACCAACGTTGTCAAACAGCGCACGGGTGCGGATGGTGCCGGTGCGGGCATCAATCCGGTTATCGAAGCTGTGCACGTGGCCAGAAATCTGGCGCCCGTTTGAAAGCGTCATATTGACCGGAATGGTCTGTGCCGCGTCATCGATCTTGCCGTTCTCACCGAGGCTGGCAAAGAAGGTCTGCTCATCGAGGTCGAAATCGGCATAGATTTTCCCGGTCGAGACGATCGTGGTCAGAACCGGCGCACTGGCACCGGCATTGACCTGATTGCCAACCGTCAGTTCAACCCGGCTGACCCGGCCATTGATCGGTGCTTTGACATAGGCGTGATCAAGCTCGATCTCGGCCTGTTGCAGTTTAGCGCGCGCCCGGCTGACGTCACTTTGCGCGACCTGATGGGTGCTTAGGCGTTCGTCATAAACGCGTTTGGAAACCGTGCCGTTGGAAACGAGTTTCTCGGCCCGTTCCTTTTCCTTTTTGGCCAGCGACAGGCTTTGCTGTGCGGCGGCCAGTTCAGCACGTGCTTCGTCAACTGCGGCCTGATAACTGCGCGGATCAATCACGGCAAGAACATCACCCTGATTGACCAACTGACCATCTTCAAAGCGGATTTCGACAATCGCACCGCTGACCTGCGGACGCAGTTGGACTTCTTCGACTGCACTCAGGCGGCCGGAAAAGTTGCTCCAAAGGCGGACGGACTGACTTTTGATCCCCGATACGGTGACCGGGGTTGCCGGAGGGGCCGCTTGTTCGGTTTGAACCGCGACCTCATCCGCAGCGGAACCGGTGATATGCAGACCATATCCACCGGCGGCTGCGACCAGCGCCAGGGCGGCGACTGGCAGCAGAATTTTGCGTTTTGATTGAGACTGCATCGTACCATCTTCCAAATAGGTTACGCCGCGCACTCGCGGCCCGTTTGGAACAAAGATGGATACCGATCGGTATGTTTGCAAGGAAATTTAGAGAAAAAATTGCTTTACGTTCTCTAAATTCGGAATTTCAGGGGAAATTCAAGCGGCCGTTTCCCCCTCTACATCCCTGTATTTGCACTGTAAATTGAGGATGCGACAGATGCCGAGCCGGATGTCAGACCGAACGGTATCGATATCGTTGAAAACCTGGCCATAGGTCAGCAGACCATGCACATATTGGAAAATCAGGCGCGCCAGAGTCGTCACATCACCATCCTCGGCGAGCATGCCTTCGCCTTTCAGACCGCGCACCATGGAGGCAAGGTATTTGATGTGTTCTTCGGCCAATTCACGCGAGCAGTTCTGGATGGCGGCGTCTTCCGGCCCGACCTGACCACCGGCAGTGAAGATCGGACACACGCAGGCTTCGTTTTCGCCCGGCGCGGCACGACGTTCCTGCTTACTGCTCAGCAGTTCGATATAGCCGTTCAACTGTTCAAGCGGAGGGACTTCGGGTGAAAAGATCGCGCGGAGCTCGCCCTTGCCCTTTTCCCAGTGATGGCGGGCAGCGGCGGCAAACAGCTCTGCCTTGCTGTCAAAGTGATGATAGAACGCGCCCTTTGTCACCCCGGCATGCTTGCACACGTCACTGACACCAACGTCATGGTAGCTGCGCGTTGACAGCAGCTCCATGGCAGTTTCAAGCAGCTTGATCCGGGTTTCTTCTGCGTTCCTCATAACCTTGACCTGTCCTTTTTGTATAAGCCAGATATACATACCGGTTGGTATTTTTCAAGAAATACCC